>JAIQFA010000117.1 GCA_020073525.1 Terriglobia bacterium
GCTATCGATTTCGAATTGAGTCAATTGAAGCAGAGGCGCGTGTGATACAAGCAAGTCAATTTCGGGAATCGTCCAAGTAGAGAGTCGCTTGAAGAATGTGATCTGGTTTGCGCCGCGGAGTTCAACACCTCTCTTGATGTCATCCTTGCCCCCTTTGGCGAAGACGTCGTCAAGGTAAATTGACCGACTGAAGATCGAGCGACGAATAGCTGGGCTACAATTACGAACGTCACAACATCGCAAGGCATTCCACGCCTGGTTGCTTGGTGTTCCCCGCAACCTCTCACACCGAATTTCCCAGTAGTCGAATGCCTCGATCTTGCCTTCCCGGATTAGGCGACCGACGGTAAACAAGGCTTCTTTTTGCTCTTGATATTCAGTGTTCTCATCTGGCGGTTTTCTCATCAGTCCGTGGACGTCACTGGTTTGGGCAGCGCCGCCCCAGTTGATGGTGGTCTGCTTGACGCATTCCTCGGCGAACTCGGAGTGAATGAAAATCCCGTTATCAAGCAGAACTCGCACTATTTTTCCTTTGCCCGGTGATCGTGCGTCACCAGCTTAATGCCCGACTTCAGCAGCCCTCAGGGGCTTAAGCCCTCGGCTTTTCCGAATTCTTGCGGCACGGCTGAAGCCGTGCCCTACCCAAACCCTTACTCCCACTCAATCGTGCCCGGAGGTTTCGACGTGATGTCATACACCACGCGGTTCACGCCGCGGACTTCGTTCACGATGCGATTGGAAATTGTCTTCAGCACTTCGTAGGGCAGCGGAACCCAGTCGGCGGTCATGCCGTCTTCGGAATGCACGGCGCGGACAGCGCAGGTGTAAGCATAAGTCCGCTGATCGCCCATCACTCCGACCGACATCACCGGCAAGAGCACGGCAAACGACTGCCAGATTTTCTGATACAGTCCGGCCTTCTTGATTTCGCCAACCACGATTTCATCGCAGTCGCGCAGCAGGTCGGCGCGTTCTTTCGTCACTTCGCCAAGAATGCGCACCGCTAAACCAGGCCCAGGGAACGGCTGCCGCTGCAAGATGTCCTCAGGCATGCCGAGATCGCGGCCGATGCGCCGCACTTCATCTTTAAATAAGTCTTTCAGCGGCTCGATGAGCTTGAGCTTCATCTTCTCCGGCAATCCGCCGACGTTGTGATGCGACTTGATGACCTCGGAAGGCCCGCGCACCGAGCGCGATTCGATCACGTCGGGATAAAGCGTCCCCTGAACCAGCCACTCCACTTCGCCTTCTTCTTGGAGGATGCGCTTCGCCTCGTCGTCGAAGACCTCGATGAACTCGTTGCCGATGATTTTGCGCTTTGTCTCCGGATCGGTCACCCCCGCCAGCTTCCGCATGAAGCGATCGGTGGCATCGACCGCAACCAGGTGCAGGCCGAGATTGTCGCGCAGATTTTGCTGAACTTTCTCGAACTCGTTTTTGCGCAGGACTCCGTTGTTGACGAAGACGCAAGTAAGCCGCGACCCTTCGGCTCCGCTCAGGGCATGCTTGCCGGAGCTGTCGCGGAGGGCACGATCGACCAGCACCGCCGCAACGGAGGAATCCACGCCGCCCGAAAGCGCGCAGATGGCCCGCCCGCTGCCAACCTGCTGTCTTACCTGCGCTACGGTCGCGTCGATAAAATGCTGCGGCGTCCACGAAGGCTTCGCTCCACAGATGTTAAGCGCGAAGTTGCGCAGGATGTCCGAGCCCAGCGGCGTGTGGTGCACTTCAGGATGAAACTGCACCGCCCACATCTTGCGCTCAGCGTTTTCAATGGCTGCAACCGCATTCGGAGTTTTCGCGGTCAACCGGAATCCCGCAGGCAGTTCCTCTGCCTCGTCGCCATGCGACATCCAGACCGCCAACAGGTGAGGCAGTCCCTGAAAAAGTTCCGAGTCGGATTCCTGAATCTCGACTTTCGCATGGCCGTACTCGCGCTTCGCGGCCGGGCGCACCTTGCCGCCGAGCGCATACACCATGAACTGCAATCCGTAGCAGATGCCAAGCACAGGGATGCCGAGATCGAAGACCTTCTTGTCGGCATGCGGCGCGTCCTTGTCGTACACCGACGACGGTCCGCCCGACAGAATGATCCCCACCGGAGAGTAGCTGCGAATCTCTTCCAGGCTGGCGTTAAAGGGAAGAACGACGGAAAAAATCTTCTGTTCACGGATGCGGCGCGCAATCAGCTGCGAATATTGCGCGCCAAAGTCGAGGACAACGATGGATTGAGTTTCCACGGATGAGTTTCTCAGATTGCATGCCCCGGTTGCAAACAAAAGCAAACCTTTAACCACAGGGGACACAGAGGAACACAGGGAAAAACCAATGCCTTCCTCCGTGATCTTCGTGCCCCCTGTGGTTATCGCACTTTACCGCACTACAATATTCACCAGCTTCTTTGGCACGACGATCTTTTTCACGATCTGCTTCCCGGCAATCGCCGCCTTCACCTTCTCATCGGCCAGCGCGGCTTCCCTGATCTGATCTTCGCTCGCGCCCGCCGGCACGACGACTAACCCGCGCAACTTCCCGTTAACCTGCACGGGAATCTCAATCTCATCCTCAGCCGCCAGCGCCGGATCGTACTTAGGCCACGAAGCCTTCAGCAGATTGCTCATCTCACCGGTCATCTCCCACAACTCGTGCGCCAGATAGGGTGCCATGGGAGCCAGCAGCAGTGCGATATTGCGCTGCACCTCCGTGATCAATGACCCTGGAACTCGCCCGCCAGCAATCGCCTCCTCCGCGCCATAAATTTCGTTCACCAGTTCCATGACGGCGGCGATGCAGGTGTTGAAGTGCCAGCGACCCTGGAAATCATTGCTAACGCGCTTGATCGTCTGGTGCAGCTTGCGTTGAATAGCGCGAGCCTCCGGGGGCAACGAATCGCCCTGTAGAGACGGGGTTTGCCCCGTCTCAGCAGCGCCTAATCGCGTCCCCAAAGGATTCCGCAAGTAGAACCGATACACGCGTCCCAGAAATCTCTGAATCCCTTCAATCCCCGATTCCTGCCAATCCAAATCCCGATCCGGAGGCGCGGCAAACAAGCTGTACAACCGCGTAGCATCCGCCCCGTAGCGCGCCACCATCTCATCCGGCGACACGACATTCCCCAGGTTTTTCGACATCTTCGCGCCGTCTTTGATCACCATCCCCTGCGTGAACAGACGCGTCACGGGTTCGTCATTCTTCACCAGCCCCATGTCGCGCATGAACTTCGTCCAGAAGCGCGAATAGATCAGGTGGAGAATGGCATGCTCCACCCCGCCAATGTATTGATCAATCGGAAACCAGTAGGCAATGGTTGCAGAATCGAACGGCGCGTTAGCATTCTGCGCGTCGGCGTAGCGGTAGAAGTACCACGACGAATCGACGAACGTATCCATCGTATCGGTCTCGCGCCGCGCCGGGCCGCCACACTTCGGACAAGTTGTGTTCAGAAATGACGACACATTCATCAACGGTGATCCGCCCGCCAGCGTGACCTTGACGTCGTCCGGCAAAATCACTGGCAGATCTTTTTCCGCGACCGGCATCACGCCGTCCTTGTCGCAGTACACGATCGGAATCGGCGTTCCCCAATAGCGCTGCCGCGAGATGCCCCAGTCCTTTATCCGAAAAGTAACGGTCGCCTTGCCGAAACCTTTTTCCTCGGCGCGTGCCGACATCTTGGCAATCGCATCCTCGCAGCTCAGCCCGTTGAACTCGCCCGAGTTCACCAGCATCCCGTCGGTCGGAGTGAAGGGAAGCGGCGGCGCCGTCATCGTCTCTTCCGGATCGGTATTAGCTGGCAGGATCACCAGCCGGATCTGCAGCTTGTACTTCTGTGCAAATTCGTAATCGCGCTCATCGTGCGCCGGCACGCTCATGATGGCGCCCGTGCCATAGTCCATCAGGATGTAGTTGGCGACCCACACCGGCACTGCCTCGCCGTTGTAAGGATTCTTAGCGTAGCGGCCGGTAAACACGCCGTGTTTCTCGATGGCGCCGATATCGCCCGCTTCCTTCGCCCGCCGCTGCTCGCCAATCAACTCTTCCACCTTGGAGCGCAAAGCCGCATCGCGGGCAATCATGTCCCGCACAATCGGATGCTCGGGCGCCAACTGCACCGAGGTCGCGCCATAGATCGTATCCACGCGCGTAGTGAAGACGGTGATCGTCGACCCTGCCGGCCCCACCGTCCCACCCAAGTCGAAATCCACCAGCGTGCCTTCGCTGCGCCCGATCCAGTTCTGCTGCATGATCCGGACTTTTTCTGGCCACCCCTGCAGCTTTTCCAGATCGCGCAGCAACTCGTCCGCATACTTTGTGATGCGCAAGAACCACTGTTCCAGTTCGCGCTGCTCGACCGGTTGGTCCTCATGCCGCCAGCACATCCCGCCTACAACCTGCTCATTCGCCAGCACGGTAGCGCACTGCGGACACCAGTTCACCTTGCTCTTCTTGCGATAGGCGAGCCCCGCTTCGTAGAGCTTCAGAAAGAACCACTGGTTCCAGCGGTAGTAATCCGGCAGGCAAGTCGTAACCTCGCGCGACCAGTCATAGGCGAACCCGAGGCGCTTCATCTGCACCTTCATGGCCGCGATGTTCGAAAGCGTCCACTCCTTCGGAGGAGTGTTGTTCTTGATCGCTGCATTCTCCGCCGGCAGCCCAAACGAATCCCAGCCCATCGGATGGAGCACGTTGTAGCCGTTCATCCACATGTAGCGAGCCAGCGCATCGCCAATCGAATAATTGCGGACGTGTCCCATGTGCAGCGCGCCCGAAGGGTAGGGAAGCATCTCCAACACGTAATATTTCGGCTTGGTCGAGTGGGCCTCGGCGGCATAAAGCGAGCTATCGCTCTGCCAGCGCTCAGTCCATTTCTGCTCAATGCGCTGCGCGTCGTAACGCTCTTCGCGCGCGGGAGGGATGGGTTTGTCTTCCAGTGGCATAGATAAGGATAGTGCAGTAATGAGTAATCCTTAATTTTACAACGCCCGACTGGGAAGTGTGGCGCGGACACTCCTGTCCGCGAACGCGGTCGCAAGCATGTGCACCGTCGCGGGACAGGTTCGACCACAAAGAATCGCCAATAGTTCCCGCGTAGCTGGTCCGTTTCGGCGAGCAGGAAGCGCTTCTGTACACCCTTGGCTCTCAAAGCTTACAATCCGCAGAAGAGGAGGGTTTTATGTATATCCCCCGCCTTTTGGTTCTCTCGTTGCTGATTTTGGTATGCGTTGCGCCGATTGCGGCGCAATCCTCGCCGGACAAGAGCCCAGTCTCTTCTCGGCCTCTGCTGGACCGGCTCACTCCTCCGCCGGAGTTTCGCGGGCAGCAAGTGGCCAACCAGCGTCCCGAAGCGATCCTGAAGCTGCACGCTCCGATGCCGACCGAGTTTCGCGCGCAACTTTCCACGCTGGCGCAGAACGACGCGATCTGTTACTCCATCCGGAGCTATCGCGTCACTCGCGACGATCCCGGTTCCGACTCGACGAGGCTAGCAGGCTATTCCGAATGTCAACCCGCCAGTCGGTTTCAGGTAAAAGCCGCTGTGGATTCGCGGGAGATAGAGCCTCGCTGAGCGTGGTCTGCGGGTGATTCAAGTTATGGCGGATGTCGGACATCTCCGACCTGACCTGAACCCGAAACGCACAATCAACCTGCATTACAGCGTGACCTTCGCTCTTGTCGAGGGCACTCGGCCAAAACTGATTGGGTTGTCCATATTCGCTGCAGTCTGGCTTCTCGGCGGTTTTTCAATCTTTGGGCAAGCCAAAGGAGGGACTATGTCTTTCCAGATTTCGAACACCGCCTTTTCCAACGGCGAAACGATTTCGAAGAAGTTCACATGCGACGGACCTGACGTTTCCCCGCAGCTAAGCTGGAAGGAGGCGCCCGCGGCGACACAGAGCTTCGCGCTCATCATGGACGATCCGGATGCGCCCGCCGGTACCTGGGTGCACTGGGTGTTATACAACCTCCCTGCCAACACGAGAGAACTGCCCGAGGGAATGGAAAAACAGGAACAGCTTGCCAGCGGAGCGCGGCAAGGACGCAACGACTTTCGCAAGATCGGTTATGGCGGTCCATGTCCCCCGCCGGGCAAGCCACACCGCTATTATTTCAAGCTGTATGCGCTCGACACCAAGCTCACCCTGAAAGCCGGAGCCACCAAACCAGACCTCGAACGTGCCATGAAGGGCCATATCCTGGGCGAAACGGAGCTCATGGGGCGCTATGGCCGTTGAGCCGGCAAGTGGCCACATCTCCGCGTGACCTGAATCCGAAACGTGCAGTTAACTTGCATCTCGAGGCCCGAAGCCATGACCTTGTTGTGCGCGCTCGAAGTCGGCTTAGACGTTTCTGCCATCGTCCGTGACAGCCCGAAAGACCAGAGGCATTGCCAGACCAAGTCTGTGGCGCGGGCGCCCCCGCCCGCGGACAGAAACATGCAGCGCCGGCGCGCATCTTTCTTTCTTGCCTTTTTCTCGCACACCGTCGATAAATACAGGCAAGCCATGATCAGTCGTTGGTGCTCCCTTCCTCTTACTGTTGTGCTGGCGGCGGCACTGGCCAGCCGCGCGCAAACGGCGTTTCCTCAGAGCCCTGCTAAGGACGATCATTCCCAGGAAGCCGCGGTCATTGAAGAGATGTCGACCAGGATTACCTTCAACAATGACGGCAATTTCACCCGCGAGCAGACCAGCCGCGTGCGTGTGCAAACCGACGCCGGCGTGAAGGAGTGGGGCCTGCTGACCATTCCTTTCCAGTCCTCGACCCAGACGGTGGACATCGATTACGTGCGGGTCCGCAAGGCCGATGGCAGCACAATCACTACGCCGCCCGACAACGTGCAGGATCTGGATTCCGAAATTACTCGCAATGCTCCCTTTTACAGCGACCTGCGGGAGAAACATGTTGCGGTCAAGGGACTGGGAAACGGCGACGTTCTCGAATACCAGGTGCACTGGCGCACCACCAAGCCGCTGATCCCCGGTCAGTTCTGGTTCCAATACAACTTTCACCACGAAGGCATCGTGCTGGCAGAACGCCTGGAAATCAAGGTGCCCGCCGAGCGCGCGGTCAAGGTGAAGGGACCGCAAGCGACGCAGAGCGTAACCACGGACGCTGGTTCCCGCATCTATGTCTGGACTTACTCCAAGCTGCAAAGCGCCAAAGAACCCGGAATTGATCAGAAAAAGCAAACCGAGTCGGCACTCGGCCGTCTATCCCCGCCAGACGTGCAAATCAGCAGCTTCCAAAACTGGGACGAGGTGGGGCGCTGGTACTGGAATCTGCAAAAAGATCGGATCGAGACCACTCCCGCCATCCGCGCCAAAGCAGTAGAGCTCACCAAGGGCATGACGGATGATGCCGCCAAGTTACACGCTCTCTACAGCTTCGTGAGCACGCAATACCGCTACATTGGAATCGCGTTTGGCATCGGCCGTTATCAGCCGCACGCCGCCGATGATGTTCTTACCAACAACTACGGCGACTGCAAGGACAAGCACACGCTGTTAGCTTCCTTGCTAGAGGCCTCCGGCATCAAGCTATATCCCGCACTCATCAGTTCCAGCTGGAAACTCGATCCTGATGTCCCGTCGCCCGCGCAATTCGACCACATCATTGGCTATCTGCCGCAGGGCAAAGAAGCTGTCTGGCTCGACACCACGCCCGAGGTAGCGCCCTTTGGCTATCTTGTTCCGCGTCTGCGCGACAAACAGGCATTGGTGATGTCGGCAGAGAAGACGGTACAGCTTGTAACCACGTCTGCCGAACCGCCTTTCCCCACCGTTGAAACCTTCAAAATTGATGGCAAGCTTAGCGCCGACGGCACGTTCGACGCGAAAATTGAGGATACGAGCCGAGGCGATGGCGAGCTCGTGCTGCGTACGGCGTTTCGCCAATTGCCGCAACCGCAGTGGAAAGATCTAGTGCAGCAGATTTCCTACGGACTGGGTTACGCGGGCACCGTGAGCGACGTCAGTGCGAGTGCACCCGAAGCGATCACTGAGCCTTTTCGCTTTTCGTATTCCTACAATCGCAAGGACTATCCTGACTGGAGCAACCGCCAATTTACCGTTCCGGGCGTGCCGTTCTCCATGCCGCCGGTCAGAGATGATTCGAAGTATCCGGTCTGGCTTGGATCGCCCGCGGAGATAGTGTCAGATTCCAAGGTGGAGTTGCCCAAGGGCTATACGCCGCAGGTTCCCCTAAGCGTGGACTTGAAGTACGACTTCGCGGAATACCATGCATCCTATTACAGCGCCGAAGATCAGAGTGTACTCATCGCGAAACGCCGGTTGCTGAGTAAGCTGCACGAAGTCCCGGTCGCCGAATTCGACGACTATCGGAGTTTCATCAAGAACATGCAGAACGATGTGAACCGGTACGTGCAGACGACTTCCTCCAGCACTCCATCCGTCTCAAACACTCCGCTACCGGGGAAAGCTCTGTCACTCATGAGCGCCATAAAGGGATGGCCACAGAGCAATTCTTCTGAAGCGAACCGGTTAGAAGCCGAGGCGCGCGATGAGTTGGCGAAGCAGGATCTGCAGGGCGCCGTGTCGTCTTTGTATCGCGCCGTGTCAGCCGATCCGAAGTTTACCCGCGCCTGGGTGACCCTCGGACAGTTACTGCTCGCGCAAAAGCAAGTGGATGCCGGAGTGGACGCCTTTCACAAGGCCATGGCTGCTGCTCCAGAACAAACGGCGATTCCGGTGGTGTTGGGTTTTGGTCTGATGGCGGATTCGCAGTTCGAGGATGCGGTTCCGGTATGGCAGGACTATATGAAGGCGCATCCAGACGACCTGGACGGGCCGACGAATCTAGCCAGTTGTCTGGTTCATCTAAAGCGATATTCTGAAGCGGCGGCGGCGTATGAGGCGGCGGTGAAAATCAGGGGAGAACGCGCCAGCCTGCAAGCGAGCCTGGGTTCCGCATATTTGCTTGCAGGAGAACGAGAGAAGGCCGTAGCGATATTCACCAAGCTTGCCGACGTGGATCCCAAGGGAGACACTTTCAACGATGTGGCCTACCAGATGGCCAATGCAGATTTGAAGCTGCCTCTTGCCTTGGACTACGCGAGGAAAGCGGTGCGTGCGGCGGAAGAGGAGTCGCAGAAGATTACTCTGCCGGACTTGAAAGTGGATGACCTAATGAAGATTGTCAAAGTGGCAGCGTATTGGGACACGCTGGGCTGGGTGAACGAGCGGATGTCGAACTTGGAAGTGGCGGAACAGTATCTGCGGGCGTCGTGGAGGCTGACGCAGGACGGAGTGGTGGCGAGTCACCTATGTCATCTGTACAAACGTACTCACCGGAACGAGTTCGCTATCCGGATGTGTCGCATGGCGATATACCGCATGCCGATAACGGGAGGAATGGCGCTTAGTCAGGCTAGTACCGAGATGGAAGCGGCGCAGGAGAACTTGAATAACTTGACCGGCAAGGAGGCGAAGTCGAGAGGCTCGGTCGATGCCTCCGACGAGGTCATCCGCGAGCGCGAATTCAAGCTGCCACGATTCCTTCCGGGAACGGAGAGCGCTGAGTTTTTCGTCCTGCTGGCGTCCGACGGGAAGAGCAAGACGTTCAAGGTTGAGGATGTGAAGTTCATCAGCGGATCGGACAAGATGAAACTTCAAGGAAAACAACTAAAGACTATCGACTTCAAGGTTCCCGCGCCCGACGATGTTCCCACGCGTTTCGTGCGGCGTGGGATTCTCGGATGCTACCAGTACAGCGGTTGCTCGTTCGTGCTGCTTGATCCCGCATCGGTACACTCGCTGAACTAGCGACGTCCTGCGAAACGACTGCTGGCCTCCGCGCCGCCGTCGAGCGTCTTGTCTTTAGCAGGGTGCTGATAAAGAAGTTTCTCCCGAATTGCCGCCCGCCATTTGCCCCGTTCCCCGCCACCCGCTAAACTTAATGGTCCCGGAGCATTCCTATGCTAGTTGTCATGCAAGCGCAGGCCACCGAAGAGCAGGTCCGCGCCGTTTGCCAGAAAATCGAATCGCTCGGATACCGCGCCCACTCCATGCCCGGCGCGCAGCGCACGGCCATCGGCATCACCGGCAACAAGGGCGAGGTCGAATCCGGCACGCTCGAAGAAATGCCCGGAGTGCAGGAAGTCATCCGCGTCTCCAAGCCCTACAAACTGGTCAGCCGCGACACCAAGCCCGACAACACAGTCATAAAGTTTCCCGGCACCAGCGTCACCATCGGAGGCCGTGACCTGGCCATCATCGCCGGCCCCTGCGGCATCGAGAGCCGCGATCAGGCCTTCACCATCGCCGAGCGCATCGCTTGCGCCGGAGCCCAGTTCTTCCGCGGCGGCGCCTACAAGCCTCGCACCTCTCCTTATTCTTTCCAGGGCCTGGGTGAAGAAGGCCTACAGATCATGGCCGAAATCCGCGACCGCTTCGGCCTGCTCGTTGTCACCGAAGCCGTCGATTACGAATCGCTCGCCCTAGTCGACCAATACGCCGACGTCATCCAGATCGGCGCCCGCAACATGCAGAATTTCTCGCTGCTCAAGCGCGCCGGACGAGCCCGCAAGCCCGTTCTCCTGAAGCGCGGCATCTCCGCCACGCTCGAAGAATTTCTCATGGCCGCCGAATACATCATGAGCGAGGGCAATTACAACATCGTCCTTTGCGAACGTGGAGTCCGTACCTTTGCCGACCACACCCGCAACACGCTCGATCTCAGCATCGTGCCCGCGGTCCAGCGCCTCAGCCACCTGCCGATCATCGTCGATCCCAGCCACGGCACCGGCAAACGCAACAAGGTAACGCCACTCTCCCGCGCCGCCGTAGCCGTAGGCGCCGATGGCCTGATCGTCGAAGTTCACCACGATCCCGACCGCGCCTTGTCGGATGGCATGCAGTCGTTGTTCCCGGATCAGTTCGACGCGCTCATGCAGCAGGTCCGGCAGATCGCAGCCGTGTTGGGGAGGACGGTGCAGACCGGCCAACCGGCAGTCGCTCGCGTCTAGAAGGCTGCGGAAAAACTCGATTGTTGCACTTGATTTTGGGTGGCGCAGCGCTTCAGCGCTGCGGTAAACGTACGTTTTGAAACGCGGCTTTAGCCGCCGAGGTCACACTTTCCGCTAGGGAACTAATTTTGCACAGCGGTGTTAGCGCATTCTCCATCGTGCCTTCAGCGAGGCCAACTCGTCCTTGAGAAAATTTCTTCTACTCGCCGTCCTTGTCCCGCTCGTCCTCGCCGGCGGCTGGTACTACTTCCACCAGCGTGCTCTCCCCGGCTACGGCCCGCTCTACCGCGAATTCGCCTACATCTCGAATGGCAAGAGCAACACGGTCACGGTCATCGACCTGCGCAGCTTTCGCCCGGTACGGACGCTCCAGGTGGGCAACGACCCAACCGGAATCGCGGCCAATCCGAAACGCAACGAAGTCTACGTCGTCAATGCCGGCTCGTCGAACGTTAGCGTGATTGACGCCGAACAAAATAAGGTTGTCGCCACCATCGGCGTTTACGGACGCCCCTACTTCATCGACGTCTCGCCCGACGGACGCCGCGCCTACGTCGCCAATTCCGGCTCCGACAATGTTTCGGTTCTCGATCTCGACCGTCGCGTCGTGGCGGCGACGCTCCCGGTTGGCGGAAGTCCCGGCCTGGCCCGCGTTTCGCCCGACGGATCGACCGTAGTCGTCACCAATCGCGCCGACAACACCGTCTCCATCATCGACACTGCGCGCCTCGCCGTGCGCGCCGCCATCAACATCTGCATTCATCCCGAGGACATTGCCATCCTTCCCGATTCCAGCAAGGCCTTCGTCTCCTGTTCGGGATCGGGCCAGGTTGCGAGCATCGCGCTAAAATCGGAACCTCGGCCGAATGAACCTCCGAAGTATGACAACGACAAGCTGCTGGCGCTTCTCGACGTAGGAAAATCTCCGGTAAGCCTGGCGCTCAAGCCCGACGGTGGGGAACTGGCCGCCTTCAATTTCGATGCCGGCACTATCTCCATCATCGAGACTACGGGCAACGAAGTTTCGGGCAGCTATCTCATCGGAGACCAGCCCTCTCGCGGCGTAGTTTCGCTTGATAACTCGCGCCTGTATATCTCCAACTTCGGATCGAATAACATCGCGGTCTACGACATCGACTTAGGCAAGGTCGTCGCCTATCTCCCCGTAGGCACGCATCCCGACGCGCTCGCGCTCTCGCAGAATCAGAACTACCTGCTGGTGCTCGACTCCGGTTCCGGAGATCTCGCCGTAATTCAGAAACGCCAGCCCAACAAGAAATTCGAGCCCTCGGAATATTCCCTAATGACCATCATCCCCGTAGGCATGCAGCCCAACCAGATCGTGGTGAAGTCGTTCCGAGCCACGAAGCTGGCCGACGGCCGCTAGAAAATCCCCGGCAAAATGGAATCAAGCGGAAACAGGCAAGGATTGCACCCCTTGTCGTTCAGAGAGCCAAAATCTTAGTGCACAAGGTGCGGGCTCCCCGCCGTGATTCCGCTCAGCGACCGTTTGTGCCAGGTGATTAGAAGGGCTGTGCCGATCACCATCAGACCCAGGCAGAGCCCGATCCAGAGTCCCGACGCCCCCCATCGGAAATAAAAACAGAGCACGTATCCCAGCGGCAGGCCGAGAAACCAGTAGGCGACGAGGTTCGCCAACATCGGAGTGCGTGTGTCGCCGGTTCCGCGCAACGCACCGGTAGCAACCGTTTGCAGCCCGTCAAATAGTTGAAACGCAGCCGCAACCAACAGCAGCGTGGCGCCAACGCTCACAACCTTGGGATCGGGAGAGAACAGGCGAGCAATGAATCGCGGCACACTCACAAACACGAGGCTGGCGCAGGTCATGAAGCTGGCTCCCAGCAGAATCGCAGACCAACCCGCCAACCGGGCGCCGGCCGGATCGCCCCGACCCAAATGTTGTCCGACGCGGACCGCTGCCGCAGAACTGACTCCCAAAGGGACCATGAAGGTGAGGGCGGCGCAGTTCAGGGCGATTTCATGTCCGGAAAGCAGGATCGGACCGAGCTTGGCGCAGAGTGCGGTCGCGGCAGAGAATGCACCGATCTCCAGCAGAATCTGCGAGGCTGCGGGCGCGCCCAGCCTAAGTAATGCCCATATCCTTTGTGGGTCCAGACGAACCGCCCATTGCGGCAATGCGCGCCGTGCTTCCACAACCGCCAGCGTGACCAGGAGAACCAGTGCCATATAGGCGCGAGCAATGGCTGTAGCCCAGCCGGAACCCGTGATGCCCATCGCCGGGAATCCGAGATGGCCGTAGATCAGCGCCCAGTCTCCAATGGCATTCACCAGATTTGCAGACACCAGCGCGAACATGATCGGATGTACGACGTCGACGGCCTGGAGATAACGGCGCAGCGCAAAATAAGCGAGCAGCGGCAGAGAGCCCCAGTTCAACGCTTTTAGAAAGGGCTGCATGGGGCCGATCAATTCCGTGCTGATGCCAAAGTGCCGCATCAGCGGGGGCCAGAACGATACGAGAATCATCAAGACCGGAGTCAACAGCACGGCCAGGAAAAACGCGTTCACTAGCGTATGGCGTGCGTCCTTCAAGTCTTCGCGCCCATAGGCGTGGGCAACAAAAGTGTCCATCCCGAGCAGCAATCCACCAGCGAAGATGGCAAGGCTGTGGTAAAGGCTTTGTCCCAGGCCCGTGGCGCCAATGGCGACTGCGCTGTTCGGCAAACGGCCGACCATAATCGTGTCGACGATGCCCATACTCATCCAGCCGATTTCCGCAAAGACGAGAGGCAGGGCCAAGCGCAGCGTGCGGCGAAACTCCGTGCGCAGATTTTTAACTGAGGAGTGCTGGATAACCCTGGGCATGGTTCTCGTTGCTGTTGACTATAACAACTCTGGAGGGACGAGCGAAGGTTTGGGAGGTTTCGATCGAGGGGGAACAGTACGCCGCGGGAATCCGCAGGGCACACGACGCTTCTCAACTTCGCCGCACGGCAGCGCCGGGTTCTTCGCGGGCTAACTCTTCTTCTCGGTCACGGCATAAAAAGCGGTCGCCACCTGCTCGACCTTCTTGCTGCCGCACTTGGGGCACTTCGCGTCGGCTTCGTGTTCCTTGAGGGTGAGGATCAACTCGAAGGTTTCGTGACAATCGTGGCAAACGTAGTCATACACGGGCATGGGAACCTCCCGCTCGATTGCGATCACGAGCTACCACTAAAATTGTACGCCGACGCGCGGCGCTTGTCCGTAGGTCCGCCCGACCGCCTAGCGCATCACCAGATCGGAATACTCCGGGTGGTTTTCCAGATACGCAGCGACGAAGGGACAGACCACATCGACCTTCATGTGATGGTCGCGCGCCCAGTCGAGCGCGGTCTTGGCCAGCGTTGAGGCGATGCCGCTTCCGCGCAGAGGCTGAGGAATTTCGCTGTGAAGAAGGGCGAGGACATGGCCGGCGATGGTGTATTGGAGGTAGGCTACTTGTCCGTCGCGCTCTAGCTCGAAGCGGCCGTTGGTAACGATCTCTGGAGCGCGTTTCTTCTTGCCGAATAGGTTCATTGCACGCTCCGGAAGTGATCCAGAATCGCCTGCGCCTGCGACTTGGTGACGACTGCCGACAGCGCCGCGA
>JAIQFA010000118.1 GCA_020073525.1 Terriglobia bacterium
CCCCCCTCCCCCCTATCTATTGGAATCATGGGTTTAGAGAGAAAATCCCGCAAAATCTTACCGTTAAAGAACTTATATGGAAAATATTCCCGAATAAGGACTTAGCGGCGAAATCTCTGCTCTTTCGCGATTCTAGTGGCCGTGAGAGGCTCGACTATCGCCACAGCTTACGGTTGTCAAAGAGCGTTTCAAGTTAACGTTATGGTAAACGTCGCACCTGTCTCGGAGACGGGCACACACGTATGCGCAGCCTAATCCCCTATATTCTCCCGCAGATAGAGGGAGAAGTCTGTGATGGGTGTACCGAACGTTTGTGATGAAAAAGTCGCAGGGACAGCCCGGGCGTGTCGGCGGCGGCCCTGACCGCATGATGTACTCTCGATAACCTATACCCTGGTCTTGCGCTCAACTAGCTGCGCCAGGCGCGGAGTTTGACGCAGACGAGTCTGGCGGAATTGCTGGGGGATTCCGCAGAGGGGGGATTTTCAGGGGGGAGCGATGTTCAGTGAGAACAAACGTAGCAACAATGCGATTGCTGATTTTGTCCACGGTACAAGAAAAATCACCGGCGAGGATTTGCGCCAAATGGCCTATTTTTCAAAGGTGAACAAGGCAATAAGGGTGCGTCTCGAATACAAGGAGACATGGCCTTGGGGCGCTGCTGCTGAGTATTTGTACCGTGCTCTCATACAGGCGCTCGGCCTCGGCGAAGAGGAGGAAGAACTGTTACTTCTAGCGAAGTCAAAACCGGGCCGAAAAGAGGAGCGAGAGTTGGCAGGGCGGATTCTCTGCCTCAAGGCGAAAGGCATGACCGTTCCCCAGATCAAAAAGGCATTCGAGAAGGAGAACCAGTATTACAGCCTCGAGAAGATCGAGTCTTACCTCAAAACCCGCCGCAAACACCGCAGACCGTAAGCCTCCTTGCACGTGGAAATTCGTGCGTCGATTTTCCACGCGTGGATTATCGGCGTCCGATTGTTCACGTTGTAATTCAGCACGGCGCATCGATGATAGACGAAGAGGGTTTTACATCATGAGTATCTCGCTATCGCAAATCTACGACGCGGTGAAAAAGGCCACTGTGGCCATTGTGGCTTCGATCCCCGGAAGTGGAGGACGTTGCCCCTTTACTATTATTGGTTCAGGTTTTTGCGTCCGTTCGGAGGGAGTTGTTATTACATGCGAGCATGTGTTTAAGGCGTTCGTAGACCCCAAGAGCTATCAACGGCTAATGCAGTCCATCGGCCGAAATGACGGCCAGCCAGTTCCCGTAAAAAGCGTTGTTCCGCACGCGATGTTTTATTCGGGCGCGCGCGGGACGGAAATTCGTATGGATGCTGTCTCTATCGCCACTGGTGTGGCGATGAAGGACTTTGATTTAGCAGCGTTGAAGCTGCACGAGCACTCGGCGTTCCCTCAAGGTTACCCGACCTTGCCGATTGCAGATTATAGCGAACTGCACGAGATGATGGAGGTCGCAACCTGCGGCTACCCTTTAGGAGAATCGCTACACGATCAACTCGGTACAGTGACAAGCTCCTTTACCAAAGGGATAATCAGTTCGATTATTCCCGCTCAAGGCGTTGATTGCGAACATTTGCGGGGTTTCCAACTCGATTTGACCGCTACGAATGGCAATAGCGGCGGCCCCGTGTTTTCTCTCGCCACGGGCCGGGTGTTTGGAGTCCTGCAAAAAGGTGTGGTGCATCCTAATAGCCAAATTGTCCAAGGGCTTACGAAGGCAGAGCCCATCTACCCTCTTCTCGACACCGATTTAGTTGACCGCCTGGCACGCGGCCTGTGGATGCCGGGTCCTCGATGACCCGTGGGAGGAAACCACCACTCTGGTGGAGCCGGCCACCGGAACGCCGAATCGGCCTATGCTGCTTGGGTTAGATCTTGCTCAGGGGCAGTGCCTTCGTCCAGTCGACGACTTTCAGTTTCTTAATGCGGGCGAAGGCATGATCGTTGGTGACGAGGACCGCGTCCAAGGCGAGAGCGTGAGCGGCGATCATGGCATCGAGGTTCCCCATCGGCTGGCCTTCGCGTTCTAGCGTGGCTCGAAGGCGACCGTATTGCTGAGCTGCGTCGGAATCCCAGGGTAGGACCGCCACGCGGAGAAAGAAGTCCTCGATCATGTTATGCAAGCGCGTGGCATGAGGAAGACGCGCCGCTCCGAAGCGTAACTCCGCTTCCGTGACCGCGGATACGGCGAGCTGCGCCATCGCAACTCCTACCAAGTGACGATCCACGGACGGGCTGTTTCCTTTAATAATGCAGCTCGCGATATTGGTGTCGAGCAGGTAGCGGGTCATTTTCGTTAGACCCAATCAGAACAACTCGCGTTTCTGCGGCGCTTCATCCTGACGGTCGGCCATGAATTCATCGGGAACATTTGCCTCCTGCCGAAGTTTGAAGAAGCTATCCCATGATTCCGGACGCCGCGAGAGAATCACGTCTCCGGTAGTTTGGTCTTGACGGATAAACACCTCGCTGCCTTCAAAACGAAACTCGGCAGGCAAGCGGACCGCCTGACTTCGACCATTGAGAAAGAGTTTGGCAGTGCGCGGCATCGGAGTCTCCTTAGTGTGGTATATATCATGGTGTATTACATGAAGTCAAGGGCTTAATGAGCCGCTGAGGCCAGATGCGGCAGGGATCGGTTTTTCCGCAGCCTGCCAGCCTCCTCCAGCCGGTGTAAAATCAAGGGTCGCGAAAATTCGCGCCTAACGTTCCGTCCTGGAAAGGATCTCCTATGGCAACCATGGAAGCCCCGCCGCGTCTGCAAGTCCGCCTGCACCAAGGCCCGTTCAAGAGCGAGCCGTTTGTCGATTTCACCAAAGAAGAAAACGTGCGCAAGATGCGCTCCGCCATCGAAAAAGTACGCGGACAACTGGGCCGCGAGTACGACCTCGTCATCGGCGGTAAGCGCATCAAGACCTCCGACAAGATCCGTTCCATCAACCCTGCCAAGCCTTCGGAAGTGGTCGGCGTTCACCAGAAGGCTGGCAAAGATCATGTCGAACCCGCCGTGCAGGCCGCTCTCAGCGCCTTCACCCACTGGAGCCGCACTTCGGTCGAAGAGCGTGCATCGCTCCTGTTCCGCGTCGGCGATGTGATGCGCGAGCGCAAACTCGAGTACATGGCGTGGCTGGTGTTCGAAGTTTCCAAGAACTGGTTCGAGGCCGACGCCGACATCTCCGAGACCATCGATTTCTGCGAGTTCTACGCCCGCGAGGCGTTGCGTTTCGCGAAGGTGGAACCGCCGGTGCAACTGCCGGGCGAGCGCGACACGCTGACCTACATCCCGCTTGGTGTCGGAGCCGTGATTCCGCCGTGGAACTTTGCCTGCGCCATCATGGCTGGCATGACGCTCGCTTCCATCGTCAGCGGCAACACGGTTGTCCTGAAGCCGTCGAGCGATTCGCCGACAATTGCCGCGAAGTTCGTTGAGCTGCTGGAAGAATGCGGAATGCCCGAAGGCGTGGTGAACTTCTGCCCTGGCGGAGGCGCAAGCTTCGGCGACGCGTTAGTGGCGCATCCGAAGGTTCGCTACATCGCGTTCACTGGCTCGCGCGAAGTCGGATTGCACATCAACCAGACCGCTGCCCAACAACAAAAAGGCCAGCTCTGGATTAAGCGCACGGTCCTCGAAATGGGCGGCAAAGACGCCATCATCGTCGAAGCCGACGCCGATATCGACTCCGCTGTCGAAGGTGTCGCCCAGGCTTCATTCGGCTTCCAGGGCCAGAAGTGTTCCGCCTGCTCGCGCGCCATCGTCGACGAGCGCGTCTACGACAAGTTCCTCGAGAAACTCAAATCTCGCGTCGAGAAGATTACGATCGGCGATCCCACGATGAACCCGAACATGGCGGCCGTGATCAACGAAGGTTCGATGAACGACATCCTCCGCTACATCGAGATTGGCAAAAAGGATGGACGCCTCATCACCGGCGGCGCGCGCGATACGAGCGCCGGCGAAGGCTACTTCATCAAGCCGACAGTGATTGCCGATATCCCGGCGAAGTCGACGCTCGAGCAGGAAGAAATTTTCGGTCCGGTGCTGGTGGTGATCAAATCGCATAACTTCGATCACGCGCTCGAAATTGCCAACGACACCGAATTCGGCCTGACCGGAGCCGTTTACTCCAGTTCGCGCGAGAAGCTCGATCGCGCCGTGCGCGAGTTCCACGTCGGCAACCTCTACCTCAACCGCAAATGCACCGGAGCAATGGTGGGCGCGCACCCCTTCGGTGGGTTCAACATGTCCGGCACCGATTCAAAATCCGGTGGCCCGGATTATCTCTATCTGTTCACGCAGGCCAAGAGCGTAGGCGAAAAAATCGTTTGATTGCGAACGTGTAGTGACGGGGCTTTGGTCCGTCTTACTCCGCGGCGTGAGACGCGGCAAGCCGCGTCTCTACAGCGAATTCGATTTCCTTGCACAAGCCAGAGGCAAGTGCAGCCTCTGGCTTTTTTCATTTCACTTTCCTGACAGATACATTTCCGCCACGTGGTCCGCAATTCGCTCCGGCTTAACGCCTCCGAGATTGGTCAGAATCGCCACCGTAAGCTTGTCGTCCACGCGTCGCAGGATGTAGGTCACGAAGCCTTGCCATTCGCCCTCGTGCCCAATGATGTGACGACCGTTCTTGTCGCGGATGAACCAGCCAAAGCCGTAATGCCCTGAGTTCGGCTGCCCATTGCTGAGTTTGGCCACGGTCCACATCTGCTCGAGGCTCGATCGCTTCAGAACCTTTTCGCTGTAAAGCGCAGCATCCCACTTGGCAAGATCCAAGACAGAGAAGTACAGACTTCCGTCAGCCGTCGTATTCAAAGTCGGTGAAACCCACTCCTGATTCTTGAGCTCTCCTTTGACCAGCCGATATCCCGCGGAGCGGTTCGGTACGATATCGGCTTCGCTGATGATGCGAGTAGTGCTCATGCCTAGAGGACGGAAGACACGTTCTTGCAGAAAGTCTCCGTAGAACTCACCCGTAACCTTGTGAATCACGATGCCGAGCGTTAGGAAGCCGAGGTTGCTGTAGCTCCAACTGTTGCCCGGCGGGAATGCCAGCGGAATACCCTCGACAATCTTGAGCAGCTCGGCCTCGGTGTAATCTTTCCGCATGTCGAAGTCCTTCGGATAATCGGTGAACCCCGCAGTATGACTCAGCAATTCGCGAATCGTGACCTGTTTCCACGTGGCGGGAGCATCGGGAAAGTATTTCGTGAGCGGATCATCCAGCCCGATCTTGCCTTCTTCGACCAGCATCATGACTGCAGTTGCAGTGAACTGCTTGCCAACGGAACCGGATTGAAAGATGGTGTCGGGTTTCACCGGAACCTGTAACTCCACATTCGCCGTGCCGTATCCTTGCGCGCGAATGACTTGCCCGCCGCGCGCGACCAGAAGCGCAAGTCCCGGAATATGCTGCTTTGCCATTTCGGAGTGGATGTATTCGTCAACAGCGTCGGTTTGACCCGCAGCGACCGCCAGACTAGAAAGGACGATGACGACGAAAGCGAGTACCACCCAGTCGCAAACGCGCTTGATCTTCATAGGTGCAGATCATGTTATAGTCTCCGGCCATGTTGGCGAAACGGGTATTGCCTGCTTGCTGTCTCTGGGCGGCTCTAGCGGTTCCCTTAGCGCTTGCTCAAAACGTCCACCGCGAGATTGTGGTTGAAGACGATCGCGAACCCGCGCCTCGTTTTCACGCCAAGACGCTCGCCGGCGAACAGTTCAGCAACGAGTCCACAAAAGGGAAGGTTGTTCTTTTTCAGTTCTGGACCACGTGGTGTCCCTACTGCAAGAGCGAGGAGCCGCTGGTGAATGACCTCGCAGCGGAATTCGCCGACAAGGGTCTGATTGTGATTGCGGTGGATGTGGGTGAGTCCAAGAAGGTTGTGCAGCAGTACTTGAAGGATCATCCGCGCAAGTGTCACATCGTGATGACCGGAGACACGAATCTCGCCGCGATGTATCAGGCGAACCGATATCCCATCTATGTCGTTGTCGACCGCGACGGCAAAATCGTCGATACACAACATGGAGCGGCCGGCGGGAGCCGCCTTCGCCGAACGTTGGCCCGCACCGGGCTCGAGTCCAAAGATTCTGATTAAATTCTGATTAATGAGGCAACGAATGAAAAGGCCGCCCGCAGGCGGCCTTTACGATTCCAGCGAAAGCGGTCTAGTTGGTGATGCCCGCACTCTGCGAGGGTTGCGGGATGGCTGCTGCTGCTGTGGCCGCCGCGGCTTCGTTCAGGATGCGGTGGTGAATGGTGAACAGTGCCAACTCCAGCCGGTCCGACACACCGATCTTGTCGTAGACGTTGCGCAGGTAGTTCTTGATGACCTGCTCGGTCGTGCCCAACTGGGTGGCGATTTCCTTGTTCTTGTAACCCTGAACAATCAGCGCCACGATGCGCAGTTCCTTGGCGGTCAAGCGGTCACGGACGCGCAGCCCAACCATATCGTTTTCGGTGAGCTCGCTTGGCACCGCCATGTCCTGTACCCAGTTCTCTCCCCGGGCGATCTTGCGGACGCAGTCCACGAGCGCGGGGCTGGTAACGTTGCGATAGACGACGCCGTGGGCGCCTGCCGCCATGTAGCGTTGCGCGCTCTCGCCGGTATCGGCGAGGACGACGACTCGGGTCTTGTTCTTGTTGGCAGCCGAGAGGACTGAGTTGAAATCGGAGTGGAACCCTCCGGCAATGATGAGCACGGCGGCGCGAAACTTGTCGAGCGCCATGAACATCTGCTCGGAGGTTTGCGCCTGGGCCACAATGCGCATTTCGTCTTCTACGGCCAGTACCTTGGCGATGCCAGCGCGGAAGATCGCCTGATTGTCGGCCAGAATAAGTTTCAGCATGGATCGCTCCCGGTTAACTGTTGCGAACGAATTCGTAAGAATCGATTACGCAAGCGACGCCCCGGCTGTCCCCGGATTCGGCGCTGGCATTCGGCTCATCGGTCCGCACCACGCGGCCGCGGCACTGAATCACAACATCTTCTTTGCCGCCCGTGACTTCTGGCGGCAAGGTGATCTCAAACTCTACGGGCGAGCCGACCTCAAGCGATGCGTCGGCGCGGATGTACACGCCAGCGGCGCTTAGATCGCCGGTCATGCCGCTGGTGTCTACACCTGCGGTCCCTTCCTTATGTATCTTGATCGGCAAATGCAGCGGAAACCTTTTCCCGGTACGCGCTTCGGACACGACGCCTCCTCTGCCCTCGCTCTGTACTTCAATAAGAAGCCAGAAAACCACGGAAATCCCAGCCCAAAGCCGGACGAGCAGCTAACGGCGTTATATCACGGAAAATACCCCAAAAGAAGCTTTGATTACCTTCGTAATCTCAGTAGGAACTAGGTACCTTCTCGGGTTCGGACGGGTGATTCAGTCCGAATATGGGGAGAAACCCGGTATCTTTGCCGGAGCAAAGGCCCAAAAACTGACAAATATCCCCAAAATAAACGGAGCCGCCCGACCGCAAATTTGGATTCTGAGGGCAAGATTTCTAACATCGAAACCTGTAGGGTGGGGATGGATACAGGGGGAGTTCGTAGCGTATGGAGGGCGGGTGGTCATCTTGCTGATGGGAGTCTCGGGGGCAGGGAAGACGACGGTCGGCCAGTTACTTGCCGCGCAACTGGGATGGCAATTCGTCGATGGAGACGATTTCCATCCGGCGGCAAACGTGGCGAAGATGCGGAACGGCATTCCGCTTACCGACACCGATCGAGGTCCATGGCTCGAGACTCTGCATACGCGAATCGCCGGTTGGATGGCATCTGGGACAAATGCCGTGCTGGCTTGTTCGGCGTTGAAGCGAGCTTATCGGGAGCGCTTGCGGATTGGCGCGGAAGTGCAGGTCGTCTACCTGAGGGGAACCCCGCAACTCCTGCAGCGACGGTTGCACGCGCGCTCCGGTCACTTCATGACGGAGCGGATGCTCGCGAGCCAACTGGAAACGCTCGAAGAGCCGGAACACGCCGTCGTGGCCGATGTCGACCGATCCCCCGGCGAGATTGCGGCGGAAATTCGCGCCAAATTAGCTCTAGCGAAAAACCCGTAACCCACCACGACCACGTTGGATTCGTATCGGGATATCGCAAGGTTCGTATCAGGGTATCGCTTTAGCGATACCATAACCGTCAAAATCAAAGAGCCCCTTCATCCGGGCCATCAGCAGCGCAAGGAGACACGGTGGACGAGATCGACGCGGCGGTAGTCCGCAAGCTGACGCTGCGGCTGGTGCCGTTTCTGTTTCTGCTGTACATCGTGGCCTATCTCGACCGTATCAACGTAGGCTTTGCGGCGCTGCAGATGCGCCAACAGCTCTCCTTCACCGACGCCGTTTACGGTCTTGGCGCAGGAATGTTCTTCGCGGGTTACTTCTTTTTTCAGGTGCCGAGCAACCTCGCGCTCCAGCGAGTCGGAGCGCGGCGGTGGATTGCGCTGCTGATGATGCTTTGGGGAGTGATCTCGGCGTCGATGATCCTGGTCCGCGGTCCGCGCAGCTTTTACACGCTGCGTTTTCTGCTGGGGGCCGCGGAGGCGGGGTTCTTCCCCGGCGTAATTCTCTATCTGAAGAACTGGTTCCCGGCACGCGCACGAGCGCGCACCGTCGCTCGATTCATGACGGCAGCCCCGTTGTCGGGAGTCGTGGGCGGCCCGTTATCCGGCGCGCTGCTTGGACTGCATTTAACCGCGGCGCTGGCGGGATGGCAGTGGATGTTCCTGCTGGAGGGAATCCCCGCTGTGTTGCTGGGCGGAGTGGCGTTGGCGTATCTGGTGGATCGTCCCGAGGAGGCGCTCTGGCTCTCACAGGAAGAGCGAGTCTGGTTGGTCGAGACGCTGCGGCACGAGCGGTCAGCAGTTGCTGATGATGCCGGCGTATTCGCGGCCTTACGCAGCGGGCCCATCTGGATGCTGGCGCTGGTGTACTTCGGGTTGAACACCGTTTCCTATGGCGTGAGCCTGTGGCTGCCGACGCTGATCCGAAGCTTGTCGGGTGTGAGCAATTTTACGGTCGGCGTACTGTCCGCAATCCCTTATGTGGCGGCAGCGGTCGCGATGGTGGCGGTGGGCTTGCACTCCGATCGCTCGGGAGAGCGCCGCTGGCACACGGCGGTCCCGGCATTTGCCGGCGCTGTCGCTTTGACCGGCGCGGCCTATTCGACTTCAGTGGGCCCGGCAATTCTCGCCATCAGTGTGGCGGTGCTGGGCGTGTTCTCCATGATGGGACCGTTCTGGGCGATGCCCACGAGTTTGTTGTCGGCCACCGCAGCCGCGGCTGGGATTGCCTTTATCAACTCGGTCGGGAATCTGGGAGGATTCGTTGGGCCGTATGTGATTGGCTTGGTGCGAACGTCGACCGGACAATTCAAAGGCGGTCTGTTGCTGGTGGGCGCCGCACTCGCCGCCAGCGGAGCGATCGCGCTGATGGCGAGCAGTGGCAGAGAGTGAGACGAAAAGAACGGGCAGAAACCGGGAATTGCTAAAACTAACCACATGCCGTACCCGCCTGTTTGGGGAAATTCGTCCGCACAACCGGCTACGCAATCCGGCTACGGCAATGTCCTGCTGCCCAGTGAACTCTCCGATGAGCAACTGCAACAGACTGTGCCGTCGTTGTGGGTTGAGGGATGCTTCCATGGTATTCTTCTTAGGTTTCAGCCCTGCAATTTGATCTCACTATGCACCGTCCAGCCGCCCGCCCTCAGGATGAGCTAACTGGCGTGCCTCATGCGCCATCGCAGACGCAAGTGTTGGGTGTGGTTCTCCTTTCCTATCTGGTCTTTCTCGTTTTTCTATCCCTTATAGGAGGTTCGTACTGGTCATTGGTGGGGGGCAAGTTTGGGGACAACCCCGACTACCTCAAAGCTGCGTCCGCGATCAGACACTGGCAATTCGCTGGGGTCCAGGTAAAGCAGTTTTGGGGGGTATCTTACGTAGTGGCGTGCGTATCGATCATCACCGGAGTCTCTGAGGCCACCGGCTTGGTTGTGGTTTGCGTAGGCGCGTCGTTGGTGAGCGTGGCGCTCTGCTACTGGCTTTGGGACGGTTGGATTGCTGCTTTCTTCGCGCTGTTGAGTCTTGACTGGCTCCAGCGGTCGCTGCTTGGAGGAGCAGAGCCGCTTTTTATGGCATTCCTCCTCGGCTCCTTTCTTGCGCTGCGCCGGGATCGCTGGATGTGCGCGGCAGTCTCGGCGTCTCTCGCTACAGTGGTTCGGCCCTTTGGAGTTTTCGCCTTGCTGGGTTTGGGAGTTCATTTGCTACTCCGCAAGAGGTTTCGCGATTGTGCCATTGCCACCGCCATAGGCCTGGTCATTGGAGTTCTCTACACATGGCCGCTTAAACACTATCTCGGAAATCCGTTCGCCAACGTTGCGTCATACCAGCGAAATGACTGGAAGGGCGGCTTGCCTTTCAACTTACCGTTTGTGGCCATTATTCATGACACAATTCCAATCAATGCGCCATTAACCAATCTCGCACTGACCTTCGGCTGGATTCTGTTTGTGCTCGTTGCGGTCGTGGTGGCGATTCGCTCCGGAGAATTCAGGGACTACGCGAAAAACTATTCCGCTGAGGCGTGTTTTATGCTCCTGTACTGCCTCGCACTTTATACCTACGATGCTCCCGGTTGGTCGCGATCCAATTTTCCACGATTTGCGCTTCCAATGTTGCCTTGGGCTTTGTTTTTTCTTAGGCGATACATCCCCAAGAATCGAAAAGTGGTATGGGCTCTTGCTGTAATCACGCCCTGCCTCGCGGCAGCTTCCGCTGTTGGTATCCGGGAAACCTGGAGAGTTCTCCTTCGACATCTCGGTTGAGTTGCAACGTTTCCAGCGCCGAACTCGCTTGGCAGGCAGCGGTAGAATGACTGAAGAATCGTGGGCGACGATCGGCTGCAGATTTGAAGTGACTGCCTCGCAACCGCCAATCAAATCGCTGTATTTTCCAGGTTTGGTTGCACAACCAGATTGTGCCGCCGAAGGACGCGGCGCCGCGTGGATTCCTGCACCGGCGCAGAGGCGGCAATCGCGCACAGAACGTAAAACAGCGCGGCGTTTGCCGGAATCTGCAGATTGAAATCAAGAAAGCTGTGGACCAGGATCCCCACACAACCGAGCAGCGCGGCCACGGTCATCGCGCCGGTTGCAGTCTCGGTCCAATTCGTGAGCTTGCCCGCGGCCTTTCGGAAGACCAGCACCAGAAACCACACTGCAATTAAGAATCCCGCCAAGCCGGTTTCGACAAGTAATTGCAGATAATCATTGTGCGCCTGGTTCACGAAGAACGTGCTGTAAAAGCTGCGAAATTCCGGGTAGACGATTGGAAATGTGCCGAGTCCCCAACCGAGGAATGGCCTCTTGACCAGCATGCGCAAACAGTCGCGGTCGATGCTGAGACGCACCCCTCCGCTGAGTTCCTCCCGCGCCTCAGAGTGAATGCTCACCAGGCGCCGGGTCAGTTCGTTCCCCCCCAGCCAGACAAGAAAAGCAATCACCACCGCCAGAAATGCACCAAGCACCAGCGGTTGCTTCCAGCCTCCTTTACGCTTACGAACCAGAAGCACGCTCAGCACCACCATTTGCGCGACGAAAGCCGCCATGCCTCCGCGCGAACCGGAAAGAAAGATGCTCGCCGCCATCAGCGCGGCGATTCCAGCCATAGCAATCTTGCGGTTCCCGTTCGTGAACTGAGTTACGGCCAGCACCAGTGGGAACGGGGTAAGCATCTCCATCAGGCCAGCGTAATGATTGTGATTGACGTAGGGTCCATAGATCGAGCCACCCTGCTCCAGACCCCAGGTCCAGTACAGCTTCCCGTTCGGGGCAATACCTTGCAGCACGGCAAACGCAGCCACTACGGCGCCGTACCAAGTGAACAACTTCGCCATCAGTTCGAAATGGGTGTAGCGGCGCAGACTCTGGGTCACCACAAACACCAGCATGCCGTAAGCCGCGTAGAGCAGCAGGTGAGAGTAGGTCACCAGACGGTAGGCCGTTGTTCCTGCGAGCCACTGCACCAGCACGAGCAGCAAAAAGACACCCATGGGGCGGTAGAGCACGTGATCGGAGACGTTGAGTTGACGATTGCTCCACTGGCGGTACGCCCATACCGACAGCGCCAGCATCGAGCACGCTTCCAAGGAAAAAATGGACCACGATTCAACCGCTCCAAAGGCCAGCGGGCCCAAAAGCAGCACGCCGCAGGCACCCGCTAGCAGCAGGGTGTTGGTAAGTGGCGGTTGCGAAACTCTGGCGACCGGCGCGGGCTCAGGTGGCGTTGCTAGGGCGGTACTCACGGTTTGTCCTTGGAATGATTGGGGGAATTGTCGGAAGAATTATCGGGAGCAAGTTCGGGAGAAAGCTGAAAATCGTCAAGCCAAAGCTTGCCGCGAATGGGAGAACCGGCCGGGAATCGCTCGATGACCAGCACTAGCAACGTGGTGGTGTCCGGGGTCGTCACTTTGGAGTGAACTTCCTTCCAGAAGTCGGAATCGTTGAGCGGGTCGCTGGCATAGAGCTGGGCACCGGTGTAGGCATCGCGCAGAACGATCCGGGGACCGCCTGCTCCTTCAAAATCGGCCGACTTGTAATACGCCGAGAAGTCGTAAGTGGTTGCGCCGTGTACCGGAATAAGTTGTTGAATTCCCGCGTCGTTGATTCCCGGACCTTCGAAGGTAAGTGAAAGGGAGCGATGGCCTTGGCGGAAGTCGCTCGGATCCAGCAAGGGCCGGACACCGGGTCGATTGACGTAGGTCCAATCGAAGCCCCCGTTCAGGATGTCGAGGCTGAAGTCCCCGTTCACTACCAGATTGTCCTCCGTAGGCAGGTAGGCAGAAAGGCCAAGAGTGTCCGCAGTCTGCTCCCAGGCAGACATGGCCGCGTCGGGACGACGTACTCCAATGAGATAGGTCACGTATTCGTACAAATAGCGGTTCAGAAATCTCTCGTGCAACTGAGCGAGCCGGCTCCAGGTCTTTATGGCACCTTCGGTTTCCTGTTTGGACCTCAACAAGTTGAGAAAGGAAATCAGGGTGTCGGGGCGAGCCGGGACGACATCGCGGAGCAGAGCGTCCGTGTCAGGACGCACCCGCCAGCAGGCGCGCAGGGCGGCATCCATCAGCGAATTATCGTTCTCGATCACGACATGGAACTCGCGCAGGGCACGGTCGATCTCGCCGTCGATCAGGAAAAAATTCGCAGCCTCCCACGCTATGCCGGGCGCGGTGGGCTCGGATTGCAACGCACGATCCAGTGCAGCTCGCTGGCCGGTGATGTCTCCCGTCACCTGATATGCGGCAGCCAGATCGAGCCAATAGCTGGCATTGTGAGAGTTGAGCGCGACGGCGGCTCGAAGACTCTCGATAGCGGACTGAGGATCAGCTGCAACGAATGCAAAGTAGCGTCCGAGCCGATAACGATAGTCTGCATTTCCCGGAGAGAGTCGCGCCGCGCGTTGCAGCGATGGCAACTGCGCACGCGAAGCGAACAGGCTGGCGGCAAACTCTTTGCCGGCTAGAGAAATATAGACACAGGCGAGAATGGCTACACCAACAGCGAACTGCCAACGTCGCCGGTCTGATAGTGGAATGGCCATGGTTATCTTTGCCTGTCAGCTCTGCCCGCCGACGGGAAATGGAATCTCCAAATCATCGAAGAGTGTGACTTGATCACCCGATTCTCCCGCCCGGCTCAACGCACTGTCTCAAACCGCCTTCGGCTCCGCTTCATTTCCCGCAACCGCAGGTTCTTCCTGGTAGTAGTACCCATATTTCCCCTGATATTCGTAGTAGTAGTAGTAATCGGGGGAAGTGAGGTCGACAGCGTTCAGAAGCACGCCGGCAACGTGCGCATTGACCTGCGTCAATATGTCGCGAGAGCGGCGCAACGCTTGCTTGGTGGTCTGGCCGGAGCGAATCACCAGGATCGTGGCGTCGGCGCGGGGTGACAGCACGACCGCGTCGGTGACGGAAAGTGTCGGGGGAGTGTCGATCACGATGTGGTCGTAAAGCCCGCGCAACTCGGTGATTAGGTCCCGCATATTCGTGGATGCCAGCAATTCGGCGGGATTCGGCGGTGGCGTGCCTGCGGGCATGATGAAAAGATTGGGCAGGATGGGAGAAGTCGTGATGGTCTGCTGCACCGTGGCGCTTCCGGTGAGCACGTTGCTGAGACCACTGCGCGGGCCCATGCCCAGGGTCTTGTGAATACTCGATCAGAGAGAGGGGACCCGCGTCGAGCTCGCCCGAGGCCATGGCCTCCCCGAGCCGCCGGGGGATCAGGTCGACCAGCTCCACGCCCTCCAGCCGATGGAAGAACGGCTCGCAGTTGAGGTAGGGGATGCGGCCGACGCGCAGCATGTCAGCTCCAGACCTTGACCACGTTGTAGAGCGCGTCGCGCTCCACCGGGATCTTCCCCGCGTCGCGGACCATCCGGAGG
>JAIQFA010000119.1 GCA_020073525.1 Terriglobia bacterium
ACGCCATAACTCATTTGTTCCAGATTACGCGGTGGGAACGTACTTTCAGGTTCGTTCACTGAGGAAGATTCATTAACCGCGTTGAGAAGAAATCCTCTGAAACGGGATACGAAAACGTGCCTAAAAAAGAAGAAGTCGTAGTCGATGAAAAGCCGCGCGAGACCACGGTGGAATTTCTATCATCCCTGGCGGGAGTGCTGGTCACCGGCTTGTTCATCATCACGTTTGTACTGCAGGCGTTTGAAATTCCCTCCAGTTCCATGGAGGACACGCTGCTCATCGGCGACCATGTATTCGTGAACCGGGAGCAGTTCGCGCCGCCGACCCGCTGGATGGGGCGCCTGATGCCCTATCGCGACATCCGCGACAACGACATCATCGTGTTTCTTTCTCCGGAGACGCAAGGATTGTTCGTGGTGAAACGCATCATGGGCGTTCCGGGAGATCGCATTCACTTGCGCGATGGCGTGGTCTACCGCAACGGGCAGAAACTCGATGAACCGTACGTCACCAACAAGGACGTTCCGAATGCCGAGGTCAGCCGACCCTACCGCGAGAATTTTCCAGCAATACCACCGTCGGATATCTACCAAGTAACGCCAGAGTGGCAGAGTGCCCTACCCGGCGATATCCAAGGTGAGGACCTGGTCGTGCCCCCGGACAGCTACTTTGCCATGGGCGACAACCGCAATGCCAGCTACGATAGCCGCTTCTGGGGACTGATTCCCAAGAAGAACGTGATCGGGCGGCCCATGTTCATTTACTGGTCATTTACGACTCCGGAAGACCAGTACAAGATGACTGACTGGGGAGACCGCGCCGGATTCCTGGCGCATATCATTATTCATTTCTTTGATGAAACGCGCTGGAAGCGAACCTTCAAGCTGGTGCGCTGAAAAAGAAATCTCTGAGACGGATAGCAAACGTGCCGAAACAAGAAGACAAAGTCACGGTGGACGAAAAGCCGCGCGAGACCACGGCGGAATTCCTCGCCTCGCTGGCGGAAGTGCTGGTCATCGTCCTGTTCATCATGACGTTTGTTCTGCAGAACTTTGAGATTCCCTCCGGTTCCATGGAGGATACCTTGCTCGTCGGCGACCATGTATTCGTGAACCGAGAGCAGTTCGCGCCGCCGACCCGCTGGATGGGGTCGCTGTTGCCCTATCGCGAGATCCGCCGCGACGATATTGCCGTGTTCTTCTCGCCCGAGCAACAGGGCCTGTTCCTGGTAAAACGGATCATCGGCATCCCCGGCGACCACATCCATCTGCGCGATGGTACGGTCTACCGCAATGGCGAGCGACTGGCGGAGCCGTTCGCCCAGCACAAACTCGGCAATTTCGACCCTTACCGGGACAATTTCCCGGCTGTGCCGCCTTTTGAAGTTCGCAATGGAAAATGGAAACAGGAACTATCCTCGCATATCGAGGGTAATGACATTGTTGTGCCCCCGGATAGTTACTTTGCCATGGGCGACAATCGCGACAACAGCTATGACAGCCGCTTCTGGGGCTTCGTTCCACGGAAGAACGTGATTGGTCGTCCCCTATTCATCTACTGGTCGTTTGTGACTCCGGAGGGCCAGTACCTGGTGCGGGACGCAGGCGAACGAATGGGATTTCTGGCGCACATTGTCATCCACTTCTTTGACCAAACGCGCTGGCGGCGCACCCTCAGGATCGTGCGGTGAAATTCTTGCGTTCCAAGTACGGGGTGGCTGCGATCGCGGCTCTCCTGCTGGTCCTTTTCTTGTGGCGTCCCGGTGTTTACAAACTGCGAGGCCGGATTGCCGGCTCCATCGGAAGCGCTCTCGGCCGCAGGGTCACGCTCGACAATGTGCGCTTGCATCTCCTGCCGCGGCCGGGCTTCGATCTGGAAGGGCTCGTCATCTATGACGATCCAGCATTTAGCGCGGAGCCGATGATTCGCGCGCAGGAAGTTTCCGCGGCCATCCGGCTTAGTTCCCTATTCCGCGGACGGCTCGAGATCGCCACTCTGAGCGCTACCGAGCCCAGCATCAACCTCGTGCGCAATCACCAGGGCCGCTGGAACCTGGCCAGCTTGCTCGAGCGCAATGCGCAAATTCCCGCGGCGCCGACCGCCAAGCCCGCCTCCGAGCGCCGCCCCGCATTTCCCTATCTCCAGGCCGGCGGTGCTCGTATTAATTTCAAGATTGGAGAGACCAAGAAGTCCTACGCGTTGATGGATGCCGACGTCGCACTTTGGCAGGATTCGGAGAATTCCTGGGGCGCGCGCCTCAAGGCCGAACCCGTGCGCACGGATTTCAATCTCACCGACACCGGGCTGCTCCGGATCAACGCCACTTGGCAGCGCGCAGCCAGCTTGCGGCTCACCCCGCTGCAGATCACCGCGCAATGGCAGAACGGACAACTCGGACAGATCACGAAATTGCTCAGCGGAAAGGACCGCGGATGGCGCGGCGGAGTGAATCTTACCGCGAAGCTGTCCGGCACTCCGGAAGCGCTGCGCATCGAAAGCCGGACGGCAGTCGAAGAATTCCATCGCTACGACATTGCTGAGAGCGAGAGCTTAAGCCTGACCACCGCTTGCTCGGGACAGTACGATGCGGTCACCGCCACACTTGCGGATCTGCTTTGCGAATCGCCGGTGGCAGGAGGGATCGTCCGTCTGCGCGGAAGCTTGGCTGCGCTCGCGCAGGTGCCTGCCTACGATCTAACGATCGAGGCGCAGAAGGTGCCGCTAAGCTCCGTGATTCGATTGCTGCGTCAGGCCAAGAAGCAGATCCCCGCCGATCTCACTGCAAGTGGATTGCTGAATGCTGAGTTCCACGCTATGCGAAGCGTTCCCGGCGAGGAACTCAAGAATCGGCCGGGGAAGGGCACGGCTTCAGCCGTGCCGCAAGAAGCCAATGAAGAACTGGGCTTTAGCCCCCGAGGTGCGCTTACTTCGCGGCGCGTGCTCAGGCAGTGGACCGGCAGCGGCGCCGCAACCAACGTGCGGCTCTTGTCCAATGCCGGCAAGGACGAACTGGTCCTGGGCACGATTCCGCTGACGCTCGTGAGCGCGGGTTCAGCCGAAGGCAAACTCGCTTATCCAAGGACAAAGGAACAACGGGAGCAAGAGCTCGCCGGACCTCAACTGAGGGTTGGCCCGGTCGCGCTGGTAATGAACGCTTCCGAACCGGTAAATGCTGGCGGCTGGGTGTCCGGAATCGGTTACCGTTTTTTTCTGCGCGGCGACCTGGAGCTGAAAAATCTCTTTCGCTTGGAGAATGTTCTGGGCATACCCGCAACTCGCCCGGCGGCGGAAGGCGCGGCGAAGCTGGACGTTAGTGTCTCCGGGCCATGGCAGGGATTCGCGGCTCCGAATTTCCTCGGGACCGCACAACTGCGCAACGTGCGCGCTGAGATGCACGGCTTGAATACTCCCATCGAGATTGGCTCAGCGACCATGTCTCTAACTCCGGACGCGGTATTGCTGCAGAAGATCTCCGCCCATACAGGCAGCACGCATTGGAGCGGCGGCGTTACCGCACCGCGGCGCTGCGTCACGCCGAACTGTGTCTATCAGTTCGATCTCACGGCCGACCAGTTTTCGACGGAGGATCTTGCCGAATGGTTCACACCGCAGTCCAGCAAACGTCCGTGGTACCGCATTTTGAGTTCCGTACCGCAGGGCGCCTCGCCACTTCTCACGCTTCAGGCGCACGGCAGCTTGCATGTTGGCCGGTTCGAAGTGAAGAAGGTGTCCGCAACCCAAGTCGCAACCCAACTCGAAGTGGATCGAGGCAAGATCACGCTCACCGCACTCCGTGGGCAACTCTTGCAAGGCACCCATCAGGGGAACTGGGTTATTGATGTGTCAGGTCGTGATGTGTCCAGGCAGTCTGTGCGTTACCGTGGCAGCGGCACCTTGCAGAACATTTCGCTGGGGCAGATGGGCTCGCTGATGAACGACGTCTGGATTTCTGGAACAGCCGACGGGAAATTCGATCTGGATGGTTCCGGAAGCACCTTTCGTGAAGTGCTGGCGGTCGCCGACGGCAAGTTGCAGTTCGCGATGCGAAACGGCAGCCTGCCCCATATCGAAATCCCGGGCTCCAGCGGCCCTCTGCCCGTTCACCGGTTTACGGGAGAACTGCGGCTGAAGCAAGGCGCGTGGGAACTCTCCGCGGGCAGACTGGAGTCGCACAACGGCATTTATCGGGTGAGCGGAACCGCTTCTCTGGCGAGCGGCTTGGACTTTGTGTTGACGCGTGGTGACGAGCAATCCTGGGCGCTCACCGGAACGCTGGCCAAGCCGCAAGTCCTCCCTCGCACCGAGAGCCGCGCGGAAGCAGAAGCGAAGACTGTCAAACCCTAGCAAGGCATCTGATTTAACGTCGAGACGCGGCTTGCCGCGTCTCGGGCCGACCACAGCATTCGGGCGCGGCAGCCGTAGAGACGGGGCAAGCCCCGCCTCCACAGCCCGCTAGGGTGCGTACCCTGAGCCACGCAAGACTTTCCCCGGCAATGCCCCCGTCATCTTTCCGCCCTCGATTACGGGAACTCCGTTGATGAGCACATACTCCATCCCTTCGGACAACCGGTTCGGATCATCGAAAGTTGCCAGGTCGCGCACCGCCTCCGGATCAAACACGACCGCGTCGGCCCACATCCCTTGCTTCAGGACGCCGCGATCCATGAGCCGCATGCGCTGCGCAGGCAGCGCCGAGAATTTGCGAATTGCCTCCTCCAGCGTCAGCTTCTTTTCTTCGCGAACATACTTTCGCAGAATGCGCGGAAACGTGCCGTAGGCTCGCGGGTGCGGGTGTTCCTCGCCCAGAATACCCTCGGGCGATGTGCCCGAAGAATCGTTGTCTACCGAGACCCACGGCTGCTGCAAGGCGAGCGCCACATCGGGCTCTGACATACCGAACACTGCGCAATCCGTGAACGCTTTGTCCTCGATGAGCAGATCGAAGAGTGCATCCATCGGGTCTTTGCCCATAATCTTTGCAACTTCCGAGAGTCGCTTGCCCTGAAATTTCTTCAGCGCGGAATTCTGGACCACTCCGATCATCACATCCTGCGGACCGGTGATTTCCTGCCACTCGTTGTCCCAGTCTTTGGACGGCGTCTCCATATCTTTGCGAATGCGGGCGCGGGTTGCTGGATCTTTTAATCGCTCAATCAACCTGGCATCGCCGCCGTCGTGCGCCCAGGGCGGGACGAAGGCCGACATGCTGTTGAACCATGCTGGATAGGCGTACGTGTCGGCCTCAACGTCAATGCCTTCGGCGCGCGCCTGGTTGACTCGCGCCACGGACTCCGGCATTCGTCCGAAGTTGCCCTTGCCAGCTACTTTGAAATGCCAAATCTCGACCGGAATGTGGGCCTCGCGGCCGATGCGGACTGCCTCGTCGATCGCCTCGAGAACGCTGCTGCCTTCATTGCGCATGTGGGTCGCATAGATTCCCCCGAACTTCGCGGCTTCCGCAGCGAGGGCGACGATTTCTCCTGTCTTTGCGTAGGGCGCGGGGGCATATTCCAGCGAAGTCGAGACGCCGACGGCGCCATCGCGCATGGCATCCCGCACCAGGGCTTTCATCTTTTCCAGTTGCTCGGGCGTAGGTTGCACGTCGGCATCGCCCAGCACCATGCGCCGCACCTGCGTCGCGCCCACGTAGCTCGCAAGATTGATGCCCATGCCCTGCTTTTCAAGCCGCGCAAAATATTGGCGGAACGTCCGCCAGTCGGGATTGATCTTGTAGTGTTCGTAGCCGGGGCGATCGTTGGCGATGATCGCATCATCTAACGGAGCGGCGGAACCGCCCTCTCCGGTGATTTCGGTGGTGATACCCTGATAGATCTTCGAGGGCAGCCGCGGATCGACAAGGATCGTCGTTTCCGACTGGCCAAGCATGTCGATAAAGCCAGGAGCGACGACCTTTCCCTTGGCATCCAGGGTACGCTTGCGCGCGGCAGCAGAAAGATTACCGATGGCGGCAATGCGCCCGTCGCGGATTCCGACATCGCCCGAGTACCACGGCGAGCCGGTGCCGTCGACGATGTGCCCGTTTGTGATGACGAGATCGAAGGGCGAATCGGCAGCAACGCCAACAGTAGAGAGAATCAGTAAGAGTGCGAGTGTAATGCAGCGAGTCATGGGCATGGGTTTCTTTCCTGGCCGGGTTGTCCCGTCGCCGCCTGTGCGCTGCGCGGGCGGACAACCAACGTGCCAAGGATAATCCAGAGTCCCAGAACGAGCCACTCCCAGCCCGAGAAGCTTCCTGGCACAACGGGCAGCAACTTCATCAGCACCATCGCCATGCCGACTGTTGCGCCCAGCAGGGCGATCAGGCGCTCGGCGAACCGTGGCCTCATCCACAGATAGGCGGCGCACACCGCGAACCATCCGGTGGCGGAAGCAACTGAGCCGACCTCGGAGATCGGAACCAGAATCGCGCTGCCGAGAAACATGCACGCAGCCGTAGCAATTCCAACCCAGACAACGGCAGCGGCAGGAGTTTGATTCTGTAAATGCACGCTGGCCAACCGGGCATCCACCAATCCGCGCCGCCCCATGGCGAACAACAATCGGCTAGCGGCAATGAAGTTGCCGTTGAATACCTTGAAGAGCGAAAGTAAAGCGGCGCTCAAAATGATGCTGACAATCCAGCGTGAGCCGACGGCATGCTCGAAAGCAACCGCCGTCATGAAGGGAGCGCCCGTCAGCCCGCGCCAGGGCGCGACGAAGCTCACCGCCCCGATCACGATGATGTAGAACACGGCGCCGACGATGATCGCCGCAAAGATGGCGCGAGAGAACCCTTGGGCGCGAAATTGTGGGTCAGCTTCCTCGGCGGCTTTGGTCACCGATTCGTATCCCGTCATGTAGTAAGGAACAATCTGCAGAACCAGCAAAATGGAGATGAACGGAGTGTGCGTAAACAAAGGCTGGAAGTTGGCGGACGATCCGCGCGTGGCACCAACCGCGACGAAGACCACAAAAAGCGCCAGCGTGCCGAACGTGGTCCAGTTTTGAAAGGTGGCGCTCAGCCGGATGCCGCGATAGTTCACCGTCGTAACCAGCGCCGTAAGCGCGAGCCCGATGAGCAGGTGCGGCAGGTAAACCGGCTTTCCCGCAACCCGATATAACTCGATGGAATTGAGCACGGGGAAAATGTATCCGGCGATGCGTCCGACAGCCACAGCCTCCCACGGACAGACAATGAAGTAGGCGAGCATCATCATCCATCCGGTAAAGAAGCTAACCGGACGCGGGAAGACTTTCGCCGTATAGGCCAACTTCGCCCGAGGCGTCGGGCATGGCCATCACCAATTTGCCGTACACATAGCCGACAGGCAGCAGAAGAATGCCGCCAACGGCGAAACCCAGAATTCCGCCGAGTGAGCCACCGCGCAGCAGCCAATCGTCCATGACGACCAACCAGCCCACGCCGACCATCGTTCCCCAGCCAAGGGAGAAGTAATCGGTGACACGCAATTTACGGGCAAGTTGGGTCATCAGGAGGGATCAAGGATTTCGAATGTCCACGAAAAGAGTTGGCGGGAGTGTTGCTGGTGTGGGAGTGAGAATCTAAGAGACCCGGCAGGCAGCCTCTCAACGAAGTTCAGCTGATCGGCCTGAGACCTAAAACCTGAGCCCTGACACCTGACGTTAGGCTTCATGGGCGCGAATTATAAAGCATCGCGCCCATAAGCTCGGCTGGTTCAGGCGACCGCCAAGCGATGAGGACGTTCGGGCGACCGCAAGATGCAAAGCGCATCTTTCAAAGAGGAGATTTCAAACACCGAGTTCAGATGCGTCGCCTCCAGCAATCTGCGGAAGAAAACCGGCGGGTTCACCAGCTTCATCTTCGCCGAGTTCCGCATCGCCCAACGGCGCACCAGCAACAAGGTTCCCAAGCCACCGGCATCCAGATGGTCCACATCCGAAACATCAAGCACCAGCACCCGGACACCTTCAAGTTTCTCGATCCGGCGCCGGAACTCGTCGAGCGCCGCCCCACGCACCATGCGCCCCGAGCAGTTTACGACCGCCACATCCTGCAAGCATTCGACTTGAAATTGGAGTTCCATATGTCGATTCATACGATCCTGCCTTGTATCTATTGATACGGACGACCCGTGGAAGAAGTTCCGCAATCTGTTGTCACTCAATTGGACGTCGTAGAAGGGGAAAAGTAATCAGCGGAAAAGCGGCTACCGGACATCAAATCTCTGAATGTTACGAATGTGTAAATCCTCCACTAGTTTGTCGTCCTGACCCTGAGCACAGTCGAAGGGGAAGGACCTGCTTTCTCTTCAATGCGTAGAGGGATGTCCTTCGCTTTGTTCACGATGACCCGAGTAACCACACCGTGAACTACAGCCCCGCTTCAATCCGCGATCTCGGGTCCAGAAGATCGCGCAACGCATCGCCGATAAAGTTGAACGCCAGCACCGCGAGCATCACCGTCACCGCCGGAAACAGCACCAGATGAGGAGCATCGAAAAGGTGCGAGCGGGCGTCGTTGAGCATTGACCCCCAGCTCGCGGTTGGCGGCGGCACACCGAGCCCAAGAAAACTCATCGTCGCTTCGGCTAGGACTGCGCCTGCCATTCCGATCGCCGCTTGCACAATAACCGGCTGAATGATGTTGGGCAGGATGTGGCGAATCACAATGTGGAAAGCCCCAGCGCCCAGCGCCCGTGCCGCTTCGACAAATTCCCGTTCGCGCACGGCCAGCACCTGCGCGCGCACCAGGCGGGCGTAGCCAACCCAGCCGCCCAGCGACAGGGCGAGAACCAGGTTGAAAATACCTGGGCCGCGGAAGGCCACGAAAGCGATCGCGATCAGAATGCCGGGAAACGAGAGAAACGCATTCATCAACACCACGTTGACGAAGCGGTCGATGCCTCCGCCGTAGTATCCGGCAAGGCTGCCGATGATGAGTCCAAGCAAAAGCGAGCAAGCCACCACGCTGCTGCCGACGAACAGGGAAATCCGCGCACCCCAGATCAAGCGGGAAAGGATATCGCGTCCCAATTCATCTGTTCCGCACCAATGCTGCGCCGAAGGCGTTTGCAGGCGATTCGGCAGATCGATGTGCGCGGGATCTTGCGGGGCAATCCAGGGGGCGAAGATCGCGGAGAACACGAAGATCGACACCAACACTACTCCCACCGCCGCTAACGGATTGTGGCGGGCGATGCGGGGGAGCGAGATGGCTACAGTGGACATAGTCGGCGACGACTTGGGTTCACTTATATAGAAAATGCAGGTGAGGAACAATGTTGAGTTGGCGACTGCGGTCCGCACGGTTCGCTCGTTGCCAGTCCTCGTGTCGGACATTCACGCCGGGAAATGTTTAACGGTGTTCGCGACTCCCCCCTACCCCCCTATTTTGTCGTTCCATTAGAATCATAGAGTTAGCGCATGCTAGCCGCTACATAATACAGGGATAAGGACTTATTTTCACATAATACAAAAATAAGGACTTAGCTCCATTCTTCGGCTAATTCTCCTAAAATTCATAGTTTTCCGGCGGTTTTTCAGGCGCTCATTGCCTCAAATATAGTTGTCCGGGGACGGGCACACGTCTTCACTGACCCTAATTAAGCTTTCATTGTCGCTTGGCGCGGGTTGGAGGTCTGTGATGGCGCACACTGATCATTTGTGATGAAAGAAGGTCAGCGGCACTATTCACCGAAAACCATGCGGCCCAACTGGTCGCCTAACTGCTTCGCTTCTTCGGGATCGCTCGCATTGCGAAAGCGTTCGGCGAGTTCGAAAAATGCCTTCTCTCTTTGTTTCCGCGCTTCGATGCCCAATTCAATGAGTTCCACCAGGACACGGTTATCGCTCAGGCGCTGGCTCTTCGCCATGCGATCTACTTGCTTGGCAATGGGAGCGGGGAGCGACACGCTCCTTCGAACGTGCTTGGTCACCGACATGGCATCATTATACACCAGTCTGGTGCATGGCCTACCCTCCCACTCATTTCGCAAAGAACGCGAATGAGTAGGGCAGCCGGCTTTACTTATATATAAAATGTATCTGAGGGACAATGTCGTGAGAAGAAGCAATTCTGTATTGCGCACAGAGGAGTACTTCGCCGCGCGGGCACGCCGCGCCGACCCTGCCAAGATCGCCCGTATTCTGAAGCGAGTCGGGAAGGGGAATCCGCCGGTGGAGGGAGACGAACTTCCTCCGGAATTTGAGGCTAAGAAGAAGAGCAGGAAACAATGAGTAAGAAGAATATGGGATCGAACATTGACGACTTCTTGAAGAGGGAAAACATCTATGCGGAGGCGCAAGCCATCAAGGAGGTCGTGGCCTGGCAACTGGCCAAGGTCATGAAGAAGAAGATTTCCAAGACCTTAGTACTCTTGCGAAGAATCGGCACTCACGTGCGTACGAAAACAAATCCCATGCGGTCCAACTCCGTGGAATCCCACCCTTGCGCACAGAACGCGCAAGGATGGGGCACCCGGCGAAAAGGGTGTAGGGGTCCTTCGACTCCGCAGGGGCTTCACTTCGTGAAGTCCCTGCTCCGCTCAGGATGACAAAATGGATAGGGTTGCTGGAATCCCATCCTTGCGCATAAAACTCACAAGGACGAGCACCCGCAAGGACAAACGGCAAAGTCAAAGGCGGCGGACAGGAGTGTCCGCCCTACACTTGATTATTGTCTGATTCTTGGGTTGACCGCTGAGTACAGTAAGTCGGTTAGAAAGTTCACCGCGACATAGGTCAGCCCAATCGCCAAGATGCAGCCCTGCACCAGGTAGTAATCGCGGTTGGCGATGGCCTGAATCGTCAGGCGTCCGATTCCGGGCCAGGAGAATATGGTTTCCGTAACAATCGTACCTGCTAACAGCGCGCCGAACTGCAGTCCCAGCACGGTAAGAATCGGAATCATAGCGTTGCGCAGAGCGTGACGATAGACGACCGTGCGCTCCGGCAGGCCTTTCGCGCGCGCGGTGCGAATGTAGTCTTGTCCCAACTCCTCCAGCATCGAGGTGCGCACCATGCGGGTCAGGATCGCGGCCAGCGCGCCGCCCATGGTGATTGCGGGGAGCACTAGATGGGCTAAGGTGCCGGAACCGGAGACCGGGAGCCATCCCAGCTTGACCGCGAAGAACAAGATCAGCACCGGGCCCAGCGCAAAGTTTGGAAATGACAGGCCGAAGAGGCTAACCACGCTCAACACGCGGTCATCCCACAGATTGCGACGCTGGGCCGAGCGCACTCCTGCCGGAATCGCCAACACGATGGCTACGAACAACGACGCCAGCGTCAGCTGCAGGGTGAATGGGTAACGCTGCGCAATCAGCTTGGTGACTCCCTGGTTGAAGCGCAGGGACTTGCCTAGGTCCCCGTGGAGGACGCCTTTCCAGTAATTCAGGTATTGCTCGCCTAGCGGGACGTCTAAGCCATAGGCGTGTCTTGCGGCTTGGATGTCTCCGGCGGCGGCGCCTTCTCCCAGCATCTGCTGAATGGGGTCTCCGGGGACGAAATGGATTAGGAGGAAGACGGTAGAGACGACGAGCCAGATGACGGGCAGAGTATAGAGGACGCGAGAGATGACGTAGCGCGGCATAAGTGCCCAGCCCCTAAAGGGGCAATTGATTTTGAAGAACTTTCAGCATCGCTAAACAGCTTGCGGAAAAAGTGCTTTTCCCGCCGCAGTGTCACCTCGGCGGCTAAAGCCGGCGCAGAAAACAAGCTTTCTATCGCAGCGGTAAACCGCTGCGCCACCCAAAATCGAGTACAACATCGAGTTTTCCCGCAAGTTGTAAAGCGATGCCCTGATACGAAACTAAAACTAATCCGGCGCACACAAGACGGGGCAAGCCCGTCTCTGCATAGAGCGCCCGGGTGCGCGTATCCCGTGTGCCACGGGCGGCTAGTCTCCGGCCCGCTGCACGGAAGCCGCCGGCGTTGGGGCTGCCGGAGCCGGCGCCACCACCACGGGCTCGATTCGAACCGTCGCGATGCGATGGCCATCCATTTTTTCTACGACAAAGCGTCGCCCCTCGTAATCGAACGCCTCTCCGCCCGCCGGCATCTTCTGCAGCCGCGACAGCAGGAAGCCAGCGAGAGTCTCGAAGCCTTCGTCTTGCGGAAGCTTGAGGTCGTACTGGGCCTCGAGGTCGCGAATGTTGACCGTTCCGTCGAGCACTAGAGGCGCATTCGCGTCGGTCACTGCCGGCTGGGTGGAGGCGACGTCAAATTCGTCTTCCAGTTCGCCAACCAGTTGCTCGAGCACGTCCTCCACGCTAATCACTCCTGCGGTCGATCCGAATTCGTCAACCACCACCGCCAGGTGCCGTTTGCGCTGCTGAAATTCACCGAGCAGGTCCAGCAAGGACTTGGTTTCCGGCACGACCAACACATCATGCATGATCTGACCGATCTTCATCTGGGCAATGCGCTCGGCGGAAGGCGCGGCGACCAGGCCGAAGCGCAGACGCAGCCGCGTCCAGCGCATCAAGTCCTTGGCGTAAAGCACGCCGATAATATGTTCGGGACCGCGCTGCGGATCATACACCGGGACGCGCGAGTGTTGTTCATCGACCACGCGCGACAGCGCTTCGTCGAGGGTCAAGTCGGAGGGCAACGAAAAAATTCGGGTTCGCGGCACCATCACTTGGCGCGCCGTAATGTCGTCCAGTTCGAGCGCATTCAGCAGCATCTCTTCCTGCGCGGGCGAGAGCTGTCCCGAATGGTGAGCGTTGGTTACGATCAGCTTCAGTTCGTCGGGAGAGTGCACCGAACCATGCCGGACCTCGCGGGTCCCGAAGGCGCGAAGGACAAAACCAGCCACGCGGCTCATGCCTATCGTCACCGGCCCGGTGATGGTGAGGAAAACATCCATCGGCGCAGCGACCGCCAGTGCGACCCGTTCGGCACGTTGCAGGGCAAGCGACTTCGGAACCAGTTCGCCGAGGATCACATGCAGGCTGGTGATCATCACGAACGCAACCGCCACAGCGATGCCATGAGCGTAGATCAACGCATACGGCACGCTTCCGATCCAGCTCTCGAATAGTCGCGCCAGAACCGGCTCGCCCAGCCAGCCCAGGGTCAAGCTGGTAACGGTGATTCCCAATTGCACGCCGTTCACGACGCGGCTGAGTTGCTGGTGAAGTTTAAGGACGGTGCGAGCGCCCACACGGTGGGCTTCGATCAGTTGCTGGATGCGGGTTTCGCGCACGCTGACCAGCGCGAACTCGGCCGCAGCGAAGAAGGCATTCGCGGCCACCAGGAGCAGGATGACAAACACCCGCAGCAGCACGTATGCAACCATGGAACCCTAATTCTAACATTCCAAAGGGATAATCGCTCGGCGGATACAAATTCTCGGAGCATCATTCATCCTCCTCTCGAACTCCCCAGGCGTTAGAATGAGAATTGAGCCCTTAATTACTATCTTGAACGAGCGCGCTTTCTTTTTTGCGCCCTGGCGGTCTAACTGTACAAAAGGCCGGGTAAGACGCGGTTTGCCGCGTCTCCTCACAGCGAGGAAAATTTTTGAGGAACAATTCCGAGGTTCTTCCCGTAACAACAGGTGAATGACAGTTCTGAGATTTGAAAATCAGCAGGAGGCAGTCGTGGAAGGTAACGGCAACGGCAAGAAAAAGCGGCGTAAGCGAATCATTATCTGGAGCTCGATAGCGATAGTCGTTCTGGCTCTGGTCGTTACCGGCGTGGTGATCGCGTCCACCAGCGGGACCAAGATCGACCCCTCTAAGCTTGCCAAGGTAGAAAAGGGAGACCTGGCAAAAAGCGTGGTGGCCACCGGCAAGATTGAGCCCATCACCAAGGTCGAGATCAAGTCCAAGGCTAGCGGCATCGTGAAAAAGCTGTACGTCGATTACGGCGACAAGGTTAAGAAGGGACAAGTGCTTGCCGAACTCGACAAGGAAGAGATCCAGGCTCGTGTCGACCAGGCCCGCGCGCAGTTGGAGGCCTCGAGCGCCAGCCTGAACGGCACGCGTGCCGACCTGGTGCGTGCCAAAGTCGATGCCGAGGGTCCTGACGTGCCGCTGCTCAAACGCGCGTATGAACGCGCGCAGGGCATGGCGAAAGAAGGCGTCGTTTCCGCGTCCGCGCTCGACGATGCGCAGAAAAATTACGAGATGTCGCTGAACAAGCAGAATGTGTCTAAGGCGCAGTTGCAGGTTCTGCAGGCAAAGATTGGACAGGCTCAGGGCCAGGTGGCGCAGGATCGCGCGAACCTGAAACAGCTGGAAGAACAGCTCGGTTACACCACGATTGAGTCTCCGATTGACGGGATCGTTCTTTCCCGCGACGTGGAAATTGGCGA
>JAIQFA010000120.1 GCA_020073525.1 Terriglobia bacterium
TGCGGGACCGCGAAGCGCAGGCAGGCGCTGACGTGAATACAATCGTGGCGCGCGCCAACGAAACGCTGGCCGAATATCAGCGCATGCACGCCTGGTTCCTCTGGCCCGAAGAAGATTTTCCCCGCAGTTCCACGCAGAAACCGCGCCGCAACGTGATTCGCGACGCGGTCGAAGCGGGCCTTCGTGGGCAAGCTCCAGCGGACTCGTCGAGTCCGCTGTCCGAATTACTGGCACGAATCACCGGCCGCCACGCGCAGCAACTGACGGCGGATGCGAATCTCGAAAACGGACTGGGGCTGAGTTCCCTCGAACGCGTCGAACTGCTGGGCGCCCTCGAAGACCGCTACCAGGTCGACCTGAGCGAAACCAGGTTCGCGAACGCAGCCACAGTCGGCGATCTGGAAAAACTACTGCAAGGAACTCGCGGAGAGCGTCGCGAGTTTCACTACCCGCGTTGGACTCTCCGCTGGCCGATCACCTGGCTGCGTTTCGCGGTCCATTATCTCCTGGCGCGCCCAGCCGTATTTCTTCTGGGATGGCCCCGCGTGACCGGACGCGAGAACCTGCGCGGCGTTCGCGGGCCGCTGCTGGTCATCTCCAACCACATTGCCGATGTCGATGTCGGCTTCGTTCAGACGGCACTTCCCGCCCACATCCGCCACAAACTGGCGACCGCAACCGGCGGCGAGGCGCTCGAACTGCTGCGATCTCCCAATCCAGATCGTGCCTGGCTTGCACGAATCTACGACCGCCTGCAGTGGGCGCTCGGCATCGCCCTGCTGAACCTGTTTCCACTACCGCGCCAGGCAGGCTTCCGCAAGAGCTTTGCCTATGCCGGAGAAGCCGTCGACCGCGGCTACAGCGTGCTCGTATTTCCCGAGGGAAAGCACACGGAAGACGGCAAACTCGGCTCGTTCCGCAGTGGAGTCGGCCTGCTCGCCAACAATCTGCACATCTCCATACTTCCGATGCGTATTGATGGTCTGTTTGAAATCAAGAAAGCCGGAAAGAAGGTTGCAGCGCCCGGGAAAATTCAAGTGCGCATTGGCAAGCCAGTGCAATTCGCCCCAGAAACCGACCCAGAGGAAATCGCACGCGCCCTGCAAAAGGCAGTTGAGGATCTCTAGTGTGGCAGCTACTGAGTTCCCCGGCCGGAGGGGCGAACCAGATTGGCCCAGCTTTGAAACGCTGCGCCATCCCAACCGATGTCGATCGAGCGGGAAGAGCACAAAACGTGGACCAAATGCAATGAAAACCAGGTTTGGGGTGAGGGCCGATCTGCGGTCGGCTTGGGCGGGCGAGGCGCCCGTCCCCACACGACCCCGTCTCAACACTGGCTTGGTACTTGTCCCCACACGGGCCAACTTCTGTCCACTATTCACTACTTCTTGCCATCTCCACTGCCCGCAGGACGGCTCGGGCTTTGTTCTCTGATTCTTCGAACTCGCGTTGTGGATCGGAGTCGGCCACGATTCCTGCGCCGGCTTGCAGGTAGGCTTGCTTGCCTTTCATGACCATCGTCCGGATCGCAATGCACGAATCCAGATTGCCCGCGAAATCGGCGTAGAGGACGGCTCCACCATAGACGCCGCGGCGCGTCGGCTCCAGTTCTTCGATGATCTGCATGGCGCGAACCTTGGGCGCGCCGCTGAGCGTGCCCGCGGGAAAGCAGGCAGCGAAGGCGTCCATCACGCCGAGTTCGGGACGCAGGCGGCCTTCGAGCGCCGAGACCAGGTGCATCACGTGCGAGTAACGCTCCACGTACATCAGGTCGCGAACTTTTACCGAGCCGTATTCGCTGACGCGGCCAAGGTCGTTGCGGCCTAGATCGACCAGCATCACGTGTTCGGCGCGTTCTTTTTCGTCGGCGAGCATCTTCTTTTCGAGCGCGGCATCGTCGGCTTCGTCGCGGCCCCGCGGATGCGTTCCCGCAATCGGACGGTATTCGAGCTTGCGTCCGGCAGCACGCACCAGCATTTCGGGAGACGAGCCGAGCACGTGCATGCCCGAATTTGTCTTTCCTTGTTTCAGGCCCGCACCGAAGCGCAAGAAGAACATGTACGGCGAAGGATTCACCGTCCGCAGAGCGCGGTAGAGATCGAGCGGGGCGACTCCGGGCTCGAAATCCCAGCGCTGCGAAAGCACGACTTGGAAAATGTCTCCGGCGGCGATGTACTCCTTGGCGCGACGGACGCTTTCCAGAAATTTCGCCTTCGGCGTGCGCGCCTTTACTTTCAGCTTTGACTTCGTGGATGCTTTGCGCCAGTACGCGGGCTTCCATCCCGCGGCCAGCTTTTTCTCGATGCGCGCGATGTCCTTCACGGCGCGATCGTAGGCAGCTTTGGGTGATTCGTGAGTCACGTCGGCGGACGCGACAATATGAATCTGGTGCCGCAGGTGATCGAAGGCGAGGACGCGGTCGAAAAACATCAGCACGCAGTCGGGAACGTGGAGGTCGTCGATGGCGTGCTCTCCGATGTTCTCGAGTTGCCGCACGATGTCATAAGCGCAATAGCCGACTGCTCCCGCAGTGAACGGAGGCAAACCTTCCATGGACGCGGGACGATGCTGCTGCAGCAGTTCCTTGATGACGGCGAAAACATTTCCGGTGCGCTTCTCGACCTTGCGGCCGCGAGCAATCGTGATCTCAGCGCCGCGAGATTCCAGCCGCAGAAATGGACGCACGCCAAGAAACGTATAGCGCCCAATCTTCTCTCCACCTTCGACCGACTCCAACAGGAAGGCGTCAGGCTCTCCCTCAGCCACGGCGAGAAAGGCGGAAACCGGCGTGAGCAGGTCGGCCGAGATGGATTTTGCCACGGGAACCAGGGTGGCACCGCGAGCGAGGCGCGCGAATTCTTTGTAGTCAGGACGGATCATCAGTGTTTGACTGCAGCAAATAGAATCGCACGAATTCGTATGCTGAGCGAGAGGAGACGGGGCAAGCCCCGTCTCTACGCTGACGTTAGAATTGGGCGGCCTCGAAGATTGCCAGTTATCGGGAATCTTTGTCAACGAACGCCTTCACCGCTTCTGCAACCGTGATCATCAGGGTCATTGGATCCATTGGCGAAGGGATGAATCCACAATCCTCATAGAACTTGCGCGCCCGGTCGGAAATCGCGTGCACCAGGATGGCGCGGACACCGGCAATCTCCGCCGCCTGCAATGTACGCAATACGGCATCGCGCAGGAGAGCGGGCCCAATCCTTCTCCCCTGAAATTCTTTGTGCACTGCCAACCGGCCGAGGACCATGACCAGTATCGGCTCCGGCATGTTGCGCCGGACGCGGCCCAGCGCTTCCGCGTGAGCTACTGCCCCAACCGCCAACGCGTAGTAGCCGACCACTTGCTGTCCGGCACAGACGATGTAGGTGCGTGACGCGCCAGTCTCTTCATTTTGGAGTGCCCGCCGCCGCAGCCAGTCGTCGAGCGACGGTTCTCCGCTATCGAACGCCGACGTGTCGTGGTCCGCGCGCAGTTTTTCGGGAGGACTGAGCGGGCTTTGAGCGGTCGTAGAATTCGGTGAAGGCATAGATATTCCTCTCTCGTGTTCCGCTTTGAGCACCCAGCCCTCAAGCTGAATGTCAGTGCTGAAGTTGGCGATTCCTGCGGATCAGGTTATGGCCACTTTTGGCGCTGCTTGCGGTTGCGCACCCCGCTTGTTGGTGTGCGGTTGAGGAGAAAAACATCTAATGTGTTCAAAACTTGGTTACGACTTAATCGCCAAACTTCTTCTTCATAAGCAGTCAGCCCATCAGCCTTCACGTGCAAGTTCGTCCATGTCGGCGAATCCTGGCAGCTTCATCGTTCCCAAGGCGCTTTCGTTTTCAGTAGGCGCCGCAGCCTGGCGTTGCTCGACGGAGGCTTGTCGAGCATAGAGCTGAAGTGTTTGAATTCTGTGTCCGATAAAGCGAAATACCGGCGGTCGAGCAGGACGGCTTCCGCCTCGCGGCACGCTGTTTCCAGCATGAAATCGGAGCGATTGCGGCCCAGTGCGTCCGCCGCCCGGTCGATCAGCGATTTCTGGTGCTGGCTGGCTCGCAGGTTGATGGTTTCGTCGCGGGTCTTCCTCGTCTTGATTCCGGTGGCTGGCATTCGTTCCTCGTTGTATACGCAATGAGTATACATTATTGTGCGCACGTTGTAAATACAGGTTCTCTCTTCGGCACTCCCCGCGCTTGCCTACCCTGCGGGCCAGCAATATACTTTGCGAGGCTTACCCGCTTCGCGGGATTGGCCGAGAATCGCAATCATGCGGAGACATTTATGACTGTTTTGGACCTTGAACAGGAAACTAATCCGTGGCAAGCGCAAGCCGCCCGCTTCAACCTTGCTGCGCAAAAGCTGAAACTCGATGACGGGCTTTGGAAGGTTCTGCAGAGTCCGAGCCGCGAGATTATCGTTCATATTCCGGTGCAGATGGATGATGGGCACCTCGAAGTGTTCACTGGCTTTCGCGTGCAGCACTCCATTGCGCGTGGTCCGGCGAAGGGCGGACTGCGCTACGCGCCCGACGTGAACCTTGACGAAGTGCGCGCGCTGGCGAGTTGGATGACGTGGAAGTGCGCGGTGGTAAATATTCCGTTCGGCGGCGCCAAGGGCGGCATCATCTGCGATCCGCACAAAATGTCGCAGGGCGAGTTGGAGCGCATGACGCGGCGCTATACCGCGGAACTGTTCGAGTTCATCGGCCCGGAAAAAGACGTTCCCGCGCCCGACGTGAACACCAACGAGCAGACCATGGCTTGGATCATGGATACCTACTCCATGCACATGCGGCAGACGTGCACTGCGGTCGTGACCGGCAAGCCGATCAACATCGGCGGATCGCGCGGACGCCGCGAGGCTACCGGTCGCGGCGTGCTCATGGTTTGCGATCAGGCGATCAAGAAACTGCGCCTGAATCGCGATACCACGCGGGTCATCATACAGGGCTTCGGCAACGTCGGTTCGAACGCGGCCCGCCTCATGGCGGAATCGGGATACAAGGTGATCGGCATCATCGAGGTTGGCGGAGGGCTGTACAAGAAGGATGGCATCGACATCGAAGCGCTGTGGGAGTTCCGCCAGCGCAATGGCAGCATTCACGGATTCCCCGGTGCCGAAAAATACGATCCCGCCGAGCTTTTGCTGGTCGATTGCGACATCCTGATTCCCGCCGCAACGGAGAACGTGATCACCAGCCAAAATGCGGATCGCGTGAAGTGCAAGATCCTGGCAGAAGGCGCAAACGGTCCGACCACGGCGGCCGCGGACGACATTCTCTCCGAGAAGAAAGTCTTTGTGATTCCCGACATTCTGGCGAACGCCGGCGGCGTCACCACTTCTTACTTCGAATGGGTGCAGGATCGCCAGGGCTACTTCTGGAAAGAGTCGGTCGTGAACGAGCATCTGGAAGAGATCATGGATGAGGCGTTCGCTGATGTCGTCCGTTATGCTGAAACTCACGGAGTGAACAATCGCATCGCCGCCTACATGCTGGCGATCGACCGCGTGGCGTACACCATTCGGCAACGCGGAATCTATGCCTAGCCGCATTTTCCAGGGGCTTCCAGCAGGAGGCCCCTGCAGTTCTTGTTGACCCCCCGGTCCCTCAAGTGTAATCATGCTGGACGTCTCAGCATTTCCCGGAGTTTTCGCAGTAAGTCCAACAGGTATTGATCCGTAAAAGAACGGGGCTTGATGCCTCTTAAAAATCTCGCGAGGAAATATGAATCACTCCCCAAAGAAACTTATTCTGTGGACGCTCGCTTTCTGTCTGATGCTCACCGTCACTATCTCGCCGGTCTTGGCGAAGGCGCAGGCGAGTTCGAGCGACACCAGTTCCGACACGACCACCAAGAAGTCCAAAAAGAAAGCCAAGAAGGAAAAGGCCGCTGCCGCCGACAAGACTGCTGCGGCGGACAAGTCTACAGCCAGCGATACAACCTCCACCAAGAAGTCGCGGAAAAGCAAGAAGGCGGCGGAAGCGGCGGACAGCTCGAATGCCGCGGACAAGTCTGCGACCAGTGATACTGCTCCTGCCAAGAAGTCACGGAAGAGCAAGAAGGCGGCGGAAGGAGCAGACAGTTCGAAACCGGCAGAGGCTGCTGCGGCCGCTGACACGACCGCTACTAAGAAGTCGCGAAAGAGCAAGAAGACAGCCGAAAGTGCCGATAGTTCGAAACCGGCAGAGGCTGCTGCACCCGCTGACACGACCAAGAAGAGCCGCAAGAAATCCAAGGCAGCCGCAGCGGAAGGGGAGCCGGCGAGTTCGCCCGCCGCCGAGGCTCCTGCTGCAAAATCCGCAACTCCGGCTGCTTCCAGTCCCGCTCCTGCGGCTGCGGCCGCCCCAGCTTCATCCAACACTATGGCTGCGCCCAAAAAGACGGCAACCAAGGCGGCTCCCGCCACGGCTTCCAGTCCGGAGATTGCCGCCGCGCAAGCCAACGGTAAGGTCTGGGTGAACACGGACAGCGGCATCTACCACAAGAGCGGCCGCTGGTATGGCAAGACCAAGCAAGGCAAGTTCATGACCGAAGCCGAGGCCAAGGCTGCCGGTTTCAAGGAAGCTCAAAAAGAGTAGGAGAGCCCAAAATTAATATCAAGGAGAAACAGATATGACAAAAACATTCATGACCAGGATTCTCGTCGCACTTTTCGCGCTCAGCCTGATCAGCGGAATGGCGGTTGCGCAGGCCACGAAGAAACCGGCCAAGACCGATACTGCCGCAGCCGCCAATGCCGATCTCCTCGACATCAACTCGGCGACCAAAGAACAACTCGACGCTCTACCGGGCATCGGAGCGGCCTACTCGCAGAAGATCATCGATGGTCGTCCGTATGCGAAAAAGACCGATTTGACGAGGAAGAAAATTATTCCTGCCGCGACGTACGCGAAGATTAAAGACAAGATCATCGCAAAACAGAAGTAAGCAGATTCTTAACCGCAGAAATCACAGAGCACGCAGAGTAAGACAGTGTATCCCTCAGGGGCTAAAGCCCTCATCGTTGTTGGCTGCGGGCGGCAGCAACGGCTGAAGCCGTGACCTACCCAAAACCATTTATGAGATAGCTTTTACAGAGTCTCTGCGAACTCCGCGTTCTCTCCGGTAAACGCTTTTGCTGGAATCTTAAGGAGTCAATTATGGGTTTACTCGATAATCTGGAAAACCAGGTGCTGGGCAACGTGTTGGGCCGCAGCTCCAATCCGCTGGCAGCGGGCCTCTTGCAGATGATTCAAAATCAGCCCGGTGGTTTGCCGGGACTGGTGCAAACGTTTCACGATAAGGGGATGGGAGGATTGGTTTCGGCATGGGTCAGCACGGGACCGAATCCGCCAATTTCTGCGGACCAGGTTCAGCAGGCTCTCGGGAGCGATCAAGTCAAGGCGCTCGCAGCCAAGGCGGGAATCAATCCGGACGTCGCTGGTGCTGCGATCGCCCAGTTGCTGCCCGGCCTGGTGGACAAGTTGACGCCGAATGGAACCGTTCCCGATCACAGCAACGTTCTGGAAATGGCATCCAGTATGCTCAAGAATTTCGAGACGAAAGCCTCCTAACGTTTCGCTCGCTGATACCGCTTCCTGCTGGTAGTGGGTCACATGCGAAACTGCCAGCCACGAAGGCCACGAAGGAACACGAAGGAAACGCCGGAGAATAAGAACCTTCGTGATACTTTGTGTCCTTCGTGGTTCAGGGTGTTTGGTGGGTAGCATCGCGAAACTGCCCCGTGCCCTCCCGTCCGTTGCCTTGGCCTCTGATGTAGAGGATAATCACATTGACCGCCCCGCGGTCCTGGCTCAGTCTTCGTGTGAATCTTCCGAACTACATCACGCTCACTCGCATCGCCGCGATTCCGCTGCTCATCTGGATTCTTTGCACCCCACGCCTCTCGATGGAGCGAACCGGGGAGAGGGAAATCCTGGCTTCCACCGTTTTCATCCTGGCTTCCATCACCGACGGAATTGACGGTTATCTGGCGCGCAAACGTGGCCAGATCACCACGATGGGCATGCTACTCGATCCGCTTGCCGACAAACTGCTCGTCGCCGCCGCCTTCATCACGCTGGTGCAATTCAATCCGGCACTGGTCCCGGCGTGGATGGCGGTAGTGGTCATCGGCCGCGAATTTTTGGTGAGCGGATTGCGGTCCATTGCCGCTTCCGAAGGTTTTACGATTCAGGCGAGCGAACTGGGCAAGTTCAAGATGCTGGTGCAGATCATCTCGGTGGTGGCGGTGATTCTGGCGCGGCGCTGGCATGAGTGGCCGCTCGGCGGGGTCTACATTTTCCCCGTTTACTGGATCGCCTGGGTCGCCATCTGGTTCATGGTTCTGCTTTCGCTGGTTTCCGCGCTCGATTACTTCATTGCCTTCTGGTCGCGGATCGACCGCAAATCGGAAAAGCGCCGACGCCGCGCCTTCGTCCTCTCTCGGCGGAGAAAACGCGATGTCCAAGCTGTCTGAAAATCCGTCCGAAAATCTGACCGCAGACACGTCGGCCCTTGCATCCCCGGAATTTTCTGCGGAGCAACGCCAGACTCTGCTCGGCATCGCGCACGAGGCGATTCTTTCCGTCCTGGACCGCCAGCCTTTTCCGGATGCGGAACCGGCTCTCCCGGGCCTGTCGGAGCCGCGAGGCGTCTTCACCACTCTTTATTTGCGGGGCGAACTTCGCGGATGCGTCGGTTATGCCTTACCCGTCGCGCCGCTGTATCGCGCGGTGGCTGAAACGGCCTGCGCCGCCGCTTTTGAAGATTCCCGATTCCTGCCGGTGACAACAGAAGAGGCTCCCTGGCTGGAGGTTTCTCTGAGCGTACTCTCCCCCCTGTTCCCGGTTTATCCGGAGGCGGTGGAAGTCGGGCGACACGGCTTGGTCATCGCGCAAGGGATTCGTCGCGGTCTGCTCCTGCCCCAGGTACCGATCGAACATGGCTGGGACCGCGAAATGTTCTTGGAGCAAACCTGCCGCAAAGCCGGCCTGTCGCTCGACGCCTGGCGCAAGGATGCGACCCTCGAGGCTTTTACGGCGGAGGTTTTTTCCGATTCTGACATCAAAGCCCGCTGCTAATTTTGGGCACCGGAGATAAGCCGCAAGCGGCAACGTTTCTACAGATTCGGCATCCCAGGGCTCCGCGTTCGCAGAAACTCGCGTAACTTGCATGGGCGGCAAGATGGGATAAGCTGGGCGTTGGCCGCGCGATTACGAGGACAGCGGCGGGGGTGCGACATGGAACTTGCGATTTTGATCGTTGCGGTGATGGTGGCTGGGGCGATGATTCCTGGAGATACCAGCGTCCGATTTTTCCGCTAAGACTTTTGACGAGTGCCGGGAATCTTTCCATACCCGCAGGTTGCTGGTGCTGTCCGCCAAAGTGCGTGAGAACTTCAGTCGTTCCTCCGGAGTCTGTGTCATAGCCGGAGTACCGTCCCTTGCGGGACTCGGGCTTCCCACTCACGCCTACCCGGCACTTACGTGCCGGGCTTTCCTGTTTCGCCGCTTTGCGGCTCGAGCATCTTCTGGTCCAGTTTTTCATCCCTCCTCAAGCTATGACGCTGTATACCCCTCACGCGCAGTTCAGAGCAAAAGAAAAAGGGGAGATGGTCTCTCCCCTCTTTCGATCAAGTTGTTGCGTCTTCCTACTGCTGCTCGTCCAGTTCGACCGTATCGCCGGCGTAGACATCTTCCAGCGCGAAGACCACCATGGCGGACGATGAGGTCGGAGTTACGTCCAGGACGACCACTTCTCCCACTCCGCGCCGCGGCAGATCGGCGACATGAATATTCGCGCCTTTGGTTTTCGTGAGGCGGTTGGCCTCATAGGTCGGTGGCCGCATTTGGGTGTCTTCTGAAGTCCAAGTTTTGAAAGAGAGCGAGTCCACCGGATCGCGCAAGGTGGCAGTGTAGGAGCGCATTACGCGGAAATAGTCGCCTACTTTTACGCCCTGGTTCGAACCCATGTTCAGATAAAGCTTCATTCCCGTGCCGAGCACGCTGTCAAAGTCTTTGCCGAGCACGATGCGTCCGCTCAGCTTTCCGTTTGCCGGCGCGAAGCGGTCGAAATGCCCCGGCACGCGGAATGCCACCGGCGGTTTCTCCACAAAGGGCACCGCGACATCTCCGGGGTTGATGGGATCACAACTGAATTCAACTTGCGCGATCGCGCTGTGATTGCGCGTATCGACGATCCGCACCCTTCCAATTTCACCATAAGGGTGTCCCGCTGCCGCCAGTACTTTTCTCTGCCCGGGATAGATTTCGTACTCGTTGACGTCCCGCATTTCGCGAACGATCGAATACAGTTGTCCCGCCTGGTACCCACTCCCGGCCAGATAGACCAGCTCCCCGGTCTCGAACTTGGTGGAAGTCGGGGTCTGCAGGCCGCCGTTCACGTAGTTCGCGTCGGGCACGCGGTCCTTGCTAAGAAAGCCGGCGCAGTATATATCGGCAGCAGTCGGCGTCTGGTAACGGACAAAGGGAACGTTCACCGACGTGGTCACGATCCCGGACGCATCGGGCGTGCTCGCGGTCGTCGCCTGCTGTGACGCCGCAAAGGTCGCCGTCATCAGCAGTAGCAATAAAAGTCCTGTTTTCTTCATGTTACCTCCGACTCCAATCCGCTCCGGGGCGGTCTCAGCTATCTCTCACGGAATACAAGGGTTACAGCCGAAAAGTAACAAGCGCCCGGGTGGGGGTCAAGGTTACGAGGGTGTTTAGCCCCTTTGCTCCCTAAGTGTTTTCTGAAGCCATGGGCAAGCTAAGGTTGCATCTCGGCTTACACCCCTGTAATATCGCGCCGACGTTGAAAACAAATGGCCTTGGCTTTTTCTCCTACTGCCGCCCCCCGATTTCTCCCTATGCGCCTGCCGAGAGTCTGTCTGGCACTTAGCGGTGACACGGCCGAAGAGATGTTGGACACCGCGGAGTCCTTGGCACGAGATAACCCCTTTCTGGAATTTCGTTTGGACTACCTGAAGCAGCCTCTGGCCGCGCTGCCCAAAATCCATCGTTTCTTGGAAGCCCATCAGTACGTCACCGCCGTCGGCACCTGCCGCCGCGCCGACAGTGGTGGCAAGTTCAAGGGATCGCTGGCATCAGAAATGGAAGTGCTCACCAAGGCGAATGCGGCGGGTTGTCAGATTGTCGACTTGGAATTGCAGAGCGCACTGAAAGCGAAGCCCGATGCCATTGCGCGCCTGCGCAGCCGCGCTGGACTCATCGTGTCGTTCCATGACTTCCGCGGCACGCGCAACCTCGACGAGACGCTGGAGAAAATGCTGAAGATCCCGGCCGACTTCTACAAGGTCGTCTCCACGGCCACCACGCTTTCCGACAACGTGGCCATGATGAAGTTTCTGCAGACGCGGAGTGATAAGCAAGCGTTGATCGGTTTGTGCATGGGAGAGCAAGGCATCATCAGCCGCGTGCTGAGCGTGCGCGCCGGCAGCGCGTTCACTTTTGGCGCGGTCGATGCCGAAGCCGGTCTCAAGACCGCGCCTGGACAGGTCAGTGCGCGGGATCTGCGCAGCATCTATCGCATCGATCAAGTGGATGCCGCCACTCGCGTCTATGGAGTTGCCGGCGATCCCATCGGACATTCGCTTTCGCCAGTCATCATGAACACGGCGCTGCGCCGCGAGAACGTGAACGGTGTTTATCTTCCTCTCCACGCCAAAACGATCAAGGATCTGATCCACTGCGTGCGCGAGATTCCGCTGCACGGCCTCAGCATTACCATGCCGTACAAGCAGGCCATCCTTCCTTATCTCGATAACACGGATGCGCACACGACCAAGGTTGGCGCCTGTAACACGGTGGTTCGCGGACAGGAAGGCAAGCTCTACGGCTTCAATACCGACATAGCCGGAGTTATTCGTCCTCTTGAGCAACGTATCACCATTGAGAGCGCGAAAGTTCTCGTACTGGGTGCGGGCGGAGCGGCCCGCGCCGCAGTCTTCGGACTCAAGGAACGCGGCGCCGAAGTGTGGGTAATGAATCGAACTTCCGTGAAAGCGCAGAAGCTCGCGCGCCAGGCGAAGGCGCGCACCATGAAGCGCGCCGACCTCCGCAAGGCAGCTTTCGACGTCATCATCAACGGCACTCCGGTGGGAATGGGGAACACGCGCGACTGTCCGCTCAAAGACGCAGAGATTGAGGCGAAGGTCGTATTCGACATGGTGTACGACCCGGTGGAGACGCATCTGCTGCAAGTCGCGCGCGCCAAGGGAATCGCTGTGATTCCCGGAGTCGAAATGTTCGTGCAACAAGCCGCGCGGCAGTTTGAAATCTGGACCGGCAAGCCCGCGCCCGCGGGAGATATGCTGCGTGCGGTCACCATCGCTTTGCAAGAACGCGCCGCGGCACAAAAGCAACAGAAACGCGAGCCAAGCGGGCCAAGTAAGTGAAAGTAACAGAAGACGTCCGTCTATCCCTGGGTTTGTCTAAACCTGCAATTACTTCTATGACGATCTCGGGCGGCTGGGTGGCCAAAATGCAAATGGCTACTCCGTCGATTGCGGCTCGATCTGGCAGCAATTGTTTACTTTCGACCCCTTCGGTAATATCAAGAAAAGTGGGACTTCCTCGTTCCTGCCAACCTACTCAGCTACCACGAACCGCTACACGCTGAGCGGGGTCAACGTTCAGTATGACGGGGACGGCAATCTGAAAACTGATAATTTGAACACCTACACTTGGGATCCGAACTTTGGCAACCCCGCGAGCGTGAACGGTATTATTCTGATCTACGATGCGCTGGGACGGATGGTCGAGCAACAGAATGGAACGGCCTACACACAGATTCTCTACAGCCCGGCGGGCAAGACGGCGCTCATGAACGGGCAGACGCTGGCGAAGGCGTTCATCAACCTGCCAGGTGGCGGGACGGCCATCTACAACTCCACCGGCTTGGCCTACTACCGGCACTCGGATTGGCTGGGCAGTTCGCGGCTCACCTCTACCGTGGCCCGCGCGGCCTATTCGATCTCGGCCTACGCTCCCTATGGCGAGCAGTACGCCGTCTCGGGCGTATCGGATCCATCTTTCACCGGACAGAATTCAGATACCGTTAGCACCTTGTACGATTTCACGTTCCGTGAGAACAGCCCCAGCCAGGGACGCTGGGTTTCGCCTGACCCGTTGGGAATGGGCGCGGTGGATCCGACCAATCCGCAGAGCTGGAACCGCTACGCCTATGTGTTCAACAACCCCTTGGCAAACTTCGACCCCAACGGACTGGAATGCATCACCATCACCGATGGCAATGGTAATAGCGTCGTTGGCGACGACGGGCAGGGGAACATGTGTCAGATGATGACGCCAGGCTCAAACCAGCCGGATGCAGAGGTCAACGCTCAGCCGCTGGATTTTCAAACGCAGAGTCCCGCAAACAACGGGCCTAATCCACGGCTCTTGAACATCGCGCAGCAGGTTCAAAATTGCGGCCAGTTTAGCAACGTCGGAAACCAACTCGCCCAGGGGGTTAACTCGGGGAGGATTAGTGTCGGCAACGTTCCGTCAAATGCTGTGGCCACGACGAACGGTTGGTTTAATGCCACGTCCGTAATCGCTCCTGATGCCCTCGATGATCCTTCGACCGTAATTCACGAATGGATTCACCAGACGCAAGCCGCTGGAAATCCCTTCTTCCTTTTCCTGAAAGGCGCAAATCAGATTCAGTCGCTCTTTACGAGCGATAGCCAGGGATTCCTCGACTACTCAGCCCAAAACGTTGCAAATAAGATCGTGAGTGTTTGTGGCGTTAAGTAGCTAGAGATGTCGAATCGGAGGGGGCTTATGCCAGCGACACGGACAACGGAGGCAGGACAAGTGAAGCACAACATAGTGCTGGTGGCCGGATGGGTGATTCTTCTCCTTCTGGCCTCGCTTCTTCTTCCCCCGCTCGACTCCCGAGTTAATCCTGGCCCTCTTCTGGCTAAGAGCTTCATCGTTGCGACGATTGCTTTGTCCATCTACACAGTGGTCGTAATGTTCGGCTACTTCAACCGATCCTGGCGTCGTGTGGGACTGGTTCCCAATAGAGTCGAATACGCCACCTGGCTGGGGTTCCAGACCGCCCTTTTCTTGGTGGTGTTCGTCTGGATTCTGAAGGCTGTGGTGCTCGCTGTAGCACATCGTTTCGGGTTCCTGCCCTAGGGGTTGGCTCTCGGGTGAGAGTTTTTCCTTTAGCTGGCGGGTGGCCACCATCTGCGGCGGAGAAATGTGAAGTGAGTGACCAAGTGAGAGAAGAAGAGTAAAGGGGGTGCGCCCCTTCTCGCGCCTTTCGAGAAGGGGCCTGCTTCGCGGTTGGCAGGACGAGGT
>JAIQFA010000121.1 GCA_020073525.1 Terriglobia bacterium
GAGGATGCCATCTCGGGGGTCAAAGCGCGGGGGAGTTCTTCGCGCGCAATCTCAATGCGCACGATTTCGCCGTGATGGCGAACGCGGAATTGCCGGAAGCCCATCGCGCGCAGTGCGTCTTCGCCCCGTTCGATCACGCTCAGCGCTTCGGGCGTCACTGCGCGTCCATATTCCATGCGCGAAGAAAGGCAGGCGGAGGCCGGCTTGTCCCACACCGGCAAGTCCGCCTGCCGCGCCAGTTCCCGGATTTCCGCTTTGTTCAGGCCGGCTTCGAGCAGCGGGGCCAGAACATGATGCTGGCGCGCGGCCTGCTGCCCAGGACGAAAATCGCCCTCGTCATCGGCGTTGACGCCATAAGCGATGGCATCGAATCCCTTGGAATCGCGGTAGTGCTCGAGAACGGTGAACAATTCGTCCTTGCAGTGAAAACAGCGCATGGCGTCGTTGCGGACGTATGCGGGGTTTTCCAGTTCCTGCGTCTCCACGACCTCGACCGGGATTCCGTGCTCACGCGCGAAGGCGAGAGCGTCTTGGAGGTGAGTGCGCGCCAGGCTGGCAGAATCGGCAATCACAGCGAGCATCTGGCTGCCGAGTACTTGATGCGTCATCCACGCAAGAAAGGCGGAGTCTACGCCACCCGAATAGGCGACGATCAAGCGCCCACTGGCGGCGAGGATTTGGCGGAGGCGTTCGGTCTTCGGGTCGAGCGTGTCTACGATGCTCACGATCTTCTATTATCCACGAAAAAAGTTCTCAGTTCCCGGTTCTCAGTTCTCAGAAACATCAGGTACGCCCACTGAGAACTGAGAACCGGGAACTGGTTCAATAGAGTCGTTCTTGGCGCCTGAGGTTGCCGAAGGCTCCCACGTTGGCCAGGGTGAACGAGAAGCGATACTGATTTTCGTTACGCACCGATCCGAGGGCAAAGCGGCGGTATTCCAGGCTTATTCCGCAACAGTCCCAGTTGTAGCTGGTCTGCGCTGTCGCATATTGCAGCGATCCGTGGTTCGCGTCGAATCCGAAGCTGCTGGCGGCGCTGAATCCACGCTTGTTGAGCTGGCCGTAGCCAAACAAGACGCGAAACTGATGAAAATCATTCGCGCCTGCATTGTCGATCACACGCAGGAAAGCATCGCCTCCGCCGACGGTGAACGGGCCATAGTGGTAGTTCACCAGGGCAGTACTGGCATTGATGCGACCAGCCTTGAGGTCATAGTCCAGGTCCCACTCGGTGTTGGTACGTGGGCTGGTCTCCATGCGCAAGCGGGAAATAAGGGGAGCGAAGCGCCGCGCTGAATTCAAAAAGGCAATGCCGGTGAAATCCGCGGTCGTCGCGAATACATTGCGCTGCCCTGGCAGCAGCGCATCTCCAAACGTGGGATCGAAGAAATACTTCTGTCCGACCTCCCAACTCAGGATCTCCCGCGGGCCGGAGGCGCAGGGTTGAGCGTCCGGGTTCGGAGGCAGTTCCCACGGAACCGCGCCGACCTGCGGGACCCCGCCGATGGTGAGTGTGCTCATGCCCTGCAAATCGCAATCCTTGATGTTCGGATCCACGTGCTTGGCGTAAAGACGATTCACCAGCGAGTATTCAATCTCGTTTGTGTTGCTCAGCGTATCGGTCGAATCGAACCGCAGAATATCGGCGAAGTTGTTGATGCCGGTCACGTAGTTGTATCGCATGCGCGGCTCAATCACATGTTTCCATTTCCGCCCAAGCCAGGGACGGCCGAAAACCCGCGACAACGCCGGGGGGCGGACCTCGACCGAAGTTTCCAGGGACTTGCGATTCAAAATGTTGTCGGCGGCGGTTCCTGCAGTTGCGGCCAATGCCGCATTGAACTGCTGCGTATAGAGCGTATCCCGGAGCGTAAGTTCGGGGCGGAACGACCATCCACGCCACTGCAGGGGCATGGCGAGCGAGGGCGCCAGGTCGAACCTGCCCACTAAAGGAGCGGTGCGGAACCCGGCTGAATCCCCCTGCGGGGGCTCGCGCAATTGCAGACCCTCAGCTGCGCTTTCGAACGACCAGTAGAGGGGTGTATTTCTTAACGGGCGCTCTTCCCCCGAAACGAAGAAGCTTGGAGTATGCAGGGTTCGGATCAGCTCTGTCTGCGTAATCGTGCTGCAGGTGCCCACTTCCGGCGCAGGTGGCGGAACGCAGACCTCGAAGTTCTGGTAGCGCTCTGCCAGTACATTGAAGTGGAATCCTTTTGTCGTATTGGAGAGGAAAATCTGCGACCTCACTTCGGAGTCGATGGCCTGCGTGTAGACATCAGTAAAGGCAATGCGAAATACGAAAGAACTTAGATAGTCCACATTCGCGACACCACGGAAAGTCCCGAAGGCGCGCTCGGCAAGAAAATGGGCGTCTTCGCCGCCTTGATCCTGCCGTGGACTACCGATGCCGCGGTCCACGACCCCCACGTAGTTGAAGAACACGTACGAACTGTCGCTGGGACGAGCGCGGAATTCTCCGCGCTGCGCCCAACCACGTCTCGAGTAGTATTCGGCGCCCACCGTAGCATCCATACTGCGATTGAAGACCCAGTACAACGATTCACCGGCAATGTATCCCTTGGTGGAGGAGTTGCCAACACTCGGAATTAACAGGCCACTCTGGCGTTGCTGTTTCTGAACTGGATGCGTCACAAACGGAAAATAGAACACCGGCACGCCCATCAGCCGGAAGTCGCTGTGGTAGATCTTGGCGGTGCCGTCCACGTCCACGGAAATGCGACCCGCATTAAACTGCCACTTCGGATGCGGCAATTCGCAGGTGGTGACCGTGCCCTGGCGCACAAGATAATGATTGGGCCCGTTCTTCTCGACAATTTTTCCGGTAAAGGCGAACGGATTGGTCGTGGTAAGGACGTAGCGGGATTTCCGCATCCGCAATCCCACCGTTCCAATCACGCTATAGAAGATTCCGTTGTCGGTGCGGATATTGTAAGTGCCGTGGCTGGCCTCGACGTGTTCATCGTAAGGGCCCCCATCCAGCTCAACGTGTCCTTCCAGTTCGCTGTCTCCGGTGTCAGCTTTGTAGGTGATTTGATCCGCGTGCAGGATGTACGTGCGATATCGAATCTCGACATCGCCCCGCAGGTGGTAGACGGACCCGTCCTTCTCCTGCTCGACCGCCCGGATCGTAACCTCTTCCTGGGTCTGGCTGCTGGGGGCGGGGGCTGTCACGGGGGCAGGGGGCAGCGTCTGGCTGGTTACTATCCCCGGAGCGAGAAGCAGATGACAGACCACGGTGGCCGTGATAAAGATTCGATAGCGGGTGATCATTCTTGATCTGCAAGCGCTTGTGCGCTCCGCCAGCCGGTCTGCTAACGGGAACGAACTGACCTTAGCACGCGAGCGGCAGGCGAAGCAAAACTTCGCAGTTTTGTGGTCTCCGGCATTTTGTGCCTGGCCTGGCTCTGGCTTCTGGCATTCTTCGACGACCTGCTTCACGACTACCGGTTTGATGCCGGACGGATGACGACTGGACTGATATGAGTGGATTGACGACGAGCGGATTGACGGACCATCCGACCGGCGGCGATCCCGCTGTCCATAGTCATGCAGACGCGATCGGCGCGCGCGCAACCGCCGCGGAAACTTCTGCCGCAGAAGCAAACGTTTATCCAAACGCCGATTCCTGGCGACTTGAGGTTGCCGTTCGTCTTGAGCGCTATCGAACGCGACGGAAGCCGCGGACTCCGCGCTACCCGTCCCTGCTTCTGCCATTTGATTCGCCGGAGAGTTGGTCTCGTCCGGCGCCGCCAAGTGGATCGGCGGCAATGGCGACCGCGACGGATCGAGCGGAGCAAGACTTCGAGCCCGACTCAAACGAGGAAGCAACGGAAGTTGGGGCGTTTGCCGATCCTTATCCCACAGCTCCGCAATCCCAGGAGCAAAGCTCGTATCCATATCCGGAGCAATCGGCCAAAGTGATCGAGTTCCCCCGCTCCGCCGCAATTCCGGTTTTCCACGCCACGGAACTAGCCGATCCCATCTTTGATCCTGATCGCCCGCGCATTGTGGAAGCTCCAGAGATTCTGCCGCCACCGCCGGCATTGGGTGGAATGCTGATTGAACCCCTGCAGCAAGAGTCAGCCGAGCGGCGAGCCGATTCTTCCTTTGCGTCGCCATCCGCGTCGATCGCCTGGCGCGCGTTGGCTGCGCTGGTAGATGGCGTTGTGCTGGCTGCATCTCTGGCGGCCTTTGCCGCAATTGTGCTTCGTCTGAACCCCAGCCTCAACCTGGTTCGGGGACAGCTCCCATTGCTCGCCGGCACCCTTGGCGGGATCGCAGTCGCCCTCTGGGCGGGGTACGAATTCCTCTTTGTGGTGTACACAGGGTCGACTCCCGGACTGCGTGTCTCCCGGCTCCAACTGGCAGGGTTTGACGGCTCGCCGCTCACTCGCCGCACTCGCCGTTGGCGTGTCCTGGCCTCATTTCTCTCCGCCCTCTCGGCCGGGCTCGGCTATCTCTGGTGCGTTCTGGACGAGGACGGATTGTGCTGGCACGACCGCATCACGCACACCCACGTCACATCGGCAGCGAAAACAGAATAGGGCCGCCTAGGGACAGCCGCCAGCCCCCCAGCTGTCCGAGCGAGCGAAGCTCGCTGGTGCTGGTCGTTGTGCAATCCACCCCATCGTAAGCGGCACATCGTCCCCCCTAAAATGCAAATTCTTTCACCTTGCCGGGATAATTTGTGAAAACTGACAGGAAGGCATAAATCGCATATTGCTGTTTTCCGGTTCGATGGTAAACTCCGTTAGTTCGGCTCGGGTTTACGGTCCGCCCCAACCCCGCCCAGCCATCCCCTTTTAACAAAAGGCACCCCAAAGTTTCGAGAGGATTAAGCATGAGAGTACTGCGCGCAGTCGCTGTGACTTGTGTGGTTCTACTGGCCGGGCTCGGCATCGTGAGCGCCCAGACGTGGACCCCACTGACCAATGGACCCTCCTTCTCGGCAAGTAATGCTTATATTCTGCCCGACGGCAGAGTGCTGGTGCAGGACACCGGCGCCCAGGATTGGTGGGCCCTGACTCCCGACATCACTGGGAGCTATCAGAACGGCACGTGGGCCCAGATGAAGTCGATGCTTGGCGGGTATTCGCCTCTCTACTACGCTTCGGCCATACTGCCGGATGGGCGGTTGGCGATGCTCGGCGGAGAATACAATTTTGGAACTGCGGACTGGACAAATCTCGGCGCCATTTACACCCCCAAAACCAATTCCTGGGCAACCCTCAAGGCTCCCTCGGGTTGGACTACTGTGGGTGATGCGCAAAGCGTGATTCTTTCGAATGGCACCATGATGGTGGCCAACTGCTGCACGACCCAGGAAGCGCTGCTCAACGCCAAGACCAAAACGTGGACTGCCACCGGCACCGGCAAAGCCGACGTCAACGATGAGGAAGGTTGGACCTTGTTGCCCAGCGGTAAGGTACTGACGGTGGATGCCAACAACAACAACACGAACTCCGAAATTTACGATCCTGCTACCGGATCGTGGACCTCGGCTGGCAGCACCATCGTGCAACTGGAGGATCCGGGCTCCCACGAAATCGGGCCGGCGGTTCTTCGCCCGGACGGCACGGTTCTGGCCACAGGCGGGACCGGCCACAATGCCGTCTTCGACTCGAACACTTTGACCTGGTCTCAAGCGCCGGACTTTCCCAAGGTCAGCGGTAAACAACTGGACATCGCCGACGGCCCCGCGGCCCTTCTGCCGGATGGCAATGTGTTGGTCATGACCAGCCCTGGCGTCTTCCAGGCAGGTGTCCACTTTTTTGAGTGGGATGGCACGAGCTTCAACGCAGCGCCGGCCACCCCCAATTCACCGAGCGACACTTCCTACTATGGTCGGATGCTGGTTTTGCCGACCGGGCAGATTATGCTCACCGACGGCTCCAATGACGTGGAACTTTATAACTCCACCGGAAGCCCGAACCCATCCTGGGCGCCCACCATCACCAAGGTGCCGAAGACCCTCACGCACGGCAGAACGTCCACGGTGCATGGTACGCAGTTGACGGGCCTCTCGCAGGGTGCGGCCTATGGTGACGATGCTCAAGCGGCCAGCAACTATCCCCTGGTTCGCATCACCAACAACGCGACCGGCCATGTGTTCTACGCCCGCACTCATGGTTTCAGCTCGGGCGTAGCCACAGGCACGACCATCACCTTGACGCATTTCGATGTCCCGGCAGGAATCGAGCTGGGCGCGAGCCAGTTGGAAGTTGTCACCAATGGCATCGCTTCCAATCCGGTGAGCGTGAACATCATCTAACCTCGCAAGACTTGGAAAAGCTTCAACTGGCCGGACAGCAAAATCGTCCGGCCTTTTTTCTGCGCAAGAATATTAGGAGATCGATGGTCCGAGACATGATCACGATATCGAGAGTCCGATGGCGGAGCCGCGAAGCGGCGGGAGAGGAAAGCCCTGGGCGTAAGCCCCGGGTTAAGAAGACGAGGAGCGAGTTCCGTAGGAACGGCACCTACCCAAACACAAACTCGGAGTCGTAGCTCACGCCCGATTTCTTCAACAGCGCCACAAATTCGTCCTCGAACGAACGCTTTCGATGATGGTCGGCTTGGTGCTCGATGTATTCCAGGACCGCATCCCGATTCGAGGCGCTGACGCTGAAAGCCGCGTAACCGTGCTGCCAGGCAAAATCAATTCCGTGCTCACCGATCCATCGGGATGAATTCGCTTTGAAGGTCTGCACCACCTTCGACAGGGTGATGCTGTCAGGGAGAGCGATCAACAAGTGAACGTGATTGGCAGTTCCACCGGCGGATATGACCGGAACGTGAATGTTGGACCCGATGCCCTGCAGATACTTGAAAAGCCCAAGAGTGAGAGCTTCGGGAATCACCGATCGGCGCTCCTTGGTGCTGAAGACACAATGAATCAGGACATTCGGATAGGTATGCGCCATGGTGTCATCCCTACGGGATTCGACGGTCGATGCTTGCCTACCCCGGGGCTTACGCCCCGGGCTTTCCTGTGTTGGCCCTTCGGGCCTGGGTTCGCTGTGTCCTCGCAATTCCTACTTCTGGTGGGCGAGGTACATGGCATGAAGCGCTAATCGCAAGGATGGCCCGATGAAGATGCGCGTTCCACTAAAGTCTCTTCTCGGAAATGAATGAGGTCTGTGCGCGGTGTCACGATGAAATTGTTCGGTTTCCAGTAGTCAAGCCGCGAAGCGGCGGGAGAGGAAAGCCCGGGGCGCATGCTCTAATCAGGTGACTAGCTCACTGCGGGTGTTTTGTGGTGTTCGCACTTGCTGCCACAGCAATCCATGGCGGTCTTGTCGCCCTTGGCCTCGCCACAGCATTTGCCGTCTTTGCAGCCGCCGCTCTTCTCGCACTCCATGATGATGACTGGCCCTGTTCGCGGCCATTTCACGCGCGGGATGCACAGGCCAGACATGCATGGCCAACATCGGAGCCATGGCCATCTCTGCCCAAGCCACCATGGACTACAAGCAGGGCCGCCGCAATCGACTTCTTCACCATGCCGTTTTAGTGTCACAAAACAAAAGAAGCCGTGATGCGATGGCAATCACACCGCCTTGATCCAACAAACAAAGGGACTTAGCGCACCAGATTCTCCAGGGCCGCCCGCAACTCGCGAAAACGGAATGTATAGCCGCTGTCCGCCAATCTGCCGGGCGCAACCCGCTGGCTGGCGAGCAACATTTCCTCCGCCGCCATCCTGCCAAAGGCCAGTCGAAGCGCAAACTTCGGCACCGGAAAGAATGCAGGCCGCCCCAGAACTAATGCCAGCACTTTCGTGAACTCGGCATTACGCACCGGATTTGGGGCCACCAGATTTACCGGGCCCGAGAGCGATTCCGTACGCATTGCACGGTGAATTCCACCCACGACGTCGTCCAGATGAATCCAACTCCACCACTGTAGCCCCGATCCAATCCGACCGCCTAACCCCAATTGGAAAGGCGTCAGCATGCTCCCGAGCGCCCCGCCCTTCGGACTCAGCACCAGCCCAATTCGAACGTTGACGGTGCGTATGCCTGCGTTGGCGGCGATCCGGCTGGCGTCTTCCCACTTGCGGCAAACCTCTGGCAGAAATCCCTGCCCAGCGGGACTCTCCTCGCGCAGAAGTTCGTCTCCCCGATTCCCGTAGAATCCTACCGCCGACGCACAGATGAACACGCGGGGCTTGGCCGCGCTCTTCGCCAGCGCCGCAGCCATATTGGTGGTTCCCTGTACCCGGCTTTCGAGGATCGCCTTCTTCTTTTCGTCTGTCCAGCGCCCCACCACGCTCTCACCCGCCAGGTGGACCACCGCATCGAACCCCGACACAATCGCGGGCGACACCGGAGACATAGGATCCCAGGAAACCTCATCCGCCTTTTTCGCAGCTCCCCGGACCATGCGGACAACTTCGGTTCCCAGGGGTTCAAACGAAGCGAGCAGCCCCCTCCCAATCGGTCCCGAGGCCCCAGTCACAAGAATGCGGTCCATGCCGGATCTCCCTTTTCGTACTCTACCAGCGTTAGACGACATTCTCGAGAACTCGGTGTCTTGGCGGTGAAATAGCTATCGGCTGCGCTAAAATCGATCATGGCGACGTTGCGCCAACAGATCGCGACGAATGTGCTCACGGTGACCCGCTTTCGCGAGCTGATGAAGAAGCTGCGCGAGAACCGCCCCAACGACGATCTCAACCTCGTCAAGAAAGCCTACGAATTCTCCCAGAAGCACCACGCCGGACAATCCCGCGCCTCAGGCGAGCCCTACCTGGTGCATCCGCTCGAAGTCGCCAACGTTCTCGCCGACATGAAGATGGATTCGATTTCCGTGGCGGCCGGTCTCCTCCACGATTCCGTCGAAGACACCTCCGTGACCACCGTCGAAATCCGCCAGGAATTCGGCGAACAGGTTGCCCACATCGTCGAGGGCGTGACCAAGATCAGCAAAATCGACTTTTCGTCCCGGGAAGAAGCGCAAGCGGAGAACCTCCGCAAAATGATGCTCGCCATGGTCGACGACATCCGCGTCGTCCTCATCAAGCTCGCCGATCGCTTGCACAACATGCGCACGCTGGAGCATTTGAATCCCGAACGCCAGCAGAAAATTGCCCGGGAGACACTCGAGATCTACGCTCCCATCGCGCACCGTCTCGGCATGGGCAAGATTCGCGGGGAACTGGAAGACCTTGGTTTCAAGTATGTCGATCCCATCGCGCACGAGCAGGTCCGCCTTGCCGTGGAGTCGCGCCGCAAAGCCGGCGAAGCCTTCATGACGCGCGTCGAGGACGTGCTGCGCGATGGCCTCAAAGAAGCCGGCATCACCGGCCGCGTCGAAAGCCGCGTCAAGCGTCTCTACAGCATCCACAAGAAATTGATTCGCCAGCGCATCAGTGTGGACCAGGTTTACGACCTCTACGCCATGCGCGTCATCACCAACTCCGTACAGGACTGCTACGCCGTCCTCGGCATCATTCACAACCTCTGGCGTCCGGTGCCCGGCCGCATCAAGGATTTCATCGCCATGCCGCGGCCGAATCTCTATCAGTCGCTGCACACCTCCGTCATCACTGAGACTGGCGAGACCTTCGAAATCCAGATTCGCACGGAAGAAATGCACAAGATGTGCGAGGAAGGCATCGCCGCCCACTGGAAATACAAGGACGGGCCCGTCTCCGCCGAAGATGAGCAGCGACTGGCGTGGCTCCGGCAGGTGGTCGAGTGGCAGCGCGACGTCTCCGATCCGAACGAATTCCTATCCACATTGAAGGTTGATCTCTATCCGGAAGAGGTTTACACCTTCACGCCCAAGGGCAAGGTTCTGGTTCTGCCCCGCGAATCGACGCCCATCGACTTCGCTTACTCGATTCACACCGAGGTCGGACACAGTTGCACCGGCGCCAAGGTCAACGGACGCATGGTCCCCCTCCGCCACAAGCTGCATTCCGGCGACATTGTCGAAGTCATTACCCAGCCCGGACACAAGCCCAGCCGCGACTGGCTCGCCATCGTCAAGTCGTCGCGCGCCCGCAACAAAATCAAGCACTGGCTCAACGTGCATCAGCGCGAGCGGGCCATCGAAATCGGGAAGAAGCTGATCGAAAAAGAGGCGCGCAAATACCGCATCTCGCTGAAGGAAATCAAGGAAGCGGACATGCAAAGAGCGGCGGCCGAATACGGACTCGGCCGTCCCGATGACCTGATGGCCGGGATCGGCTATGGCAAGTACTCGGCCCGTCAAGTGTTGGCGAAATTCGCTCCCGCTGGCGCGCAGCCCATGTCGGAAACCGAAGAACAGGCCGCATCCCAAGGATTCACCAGCGTGGTGCGCCGCGTCTTCGGCGGCGACAGCAACGCCATCGTAGTCCGCGGACACGGCGACCTGCTCGTCTACCGCGCCCGCTGTTGTAATCCCATTCGCGGCGAAGCCATCGTCGGCTACGTGACCCGCGGCAAAGGGGTAGCCGTTCATTCCGTCAACTGTCCCAACGTCACCAATCTTCTCTACGAACCCGATCGCCGCATCGACGTGCAGTGGGCCGGTGACAAGGACGGCCAGCCCGTTTCCTATCCCGTAAAAATCACCCTTCTGTGCGACGACCGTTTCGGCATGCTCAAACAAATCACCGCCGTCATCAGCGACACCCACACCAACATCCGCAACATCGAAGCCCGCAGCCAGAACGGCCAAGCCAGCGTAGACGTAGTCCTCGAAATCGCCGACCTGAAACACCTGCAGAAAATTATCGACGGAGTGCGGCAGATTCCCGGCGTGCACGACGTGCAGAGATTGCAGAAGATCTAGCCTGGGTACTCTTTGGCAGGGCCGGTGGCAGATCCAAAACTCACTTGATCCGAGTGTAAGTAGAGGGGAGCGGCGGAAGCTATCTTGGGAACGGAAGAGCCATAAATATGCGGCACCTCGCAGTCAGCACGCTTCTTTTTCTTACCTTTCCTCCTTTTACCATGATTGACACAACCCGACAGGAGGAGGCTACAAATTAGAATTAGAACAATTCGTCCTCCCCGCACCGTGTATCCCTCCGCCGCGACGTTCCATTCTGCGCTCCGAATGGTTGTTTCTTCAATTCCGCAAGTGCCGTCGCTTCGGGGCCGTGAGTTGTTTCACTGCCTAACCAAAGCTTACGGCCCAGATTTCCTCGAAACGTCCGGAGTGTCAGTGCCGGGGAGAATTTAGAGACTGGGTGCGAGCTGAGTAGGAATGGAACTATCGTGTCATCAGGTAGATACGGTGGATGGACAAACCGGGCATCGATTCCGGTATCATAGATAAACATTCTTCCCGGAGGGGTGATGGCGGTTCCTGTATCTCAGATGTGGACAGTGGCTTCCTACGTTCTGCGCCAGAAGCTGGCCGGAAATAAGCGCTATCCGCTCGTCCTCATGCTCGAGCCCCTGTTTCGCTGCAACCTGGCTTGTGCCGGATGCGGCAAGATCCAGTACCCGGCCCATATCCTGAAAACAGATCTTTCCCCGGAAGATTGTTTTAAGGCGGTCGACGAGTGCGGAGCGCCGATGGTATCGATCCCCGGCGGCGAGCCGCTGATGCATCCGCAGATCGCTGAAATCGTCGAAGGCCTGGTCGCACGCAAGAAATATATCTATCTCTGTACCAATGCGCTCCTGCTGAAAGAAAAGCTGCACCTGTTTAAGCCCAGCAAGTACCTGAGCTTCTCCGTTCACGTCGACGGACAGAAAGAGCACCACGACTTTTCCGTATGCCGCGAAGGCGGATACGACCTAGCGCTCGAAGGTATTCGCGTGGCCGTCGCAGCCGGCTTCCGCGTGACCACCAACACGACGCTGTTTGACGGCGCCGATCCCAACAGTGTGCGCAAGTTCTTCGACGAGATGATGGAAGTCGGCGTCGAGAGCATGATGGTCTCGCCCGGATACTCCTACGACAAAGCTCCCGACCAGAAGCACTTCATGGGACGCGCCCGTATTCGCCGCATGTTCCGCGCCATGCTTTCGAATCGCAAGAAGACGTGGCGCTTCAACCAGTCACCGCTGTTTCTCGAATACCTGATGGGCAAGCGCAACTACAAGTGCACGCCCTGGGGGATGCCGACCTATAACATCTTCGGATGGCAGAAGCCCTGCTATTTGCTGCAGGACGGCTACGCCGAGTCCTACAAAGAATTGATGGAAACGACGGAGTGGGCCAGCTACGGCACCGAGTCGGGCAATCCGCAGTGCGCAAATTGCATGGTGCATTGCGGCTACGAACCTTCGTCGGTGGACGACACGTTCGGATCGCTGCGGGGGTTCGCGGACACGGTGAAGGCGACCTTCTCACTCTATCCCGACAAAGACGCACTCGACGATCTCGGCCGCGAAGTGCGCCCGGTGCATTCTTACAACCCGCTGGTGCAAATTGATGCCGCGGCCACTCAGCCTGCAGAAGAAAGCCGGGTATGAGCGGTCGAGAACATGGGCACGATCCCGCCCCGCACCACAGCGCGCAGATTCTAGCGCAACCACGTGCCACCGACGAACTCGAAGTTGTCCCGGGATTTGAACGCGAAAATCTTCAGGGGTGGATTCCGCAACTTGCCACCGAAGCTGACATTCGAGCGATCTTCGAAAAAGCCTTTGACTATCGTGGCGACGTCACCATCACCCGCAAAGATGGTTCGGAAGTCACCGGGTATCTGTTTGATCGCCGCATTGGTTCAACCCTGGCAAACTCTGTCGTCCGTCTTATCGTCGCGAACAAAACTGAACGCCCCGCCATCCCCTATTCCGAAATTGCCGCCATCGCCTTCACCGGACGCGACACTGCCGCCGGCAAGAGCTATGAAGCTTGGGTAAAGAAATACTGGGAAAAGCGCGCCGCCGGAGACAAGAATATTTCGATTGAGCCCGAAGCGCTGGAGTAGCGTGGCGCGGACACTCCCGTCCGCGAAATGCCGACAAACCAAAGCCCTGCTCGCAGGAGGGGCTTTGAATTTAAGTGGACGGCTCTGCTAGGCTTTCGGCATGATCGGGTCGCGCCAATGCCTATTCTGCGATAACTCCGCCGACACTAAAGAACACTTGTGGCCTGACTGGATACTGCGAATTCTTAAAGGAGCTCGTCCTATCCGACAAGTGCTCGGGAAATCACCACCTAATGAGTTCCACGGCGACGTGCGGATTAGGTGTGTCTGCCGTGGTTGCAACGGTGGGTGGATGAGTTCCCTTGAGGAAACAGTTAAACCTTTTCTCAGTCAGTTGATCCATGGGGCCTCTCTTGCGCTTGATGCTCGCCAGCAAGAATTAACCTCGATCTGGGCGCTGAAGGTCGCAATGGTACTGGAAACAGTAAACACAACCACAGCGCGATGCTATGCCCGGAATGAATGTGAGCAGCTGCGAGTAAACTCACTTATTCCTGAGCGGAGCATGATTTGGCTCGGACGGATTTCTGAAAGTGGCGTCTTTGCGGCCGGAACGTATCTTTGGCTCTATGTAGACGATCTCCCTGAACCCCACTATGGTTGCGTGACTACACTCACGGTTGGCCACCTCGCTATCCAGGTTCTCACCGCACACTTTTCTGCGCAATACCAGAGTGTAACCATGCAAGTCAGATGTCTTGGGGGTGAGTTTTGGAACGATGCGCTCATCGGCATTTGCCCCGCCCCTGGCCGTAGCGTTTCGTGGCCGCCCGCCCTTACGTTTACCCCTCGTGGTCCCTTGCGATTTGTCGAACTCCGCGACAGATTCAAAACCGGAACGAGTATGTGGAAAAGGAATTGCACATATGAAAAAGACGGAGCCGATTAAAGAAGCCAATCGCAATCGTGAATGGACCCCGGAGATGCGAGGGCATATGAGCACTGTGGTCTCCGGCGAAAGGAATGGTTTTTTCGGCAAACATCAC
>JAIQFA010000122.1 GCA_020073525.1 Terriglobia bacterium
GAAGTCAGGCAGACTGTGCTCCATGAACTCGGACACTACTTCGGGATGGATGAGGCACAACTGAGGGATGTCTGACCTATCAAGTCAGAAGGTTCGCGAAAACCAAAGGCCACCACGACAGCGCCGGAGTCGAAACCAGACCCAGAACGCCGCCCCTTTGTCCTGTAGGCATCGTTGTCTCCGCATCAAGAAAACGCATAGCCTCGCCCGAACTAGAATTTGACCATGATGGCCATCCTGATGCTGGGTTCATCCTTTCGCAGGTCTGGGGTCCAAAGGCCACCGTGTGCGCCACAGCTTGCACCCGTCGGGTCCGGTGTGTTGTCCATGCAAACGAACTCGGCAGGAAGACCGTTGTTGCCCGCCGGAGGCGTAATCCCACCTCGGCCGCTAAAGTAATTCTGATCCGCGTGGCGATAGCCATACTCCCAGCGGAAAGTAATGTACTGTTTGGGCATCCAATCGAAAGTCGCCGAAGTATCCCAGGCTTTGAATGGTAGGCCGGGACTCTCTGGGAAGTATGGCGATCCGGAGAGCGCGTCCGCTCCATTGATTGGGGGCAGCAGCACCAGATAGCGCCCTGGATTGCTCAACATGCCAGCACCTAGCGTGAAGCCGAACACGTCCTTCTTGAACCAGAAGCGGTTGTATGCCATCCACCCCAGGAAGGCTTGTTTGTAGGCCGTGATCTGGCCCGCTGACCTCTTGTTTCCAAAGCAAGCCGCTCCTCCACCGTATTCGCATCCCAGATCACCCGTGAGGGAGAATGCCATTTTGTCGAGGATGTTATTTGGTTTGTCGTAGTACTTGACCTCGATGCTGTCATCCGTATGGATGCGCGAGCGGGCGCCGTTGAGCCCCAGCGTATCTTCGCCCATTCCGTAGTTATTGAAGACTAGCGAGAGCCACGGCTTCGGGCGGTACAAAATCTGTCCTCCCAGTCCGGGCCGGTTGCCGAACCTCCCATAGGATTGCCATCCGTTGATAATCCACGGCTCAATCTTCAGTTTGTCGGTGGGAAACCATTGGATCCGGAGGCCGTTGAAGAACCATGGCGTGTTTGACGATACGTACGACGGCTGATAGGCCCAGTTATCGAAGTTGTAGTAACTGAAGAGCCCAATGTACGATACGAATATTCCCGCGTCGACATTAAGTCCGTGGTTCACATTGAAGTGGTACCCGCCATACGCTTCAGAGAAATATTTGTACGCGCCGCGGAGGTCCCATTGCCCGCGTCCGGGGCTGGCGTCATTCCTTGGCGTCGTGACCGCGAACATTCCCCCCATGGTCAAGACCCTGCCACGGACGTTTTGATAGTGGAAGTCACCACCGAAGCTGATCTGCTCCACTTGCACTTCGTTCGAACGGAAGATCTCGGTCGACCCGCCAATCGTGTCATCCTTCGGATGATTGAGACTGCTTATGAAGTCTGTGTCAAATCTGATTTCTGGCGTGAAGAATTTCGAGTCCCAGACCGCGTCTTTGGTACGGGCAGTGCCGTTCAGCCAGGTCCAATCGGCAAACGCAAAGGGCACGGTTGGGGCCGGTTTCTCGGGCTTGGCGGCCGAGGATTTGCCTGACGTCTCCGCGACGGCTGCCGCAGCCGGCGCGGTGGCCGGCAAGGCTTCAACTGGCTTTGGATCTCCCGCCGTGGCCGAGGAGAGTTGTTCCGGCGCCGCACGTCTCTTCAGTTCCGCTTCGAGCTGCTCGATGCGCGCCTTCATAGCGGCCAGCTCTTTTGCCAGATCAGCCGAGCTAGCTGGATCGGGCACGACCGCGGGTTGTGCCGGAGATACGTTGCTCGTTGCACCCGCGTCATGAGAGGATCCGTCGGCCGCCGGTTCGTGCCCGGCGGCGACTTTCGTCGGAGCATCCGCTTGTGCCTGAGTTTGCGCATAACAGCGCGAAGCCTGACCAACGGCCTGACCCAAAACCAGCATTGGAAGGAAAGTTGAGACTGCTACAGCCCTGCGCAATAGAGTTCTCGTGATTTTCAAGTTCAAGTCCTTTCCAATCCGGAGCCGGTTTCTTCACTGCAAGTTTGCCTGATCTGACTCAATGGCGAACGGCACTGCCTTCCATGTCTTCTTTGGGCAACAAATCATCACATCTGAAAACTCGTAAAGATTTCGTAAACAGTTCATAAAGAACGCATAAAACATTTCATCCGAGGTCTGCAGGGACGCGCCGCCAGGCGCGAAGCATGTGTTTCACCCTCATTCGATGTGGTGGAAAGAGCAGACGTCGCAGCATGAAGAAGCCGTAAAGATTGGACAGTAATATTTCAACTAACTTATGAGTTCTTTGATTGGCTAGGTGGAGCGAGCCTATTCCTACTGAAGCTGCAACATTACCGAGCGTGCTGTGCGGCGTCCTCAATCACGGCTGCGACCTCTTTCGGACGCGATTCATAAACGGCGTGACTTGCACCTTCCACCTCGACCGTGTGACTGTGAGCTCGCGCGGCGTACCAGCGTTCCAGGTCGGGGTTAATCGTCTTATCTGCAGTCGCGACCAGCATCCAGCTTGGCTTCGTCCTCCATGCAGGTGTGGTGATCTTGGCTTCGAAGTTGATGTCGGGTATCAGCATCTGGGAGTGGGCTGAAAATGCAGCAGTTTCACGAGGCAGGTCAGCGGCGAAGTACTCGCTGAATTCGCTCGGGTCAATATAAGTGAAGCCATCCGGCGTCTTCTTCACTGCGGTTGTCTGGCTGAGAGCACTCGGGAACTTCTTTCCGTCAGCACGCTCGCTTTCACCCGCATCCGGCATGTGCGCAGCAATGTACACCAGTCCAACAACATGCGGGTCAGATCCCGCCTCAGTGATCACGGCGCCGCCGTAGCTATGGCCGACGAGGATACAGTCGCCCTGCTGTTGTGCAAGAATGCGCTTCGTGGCGGTGACGTCCGCTTCAAACGAGGTCAGCGGCTCCTGTACGATGCTCACCGTATATCCATCTCTGACCAGGATCTCGTAAACCGGTTTCCAACCGGAACCGTCGACCCATGCGCCATGGACCAGGACGATGTTCTTGACCGGAGTCCCAGGTGTCTGTGCTGTTGCGCCGCAGACCCCGAAAACCAGCATCAGAGAAAGCACACCCTTGCAACACTTCCAGACCATGTCGTTTCCTCCAAACGTTGAGGCTGCACTCAGTCCTCAAATTTGACTCCGGTGAGTTCTTCACTTAGTGTCCATAAACATTTGGCTGACTTCGGATCGATTGCATATTCCCGCACGCCGACGTTGCTCGGCGAATCGGGCGGCAGAATCTCAGCCACATCCACATCCTGGCAGTAAACCCCTCCCATTCCGGCAAGCTGCGGATTTGTAGCGCACCATACTGAGGTAGCGGCACCTTGTTCGAGGGTCTTGAAGTCGCCTCCATCGGCTACGGATCTTCCAGCCGGAACAGAACCGATGGTGACATCGCGCGCAAGTCCATATTGTTTGAGTTCCTCGTCGGTCATATAGCGACCCAGACCTGTCAGGACAGCGCCGGGATGAACCGCAAATGCACGAATTTCATTCGCTTCGCCGCGCCGATCGAGTTCGACGGCGAACAGAACATTCGCGGTTTTCGATTGGCCGTAAGCCTGCCACCTGTCATAGGGACGGCGTTGAAAGTTAGGATCCTCGAAATCCATTCCCGCGCGCTGGTGACCGCGTGAAGAAAGCGAAACGATGCGCGCGCCATGGGCGCTACGAAGTGCCGGCCAGAGGCGCGCCGTTAATTGAAAGTGCCCCAGATGATTCGCGGAAAACTGAGACTCATATCCTCGATCATCGCGCGTAAGCGGGGGGGCCATGATGCCGGCGTTATTGATGAGCATGTGGAGTGGTCGATCGCTGGCAAGAAATTCGCTCGCGAATGCATCGATGGAAGCCGGATCGAGTAAGTCCAAGCTGTTTTGCTCTACACGTGGGATGGTGCCGAGAGCCTCCCGCGCTTTTTCGGGAGTGCGGGCGGGAACGATCACCGTTGCGCCAGCCTCAGCAAGAGCACGAGTGGTCTCGAGCCCGATCCCGGAGTATCCGCCTGTGACAATTGCGGCTTTGCCGCTCAGGTCTATGCCACGGAGCGCCTCCCGTGCGGTGGTTGTGGGTTTGAAACCGGAGTAGATCGGTGCTTGTTTGCTCGGCATTTCACTATCTCCGCTAAATTGATGCGAGGATTATTTGCAGGTTCGAGAGAGCCGCGGGATTATGCTCTTGGCATAGCCTCGCGCATCCATGGATAGTCCTTAGGCCCGCCGCCTGGTTCAAAATCGGTAGAGACGCTCAACTCACGCCATTTCCTGTCGGCTGCCATCCGAGCCTGGTCATTCTGTTCCGCAAGGTGAACCGCGTCGCTGCCCAATAACAACCGCAAAGGTGGATGATCGAGGCTCGCGATGTGGAGAATGACGGCCGCCGCCTTCGCCGGATCGCCGGGTTGCGTGCCGCTGTAGTCGCGCTGGAACCGGGCCACGACGCCGACGGTCGAGTCGTATTCGGGCCGGCTGGGACGGATCGTCATGGAAGCTCCCGACCAGTCCGTGCGGAATCCTCCAGGCTCGACGATCGTCACCTTGATACCGAGCGGTCCGACCTCTTTTGCGAGTACTTCCGAGAATCCTTCGACGCCCCACTTCGCCGCTTGATATGCCGCAAGGCCGGGCGTTCCGTGTCGACCGCCGATGGAGGAAATCTGGATGATGTGGCCAGCACCCTGATCGCGCATGACGGGTATCGCCGCCTTCGAAACGTTGACCGCACCAAAAAGATTTGTTTCGATCTGCGCCCTGAAATCAGCATCACTCGTATCTTCGATCGAACCAATGTCACCATAACCTGCGTTGTTGACGAGCACATCCAGCCGACCGAAGGCCTCGATAGCCGCCTGAATCGCATTGCCTGCCGCTCTGCGATCCGTCACGTCAAGCGCGACCGTGCGAACCTGATCTCCCCGGCGGGCCACCAGATCAGAGAGTTGCGCGGGGTTGCGGGCTGTAGCAATGAGTTTGTTGCCAGCCTCAAGCACGGCCGTCGCGAGCGCTCGGCCCAGTCCGCGAGAGCTTCCAGTAATCAACCACACCTTCGACATGTAATCTCCTTCAACTCATGGATTCCGCCCGATTCCTTTGTTTGAGTTCGATGAATTGGACGTACTCATATTTCCTCTTTTCATTTGATTCCTGGATCGCCGCTTTAGTTTCAGTTGAAGACTTGCCTTTGGAAGCCAAGCTCACTCAATCCTGGATGGTCATCCGGTCGTCGTCCGAGAGGCCAGTAATACTTGCGTTCTGATTCCTTGATTGGAAGATCGTTGATGCTTGCGTGCCTGACCCGCATCAGACCGTCGCCGTCGAATTCCCAGTTTTCATTGCCATACGAGCGGTACCAATTTCCTGACTCGTCGTGCCACTCGTATGCAAAACGCACGGCAATTCAATGGTCGTGGAACGCCCAAAGCTCCTTAATGAGCCGATAGTCCAGCTCCTTAGTCCACTTTCGAGTCAGAAACGCAACGATCTCCGCTCGTCCGTTCACAAACTCGGCACGATTTCTCCATCGCAAGTCGATTGTGTAGGCAAGCGCTACTTTTTCGGGATCGCGGGAATTCCAACCGTCTTCAGCCAGGCGAACTTTCTGGATCGCGGTCTCCAGAGTGAACGGCGGCAGGGGAGGACGAGTTGCCATGATTTCTCCTTTCACGCCGCATTCTGCGACTGAGAAGCCAGCGCCCGTGGTGTCAACACATCCGCGAGTCCAATGCGACGGAGCAGTTCAGCCCGTACTCGGTCCAGGACCATATTCACTACCTCAGCGCCGTCCTGCGTCGGATCGACGTGGACCCGGAAGGGCCGTTTGCCGAATGGTGTGTCCACCACTCTGACGATCGCATCCGCAACAGCCGACACATCCGCATCAGGAGGCACGATCGACGCGAAGCCTTTCATGATGTCGTCGGCGAAGCCCTTGTAGGGACCTGAATCATATTCGGCAGCACGCGCCTTATCGGCCGGCGAGCCAGCATGAGCAAAATGATTCGTCCCACCCGTGAAAGCGCCCGGGACGATGATGGAGGTCTCGATGCCCCAGCGTGTCAACTCCCGTGCATAGATCACGGCCATGGCGTCCATTCCCGCCTTCGCTGCGAAGTAGGGAGCGAGATACGGCGGCGTTCCTCCTGCCGAGCTACTGCTGGACACCCACACCACGAGGCCATTCCCTTGCTTCCGCAACTGGGGCAACGCCGCGCGATTCACGCGTTGTGTGCTGAGCACGTTGATGTCATACAGTTCCGCCAATTGTTCCGGAGTGAACGCTTCGGCGGGACCGAACACCATGTGTCCTGCATTGTGGATCACAACATCCAGTCGTTTATTTTCGCTGACGATCTTTTCGATCGCGGTGTCGGCCGACAACTGCAATGCCACATCGAGCTCGATCGTGCGCAGATCGGCGTTGTTCTCCTTTGCAAATTTCGCAGCGGCTTCAACCTGAGAAGCATTACGCCCGGTTGTGTCGCGCATGCTGGCGTACACGATGTGCCCGGTTTTGGCCAGGGCTCGCGCCGATAACGCGCCAAAACCGCTTGACGCTCCAGTGATAACAATTACTTTCTTCATGGCTGTTCTCCTTTGCTGTCCTTCAATTGCAAATGTCTGTGCCAGATTTACGTGCCAAATGTACTTGCCGGGATTATGCGAATCCGCCGTTCGCGCGGAGCACCTGCGAGTTAACCCAGGCGCCGTCCGGACCAGCGAGGAACGAGACTACGCCGGCGATGTCGTCCGGTTGCCCAAGCCGCTCCAGGGGAGCGAGTTTGCTGAGTTCTTTGATCTGCGCTTCGGTCTTGCCATTGAGGAAAAGTTCGGTGGAAACGGGCCCAGGTGCCACGGCATTCACGGTTACACTACGGCCGCGAAGTTCGTTGGCAAGAACGTGCACCAAGCCCTCAACACCCGCTTTAGAGGCGATGTAGGCTCCATAATTCGGAAAAGACTTGGCAACTACGCTGCTTGAAAAGACGATGATCCGTCCGCCGGACGACAGGTGCTGCGCCGACTGCGCCATCACCAGGAACGTCCCTCGCAGGTTTGTCGAGATCACCTTGTCAAAAGAATCAACATCGCCGCTGGCGATTGGGAACAAAGGCATGATTCCCGCGGCGTGGACCACCACGTCGATGTGGCCAAACGCGTCGGTGGACTGCTTGAAGAGGTTCTCGACCTCCGCAGCGTTCGCAACGTCTGCTTTCACCGCGATCGCTTTCGCGCCTGCGGATTTCAGTTCTGCAACAACCTCTTCCGCTCTGGAAGGGTTGCCGGCGTAGTGCACGGCGATAGCAAAGCCGTCGCTCGCCAGTCTCTTAGCCACCGCACGCCCGATCCCGCCTGAGGCACCAGTGATGATGGCCGTCTTAGTCGCTGTATTTGTCATAAATGGCTCTCCTTGTTTTTCTGCTTTCCACTTTGCCCGTCTTTCGCGTCACTTGCCTGTTCCGTGACCATCATGCGTCCCCTCAGGATCGCTGGTCCCCCAACCCAAATAGTTCTGTCACTGCATTTTTCTACAGGGCCCACTGATCCGCCCCCTCCGATGAACTGCCGCTCCCTGACAGTAAACACAATGTTCCCATAATCCGTTTCATGCATTGTTAGAATGCTACAAATGCGCCAGACACATTTACGGCAGGTCGATTTGAATTTGTTATTCGCTCTCCATGCGCTTCTGGAGGAGCGGCACATCACCCGCTCGGCGAAGCGCTGCTTCTTGAGCCAACCCGCCATGAGCCGGGCACTCGAGAGGCTGCGAGAAATGTTCGGCGACACACTTTTGATTCGCAGCGGACGCGCCTACGAACGCACCGTGAGAGGAGACAGTCTGCTGAGAGAGTTGCAGGCACTTCTGCCTCGGCTGGAGGCGATGGTTCGAGGAGAGGAGTTCCACCCGGCGCGAAGCCAGGAACGATTTCGACTAGCTTTGACCGATCATGCGTCCATGATCCTGATGCCACTTTTGGTTGGGAATATAAGGGTCGGGGCTCCCAACGTGACAATAGAAACATCGCCGTGGCGGGATGAAGCGTACGACGATGTCACGGCAGGAAGAATCGACGTTGCTCTCTGTGCGGAGTCCTCGCCACCTGCCCTGGAGACTGAACTACTCTTCCACTTGGATTTTGTATGCGTGGTGGGCTCCAAGCAACAAGTTCGGTCACGCCGTCTGACACTGGCACAATATTTACCGCTGCCTCATGCGCTGGTGGAGACCTGGGCAGGTCAACAAACTCTTGTGGACCGTACGCTGGCGCAGCTTGGAGTGAAACGGCGCGTAGTCCTCAGTGTGCCTTTCTTTGTGCCGGCAATTTTCGCCGTAGCGCACACCGACATGATCGTCACCGTGCCTCGCAGGTTGGCAAAGATCGTGGGGACAATCGGTGGGGTACGTTTGGTGGAGCCACCAAGAGAAATCAAACCATTCCCGTATTTCATGGCGTGGCACCCAAGATTGACCGGTGAACCGGCCCAGATGTGGTTTCGCGAACAATTGAGGCTAGCCGCGCGGACCATTTGAACATTGGCGATCAGTCATTCACGATCTTCACAGCCCCACAACGCAAACTGCCTCGCAATTTGTGTTGCCGGGGGCTTGACGCTAGGACGTCCGATAGACAAGACCGGTGTGTGGCTGGACTTTTTCGGGCGCGTGCCTGGGAATCCCCGGGCGGATGATGGAGTTGCGATGCAAAGTCAGCAGATGGAGCCGAATAGTGTGGTCAAGACGGATGCACGATCTGAGAAGCCTGCCCAGGACGGCCGCAACGACACGAGCACGTGGGAACAGATTCTCAGCATCCTCGAAGAGGGGAACATCGAGGTCTTGTGCAAGTGGAGGCGAAGCCAAAAGACTACGACGAAGTGGTTCGGGTGCTACGCCGGATTAAGGAGTGAAACGTGAGGATCTCAATCAAAGCCGCGGAACTGGTTCTCGAAGGAGCTGCGGAGAAGGCCGCACAGATCGGCGTGCCCGTGAATATAGCGGTGCAGGATGAAGCCGGACATCTGAAGGCATTCGTTCGCATGGATGGGGCGGTGCTCGGCTCTATTGAGATCACTCTCAGGGAGGCCAAATCCGCGGCACTCTTCGGCTTAAACACAGAGGAACTTTTTGAATATTGCAAGCCGGATGGAACGTCATTCGGACTGGAAAACACGAACGGCGGGCGATTGTCTTTGCGGGAGGCATTCCGCTGAGAAATGGCAACGGCGAGGTCATCGGAGCAATAGGCATTTCAGGTGGGTGCCGTGCAATCGCGTCGGGCGTCCCCTGTATTAAAGAAGTACTTGAAGAAAAGTCCCTAACACGATGAATGATGGTGGCCAGGGACGGAGTTGAACCGCCGACGCCAGCCTTTTCAGGGCTGCGCTCTACCACCTGAGCTACCTGGCCACTTTCTGCTTACATCTCTGTCCGCAACCTTCCGCACATGCTGTCCGCACAACGACTCACGGCCAATCGGGCCGTGCACTCTGCGCTCTCACTGGGCGGGACGCCGCGAAGCAAAACGGCCGATGCGCTGGGACCGTGCGGAACTCTCGAATTATAACAACCCAGCGCCCTTCTCTCAAAATTGTTCCCGCGGATTTTCACCGCGACTTCTTGTTCTCCGCTTTCTCTCGTATTTCCTCATGACGAGAAATGGCCGCTGGGCACGCCATTCATGATCGTCATCACGCAGCGGTTGGCGCCGAACCAGTATGGAATCTCGCGATAATCAGTGAAGTCAAACATCGCCAGGTCGGCGTCTTTTCCCGCTTCCACGCTCCCTTTGCGATCGGCCATGCGAAGCGCCCACGCTCCGTTGATCGTCGCTGCGGCGATCGCCTCCGCCGGAGACATCTTCATATGCGTGCAGGCCAGCGACATCGCCATCGGGATGCTGAGGGTCGGAGAAGATCCCGGGTTGTAGTCCGTAGCCAGCGCGACCGCCACACCCGATTCAATGAGCCGCCGCGCATCCGGATATCTTGCCAGGCCGAGAAAGTAGTTTGCCCCCGGAACCAGGGTTGCGACCGTATCACTCTGAGCGAGCATCGGCAGGTCGGCATCGTTTACGTAATCCATGTGGTCGAGCGACGCAGGCCGGTAGCGAAGCAGTGCCCCAAGCCGCGTCTCGCTGAGTTGCCCCAGGTGGGCGCGGATGGCAAGACCGTGCTCTTCCGCCGCCGCGAAAATGTGCGTGGCGTCTCCGGCGCTGAAAGCTCCCCGATCGCAGAACACGTCCACGAACTGCGCCAGTTTGCGCTTTGCGACGTCCGGCATCATTTCGTTGCAGACGAGGTCGACATATTCCTGCGAACGTCCGCGATACTCAGGCGGGACCACGTGTGCGCCCAGAAAAGTAGGAACCACGGTTCCCGGCCACCCGCGTGCCGCCGCGCGGATGGCTTCGAGTGACTTCAATTCAGATTCGAGGTTGAGACCGTAACCGGACTTCGCCTCAACGGTGGTGGTTCCGTGACGAGCCAAATCTGCCAGCACGGCACGAACCTTGTCAGTCAGCGCAGCCTTGCTGGCCTTCCGCACGCCGTCAATGCTGGAGCGAATTCCTCCACCCGCCTCGGCGATCTCTTCGTAGTTGGCGCCAGCAATCCGCTTCTCGAAATCCACCAGCCGCGGCTGCATGAATACAGGATGCGTGTGGGAATCGACAAAGCCTGGCAAAACCACGCGTCCCCGGCAGTCGACCTCGATGATCTTCTTGCGATTCTTCTTGAGCCAAGGATCGCGAAGAGCGTCCTTGGTGGTGCCAACCGAGACGATCTTGCCGCCGAGGCAGAGCACAGCAGCGTCCTGAATGATTCCGAGTTCGGAAAGGGAAGCGCCGCGTCGCGGGCCGTCCGAGGTCGAACGCAGCGTGAGAAGCTGGCCGATGTTGATCAGCAGGAGCGGCGGTATCTTACGCATTCATGCTCCACAGAACGAACACCCACCGCGGAGACACAGAGGCACGGAGGAGTGGAAGGATCATAGTACTCGGCGCAGAATTCCTCGATGGAGGACGGGAACGTTGAAATTGATGATCAGACCGACGTGTTTCCCGGTCAGTTTCAAATAGGTCAGCAACTGGGCTTCGTGAACGCCGAGAAGGCGTTCCACTGATTTCAACTCGACTACAACCTCGTCCGCGATAATCAGGTCAATGCGATACTTCCCGTTTGTTTCTCGCCCCTTGTAAACGACCGGCAATTCGACCTGCGCAAGAAAAGGGATTCCACGCAGCTGCAATTCCTGGCACATGCACTCTTCATAGACCGACTCGAGAAGCCCAGGACCAAGTTCCCGGTGCACCTCAATGGCAGCGCCAATAATGCCTTCGGTAAGCGCCTCAGAGAGAAGCCCGATCGATCTCCGTGTCTCCGTGTCTCCGTGGTAGGTGTTCATGATCGCGCCATGGGAATGCGAACTCCGGTCTTCGCCGCAAACTCCTTCGCCTCGTCATACCCCGCGTCCACATGCCGAATCACGCCCATCCCCGGATCGGTAGTCAGCACGCGCTCGATGCGCTTGGCCATCATGTCGGTGCCGTCGGCGACCGTGACCTGCCCGGCGTGCAGCGAGTAGCCGATGCCCACACCGCCGCCGTTGTGGATCGAAACCCACGACGCTCCCGCCGCCGTATTCACCAGCGCATTCAGCAGCGGCCAGTCAGCTACCGCATCCGAACCGTCTTTCATGCTCTCAGTTTCACGAAACGGAGAAGCCACCGAGCCGCAATCCAGGTGATCGCGTCCAATCACGATGGGAGCCTTGATCGTTCCTTTTTTAACCAGATCGTTAATCGCGAGGCCGAACCGCGCTCGTTCGCCATATCCCAACCAGCAGATGCGCGCCGGCAGTCCCTGAAACTTGATCCGCTTGCGGGCCAGTTCAATCCAGCGCCGCAGGCTGCGATTCTCAGGAAAGAGTTCAAGCACAAGATCGTCGGTTACGGCAATGTCCGAAGCCTCGCCCGAAAGCGCAACCCACCGGAACGGCCCGCGCCCTTCACAAAACAGCGGACGAATATAGGCCGGAACAAATCCGGGAAAGTCATAGGCATTCTTTACGCCGCGCTGGAATGCGAATGTACGAATATTGTTGCCATAGTCGAACGTGACCGAGCCCATCTTCTGCAGCCGCAGCATGCCTTCGACGTGCTTGGCCATGGCGTCGAGCGACCGCTCTTGATACGCCTTCGGATCGCTCTTGCGCAGTTCGAGCGCCGCCTCGAACGTCATGCCGTTCGGCACATATCCATTCAGCGGATCATGCGCCGAAGTCTGATCGGTGAGAATGTCGGGCACCACGCCGCGTTCGGCAAGTTCCGGAATGATGTCTGCGCAATTGCCCACCAGCCCGACCGAAATGTTTTCTTTTTTGCGGACGGCATTCTTCAGAATGCGGAGCGCCTCGTCCAGCGTGGTCACAAGAAAGTCGCAGTAGCCGGTCTTGAGCCGCTTCTTGATGCGCTCGGGATCGACGTCAATCCCCAGAAACGCCGCGCCCGTCATGGTAGCCGCCAGTGGCTGCGCGCCACCCATGCCGCCCATGCCGCCAGAGACGATCAGCTTTCCGCTAAGATCACCGCCAAAATGTTTGTCGCCCGCAGCGTTGAAGGTTTCGTAGGTGCCTTGCACGATCCCTTGTGAGCCGATGTAGATCCAGGATCCGGCCGTCATCTGGCCATACATCATCAGCCCGGCGCGTTCGAGTTCGTTGAACTTCTCCCAGTTGGAAAAATGTCCCACCAGATTCGAGTTCGCAATCAGCACCCGCGGAGCATATTCATGCGTCTTGAACACGCCCACCGGCTTGCCCGACTGCACCAGCAGCGTCTCGTCGTTCTCCAACGCTTTTAATGCCCGGACGATGGCGTGATAGCAATCCCAATTGCGCGCCGCCTTGCCCGTGCCTCCATAAACGACCAGGTCTTGCGGACGCTCGGCCACGTCCTCGTCGAGATTGTTCATCAACATGCGCATGGCCGCTTCCTGCTGCCAACCTTTGCAGGAGAGCGTGGTGCCGCGCGGGGCACGGATGCTTGTTTTCTGGGAAGTGGGGACTTCGGTATCGACCGGCATGGGGATATGGTAGTTGGTCGAGTGGGTAAGCAGCAATGAGAGCGATCTCAGATCCTTGGTCGCGGGAATTTTGAAAATAAAGTTTTGCTTCTGGGGCGCGGCTTCGTGGGTTTGGCCACGATGTTTACTGGTTAGTACTGGTACCCCCCCCTCCCCCCGGCCTATAGGAATCATGGGGTTAGGGCGAATTTCTGGACTTGGTCTTTGAAAAATAAGGACTTATATCAAAGTATTCCGGAATAAGGACTTACGGGTTTTTGGCCCGCTTTCTTGCTGTCGGGCCCGTTTCGTGCCGATTGAAATGTCAAGCCCTGCTGGGGTGGAAACCGCGCCTTTGGAGGCGGGCACACGCTTCGCTGCCCCGATCTGGGAATGATTCTCGCATTGCGTAGGGATGGTGTCAGTGATTGAGGACACACCGCGGATGTGATGAAAAAAACGAGGCTATGACAGAAGCCGAAGCCTGCCTTTCAAATCGAATCTGGAAGATTGATAATGTCTTCAGCACCGAGCCTTTCATGGCAGTCGAGATCAATCCGAAAAAGATCATAGGTGCGTGGGATGAAGGGTACAGTCTGGATCAGCACACTATCGAAAGCCGACTGGTCGGCTATAACGCCTACGGACACGCGGAGTTCTCCACAACGCGGTCGCCGCTTGGCGAACTGCTTTTCCGACTCAAGTACCGCTTCGACGCGAATGGCATCTACCCTATCGTCGAGACAGCTGTTCAATTCCTGGAATCTTGGGATGTG
>JAIQFA010000123.1 GCA_020073525.1 Terriglobia bacterium
ATGTAGTCCAGCAGCGACTCCTTGCTGCGGTCGAGATTCACCCGGCGCACGGCCACCGTCACCATATCGGCACCGCTGGCTTCGAGCGCCCGCGCGGTTTCCTGAAACGATTTGTATTTTCCCGTGCCGACGATCAAGCGGGAACGAAACTGCCTGCCAGCAATAATGAGTGAGTCCGTCATGAGTCTAATTGTACGACTTGGTCAGTCTCTTTCCAGAATCATCGAAGACGATCTCTTCTCTAACCACCTTTTGGGCTCTGTGGGTTTCCTCAATGAATGTAATTTTTGCTTTCATGCTGCCGCTTCAACCTTCGCTCCAATGGACCCAGCCATTCTCCAAGCTCCAAACGTGATCCGAGAGGCAAGATTCCATAGCGGGGATGAACAGGATCAGCTCAGCCTCCAGCCGTCTCTGCCTTTGCGTACATCTCATCAATCAACGTTCGGTACCGCTCCTCAATTCCGCGTCGTCGCACTTTGAAAGTATGGGTCAGCGTTCCATCGGCCGCCGAGAGTTCTTCGGGCACCAGCAGCACCCGTTTCAGCTTTTCGAAGCGTGCCAAATTCTGGTTGAGGTCTTCGATGATGCCTTCATACAGCGCCCGCACCCTGACGTTCGCAACGAGCGCTTGTCGCGAAGCAAATTCAACCTGGTTCGCCCGCGCCCAATCTTCCAGGGCAGGGAAGTGAGGTGCGATCAGCACCGCGGGAAATTTGCGCCGGTCGCCGAGCACCACGGCCGTCCCGATGAGCGGGTTCAGTTTCAGTGAATTCTCGATCGGCTGCGGCGCGATGAACTTCCCGCCGGAAGTCTTGATCAGGTCCTTCTTGCGGTCGGTGATCGAAAGGAATCCGTCGCTGTCGAGGTTTCCGATGTCGCCCGTCTTGAACCAGCCATCCACAAACGCGCTGCTCGTTTCCTCCGGACGATTCCAATAGCCCTTGAATACTGAGGGCCCGCGCACCAGCACCTCTCCGTCGTCGGCAATCCGTGCTTCGACGTTCGCCAGGGGCTTGCCGACAGTCCCTAGTTTGTGTGCGGCGGGTGTGTTCACCGCGATCACGGGCGAAGTCTCGGTGAGCCCGTAGCCCTCGTGAATGGGAATACCGATGTCGGCATACCACTCCGCCAGTTCACGGCCCAGCGGCGCGCCTCCGGAAATAAATTCCTCCGCCTTTCCTCCCATGCCCTCGCGTACTTTGGAAAAGACCAATCGGTCCGCGATCTTCCAGGAAAATGCCGAAGGCCTGGTGCCAGCAAGAATCTCGGCGCGATGAGAGCGCCCCACTGTAAGCGCCCAGCGATAGACCGCACTGGCCGGGAAACTTGAAGTCTTGAGGATCACCTGATGACGAATCTTCTCGTACACGCGGGGCACGGCAATAAAGATGACGGGTTGAACCTCTGCCAAAGCCTGCGCCAGTTGTGCGAGGTCAGGACAATATGCCAGCGTCACCCCGCGGTAGAGCAGCGCGAAGTCCACGTGCCGCGCCGTCACATGGGAAAGCGGCAGAAACGATACGCTCACCTCTTCTTTGCTTCCGAAGCCGAATGCCTCCATCGAACAGGAGACATTCGATGCCATGTTTCCGTGCGTCAGCATCGCCCCCTTCGGAGTTCCCGTCGTGCCCGAGGTGTAGATAATGGTGGCCAGGTCGTCAGGCTCAATTGAACGGGAGCGGGCGTCGAATTCCGGATCGACGTCGGCCGGTCCGTGCAGCATCAGTCCCTGCGTGTGAACCGCGTGCGCAGTTTCAACTGCGTCCATCACCAGGATGCGCTCGACCGGCGTGTGCTTCTGGATGGTCAGCACTTTTTCCAACTGGTGCTTCGTGGACACCGCAACCACACGCGCGCCGGAATCGTTGAGGATGAAGGCAGTCTGTTCCGCGGTTTGCGTGGCGTAAATCGGAACCGTGACTGCGCCCAAGGATAGCGCCGCGAAATCTGTAATCGTCCACTCCGGCCGATTTTCACTGAGGATGGCGACGCGATCGCCTTTGCGGATGCCCCAGGATTCAAGCGTGCGCGCCACACCTACGACGCCGCGATAAATCTCCTTGGAAGAGATGGGCACCCATCCCAAGGCTCCTCGTTGCAGCATGACGCGGTCGCGGCGGCCTTGGCAGACCGCCAATAGAATTTCGTTCAGAGTCTGAAGGCTCATCCGATGCGATTCAGGTTGACGCAATCATTGTACAAAGCCATTGTACGCAGTGTCGTACAAAGTCGGCGACGGCGTGCCATGGTGACTCGCGGAGGGACGCTTTGACCCCGTTCCTAGCCGCAGAGTACTCTTGAAAAGCTTTTCTGGAGGAGTTTCCATGAAACGAAGGGGTATTTCGACAATGTTGGGGGTCTGGCTGCTCACGGCTGCGATTGTCTGCCCGCAGATCAACGCACAAGCCAACAAACCCGAGCCAGCGCCCATGAAGCTGAAAGTCGGCGACGTCGCTCCCGACTTCAAGCTGCAATACTTCGATGGCAGCGACCTGAAAGATGTTTCCTTAAGCCAGTATCGTGGCAAGAGCAACGTTGTTGTGGCGTTCTACGTTTTTGCCTTCACCGGTGGTTGAACCGCGCAAATGAAGGCCTTCCAGCAGAATCTCAAACAGCTGGAAGCCGCCGACACCCAGGTTCTGGGTGTGAGCATGGACAGCCCCTTCGCCAACAAAGCCTTCGCCGACCAGATCGGCGTCACCTTCCCGCTGCTGAGTGACTGGGGAGGAGACGTGACCCGCCAGTACGGCATCTACGTCGACAAATACAAAGCCGCGCGCCGCGTCAATTTCCTAGTCGGCAAGGATGGAAAAATCCTGGAAGAGCAGATCGACAAGGAGGCCATCGATCCCAAAAAGATCGTAGACGCGTGCGAGCGCAAGAAGGTGAGTCGCTAGAGCAGGCTGCCGGCGTGACGGGAAGTGGCAGAAACGGGCCCGCTCGGAATTCAATGCGTGCAAGTGACGAGAAGATTCCAAGCGGGCTCGCAACGGCCAACCAGCAATGGGACGGAGTGTATCGCCGCGTATACTCCGAGCTGCGAATGATCCACGAACGATCTTTGCGAACTGCAAGTCTGCCGGGCCAGTGCCAGCCCGTTTGACCCTGCTTCACCACACTGTTATTCTCTTACTGCGGGGTGGAGCAGTCTGGTAGCTCGTTGGGCTCATAACCCAAAGGTCGGTGGTTCAAATCCACCCCCCGCAACCAACCTTAAGTATTTGATTCTGAGAGTCTTTCCTTCCCGGCATTAGCCAAGTGTAAAAAATTTGTATAAAAGATTTGCCTCTTTAGGCGCTTCTCGCCTTTCTAGGCGGGGCCATTTGTGCGAATTCGAAGCCGATGCTAGATTGCGCAAAACTCGCGGAAGGGATTTCAGAACAACATGGTTGAACTCGAAAACACCAGTGAGTGTGAAGACACCAGCCAGGCTGGCCCTGTGGGAGCGCTTGTCAGCCGCACCGTCGAGACCGTCAAGGTCTATACCCGCCACAAGCGTACTTGCCCAAAGCTGGACAGGCCGGATTGGGCCCGGTGCAATTGCGTGAAGTGGCTGTACGTGTACCGCGACGGCAAGTCCAAGCTGACAAGCGCGAAGACAAGAAGTTGGGAAAGGGCTGAACAAAAAGCGCGCGAGCTCCGGGATTCCTTCGACCCCACCAAGCGGTTGCAGCGTCAGCTTGAGGCAAAAATCAACGCACGCAACGGGCAGGTGGAGATCGCTCTCGCAGTCGATCAATTCGTCAAGGAAGTGGCACGCCTGAATCGCGAGGAGGCTACTCGCGCCAAGTACAACCTCACCCTGAGCCGCTTATTGACTTGGTGTACTGCCCAAGAGCCTGCCATTTTGCTCCTGTCTCAGCTCGATGTTCCGACATTACGGTCCTGGATCCATTGTTGGCGAGGTGCTCCCACGACCCGCCACAACCAGCATCAGCGTCTACGTACGTTTTTTCGGTTCTGCATGGAGCAAGGGTGGATCACGGAGAATCCCGCCAAGAGAATTAAGAACGTTACGCCCCAGCAGGAAGAAACGCTGCCGTTCAGCCGGCAACAGTACGACGCTCTCATTGAAGCGACGTACTACTATGACAGCCGGGGCAAGGAAAAGAACGGCAACACTACGAATTCCCGGCGCGTGCGCGCCTACCTCAAACTCCTGCGCTGGAGCGGTCTTCGTGCGGGTGATGCAGCTTGTCTGCCCAAGAGCAACCTCCGAGATGATGACTCGTTGTTCCTCTACCAAGCGAAGGTCAAAAGCAAGGCCAGTGCTCCCGTGCAAGTGCTGCTTCCGCACAGTGTAGCGGATGAATTGCGCAAGGTTCCTCCAGGTAGCTGCACAGATCCCAACTATTTCTTCTGGAGCGGTCGCAGTAAGCGCAAGAGCGAAGTGTCAAACTGGCAGAAGATTTTTTCCAAGATCTTGTCTAAGGCAGTTGAGATGCTCCCAAAGTTGTTTTTGGATGCGAACGGTCGACAAAAACCGGCTCATCTCCACATGATGCGGGATACGTTCGCCGTTGAATACCTGCTGGCCGGCATGCCGCTTGAAGAGGTATCTCGGCTCCTTGGACATTCGAGCGTGACCATTACCCAGAAACACTATGCTCCCTGGGTACTTGAAAGGCAGCAACGTCTGGCTGCCCGTCAGCGCGAAGCGTGGGCGAATATGGGCGTTGAAGAGAACCGCCATGGCGCTAGGGCACATAGGAGACATCGCTCACGCAATACCCGCCGACATACCTCTTTTCGGGGCCGTACATCCGGAAGCGCGGCGCCTCGTCGATGACCTCGGCTTGTTGTGAGCGAATGAAATGCGCAGCTCAAGAACTGGCAGGTTTTTCGATATATGTTGAGACGATTTAGCTCGCTTTTCTCAATCTCCGGTGTACCCGTCGCGCAACGCTTTCCGGGATGCGGAGGGTTTTGTAGGCCCTTTTCATCCGGCGTTCGCACGCTCCCCACTCAACCACACCGGGTTCTCCCACAAACATTCGACGGATTGTTCTATCGCTCAAATTCCACAGGTTGGCGAGCTCTCTTACGGAATAATGCTTCTCGAAAACCGGTGTCAGGTCCAGCCCGTGCGGAGATCGAGTGTTGGTTGAAAGCTGCATGCTGTCTCCATACCTCATAGGAGATAGTTTGGAGCCTTCGCCAGAATTCAAGGCGTCCTGGCTCAACTCCGGCCGTTCGATTATCTCTTCTCGGCCCATCAACTGGTGCATCTCAAAATCCGATTCCTTCCTTGTTCGTGTTTTCACAATCAACTCCTGCCAACTTGGCACAGTTGTAGCCGAGAATGATTTTTTGGTCAAAACAGTCCGCCGAATGAGCCGATTTGACCGAAATTTGGTTCCGTATTAGCTTCGTGACGCTTAGGGCCGAAAGCACAGCTCGGGGGTAGGAGGAAACCGGTGTTTTCATCGCTTGAAGAGGTCAGCGCGGGCCTGCGAGCTACAGGCTACATCGCCGATTCGGTAGCCAGCACAACGGTGTACCTGGCGGCGAAACTCCATAAACCGATGCTACTGGAAGGGCCAGCGGGCAGCGGTAAGACTCAACTGGCATACGCAGTTGCAGACGCAGCGGACACCACCGTCGAACGCCTGCAGTGCTACGAAGGCATCAACGAGGAGAAGGCCATCGGCAAGTTCGATGAACCCCTTCAAAGGCTTTGCGTTGAACTCAAAGCCAAGTCCGTCAGCGTGGATTGGGAATCCCTGCGGACGGAGTTGCACAGCCAGCAGTTCTTCGGTGCTGGGCCGCTTCTGCGCGCGTTGCAGTGTGAAAGGCCTTGTGTCCTGCTGATCGACGAACTGGATAAGGTGGACCACGCATTTGAAGCACTGCTGCTGGAGTTGCTCAGCGTGTGGCAGTTGAGCATTCCGAAGCTGGGCACCATAAGAGCCAGGAGCATTCCGTTCGTTGTGTTGACATCGAATGAAGAGAGGCGCATCGGCGATCCCCTGCGCCGGCGCAGTTTTTACCTTCGTGTCGAACACCCCACCGCGGAGCGAGAAGCAGAGATTGTGGCGCTGAGAACACCGGATTCCACACACGAATTCCATGCCGGTATGGCGGGACTCGCCAAGGCTTTGCGCGGCTGGAGCATGGAGAAACCACCCTCAGTCTCAGAGATTCTCGATCTCGCGCAGGCACTCAAAGTTCTGGGAACTGAACAAATTACGGCGGAAATGAGAGACATTCTCCTGCCCTTGCTGGCTAAAACCGAGGCCGATCGACGCAAGCTGCTCTTGCGGGATGGGTTTGCCAGTTTGATCTTTGACGCGCAGCAGTACAGCGCCGAGGCTCTGCGAAGGAGCGCAACATGAAGCCAGCACTCATCTTGGCGCAAGTGCTTTCTGCAATCTCGATCTGCTGGGCGCAATCGCCCAAACCACAGGCACGGCTCGAAGCCGAATACTACGTCGCAGCCTACGCCCAACACTATCGGGTGCCCGTCACGCTGGTACGCGCCATTGTGGAACGCGAGTCGCACTGGCAACCATGCGCGGTCTCTCCTAAAGGCGCTGTAGGACTAATGCAGTTAATGCCCCTAACCGCTCAGCGACTCGGAGTGAGAGACCGCTGCAATGTCGACCAAAACGTTTCCGGGGGCGTGCGCTACCTTGCATGGTTGATGCAACAGTTTAATAACGATCTCAGGCTTGTGGCTGCCGCTTATTATGCTGGCGAAGACGTAATCGGCAGACGAGACCTCGGCTATCGAAATCCCGACGTAATTGCCTACGTGGCAAGAATTAGAACAACTTACCTCCGCCAGGCCGGAATTAAACCAAGAACTACGAACACCAGTTCGGAAAGAGATGTGAGATGAAAATTTGTTTGAGTTTGGTGCATCTGACAACGGCCAGTCTCCTGCTGCTGCATATAGCTTCAGCGCAGGCCGATCTTCCGCAGGCGCGAATCGTGAGCTTGAATGTTGACCCAGAACAAGTTGTGGTCTTGCACTTGCGGCCAGGATACGTCAGTTCGGTGCGGGTGTTGGAGGAGGTGAGCTCGGTCGTACTGGGCGATCCGGGAGCTTTTAAGGCCGACCACTCCGAAGCCGAGCCGCAGTTGGTGTTTTTCAAAGCAACCAGCGTAAAACCTGCGCAAACCAACGCCCTGATTACCACCAGAGGAGGCCATGAGATCTCGCTGAGCCTGGTGAGCCAAGGCAAGTCAGACCGTAGTGAGCCCGTGGACTATGTCCTTAACTGTGAACGCCCGCGAAGCTTTCTGATTGCGTCGACTCATCCCATGTTTGTGGTTGGCGAAACAAAAAACGTTGCTACAGAAGATCGGCCAACCAGCACTGCCCCAGAGAAGCCTGGCAGACAAGAGCAGGATTTGCTCAGGGCAGAACGGATTGAGAATCCACATTGGGAAGGCAAGCAACTGCAGGTTGCGGTAGGACAGGCGATAGAGAAAGAGCAACAGATGGCAGTGCCGTTCGCCGTTCTGAATTCTTCTGCACGGACCATTGAAGTACTGCCGCCGCAAATACAGCTTGCGGGGACATCGAAAGACAAGCATCGAAAAGCGATTAAGGCCGAGCCGGTCGCGATCAAGGACTACTGGATCACCTCGCGTAGACTCGCGCCTGGCGCTAGGGCCGACGGCATCGTTGTGTTTGAGCGGCCTGTCTTCAAGGAATCGAGGGAACGGCTATTGCTGGCGGTCGCCCAAGCGGAAGAGGTCGACCGTCCTGTCCTGGCACCGATTGCGTTTGTGGCTCCGGTCTCGGGGGGTGCAAAGTGATTCATCCAAACGGACACAGCGACAACGGCAACGCTGCAGTCATTCAGGAGCCAGCGGAAAATGAGGCTCGAAACAACGAGCCACTCCCTGCGGACGCAACCGCGCCACTGCCTGGGCTCGCAACAAGAGCAAAACAGAGAGCCAGGCAGCAGATCCAACAGAACCGCTTTGTAATCATCGGGGCGGGAGCGATCGTCATCGCGCTGCTGATTTTCGTTGCTACGTCTATGCCCCATCGGAGCGTGCCGCAGAAAGTGAAGAGTCGTGGTGCCACTGCTAGTGAAGACCTGGCCTTGGAGAGCGGCACCGCGAGCAACGACAAGAGCCTATTTCCGATCACCGATTCTGGCCGGCCTGTCACCAAAGAATCTCACGAAGGCTTCTTAAACGAACGAGATCTACAGCGAACTGCGACCAAGCCGGCGGGGACGACGGTGGCGGGTGGAGCGAGAACTTTGGGATCGATGCCGCCTTTCGGAGACCAGCAGCGCTGGCAAGCGCCGCCGTATCAGCCAGGCTCGGGTGCCGGTGCCGAGACTCCAGACTTGGGTAAAGCAGAGCGCGAGGCCATGGAGAAGTCTTCGCTAATCTACGTGCGAAACGTCTCTGCCAACTCGGGTAGTGCTCAGGCCCGCGAAATCAATGATCCAGCACCGGAACTGGGATTGGGCCTGGCCACGGGTACGCGATTGCGTGCACGCCTGGAATCAGCGGCCAGCACGGCAGTGCGAACTCCGGTCCTGGCGGTGATCGAGTACAACTATGAGCGGGACGGAGAAATTATCGTCCCTGCGGGAGCAAAAGCGGTTGGGCACATCCGGAACGGAGATCGTTCAGGTTACGTTGACATCCAGTTCGATTCTCTGCTGATGCCGGATGGTGCAGTCGTTCCCATCGAAGCCTCCGCCACGGGTTTGGACCTGCGGCCGCTCAAAGGAAAAGTTGAGGGGAAGAACACGGGAAAGAACGTCCTGGTCAGATCGCTGTCAGGAATCGGCCAAGCTGGCGCGATGTTGGTGGGACAAGGCAGTCTGAACCAGCCGCTGAGCGAGTCGGACCTAATGCGGGAGCGCGTCAGCAACAATGTCGGCGAGGCTGGAGATGAGGAGGTTTCCCGATTAGCGATCACCCAGCACATCGTGGTGACGATTTCGGCGGACACTCCGATCTACGTGGTCCTCGAGCAGACCCCTAAGACCAATCAGGTTTCTCAGCAACCGAGAGCGAGGAGCGTTCCAACATCCAACTCCGCCAATGTTGAGCAACTGCGCCAACTATTGCAGTTGCAGCAAGAACTGAACCAACCGTCCGCAAGCAACCAACCAGCCCAGTAGACGAGCGGTTCTCAGCTGTCTCGGTACGGCTTGGTCGCTCTCGCAGAGAACATCCAAGGGCGAGAATTAAGGCAGAACTTTACACCGCAGGAATGTTTCCGACGATTTCTTCCAAGGCGATTACGCACTGGCCAGCAAAGTAAAGTCCGTTCGTAGTGAGCGACGCCTGCAGCGTCCGAAGCGCCTCTGACTGGTGCATGATCCCCAACACGAGGCCAGCCGTCGGATGAGCAAATTTCGATAGAAAGCTGTTGTTCGCTGCAAACCAATCATAGAGGCCAACCGACTTGGCAGCTTCCGCCACCCGCTCATAGCCGCCGTCTAGCGAGTCCAATCCGAGCTTTTCCCGAGCAACGTCTGCAATCTTCTGGCGGGCAGAGGCTTCGAATTCGTTAGGTATTCCTCTGAGTGCATGCAGCTTGGAAAGTGCGTCCGTAAGCCCCTGCATATCTCGCAAGGAGTCTTCGTGGAAACGGCGGGCATTGTCTCGGGAAGCCGCGCAATACTTCAGCCACAGCCACAGTTCAAGTAAGTTCCGTGCGTTCCACGCTGCTCCTGACACAGTTTCCTGCTCCATCGTTTTGAGGAGATCAGCACAGACCCTGTTTACACTGAGCAGGATTTTGGTGACGAGATCAGCGAACCAAGGCTCAACCTTGTGTCTACGACTCGCGATGATGTCATAGAGTTCCTGTAGCCGATTGGGAATGGCTGATTGCAACTTGTCGCGACTGAAGTTAGTTTCCCATTCAACATCGAACTGTTCGGGGGCGGTTTCCATATTCATCGTCATTCTTCAACAACCCGCCCTTTCTTAATGAGCACCCTCTTGGTTGCAGGTCGGGCATTTACGACCGAATCCAGAAGCTGTTGTACCTTCTGAGATTGAAACGGTGCATATAGTTGCGTGTCGGCGCGAAGTATTGTGCCTTTGTTGACTTCGCGAACCTTTGCACTAGCCACTCGTGCCGCAGTCTGAGGAACTCTGGCGCGATGCTTTAGAAGCAGGCAAATGTCTCGGCTAACCGGGAACGTCAAATAAGTTTCTGGGCTGCTTAGGAATCCTGTACCGGGTATGTCAACATGCGGGGCGTCGAACAAGGAAACCGGGTTGTCGGAGGTTAAGAATCCTTGATCGCCATCCGGGGCGACGAGAAAAATCCAACGCATGTTGAAGACAATCTGCTGAATCATAATCGTCACCTGAATCATTTGCGAGAGCGACCATTCGCGACTCGTTTGTGTCACGACGGTATTTCCGCCAGTGAAACGGCTACGAATCTCGTCGGCAGTGACTTCTTGACCTGTAAGCTCGCTCTCCTCCTTGGCCATCAAGTTCAGATTCTCGACATTCGCCGCAAACCTTTCAACCTCCATGGCCTGGTGGATCGCAGTGACGCGGTTAATAGTGCGCTCGAACGTCGGGACTCTCGTGTAGGAAAGTGCCATATACCCGGCGAACGTGAGTCGTTCTTCGGGATCGATGTCGAATTGCGAAGATCGAAGTTTCCTTAGGACTGGCAGCGATACATCTTCGAGTTGCTGCAATGCGTGCTCGACATCGAAGCGTCGTTTGTTGTCGCGCTCGAAGCAGTAATAGTAATTCCGCTTGGCAATGCGCTCTGGCTTTTGGCGGAATGGCGACTTCTCGGGCATATAGGCCCACAAGTACGATTCGCGTCGCCTCTCGTAGTCGGGATCAACGAATCCCTCCAAATAGGCGCGTTGAACGTAATGATGGTGTTTCGGTTCTGGCTGCGGCGTTGCTGCCATCGTTCCCAGTTTATCATGTTCGTCGTTTGTTCGCCTCACGGGAGGCCGTGATATCTGAACTTCAACCTTGGGGGAGCACCAGTCTCCTATGACCGGGCACACGTATGAGGTTAGGGCCATTCCGATTGCCGTCAGCCGACATGGGCTCGGTGCTCAGGTCCGCAAGATTCGAAGAAGCATCACTGCGACTGCAACCGAATGACGACGGTTCGCTGCCTGTGGGCGCCTCGCTGATCTGTTGGCCCCCAGCCGGCAAATTCGAACCTCTGCTGTCCCATGAACGCAGTATTTAGGCCGTCGGTCACAGCGAGCACTTGTGCTTCAGGAGTCGTGGGTGGGGTACTAGCAATTGAAGTCCACATCGCCTGCCCTACTGTGACGGACCTACGCCATCCTTTTTGAATGAGCAGGGTCGAATACTGAGTGGCATCAACGCCAGCCTGTTCGGCAAGAACTTTGAAGCAGGACGCGGCATACGCGAAATCTGTAGTACCAACACCTAGTATATTGGGCCTTGGGCTGATAGACGATCCGGTCGTGGCACGCAGTTCGGCAGTCGGATCACATCCCATTTGGATCATCTCGGGAAAGAACAATGCATGTTCTAGGCCGTTGCGAATGCGATCCCGCACTCGGTCCAAAAATAACTCGTTTTCAGAACTCAACTGAGGTGCCGCCCACCGGTACTCTGGGAATCCCTCCGCAAGATATTTAAGGTGGAACGATTCGTGGATCGCAGTGCATTCGTCCAAGCCCCTGGCGCTGTTGTACTCGATTGTTGGCACGCCACTGTTGTCGACCAGCGCTGTTGCATTGGGTCGTATGATTATTTCACCAATTTCCAAAATGCTAGTACCCCTTACGATTGCCACTCATGCCGCGGGCGCGACAGGCAGCAGTTGCGATAGAGATCTTGGACCTCGAGTTTGATCTCGCCCGGGTCACCGTAGCACAGGTGATCACTTGTCGTTCCTGTCGTATACATCCAGCCAAAACTGGCGGCGGTCACGCAGCCGGCGCATATTGTTCCCGACGACAGCATGTTGCGGGAAGACTTGGCCCAAGAAATTTGCTGCTTCGATGACAGTCTGAGCGTCCGTTTCGCTCTGTTCGGGATCTGATTTCCTCAGAGCACCAGCGACTTTGCCAATCGCACTTGCTGGGATGGGTTTTTGGGTAGCAAGCCAGTTGATCTGGACTGGTGTTAAGCGAGCATTTATCCGAAGGAGCGTCTTTAAGGTATCTGGCGCGCAGTGCTCCATTTCTGTGATACTAAGTGCCGCGTCTGCGTCGAGATCAGTCCCGCTTTTACTCGTTTGGCTTGCTGGCATGGAGTTGATTGCATGGAGCGCATGCCACAACTTTCGAGCGGTACGAGATTCCAGCAAGTACAGCAAAAACCTACCGATTGGCACGACGCTTGAAACAGTTCGAGTCTGCCCGTTGTCAAACTTGATTTCCAACCTCCCCGCTGCGCCTGTTGAGTTCACTTTGAGAGCGTCCTGCATAACGGTAGTACCCAGCAGTTCGGCGTTGTCCTCCGTGAACAGTTCGTTGACCACCCAATATCCGACGTTCAGAACGGTGCCGGCAGGCATCGTTGCTTCAGATCCGGTGGGTATGAACTTAACAAATGCACCGCTTTCGAGTTTGCCGCCAGGTTCATACCCGGCTGGAACCGACACCGCAACCTCTGTCCCGCCGTGGTGTACCACGGGAATACGGTTTTCATTGTCACGCGACTTGGCATTCCCGGAGGCATTCACTACCCCGATGATGTGAACTTCTCCTTGTTTCACCTTGGCCCTGGAAAGCGCTGCACCAATTGCCTGTACGGCGCAATTGATCGCGTTCCCCGTGTTGGTTGTGTCGATCAACGCGATTCGCAAAATCGGTTTTGAAATGAGACGGGTTTGAATCAGATTGACCGCTTCTGCTTGAAAATAGTCGAATGAGCTGTGGCCGTTGATAGTGCCTCCCCAGGCGAGGCCGGGAAACATGTGGAAGAGACCATCTTGTTGGCTGCAATCCAGTTCTTCTGCTGCGTATTTCATAAGCGGAAAAACGATCGGAATGCCACCAGTCGCAAAGAAGAACAACAGGTCGGGACGGAGGTCGACGACTACCTTTGCGAGTTCAGCGATGGTACTGTGAACCGTCACGAGGTCCGCAAAGGTAACGCTGTGGACATGACGAGCGGCGTCAGCAAGGTTTCGCGCAGGAACAGATGAGAGGAAATTGCTCGTTGGATGGCTTCGGTAGAGCGCGACGATCCTGAACACTACAGCTCCTTTAGGCGTGGCTATTGGGTCATGAAAGTCAATCAGTTTTTGAAATCACGAGTTCCTGCAAGGTTTCAGAGTGGCATGAATGTTTGGCACTCTGGTGAAGCACTCCCCAAGGCCTCCCAATCCAAAAGTGTACAAGGGGTAAGGCCTGTTTTCGTCAATAGCTTAGGAGCGCGATGCTCTGATTCTTATCAGTCAGCCGGAATGCTTTGCGCTCGCGGTCCTGACTCGATGGTCAGCCCGATCATGATCGCTCGGAGAAATAGGTACCGAAAAACGTTAGATCCCTATCGGGACTGCCCCGAAAGAAGAAGTGTGGGGGTGCACAGGTCGTGTGGTCGGGGCAGTTTCGATAGGGTCGTTTGAACTGAGCCGCT
>JAIQFA010000021.1 GCA_020073525.1 Terriglobia bacterium
ACGACTCAAAGCCCGACGAGTCATTCGCTGCCTTCCTCGATCGCTGCTGCCGCCATCCCAAGCCGCAGGCCAAACAGCGGGCGAAGCAACGCGCTCAAAGTTATGTATCAGGATTCAATGCGGCCGACCCTGCGCTAGTCGGAGTTCATTGGCTGGTGAAAGAAATGCGAGCCCGGGGAAGAGGTATTGGGCGGCGGCAGCGACGGCGTTTGGCGCCTTGGCTTCGGCTCCTTCATGGGGTGTGCGCCCGCAGATGTTCACGTTTGTAATGGCCAGCCTCCTTCTATGGCTGGTCGAAACTGGCGAGCATCGCCCCAGGCTCTTGCTTTGGATACCGCCGCTGTTCCTGATATGGCTGAATCTGCACGCCGGGTTCGCTCTGGGCCCGGCACTTCTGCTGGCTTACGGGATGGGCGTAATTGCGGAGACAGCTTTCGGCCTTACATCCTGGAAGGAAGCCCGTCCCCTCGTGCTGCGGGTGCTGCTCCTCATCCTGGCGTGTTTGGCACTCGTGCCCCTCAACCCCAGCGGTGCGCAACTCTATCGTTATCCGCTTGATACTTTACGTTCACCCGGGATGCGGTCGTTCATCGTGGAGTGGTTTTCTCCGGACTTTCATCAATCGCTCTACCAGCCATTATTATTGGTATGGCTGCTGGTTCTGACTGCACTCGCCAGTTCGCGCTCGCGGCCCAGGGGCCGGGTGATCGTGCCCTTGATTCTGACCGCTTTCGCCGCGCTGGACGCGGTCCGCCACATACCGATTTTTGTTTTGGTGGCGATACCTGTGATCGCCGCGGCGCTTCCGTCGGCTTCAACTTCCTCAGCCCTTGCAGAATGGCGTCCGGACTCGGCACGCCTCCGACCACTTTTCAACGGAGCCACGGTCTTTCTGATGGCAGTGTTTGCCCTGGTAAAGTGGACTGGCCTTGCCCGTAACCAGAGTGCCCGCGAAACGGAAATATTTCCCCAAAAGGCTGTTGCATTCCTGCGGACCAGTGACCAACCACGCAGAATTTTCGTTTACTACGACTGGGGAGGCTATGCGATCTGGAATCTTTATCCGGAATATCGGGTCTTTGTGGATGGCCGCGCGGACCTCTACGGCGACGAACTCCTGCGCGAGTTCAAAACTGCGATACAGCTCCGAACCGGCTGGCGCGAGGTTCTAGACAGCTGGCAGGTCGAGACGGTCGTCGTTCCCCCTTCCTGCGCGCTGGCGCAGGCCCTTGTTCTGGACGGCAATTGGAGAGCTGCATTCCGCGACTCTAGGGCGATTATCCTGGTCCGGACGCAAAACACCGTCGAAAATGCGGCGATTTCCTCTATAACTGCTCTTGGAAGGGGCAAAAAGTGAAAAAATGTTTCCCAGAGCCATCCCGAATCTGCGAAACTAGGGCGCATGCAGGGACGGCTTCCAAAGCTTTGTCCCGCATTTGGAAGTTTCTAGCTTGCAGTCGAAGGAGCCTGGAATGGCAGATCTAGCTAAAGTCTTGTGCCGCAATGAAGAAGGACAGGACATCGCAGAATACGCTGTCATGCTCGCGGTGATTCTTGTGATCGTGATCGGCACCGTACGTCTGATCGGCGGCAACGCGAACAACGTGTTCTCGTCAGTGGCCAGTCAGATCCAGTAGGTTGCCGCGAACGGAAAAAGTATGTCGGATTTTTGCAGGCATAAGTCCGCCGTGGCAATGAATGAAGTGTGGAATGTCCCGAAAGGGTAAGGAATGAACCGAAGTCGTCTGTTGATGATCGGGGGCTTGGCACTGGCGGTTGGCCTGCTGGTCAGTTTCACCGTGTATAACCGGCTGCGGACGTTCGCGGGTTCGACCAGCAACGAAGCCTCAGTACACGTGGTGGTGGCGGCGAGCGATATTGCGGTCGGGACCAAGCTCGACACTCACGACGTGGGCCTAGTCACTATTCCGCAATCGGCGGTTCCACCGGGCGCTTTCTCCGACAGATCGAAGGTCATGGGCCGCGGCGCAATTCTGCCCATGAGCAAAGGCGAATTCATTCTGCCCAGCAAGCTGGCAGCGCTGAATGCCGGAGCCGGTCTGCCGTCGATGATCCCGCAGGGAATGCGCGCGGTTTCGGTGCGGGTCAACGATGTGGTTTCGGTGGCGGGCTTCGTGCAGCCGGGCACGCGCGTGGATGTGCTGGCTACTGGAAATCAAAGCAACGGCAACGAGCGTCAAACCACCACCGTGCTTGAGAACGTCGCGGTCATCGCGGTCGGCAAGAGCCTGGATCGCAGCGCTTCTGCGGATGCGCAAACCGCGCCGGTCATTACACTTCTGGTTTCTCCGGACGACGCGCAGAAGCTGGCGCTGGTCTCGCAGGAAGGGCGGATTCAGCTGTCTTTGCGCAATCCGCTGGACACAAAAAAGGGAGGCATCGGCGCAACGCGCACCAGTTCGCTGTACTTGGGCGAATCACCGGTGGCCGAACCTAAACCCAAGGTCCACCGGGCGGCAGTGAAAGCTCCGCCGCCGGCAGCTCCCGCTCACTACGCGGTAGAGATGATCCGTGGCAGCAAACGGGATGAAACCAAGTTTGAAGATAACAAGTTTTGAGCCGTCAACGCCGCAATCGATCGCGTCCGGTCGTTCCCTCGATGGATATGCCCTCGATGGACTTGTTCGTGCATCCTCGCAGAGGTCCGAATTCATGAAATCTCTCATGCTCGTCGCAGCCGCTCTATTGCTGGGCGCGACCACGATGTTGGCGCGTTCCGTGGCTCCCGACGGCAATTCGCAGGACGCGTCGGCAACTTCTTCGGCTTCTCCGCAGAACGCTCCTTCTCAAAACCAGGACAATGCGCCTGCCGCGCAACCCTCCACCCCGCCGGCATCGAGCCAGAACGTTACCCCGGGCGCGGCTCCGCTGCGCGTGATGGTGGGTAAGTCCCTTCTGATTAACACCACCGAACGACTGAAGCGTGTCTCCGTGACGGACCCGACGGTGGCGGATGCGCTGGTCGTAACCCCAACGCAAGTCTTGGTCAATGGGCTGGCTCCGGGTGAAGTTTCCCTGCTGATCTGGGACGAACTGGAACGCTCGCGCAGCTTCGATCTGCGAGTGGATGTCGATATCACTGCGGCATCCGAGGAAATGCATCGCCTTTTCCCGGATGAGCAGATTGCAGTGACGCCTTCGCGTTCCGCAATTGTTCTTTCTGGCCACGTGACCACCGAGGACGTAGCCAAGCATGCGGGCTCGCTGGCCTCGGCGTATTCCAAGAATGTTGTAAACGTGCTGACGTTCGGTCCGGTGGGAGCCGAAGAAGTTCTACTGGAAGTCAAGTTTGCTGAGGTGGATCGCACGGCCATCACCCAACTTGGCATCAACATGTTTTCGACTGGTTCCGGAAACACCATCGGCACCGTCCAAACCGGACAATTCGGCGGAGTCAATCCTGGCCCCATCACCGATCCGGCAACGACCCATCAGACGACGATATCCGACGCGCTCAACCTTTTCTTTTTTAACCCTCAGGTCCACCTGGGCAGCGTGATCCGGGCCCTCCAGGCGCGCGATCTCTTGCAGATTCTGGCCGAACCCAACCTGGTCGCAGTCAATGGCAAGGAAGCCAGTTTCCTAGCCGGAGGAGAATTTCCCTTTCCAGTCGTCCAGCCAGGCGCCGGTGGAATCTCAACCGTCACCGTTCAGTTTCGCGAGTTTGGCGTGCGACTGAAATTCACGCCTGTGATTCAGCCGAATGGCAACATCCACCTGCACGTAACTCCGGAAGTAAGCACTTTGGACTTTGCGAATGCGGTCACTGTTTCGGGCACGACGATACCGGCCATCAGTACGCGCAAAGCGGATACTGAGTTCGAACTGCAAGATGGGCAGAGCTTCGTCATCGCTGGTCTGATGGACAACCGGGTCACGAATATTGCGAACAAGATTCCGGGACTGGGCGACATCCCGATTCTTGGGAATTTCTTTAGGAGCAAGAGCGCACAGAAGAGCAATTCCGAGTTGATGGTCCTGTGCACTGTGCGCCGGGTCTCGCCCAGCACTCAGATGCCGAACGGTCCAACGAGCCCGGAACCGTATCTGGATCAGCAGAAGTTCGACTCGAAAAAGCCGTCGGACAGCAAAAAGTAGGCGCGCACGGGTGCGGAAGTGGTTCAGTGCTTTTTGAAAGGGCAGTGGGAGACGAGTCATGCCGGAATTGTCAGTCGCCGTGTTCGCCACGGACAATGACCAGCGCGCGGTACTTCAAGTCCTGGTGGATGGTACCAGCGTGGCGCGCACCGTGTGCAGCAACGAGACGATGCCGCTCGCGGCCAACGATCCGGGTATTCGCAGAACGCAGGCCTTCGCTCCCGACGTAATTCTGGTGGATATTGCGAGCGATGGCATCACCTCGGCCCTGCGGGCCATCGAGTTGCTGCATCAGGAACTTCCAGATTCCGCCGTGTTTGCCATCGGCCCCATGACCCAACCGCAGTTGATTGTCAGCGCTATGCGGGCGGGTGTGCGCGAATATATTGAGCGCCCGACCACCACCACCGATCTGCTGGAAGCCTTTGTCCGCCTGACGTCCACTCGTCGCAAGCCCGGACGCGAAAGCTCGCGGGGAAAGGTGTTCACCGTCGTGAACGCCAAAGGAGGCAGCGGCGCCACCACCGTCGCCGTAAACCTGGCGCTGGCCCTGCAGTCGATTCACCACAGCACCGCGCTGATCGACCTGGCTCCCCTGGGTCACTGTGCCTTGCATCTCAATCTCAAGCCCACCTTCACCGTCTCGGATGCCATCACGAACCTGCACCGGTTGGACTCTTCCCTGCTGGACAGTTTCATGGCGCGTCACGATCGCGGTTTGCAGGTACTGGCCGGGCCGGCGAGTCCCACAGCCATCGAGCCTTCCGCCTCCGATTTTGCGCGCCTGTTTGACACCCTGGCCGGCCTGTTTCACTACATAGTTGTGGACGCTTCTTCGCGGCTCGACAGCGCCACTCGCCTGGTTAGCAACCTGTCGGAAAAAATTCTGCTCATCGCCCACGCCGATGTCGCTTCCTTGTGGAGCGCGGGACGAGTGGCCCAGTATCTGGGCGAAACCGGCTCACGGGACCGTTTTGCCTTAGTGTTGAACCGTTATCGCAAAGTGGCTGGTTTCAACGAAGCCGAGACCGAGGCCGCTATCGGGGCGCCGGTCCTGTGGCGGATTCCCAATCAGTACTTCGCGGTCTCGACCGCGATTGATCGCGGCGTTCCCTTGATGCAACAAGGGACCACCGAAATCGCCCGCTCGATTGCGGGGCTCGCAGAATATTTGACCAAGGATGATTTGGATGTGAAGCGCACGGCCTGGTCTCTGTTTAAGACGGTGTAAATTAGCTCTCAGCCTTCAGCCAAGAGCCACGCGCTAAGGACTGAGAGCTGACGGCTGAGAGCTGAAAGCTAGAATTATGGCCAATCTGCAAGCATTCGAACGGAGCGAGTACCAACAGGTCAAGGCAGACTTGCACCGCAAGATCCTGGATCGCCTTGATCTGGAAAAACTCGGACGCTCTACTGGAGACTCGGCCCGCGAAGAAGTGCTCATTCTCATTCGCAGCTCGGTCAACAGCGAGGCCGTGCCTCTCAGTTTCGCGGAGCGCGAGCAATTGTCGCGCGAGATCCTCGACGAAATCTTCGGCCTGGGCCCGCTTGAGCCGCTCCTCAAAGATCCCACGATTTCCGATATTCTCGTCAACCGCTTCGACCGTGTCTATGTAGAGCGTGGCGGCAAGCTGGAAATTACAGGCTTGTCTTTCAAAGACAACCAGCACCTGATGCAGATCATCGACCGCATCGTGTCGCGGATCGGACGGCGCGTCGATGAGTCGTCGCCCATGGTCGATGCCCGCTTGCAGGATGGCTCGCGCGTCAACGCCATCATTCCGCCGCTGGCGCTCGACGGAGCCTGCCTGTCGATCCGCCGCTTTGGCCGGGATCCAATCACCGCGCGCAACATGCTCGAAAACAAGACCCTGACCGAGCCGATGCTGGAATTACTCTCCGCCATGGTCAAAGGCCGACTGAACCTGATCATTTCGGGAGGAACTGGCGCCGGCAAAACCACGGTTCTCAACGTTCTTTCTGGTTACATCCCGAATTCGGAGCGCATCGTAACCATCGAAGACGCAGCCGAATTGCAGCTCAAGCAGGAACACGTGGTGCGTCTGGAAACCCGTCCTCCCAATATCGAAGGCAAGGGCTCGGTGCGTATGCGCCAACTCGTCATCAACAGTCTGCGTATGCGTCCCGACCGCATTGTGGTGGGCGAAGTACGTGGCGAAGAAGCGTTTGACATGCTGCAGGCCATGAATACCGGCCACGAGGGATCGCTCACCACGGTCCACGCCAACTCGCCGCGCGACGCCCTGGCGCGTATTGAGAACATGGTTTCCATGGCCAACCTGAATATTCCCGAGCGCGCCATTCGCCAGCAGATCGCGAACGCGGTCCATGCCGTGGTCCAGGTGGCGCGTCTCTCCGACGGTTCGCGCAAAGTGATCACGGTTTCCGAGGTCACTGGAATGGACGGAGAAATGATCACCTTGCAGGACATTTTCGTCTTTGAGCGCAGCGGCATCGACGAGAGCGGGAAGGTGCGCGGCGCCTTCCACTCCACGGGCCACCCCCCGCATTTCGCTGAGCGTCTTGCCACCGCCGGTTGCCGTTTGAGTCCCGCGCTCTTTGAGTCCCGGATGGAGGTCTAGCGGATGCATTTCCTGATTGCCCTAGTGGTCTTTGTCGTGGTCACCATGGGGGTCTTTGCCGCCATGTCTTTGTTGGACCAGCGCAAAGCCCAGGCCCGCGTTCTCCGCGATCGTCTCTCCAGCGTTCAGAAACCGGCCGAGCAAGCCGCACCGGACGTTGCCCTGCTGCGCGACGAAGTCATGAGCCGGATCCCGGCTTTCGACACCTTTCTGCGCCGCTCAGAGCGAGTCTCTCTTCTGCAAAAAATGCTGGCGCAGGGCAACGTGGATGTGCGCGCCGGAAACTTCCTGATGCTTTGCGTCGTGTCTGCGGTCCTCTTGGCCATCATCGCTTTCTTTGCGGGGGGCAATCTTTTGTTCGGCTGGGTCGGCGCCCTGCTCGGTTTTTTTCTACCGTACGCCTATGCTTCGCACATGCGGACCAAGCGCTTCCAGAAATTCGAGGAGAAATTTCCCGAGGCCATCGATACCCTGGCACGCGCGGTTCGCGCCGGACACGCGTTTACCACCGCCCTCGAAATGATTGCCAACGAAGTGTCCGAGCCGGTTGCCGGAGAATTCCGCCAACTCTACGAGGAACAAAAATTCGGACTCCCGGTGCGCGACGCCCTCCTCAATCTCGCCGACCGCCTTCCGCTCGTCGACGTCAAGTTCTTCGTGACCGCCGTGATGTTGCAGCGCGAGACGGGTGGGAATCTGGCGGAAATTCTTGACAACCTTTCATACGTCATCCGCGAACGCTTTAAAATTCTGCGCCAGGTCCGCGTACACACCGCCCAGGGACGTCTCACCATGGTCCTGCTCATGGCGCTGCCGCCCACGATTGTGGTGATCATGACGATTCTTAACCCGGGATTCATTCGGCCGCTTTTCACCGACCCGATCGGACACGCCTTAATCGTCGGCGGCATCACTCTGCAGACGCTAGGCTATTTTTTCATTCGCAGAATTATCAGGATCCAGGTTTGATCATGCCGCTGGTACTGTCCATCTTCGTTTTTCTGATCATCGCCGTAGTCGTATTCGCTTTTGGAGCGGCCACGGTGGCGCCGGCTTCGGTGCTCGGATCGCGCCTGCGCGAAATCGGCTGGCAGCGACCCAAAACCCAGACCAAACCCGGCATCCGCGAACGCATGCAGCAGGCTCTCGATCCGCTGAGCCGCGCCTTGCCCCTCTCACCCAGCGATGTTTCACAAACTCGGGCCTGGCTGATTCAGGCGGGATATCGCAATGCCCAGCACGTCACTATCTATCGCGGGTTGCGCGTGTTATTCGCCGCCATTGGCTTCTTCTCGGTTTTTCTTCTCACCGGATTCGATTCGCCCATGCTCCTTCTGGGTCTCGCCGGGTTCGGCTTCTTTCTGCCGCGATTCCTACTGAAAAAGAAGCTGCAGGAACGGCAGCGCCGGATTCGCCTGGGTCTTCCCGATGGATTGGATTTGACGGTGATCTGCGTGGAAGCGGGATTGTCTCTCGATCAAGCCATGATGCGAGTGGGCCAGGACCTGAGCACCGCGCATCCGGAACTGAGCGCCGAATTCCACCTCTTCGACCTTGAAACTCGCGCCGGAAAACCGCGCGTCGAGGCGCTCCGCAATCTGGCCGACCGCACGGGGGTCGATGACCTTCGCGCGCTGGTGGCAACGTTGATTCAGACCGACCGCTTCGGTACCAGCGTGGCTCAAGCCTTGCGCGTACACTCCGATTCCCTCCGCACCGAACGCCGGCAGCGCGCCGAGGAACAGGCCGCCAAGACGACCGTCAAAATGATCATTCCCCTCGTCCTGTTCGTAATGCCCTCCCTGATTTTCGTCACCGTCGGCCCGGCCGTCATTCAGTTGATGCACATATTCGTGCCGGTCGGTGGAAAGAAGTGAATCCCTAAACCCATTTGAGGAGTTGTCATGTCCCGGCCCGGGCCCAAGGGATACGCTTTCAACAGCACCCGCACCACGTATCTCGCGACCGATCTCGTCATCGCGCGCACCCACTGGTCCCGCTTTCGCGGCTTGATGGCCACCGACTCCTCCCGTTTTTCGCGCGGCCAGGGATTGTGGATTAACCCTTCCCACGGCATCCACACCTTCGCCATGCGTTTTCCGATTGATGCCGTGTACCTTGACCGGGAGCGGATTGTCATCCACATTGAAGAAGGCCTCAAGCCCTGGCGCCTGGCCGCCATACGCGTCCAGGCTGCTTCAGTGCTTGAGCTTCCCGTCGGCACGGTGCGCGAGTCCCTGACCGCGCTGGGCGATCAGGTGGATATTTTTCTGGAAAGCCCTCTTCGCACTGAGGCGGCTTAACTTGATAGCTACGAAGCAGCGTAAGAATGGAGCCCACGGCGTAAGCCGTGGGTGAAAGCTTCCGCGCTTTGCATCACTCTTGACAACGATATAGTGATATCACTATATTACAAGTTCCCCCCAACCGAGGACAGCCATGAGCAAGAAGGGATATGAAAGCGACGGCCGAAGCGCGTTCAAGGATCTTACCGCTCGAAACGCGGACGAGCACTTCATCAAGGCGCAGCTGGTTTGCAAGATTGACGCACTCCTGAAAGAGCGCGCCCTGAAACAGGTCGAGGCGGCCGATCTTTTCGGAATTCGACAACCCGATGTTTCCAAGATGCTGCGAGGCGAGTTGCGGCAGTTTTCGGTAGAACGTCTTCTGCGTTTTCTCGTGGCGCTCGATCAGGATGTGGAGATTCTGGTGAAGCCTCACCGTGATTCGAAAAATGGGCCAGCGCTACAAGTTTCTGAATAAAGAATCAGCCTTTCTGTGAGCGAAGTCGTTACCATTCCGGAAAGCATTACTCAGTGGCCCGATCCGCCGCGCCTGCTGGTGGAGTGGTCGTCACCGTGGGAAGAGTTCAAGTCCGCTTTGCGTCCGGCGCTCGCCCGCCCTCCGAAGGCCTTGGCCGGAGAAGCGCCCATTGGCATCTTCCCGTATCGGGGAATGCTCGCCTGCTGGCTGCTGGAATGCCTGCTGCTAATCGCGATCATCGTGCTCCCCGAGCGCTTCGTGAGTCTTCGGATCCCTGCTCCTCCCACTCACCCGCAATACGACGTCATTTATTACTCCGCCGAGGAACTGCCGCAAACGCAAGACCGAGGCGGCGCCGAGGCGGGCAAGTCCGGACGCGCCGGGGGCCAGCAAGCCCACCACCGTACCCAGACCATCCGCGTGGCACGAGGCGAGCAGCCCCGCGAGAAAGTTGTCGACGCTCCCAAGATCAATTTGCCGCATTCCGATTCCGCGGTCGCCAACCTGTTGGCCTTCAAAGCGAATCCCGGACCGCCGCCCGCCGAGGGCCTGCGTTCTACTCTAACGGCGCCGGTGCTGCCCGCGATGAGCGCGGTGCCGCCTTCGCCGGAATTGAATTCATCGGCCAGCCGCACTCCAAGTAGCTTGACGACCAACATCGTGCCTCCCGCGCCCGAAGTTTCGCACGCCAGCACGCGCACTTCGCCGACGTTGAGCTCGACGATTGTGCCGCCGTCGCCGAATGTCTCACGAGATCAGATGCGAACTGCAAACCCGCTCGCGCCGAATGTTGTCGCACCGGCTCCGCGAGACGCCCAGCGCGACATAGCGAGTTCCCGTGTCCCGCTGACGCAAACCGTCGATGTGGTTGCGCCACCGGTCTCCGCGCCCCCGCGTGATGTGTCGTCGACGCCCAAGCTGACGCTGCCCGCTCCCGCCATCGTGGCGCCGCCACCGTCACAGGTCAGCCGCGACCTCAATAGCTGGGGAAGCGCGGCTGCAGGCGACTTGCGGACAACCCCGGTGCCTCCGCCACCCAGCGCATCCGGTGGCGGTTCACTGGCGAGATCCGGAGCCGGCGCTCTGACGCCGCAGGTGGTGCCTCCTCCGGCGAGCATCGGCGGCACGGGCTCGCAGCGAGGAAATGGCGGCCGCCCCGGTCAAGCCGCAGGTTCGCTCGTCGGCTCCGCTGACGTCGTGCCACCTCCGCCTGGCCTAGGCGGCGGCAAAGCTCTCGCCGGTAGCGGACGAGGCAACAAGGGAACGGGGGCGGGCGGTCCACTTGACTTGGGATCGTCGGTAGCGCCTCCGAGTAACGCCGGAGGAAACGCTCCCGGCACAGGAGTCGTGGTCTCCAGCCAACCGGGAACCAAACCTGGCCTGCCGAACTCCACCGGCGGCGGAGCTCTCGCCATGTCGCCGAGCGGCATGGCAAAAAGTGGGGTCGGTGGCAGCGGCGGCGGATCAGGAATCGGCAAAGGTAATGGTCCCGGCAGCGGATTACAGGGCGAAGGTTCGGGCGCGGGTAAAGAAGGCACTGGACGCGGCTCCGATCCCAACGCGCGTGGAGGCATCTCGCCGTATCCCGGGCCCGGTGGCTCGGGAACGGGCACCGTAGGCGCGCCCGCCGTGCCCGGCGTGTCGGTGCAAGGTGGCACAACCACCGTCAACCTGCCCAGTTTCGGAGCGCCCGGCGGCGATGCCCCATCGAACGGGCCTAGGCGCTCGTCGACCAACGCGCACAAAGGATCGGGAATCACGATCGAAGCGACTCCCCGCTCCGGTGGCGTGTTCAACTACTACGGGGTACTGAAAGGCGACCGCAATTATTCCATCTACATCGAGACCTCACTCGGTACAGCCGTAATGCAGTACGCCGACGCCGCGTCGGCCGCGCATCCTTCGTCCGAAGCCATGAGCGCCCCTGAGCCCATGCGTAAGGATCTACCTGCTGGCTTGCGCCCGACGCGGGTGATCATTGCTTGCATCCTCGACCGCTCTGGAGAGCTTAAGGACTTGAAGGTACTCGAGCCGGGCGCTGCCGAAACGACCTCAAAGATTCTGGTGGCTCTGCATAGCTGGAAATTTCGTCCGGTATTTCGGGGGAACGAGCCGGTCGAGGTGAATGCGATTTTGGGATTTGGGATCGATACGCGGTAGCGTGAACCTTTCACCGCAGAGATCGCTGACGGCGCAGAGTAAACATCAGGAGGTAGATTCGAATCAGGAAAAAGTTGGGTTCGTATCAGGGCATCGCTTTAGCGATGCCGAACGCTCTGCAAAATCAGACGCCCCTTCAGGGGCTGGGCATCGACCAACTCAGTATCCTTTTCTCTTGTCCACTATCGCCAGCAGCGAGTCCCCTTTCAAATAACGCCGTAGATTTTCCGAGAACAGCGTGTAGTGGCGCTCCCACAACTTGTCGGTCAGTGCGGCAGTGTGGGGAGTGATCAGCAGATTGGGCACATCCCACAACGGTGAGTCGGCGGGGAGAGGCTCCTTCGGAAATACGTCCAGCGCGGCGCCGCCAATCTTCTTCTCGCGCACGGCGACGGCGAGCGTGGATTCATCTACCAATGGACCGCGACCTACGTTGATCAAACAGGCTTCCGGCTTCATGAGCGCGAGACGTGCGGCATTGGCAATCGCCTTCGTGCTGGCCGTAACCGGAGTTGCCAGCACGATGTAGTCGGCTTGCCGAAAGACCTCATCGATTTGTGCCGGAGCGAAGATAGCGTCCGCGCCTTCACTTCCCTTCTCCGGATGTTCACGCACCGCGATGACCCGCATGCCGAGTGCTTTTGCGCTCTTCACCACCGGACGTCCGATGCTGCCGAGGCCCACCATGCCCAGGGTTGCGCCGGAAACTTCGCGCACTCGAGGCAATTCATCCCAAAGGATCTGCTGCCCCCAAACGTGCTTCTCCTGCAAGCGCACCGAGCCTGGAATCTTCTTGGCCAACGCAAAGATGAGTGCGATGACGTGCTCCGCCACGACCGGTCCGTGCACCTCGCGCGCGTTGGTGAGAATAATGTCGCTGTTAACGAGCTCCGGGAAGATCAACTGGTGGACGGCGGCCGCTGGAGAATGGATCCAGCGTAATTTCTTCGCCTCCACAATCTGCTGCGGGCGAACCGACCATGCGATGACGATTTCAGCATCGACGATTTCCTCATCCATGCGCTTGTAGTCTGGCAGATGAACAACCTGGACGCGCGGGAATTCCTGCTGCAGTCGTATCGGGAACCAACTCGGTGCGTTCCATTGATCAAATGGGTGGTGGACGCAGATGAGTAGTTTCATGGAAATCAAAACCTCTAACCACGGGGGGGGGCACAGAGAAGCACGGGGGACAGCATGCTCTCCTCCGTGCTTCTCTGTGCCCCCTGTGGTTAACGCCTTTTTGTCCGCAGATCCGAACCTGTCATCTCTTTCGGCTCGCTGATGCCCAGCATACCGAGGATCGTCGGCGAAATGTCTCTCAGCGATCCGTTCGGCTTCAGCGTGTATTGCTTCGCGTCTTCGGCGATTACGATGAACGGCACAGGATTCGTCGTGTGCGCGGTGTGCGGGCCGCCGGTTGCCGGGTCGATCATCATCTCGGCATTACCGTGATCAGCGGTGACCAGCATGGCTCCGCCTTTGGCGCGCACCGCTTTCTCAATCTCTCCGAGGCAGGCATCAACGGTCTCGACCGCTTTGACTGTCGGCTCGAGTTTCCCCGAGTGTCCGACCATGTCGGCATTGGCAAAGTTGACGATCATCACATCGAAGGTGCCGTCCTTGGTGGCTTTAACCACGGCCTCGGCAATGCCGGCGGCGCTCATCTCCGGCTTCAGATCATAGGTTGCAACCTTCGGCGACTGCACCAGCACGCGATCTTCTCCCGGGAAGGGCGTTTCCACGCCGCCATTGAAGAAGTACGTGACATGCGCATATTTCTCCGTCTCCGCCACGCGCAGGTTGCGCAGGTTCATCCCGCCCATGACATTGGCCAGGATGTTCGCCATCGACTCCGGTGGAATCACCACCGGCAAATTAAAGTTCTTGTCGTACTGCGTCATGCAAACGTATTTTAGGTTCTTCGGGGCGCGGTCGCGCGGGAGAGTCGCGTCGAGATCGGCAGCGCCCGGTAAATCGCTGCCGCCCTTCTCGTTCAGCCCGCTGTTGCGGCACAAGGCACGCGTGATCTGGCGCACGCGATCGGCGCGGAAGTTAAAGCAGATGCAGGAATCATCGTCGCCGATCTTCGAAACCGGCTCGCCGCGATTGTCGGTGCAGACGAAGGGCACCACGAATTCGTCGGTCACACCCTTGTTGTAGGACTCCTTCATGCCCTGCACGGCGTCGGCGTAGGTGCCTCCCTCGGCTTTGCCATCAACCATCGCGCTATAGGCCTTGGCAATGCGCTCCCAGCGGCGGTCGCGGTCCATGGCGTAGTAACGGCCATTGACGGTGGCGATCTTGCCGGAATTGTACTCGCGCATCTTCTGCTGCAGTTGTTCGAGATAGCCGGCGCCATTGGTCGGCAGCGTGTCGCGGCCATCCATGAACGCGTGCACGAAGACGCGATCGACTCCCTGCTGCTTGGCCATTTTCAGAAGCGCGTGCAAATGATCCTGGCGAGAATGCACGCCGCCGTCCGAGACGAGCCCAAACAGGTGCAGTTTGCGGCCGCTGGTGCGGGCATTCTTCATCACTTCGACGAGTACTGGATGAGAAAAGAATTCGCCGTTCTGGATCATCAGATCGATGCGCGTGATGTCCATGTGCACGATGCGACCGGCGCCCATATTCAGATGGCCGACTTCGCTGTTGCCCATTTGGCCTTCGGGCAAGCCAACAAAAGGCCCGCTGGTATGGATCAGCGTGTTGGGATACTCGCGCAGCAGCCGGTCGTAGGTTGGTTTGCGCGCGAGCGCGATGGCATTGGCTTTGCTTTCGGCTCGGTATCCCCAGCCGTCGAGAATGATGAGGATGAGAGGTTTGGGATGAGGCATAAGATCGCTTTTGGCTCCTGGCTATTAGCTTTCAGAGAATTCTTTTCCGTAGAGGAAAGCTGACCTCGATTGGTCTGGTGGATTGTTCCTCGATCACCGTTCGAACAACTCCTCTGCAATTTGCGACCGGTCTTTTTCGAGATACTTCGCGACCGCTGAGACGATCGCGTTGAGCGTTCCCAGTTTCAGCGTTTTGTGGCCTAGAACGGTCACTTGATGAGGGACACCGTGAAGGTTTGACTTCAGGCGAATGTGACTTCCTGTCTGCCTAATCACTTCATATCCGTAACGGTGAAGCATCTTCGCCAACTCGTGACCTGAGAGATCACGAGGCAACCTCAAGCGGGTATGACCTCGTCCTTCACAGTGTGCAAACGGATTACCGCCGGAACCGAACCCTCTTCGAAATGGCACCGGACGGCGTCTCGAACCATTTCCCGAAGTTCTTCCATGCTCTCGGCTTGGGTGAAAATATCGTAGCCGAGAGCGCGAGCTTCGAACCCGCCCTCAGGCGACTCTTGCACAGAGAAAATAATCTCAGACTGTGGCATATGCCTGGCAAGGATTATACCCTGCCCACTTTCCTACTGGCGGAACCTGGTAAATGTGTTGCTGGAATTGAGAAGCCGGATCTTATAATCGACGTCGTGGAGAAACCATGCCGATCAGCGAACTTTTACTGACTGAATTCGACGCCGAGATGCAAAAGACGCGCGAGACTTTGGAACGCCTCCCGATCGACAAGAAAGACTTTGCGCCTCATCCCAAGTCCATGCCACTAGGCAAGCTCGCGCCGCACGTCGCGGAACTTGCTGGGTTCGGCCTCACCATACTGACTACTCCAGAATTGGATTTTTCCACCGGCGGGACAACGCGACCGAAATTCGAGTCCGCCGAGCAACTCGTTAAGGCTTTCGACGAAGGCGCTGCCAAGGCTCGCGCTGCGCTCAAGAACACACCAGATGAAGCCTGGACACAGAACTGGAAGCTGAGCTTTCAGGGTAAGCCCATCTTTAGCGGCTCGCGCTTTCTTGCCTATCGGCAAATGTTCCTCAATCACCTAGTACATCACCGCGCTCAGCTCGGCGTGTACCTGCGATTGAATGAGAAGCCCGTGCCAGCAACCTACGGGCCTTCGGCGGACGACACGATGGGGTTTTAGCTCTTAGCTCTTACGTTCTGGAGCAGGCGGCTATCCTTTGTAGTTCAGCGCCTTCACGCCGAGAAACCGTGCCGCCCCTCCCAACTCCTCCTCAATCCGCAGCAACTGGTTGTACTTGGCAATTCGGTCGGTGCGCGATGCCGAGCCCGTCTTGATCTGGCCCGCGCCCGTGGCGACCGCAAGGTCCGCGATAAAGGTGTCTTCGCTTTCGCCGGAACGGTGCGAGATTACAGACGTATATCGATTGCGGCGGGCCAGGTCAATCGCGTCTAGCGTCTCGCTGACTGTGCCAATCTGATTGAGCTTGATCAGAATCGAGTTTCCAATTCCCTTCTCGATGCCCTCGGCGAAGATCTCAATGTTGGTGACAAAGATGTCATCGCCGACCAACTGAATCTTGCCGCCCAGTTCCTTGGTCAGCAGCGCCCAGCCCTCCCAATCGTTTTCGGAGAGGCCGTCTTCGAGTGACACGATCGGGTAGTCCTTCGCCCACTTGGCCCAGTAGCGAACCATGTCTTCGGAACTCTTCGCCGACTTGTCGGATTTCTTGAAGACATATTTCCCATCCTGATAAAACTCGCTGGCCGCGGGATCGAGCGCGATTGCGATCTCCTGACCCGGCTTGTAGCCTGCCTGCTGAATCGCCTCCAGCACGACTTCAATGGCCTCCACGTTCGACTTCAGCGACGGAGCGAAGCCACCCTCGTCGCCGACCGCGGTGTTGTATCCGCGCTTTTTGAGAACGCCTTTGAGGGTATGGAATACTTCCACTCCCCACCGCAACGCTTCGGAAAATGACGGCGCTCCCACCGGCATCACCATGAATTCCTGGAAGTCGACGTTGTTATCGGCGTGCGCTCCGCCGTTCAGGATGTTCATCATCGGCACCGGCAACGTGCTCGCCGCAGCCCCGCCGAGGTAGCGATAGAGGGGCAGTTCGCAAGCTCTCGCCGAAGCGCGTGCCGCCGCCATCGAAACCGCAAGAATCGCATTCGCTCCCAGCCGCCCCTTGTTGGGCGTGCCATCCAGTTCGATCAGCCGGGCGTCCAGCGTGCGCTGATCAGCAGCATCGGACCCCCCGAGAGCTGTCGCAATCTCGCCATTCACGTTCGCCACCGCCTGCAAAACGCCCTTGCCGAGGTACTGGGTCTTGTCGCCATCGCGCAACTCGACGGCCTCATGCTCGCCAGTGGACGCGCCACTCGGCACAATCGCCCGCGCGCTGGCGCCGCCATCGAGAAACACTTCCGCTTCAACCGTCGGATTCCCACGCGAGTCAAGCACCTGGCGTCCGCGGATTTCAGCAATACTGGTAAGAGGCATTAGTTCGTCCTTTATGTTTTGAATTGGTGTTTGATCGTCGTCGCGTACGATCAGCCGGTCTCCGGAATAGACCCGCAAGCGACGCCCTGTAAGGTAGCCGATCCCGGTATAGGTTCTTGCCATGCTCCTGCTTGCAAAAGGCTGATTATATCGGAGGCGGCGGGGCTGGGTCTGTGCGCTGGCATTTTTCCCGCGAATTGCCCTTCCGGTTATCCCCGTACCCCATCCGTTATTGTTCCCAATTTCCGCCTCGCTTAAAGTCGAACCAACATGAGGAACCGCACTGAAACGCTGGAGATCGGTTCGCGCGCCCCGGACTTTTCGCTGGAAGCGGCCAACCGCGAGGGCATATTCACTCTCGCTGGCCTGCTGCAGCAGGGCACGCTGATTCTCGAGTTTCTGCGCGGAACCTGGTGACCGAACTGCGTGAAGCGCATGACTCAGTTCGAGTCGCGGAGACGGGATATTGAAGCAGCGGGAGCGCAGCTGGCATTCATTGCCGCCGAAAAACGGGATGGCGTGTGGAAGCCGGGAAAATTCCTGGAGAAGCATCCCATCGGCAGCGCCTTCCTCCTCGATGAGGATCGGACGGTGACCAAAGCCTATGGGCTTCATCATGCGTTGGGCACTGACGCCATTAACATCGCGCACCCGGCCACGCTCGTCATTCAGCGCGGCGGCTTGGTGCGATACATCTATCGCGGCGATAACCAGCACGACCGCGCACCGCTGGACGAGGTCATAGGAGCTTTGCCAGCATAGCGTCAATTTCTTGATAGGGAGAAGAAAGCGTGAACCACCAAGGACACGAAGTATCACGAAGGCCTTGGTCCCACGAACTTTCTCTGTGTGACTTCGTGTCCTTGGTGGTGAAGGTTTTCGCAAATTGCCCAACCGTCTTTGCAAGAAATCGGCAAATGAATTTTGGAGGTAAGACTTAACATGAAAAAAACACTTTCGCTGACATCGCTCATCCTGATGGCAAGTTTCGCGTGGGCACAGACCGCCCTGCCCACCGGCACCGCCGTCAAGATGAAACTCGAAACCACGCTCGCAACTTTCAGTTCCAAAGCGGGAGATCAGTTCTCGGCAAGAGTCACAGAGCCGGTCGTGGTCGATGGCAAAACTGTCATTCCCATTGGCGCCACCGTCGAAGGCCGTGTCACGAAAACGAACGAACCGCGGCGCATCGCCGGCAAGCCGACGATTGCTATCTTCCCCGAGCACCTCGTCCTTCCCAATGGAGACCGGTTCATGCTCAACGCTTCGCTGGTTGACACCAACGCCCGCCGCGGCACCGACGTCAACACCGAAGGACAGTTTAAGGGTGCGGGCCATGATGGTAAGGACCTCACCGAAATCGGTATGGGTACCGGCGGCGGAATGTTGATTGGCGGGCTGGCGGGTGGCGGCAAAGGGCTGCTGATCGGCGGAGCCATCGGCGCCACCGCAACTGTCGCGCATTGGCTCGGTAAGCACCGTTCCGCCATGCTTCCTGCAGGCACGGAGTTGGTGATGGAGTTGAATCGGCCGATGACGATGACTGGGGCGAATAGCGGCGGCCAGTAGAAACAGTGAGATCGTGTGGGGACGGGGCTCTGCCCCGTCTAAGGGGGTAGTCCCGCTACCACACTTTACCCGCTCACTGCCATCAGATCTTCTTCCGCCAGCAACTCCAGTTCAATCCATCCTTCGACTGGCAGGGCGTCGGCCGGCAGATGGTTCTGCCACAAACTGAAGCGCAGGCGCAGCCGGACGGTCAGCACGTCCGAGCTTTTCGGCCCTCGCACTTTGTCAATGTCCAGCGGAGCCGCCAACAACCAGCTGAGCGGCACGCGAAATTCAAAATTCCGGACGAGCGCCACCCGCGCCTGATCGCGCGTGTCCGTCGAGTTGGCCACTATCTTGTCTCTCCCCTCGGTCACTTTCCAGGAGACCATGCGGCTCGCCTCCACCACCGCATCCAACCGCAATTCGCGTCGCGGCTTGGTGGCGTGGTTGGCCCACGACTCCAGATTCACCACCACCTCGAAAGCATCTTCCGGCACTTTCCCGACGAAATCCAACCGTCCGTACACATACTGCTCGTCGATCCCGGCAAACACTTCGTCCATCAGAAATTGCTTGCCGTGCATAGAGCCGGAGCGCTGATCCGCCGTGTAAACGGCGGCGCCCATCCACTCGAAATACCGCACCATGTCGCCAGAAACCCTGGGATGGATATAGGCACTCTGCGGAGTGAACGAGGGGCGTACCATTCCTGCGGCGATGGGCTGCGCCAGGTGGTCCGGCGGCGTTCCGCCTAACGCCTGGTAAATATTCGAAAGATGTTTGCGATAGAGTTCGTCGAAGTCGCGATCGTTGGCCGAGTGGTGCTCCGGTCCGTACCACCAGTTCCAGTCGCTGCCCTCGGCAATGAGGATCTCTTCAAAGGCGAGCTTGCGTTGTTCCTCGGTCGCAGCCGGGGCCGCCTGCGCATAGAAATTGCGCGCGTGATACAGATAGTCCCAAGCCTTGTTGTCTTCCGGCGCCCCAATCCAGACGTTGAAGTTTGCGTTGATCCACGACCCCGGTACCAACGACTTCAACTGGCTGGGATTCTTGTGACGTGCAATTGCCTCCGTCACAGTCACCGCTTCCATTTCCGGATCTTTCTGCAGCGCATCGTAGAATCGTCGTAGGAATTCCCGTCCCGACTGCGGGTAGTATTCCCAGGCATTTTCGCCGTCCAGAATGATGGGGACGACGGCGTCTTGCCCGCTGGCAATGACAGCCTTCGCCGACTCCTTGATCTTATGGATGAGATTCTTGGCCGCATCTTCTGGCGGCATTCCTGAATATACGAACCCAATCAGGTCGGAAAGCGTGTGATCACGGAAGAGCAGGTTCATCCGCGTCTCGGCATTTTCGTAGCGATAAATCGTATACAGCCGCTGCGCTCCATCGGCATGCAGATGACCGTAACCGTCGCGCGAGAAGTTCGTTCCCAGGCTTCGCCCCAGCACGCCTTCGTCGGTCGCCATCCACTTCACGCCAAGCCGATGAGCAATCGTCAACGCCTCTTCCGAGACGCTGCCCTCCGACGGCCACACTCCTTGCGGCCGCATGCCGAATACTTTCGCGTGCAGATCCAGTCCACGCTGCAATTGCTCGCGAGCATCCTCCGGATGGCGAAAGCGATTTTGCGGCAATGGTAGCCTGGTCGAAGACACCGCCCCCATCTGCGAATCGCACACCAGCGGAAGAATGGGATGATAAAAAGGCGAAGTCGAAATCTCGATGAGGCCTTTCTTCGCGGCCTCGGCATGCACGGGTAGAACACGTCCGAGCAGCTCGCGTTCCCGCGCTATCACAAAGCGCTGGTCCTCGAGCGAATAGTTCCGCCCCTTGCGGACGAGTTCCGCCACATCCTTCTCCGCCAGAAAAAACTCGTCAAACCAACTAATCTGCGAGAGCACTTGCAGGTCGGTGAGATCCTGCGCCTGAAAGTACTTCTCGGCGCGCTCCGGCGAATCCCCGGCCCCGCGGAACTTCTCCCGCAACTCGCGGTACCGCGGATAGCGCCCGATTACGTTTACCGGATGCGCCTGAAACAGATATTGCAGCGCAAACCGGCGCTCTTGCTCCGTCAGATCTTTGGCGGGCTTGCTCGCAACCTGCAGGAAAGGGTCCTGCGCCTCGCCGGAAGCATATTCCCGAATCTGCGTGATCAGCGAAGGCACCAGATTGAAGGTCTGGTGCACCTGCGGGAACTCATCCAGCAGCTTCACCATCCCGTAGTAGTCTTTCAGCGCGTGCAGGCGCGTCCAAGGCAAGCGATACTGCCCGGCCACCAGGTCTTTGTAGAACGGCTGGTGCTGGTGCCACAGAACAACAACTCGCAGTTGAGGCATGGCTCCCGATTCCACTTAATACATCGGCAAATTCTGAGTTTAATTCATTCGGCTTCCCTAGCAAGCTGCGGAAAAACCCTATCTCGGCGTGATCTTGGGTGGCGCAGCGGTTCACCGCTGCGATAACCGAATTGTTTTGAGCGCGGCTTGAGCCGCTGAGGTGACAATTCTCGCCCGGAAACAGCTGGCATTCTCCGGCATTACAATGGGTCTCCCATGAAAAGCATGCGCTGGCTGATCCTTCTCCTTCCCCTTTGCGGTTTCGCCCAGCCTGGTCCGAACAAAGATCTCGCGCCTGCCGCGCACAAGGCCTTGGCCATCGTGTCCGGTGAGTCGCACGTCAAGGGACTTGAGCGCCCCGTCAATGTTCTGCGAGATCGTTGGGGAGTGGCCCACATTTACGCGGAGAACCAGCACGACCTGTTCTTTGCCCAAGGCGTAGTTGACGCTCAGGATCGCCTTTTCCAAATGGAACTCTGGAAACGCGCCGGACAGGGACGGCTTGCCGAAATTCTTGGGCCTTCCGCGCTGGCGCGCGATGTAAATGCCCGCGCGCTGCGCTATCGCGGCAACCTGCAAGCGGAATATGAAAGTTACTCGCCCGACACCAAGACCATCCTGACGGCATTTACCGACGGCATCGACGCTTACATCGCCAGCCTGACCGCTCCGGGCGGCCCCGGCTTGCCCATCGAGTTTCAACTGGCTGGATTTTCACCCGACGCATGGCATCCGGAAGACTGTCTGAACCGCATGGCCGCGTTTTCCATGACCGGAAACGCCTTCAGTGAACTCGAACACGCCCAGGCGCTCGCGGAACTTGGCGCGGAAAAAACTTCGAAGCTGTTCGACTTCGATCCCGCCATTGCGCTTGATCCCGCTCCTGGCCTCGAGCTCGTTGGACTCTCACCTGATCTGCTGAAGGATCTTGTCGGGAGCGACCGGCGCATCGAGTTCCCGGCGCACTCCCTCGAAGGAAGCAACAACTGGACCATCTCCGGCGCGCTCACTGCCACCGGCAAGCCGCTCTTGGCCAATGATCCTCACCGCGTGATTGGTCTGCCCTCGTTGCGCTACATGGTCCACCTCGTCGCTCCCGGATGGAACGTGATTGGAGCGGGTGAACCCGGCCTTCCCGGCGTGGCACTCGGCCACAACGAACACATTGCCTGGGGATTCACCATCTTCGGCCTCGACCAGCAAGACCTCTACGTCGAAGAACTCAATCCCGCCAACCCCTTCGAGTACAAGACGGAGGCTGGATGGAAAAGCATGGAAGCGCGAAAAGAAGTATTTTTTGTCAAAGGCGAGGCCCCGAAGGAAGTTGATCTGAAATTCACGCGTCACGGACCCGTGCTTTGGGAGGACGGCAAACGCGCACTCGCTTTGCGATGGGTTGGAAACGAGCCCGGGACGGCTGGGTACCTGGCATCGCTGGCCGTTGACCGCGCTGCAAATTGGGACCAGTTCGAAGCGGCGGTCGCACGTTGGAAGGTTCCTTCCGAAAACCTGGCATATGCCGATGACGCCGGCAACATTGGCGAGCATTCTGCCGGACTGGCTCCCGTGCGCAACTGGACTGGGCTATTGCCAGTTCCCGGAAGCGGCAATTTCAACTGGACGGGGTTCGTCCCCACGGCGGAGTTGCCACATTTTTTCAATCCGAAGGAAGGCTTCGTGGCCACCGCCAACCACAAGATGATTCCGGAGCACTATCCCTACAATGTCGGCTTCGAGTGGGCTCCGCCGTATCGGGTCACCCGCATCCGTTCCGTAATCGAAAGCGCAAAACAGGACCACCACAAACTGACCGTGGCCGACATGAAGTCGTTGCAGAACGACATCACTTCCCTCCCGGCACTAGAGTTTCAGAAGTTGGTGCGGTCGACCTCGCTCAAAGACGATCCTGCGCTCGCGGGCTTTCTGCGCTGGGATGGGCAACTCACGCGCGAATCAATGAACGCCGCTTTGTTTGAAGTCTGGTTCCAACAGATTTGCCTCACGCTCGGGAATCACTTTTCCAAAGAACACGGCGAACGTTACGACGATCTGGAGCCCAACACGGTTCTGCGCATCCTGACAAATCCTGAGAAAGACCTCTTTGGCGACGATCCTGTGGTCGGCCGCGACCAGCTTCTGGTGGACTCGCTGCGATCCGCGCGCCAAAACGTCGCGAAGTTGCTGGGCTCCGATGCTTCGCAGTGGTCGTGGGGAAAGTTTCACACGGTCCACTTTCGCCACGCCGTCGACCAGCAGCCCGGCGCGAAAGACTTGTTCGATCTCGGTCCTTTGCCGCGTCCCGGTGACGAATACACGGTGAATGCCACCGGAACTAATGGCGATTCTTGGGAGCAGGTTTCGGGCGCGAGCTATCGCGAGATTCTCGACACCGGCGACTGGGATCAATCAGTCGCCGTCAACACGCCCGGCCAGAGTGGCCAGCCGGGCAGTCCGCACTATTCTGACTTGATGCCGCTGTGGGACGCCGGTCGCTATTTTCCGCTACTCTATTCCCAGAAGGCGGTGGAGGGGGCAACCACCGACCGGCTCGTGCTCGAACCTTAAAGCGCCCAACATTGCTGTAGAGACGCGGCTTACCGCGGCTCCCGCGGCGTCCAAAGGAGACGGGGCAAGCCCCGTCTCTACGGCGAGATTTGTTTAGTTACGCGACTCTCATGAACACGAAAGTCATTTTCTTTGATGTCGGCAACACGCTGCTGTTCCCCAATCGCGAGCGCATCCACGCTCCGCTTGCCGAACGCGGCATCGTGCCCGAGGCTGAACACCTCCGCGACCTGGAATGCCGCACCAAGAATCAGTTCGATGGGATGATGACGAAGAACGGAAGCACCGACCACAGCTTCTGGTGGATGTTCTATTCCCAGCTGCTCTCCGAGATCGGGCTCGAAGACGACGCCATCCGCGACCAACTCGTTACCGGCGTCCGCAACTCCGGCAACTGGGACCAGATTCTACCCGGCACCGCCGAACAACTTCGCGAAATCGGCGAGCGCTACCAAATCGCAGTCATCTCCAATGCGGATGGCCGAATCGAAGACGTGTTGCAGAGATGCGGGATTGCCCGTTGCTTCCGCACCATCACCGACTCCGGCCTCGTGGGCTACGAAAAGCCGCACCTGGAAATCTTCCGCCAGGCGCTCAAGAGTATGAATGCCGCGCCCGAAGAGAGCCTTTATGTCGGCGACGTCTATTCGGTGGACTATGTCGGCGCTACCGGTGCGGGCATGCAGGCAATGTTGATGGACGTTCCCGGCGCCTACCGTGACAAGGGAGTACCGCGAGTGCAATCACTCGCCGAACTGCAGATCGCGCTGCGTGACGGAGACTCGCGCAAGAGCTAGTCGCTCCGGAGCGGCTGCGGCTACAATCAGCAGACCATGTTCGATCAAACCGTATTCGACTCCGCTCGTTTTCTTGTTTTCCTGAGTGCAGCGATTTTGCTAGCCATCGTTCCCGGACCGGGAATGCTTTACGTCCTTGCCCGCGCGCTGGGCGGCGGACGCCGTGAAGGGCTGCTCTCCGCGCTTGGCACATTCTTCGGTGGCATGGTTCACGTGTTCGCAGCCGCCGCCGGCGTGTCGATCATTCTGGCGAAATCCGCCGTGGCTTTCGAGACGGTGAAGTACCTGGGCGCAGGATATCTCTGCTTCCTCGGGATTCGCATGATTCTCGACGCCAGAAGAAATGATGCCGTTTCCCTTGCCGATTTGCCGCGCGGAAAAAATCCGTTCTGGCAAGGCATCCTGACCGAGGTGCTCAATCCAAAGACAGCCCTGTTCTTCCTTTCGTTTATTCCTCAATTCGTAGACCGGACGCACGGGCACGTCTTTCTGCAGTTTGTTCTTTTGGGAACCCTCTCGGTGACCCTCAATACTTCGGCCGACATTGTCGTGACCCTGCTTGCCGGGCCGCTCGGCCAGCGCATCCGCGGATCGGCGCGCTTCCGCCGTCGTCAGCGCACGCTGACTGGTGCGGTCATGATTGGCCTGGGAAGTTATCTGGCTTTCGGCGAGTCGAAATAATCCCGTAAAGGGGCATCCGAAACTCCCCGTAGAGACGCGGCTTGCCGCGTCTCCGACTTCGGCTGACGAAGACGGGGCAAACCCCGTCTCTACACCTCAATGACCTGGTGATCGTGGCAGTCGGGATGGATTTGCTGATAGAGGTTTGCGAGCAGGTCCTTTCCATAGCGCGCCACAAAGCTCACGCCTGCGACCTCGCGCTCCTGCAGCGCCTTATGCGGAAACAGGGAGCAACTCAATGTGTCCGCGTGCCGCGTGATGACCTCATTCCGCAGCGATTCTGCCCGCGAAACCCGCGCTTGCAGGCGGTCAATCTGATGACACATGCTCTCTTGGGCACTCTTAGCCGTATCGAGAAGGGTTGAATCCAGTCTGCCAATCGATTCGCGAAGCGCAGTCATCGACCGCTCCACGCTCTCGCGCGCTTCAGCAAAGCGAGCCTGCAAGTCCAAGGGCAGCGAACGAGCGGCAATGGCTTCTCGAACCTTTTCCGGCCCCTGGAGCACGTCGGGCAGACTAAGTTGGTAGCGCTCCAGGATGCGCTCGGGCTTTGGTTCGACCAACGTCGCGGAAAAACGCGGCAGGATCGGCGTCACTCGCCCCAGCAGCTTCTCATAAACCACGGCGGCCTGCGCGAAGTAAGCCACCTCCGCCGCTCCGCCGGTATAGACGAGCGTCGGCAGCAGGTAATCCTGCACCACAGGGCGAAGCAGCGCATTCGGGTTGAAAGTCTCCGGAGCCTGGTCAATCTGGCTGACCAGATCTTGTGCGGAAACCTTCTCCTCGCCCACCACGAACTCCCCGCCGTTGCCACCATTGGTCTTGCGCCGCACTGCGGTGCGCGCGCCATTCTTCACTTCGAAGAGCAGCGTGGTTGCCGAAGTCACTTTCACTTGCTGGTGATATCCCGCCGCCTCGATCGCCTTGCCCCGCGCCAGCAGCGCCTCATCAAGTTCGGACGCTCGCTCGATGGCCGCGCAAAATAGTGGCTTTGCCAGATCATGAAAGTCCTTATCGGCCGGATTGAGGAGGATGACGCCCCAATCTGCAAACAGCCGTGCAAACAACAGGGCAAACGCACTACCCAGACTTTCGCCGGGCCGGTACGCTTCGCGGAGCCACGTCGTCACTTCGGAGTCACCCATGAGACTGGCGGCGCGTTCCACCACTGGATCAATCTCCGGCCCGAACTTGACCGTACCCACGGGCGCATCGGCGGCAGCGCTACTTTGAAACGCGTGACTTTCCGCTGCGAAGGGCTCGGGGAGGCCCTGTTCCGAGAGCAATGCGACATGGTTGACCTCCGCCAAGTCATGGTCCTCGGTCGCCAGCCAGAAGACCGGGACGCAGTCCACTCCCGCCGCTGTCGCCTGTTCTGCCAGCTTGACCGCCGTCAGCGCCTTGAAGATCGAAAACAGCGGCCCGCCGAAGAGGCCGACTTGCTGCCCGGTAACCGCCGTCAGAGCTCCGCGCCGGAGCCGCTCAATATTGGCCAGCGTCTTCGGAGATGCGCCCCACGCGCGATTCTGCCGCTCGAGAATTTCGCTGACCTTGCCGCGACGTGCGGCGTCGTAAACGACACGCTGGGATTCATCCTTCACCCATTCGGAAAACATTGGTGAACGTGGATAAAATTCGCGAACGGAAGGAGTGTAGGAAAGGTAGTCGAGGAAGAGGCGGGTGGTATGCGGAATTTGCTGGAAGGGCAAACACTGCGATTTCATCGACAGCTCTCCGGTGTAGCGCGGACACTCTTGTCCGCGTAAAGCCAGCGTTCGGCACGATTGTTTGCCGCATTCAAATGCTTGTTCACAGATCCCCTGGCAATCCGCATATGTTCTCAGTCTCTCGAAACGCACCGCGTGGCAGTTCTGGCGGGCTACTAAAAATAGCACTCCGCAGCCAGTTAGTGCCAAACTCAACTACATCAGATGACGCGGAAGCGCTCCGGTTGCAGAGAGTGATTAGGATTTAAGAGAGTTGGGCATGCGCGCTCCGGTGCGCATAGACTGTGCTTGTCGGAATCAGCCACCAGAGAGGTCAGGTCCTATGGCGATTACTTCCTACGGCAAGACGACTGCCTGTTTTCTTCAGGTTGCCTTGATTGTTATGTGCATCGGGGTGGCTACATATGCTCAAACCAGCATCAGCGAGCGGCCGGCAACTGCCGGCAGCAAAATTTCGTCTGCGTTCGGCAAGTCCTACCAACGATGGTTGGATGAGGACGTCCGCTGGATTATCACCCCAGAGGAACGAACAGCCTTCCTGCAGTTCTCAAAAGATGACGACCGCGACCGCTTCATAGAAGCGTTCTGGCTGCGCCGCGATCCAACACCCGGCACAGCCGAGAACGAATTTAAAGAAGAGCATTACCGGCGTATCGCATACGCGAACGTCCACTTCGCGCAGGAAGTCCCGGGTTGGAAAACGGACCGAGGCCGAATCTATATCGTGTACGGCCCGCCTGAAGGGATCAAGACTGATTCTGCCCGCGCCAGTGGCGACTTTGCAAAACCCATACAGGTGTGGCACTACCACTCCATTACCGGATATGGGAAAAACGTTGATTTAAAGTTTGTGGACGTCTGTAGATGTGGTGATTACCGCTTGGAAGCACCGCACAAAAACTTGCTGATCCCTGACAACTAACGCTTCTCAAATACGACCGCAACATTGTCTTGGTATGCTACCCGCCAATCCTGCGGAAGTTCGCGAAGCAGGTTAGCTAGCGTCGATCCGGTCGGCAAAAGCGCCGTCCGAATCTGCCATTTCTCGAGCACGCTCTGCCATCCCGGTTCGGCCTGGGTCAGGATCAGGTACTGGCGCATCCGGTCCGAACCATAGAGATCGTGACGATCATCGATCACGACCTTGCGTTCGGGATATATCCGCCCGGGGTTCATTCGTCCGGGGTTCATTTGATAGATGAGATAACCTCCCCAGGCATCGGTCGAGAAAACCGGCTCCGGGTCCGGCTTCCCCTGAAATTCCTTCTGCAGGAAGGTCACCGCCGCGACCGGCATTCTCTTGGGGTCAAACTCCGCATGCACCAGTTGCCGCGAACCGAGCGATCCACCTTGCAGACAAATTGCCAGCGCAAACACCACCGAGACCACCGGCCACAGGTGTCCGCGAAGGTCCATTTCCTGTGCGCCCATCCGCTCGGAGAAGTTTGAAATTCGGGCCGCGCCGTTGCGCACCCATGGCCACGCGCCCGGCTGGTCCGCCAGAGAAGTGAAGTGTTCCCACAGGATCGGCCCGGCTATCAGCACCAGCAGCATGGAAGACACCGGAAGATTCCGCGAGGAATAGAATCCCGCATACGCCGCAAGCAACACTACGAACAGGTGGCTGAGCCGCAGTTTCCGGTCTCCCGAACGACTGGCATACGCAATCACCACCAGCAACAGGATGGCCGCAAAGCATCGTTGCGCCCAGCCGTGAAAATCAGGCGACTGGAATTCATCAATCCGGTTCATCAGGTAGCGATCACCAAGATAACGATAGATGTGCGCGTGCAGGCGCCAGCCAAACGGATTCACGAGCGTCGCCACCGCCGACGCCACCCAAGCCAAGGCCAGGGCACGAGCCCGATGCGCGGCACGAATCTTGGCAAACGCATCCAGTGCACGCAAACTCTCCACGAACGAAGCAAAGGCGTAGACGCCGAGCAGCGCTATTCCAAAGAGCCATCCGCCGTGCAGGTTTACCCACAGCAACATCGACGCGGGAAAGAACCACGGTAGCCATCGCGGCAGGCTTCCTTGATTCGCACGATCCCAACATTCCCAGCGCTCCAACGCAATAAACCAGAGTAAAGAAAACAGCCAGCTCACAATGTGTGGGCGCGCGTATAGATGAATCGTCGCGGCAGCCTCCGCCAGCAGCATCAGGACGACCGCCAGCAGCAAGCCGGTCCCGCGCTTTATCAGTTGCGAAAGGAGCATCGCAAAAACCGCCGCCACTAGCACGGCGCACAGCCACACCACTCCGTTCAGCCCGCAAGCGCGGTGCAAGATTCCGAGCACTATGTCGTAGAGCCACTCCCAGGCAAACCAGGGCTGGCCTTGCATGGTGGAAGAAAACGGATCGGTGCGCGGAAGCGAGTGCGTCGCGAGGATCTGCTCGCCGGTTCGAATGTGCCATCCGATATCCGCATCCGCCAGCGGCCGGTTCGACAAAGGGCCCGCCAACAGCGACCAGAACAGAAAGACAAAAATGATATCGCGGACGGAAGGCAGGAGAAAATGCAGGGCGGACGAACTGGGCTTCACTGGGGGCATCGTCGGGTGAAGAAGCAGTGTATGCGGAGGGCAGAGATGAAGCTAGTGGAATGCCGCGATGGCCGCGCCTGGCACTTGAAGGGACATCAGAATTTGAAGTAGAGACGCGGCTTGCCGCGTCTCCTGTCTCGGAGTGAGACGGGGCAAGCCCCGTCTCTACATGAAAGAGAACGAGGTTCTAGTACCGCAGATAGCCAATCCCAACGCGCATATTGTGCAGGAGGCTATCGGGCATAGTCACGGCAATGGTCAGGCCCAGCACCGCGTGCACGATGCCGATGGGGTAGATGCTGCGATAGCGGCGGAACATCTCGCAGAAGAATAAGCCTCCAGCCAGCGTGAAAGTCGTCAGGATGGGACTGGGCAGGTGAGCGGCGGCAAACAGCGTCGCGGCGACCCAAACCGCTGCCGAACTCCCGAACAGTTCTTCACAACGCGTGAAGAAAAAGGATTGCAGCATGAATTCCTGGATCAGCGCCCAAGCCACGTACTGCCACGCCAAGTGAAGGCTCGGCCACGTCGGATTCGCTGGCACCTGTCCGCCCGCCCAGCGCACCATGAATATCAGAAAGGCAGCCGTCACAAAACTAACCGCCAGCACCAGGCTCGCGCCCAAACTGGTGGGCAAGCCCAATCCCATCCGCCGCAGCGAAGGCCGGTCTACCAGCACAAAAACAAGAATGGCGGCGGCGGCCACGAAAGCCCACGTATTGCGGAATGCCAGCCGCGACGACCACAGCGTCCGCTCCATAAAGACGTAGGCGACAATCAACTGGAACCAGATAAAGTAACGCCGGTAGGCTAGGGGAACCTCGAGCACCCGCACCTGTACCTTGGGCACCGAAACTGGGGCAACTACCGAGGCATCAAAAGTTTTCGACTGAACGGCCATTCCGTGAATCTCTATAGTAGATGCCAACCAACAACAGACCGAAGGTGGTAATTGTAGGCGCCGGTTTTGGAGGCCTGACCGCCGCCCGGCGTATCGCCCGAATGGCCGTTCAGGTTACGGTCGTTGACCGGAAAAACCACCACACCTTCCAACCGCTTCTATACCAGGTCGCCACCGCCGGCCTGTCTCCCGGCGAAATTGCAGCGCCCATTCGCAACATCTTGAGAGGCTACCCCAACATTGAAGTGTTGCTTGAGGAAGTGGTTGATTTCAAGCTGGAACAGAAGAAGGTTGTTACGAAGGAGCAGGTACTCGATTACAACTTTCTGATCATCGCCTCCGGAGCGACCCACGCTTACTTTGGTCATCAGGAATGGGAGCCGCTGGCACCCGGACTGAAGACCATTGAAGACGCCCTGGAAATCCGCCGTCGCGTCTTGCTGGCCTTTGAACTTGCCGAGCGCCAGAATAAGACCGCCAACAGCCAGAGCGGTTCCCCGTTGCAGTTTGTGGTAGTCGGAGGCGGCCCAACCGGCGTCGAACTCGCAGGAACGCTGGCTGAAATCGCGCGCCACGCCATGAACCACGAGTTCCGCAATATTGACCCGAAGCAGGCCCGCATCCTGCTGATCGAAGGCGGCAACCGAGTTCTGGCTGCCTATTCCGAAAAACTTTCCCGCAAAGCCGAAGATCAGTTGCGACGCCTTGGGGTCGAGGTCCGCACGTCCCACATGGTGAACCGAATTGAACCCGGCGTGGTGTGGGTTGGCGATGAACGGATTCCCGCCGCCGTGGTGTTATGGGCTGCTGGCGTCGCCGCGTCCCCGCTGGGCGGCAAGCTAGGCGCTCCGGTGGACCGCGCCGGCCGTGTACTGGTTCAACCCGACCTCAGCGTTCCGGGGCATCCAGAAGTCTTTGTGATTGGCGACCTCGCTGCACTCAAGGACGAAAGCGGCAAGATGCTTCCAGGCGTTGCTCAGGTCGCCATTCAGGAAGGGGAGTGGGTTGCGGAAACCGTCGCCCGCGACCTGGAAAACCAGCCGCGGCGCAATTTTCGTTATCATGACAAAGGCAGCCTAGCCACAATCGGCCGCGCTGCCGCTGTCGCCCAGTTCCCGAAATTTGCATTATCCGGATACTTTGCCTGGCTGGCCTGGCTGTTCATCCACATTCTTTTCCTGATCGGATTTCGGAATCGTCTGCTGGTGATGATCCAGTGGGCGTGGTCGTATCTCACCTACGAACGCGGCGCCCGCCTCATCACGGGCAGTGATGAATTGCCCGGCTGGGCGGGGCAGGCACAGGACGGTGGAAAAACGGACGCCTCGCCTGTGCAGCAGGCCGAGGACGCCCGGCTCTCCACTAGCAAGTTTGAATCGACAGCAGCTACCGCAGTGGATAAAGTGTAGCGTCGGCATCTTGCCGGCTGTCCCGAGGGCGTCTCGCCCTCGGCGCGGCGGGCGAGGACGCCCGCCGCACGAGCCGATATAATCAAGTTGTGGTGAAACGCGCTGTTTTCGCCTTTGTGGTTTCGCTGCTTTGCTGCCCGTCGCTCCGCGCCCAGGACATCCCCGCCTCCGGGCCAGCCATCATCGGTCGGACTATGGTGGTGATTCCTTTTGAGAATGCTTCTCCGACTCCCGGCCTGGAATGGCTCGGCGAATCTTTTCCCGAAACCTTCCACGAGCAACTCAATTCTCCGATTCTGTACCTGGCCAGCCGTGACGAGCGGCTCCGAGCCTATGATCGCCAGGGCGTTCCGGCCGGCGTTCACGCTTCGCGCGCCACTCTCTACCGCCTCGCCGAGCAGATGGATGTCGATTACGCCGTACTCGGTTCCTACAGTTATGACGGGGCGCGCCTGACCGCCGTTACGCAGTTGCTCGACATGCGGGCGCAGAAACTGTTGCCCGCCGTCACGGAGTCCGCGCCCCTGGCCGATCTCGGCAACCTGCAATCCGCGCTGGCGTGGGATTTGCTTCACGCGATCCGCGCCGACTTCTCGGTGCCCAAGGACAAGTACGTTGCCAGCATCGTCCCCGTGCGCCTGGACGCCCAGGAGAATTACGTACGCGGCCTGCTTGCCACCGCCGCTGATGAAAAGGTGCAGCTCTATCGGGAAGCGGTTCGCTTGAATCCAGCCTACGCGCAAGCCTTGCTGGAACTGGGCAAGACCTACTATGCGCAACACGCTTACGAGCCCGCCATCGCTGTCTTGAGTCAGGTCCAAGGTTCTTCCGCAGTGGCCCGCGAGGCAAATTTCTATCTTGGTCTCGCCGCCTACGCTCACGGAGACTTTGCCAAATCCGAAAGTGCCTTTGCCTTCGTGGCCGCTCGCCTGCCTCTGGCCGAGGTCTACAACAACCTCGGAGTAGTCGTGGCGCGCCGCAGCCAGCGCAAGGCCGCCGACTATTTCCAGCGAGCGATTCAGAATGATCCGAGCGACGCCGACTATCACTTCAACTTGGGAGTGTCGCTCACGCAGGTGGGCGACCGCTCCGGCGCGGCCCGGGAGCTGCGCTCCGCGCTCGATCATCATCCGAACGATGCCGACGCGAAAATGCTGCTCGACTCCGTGACACCCTCGGCCGGCAGCGGCGGTATTGTGCCGAGCAGCACGACGTCAAAGGTGCCATTCGAGCGCATCAAGCGCAACTACGAGGAAAACACCTTCCGCCAGATGACCATGCAAATGGGAAGCTGGGCGGAAGAGCGTTTTGCCCGTTCCGATCCGCGGGCGCATGCGCGCTTCCATATCGAACTCGGCAAAGAACTCATGGCCCACGGATTCACCACCGAAGCGGAGGCCGAATTCCGTCACGCTGCAGCGGTTGATCCGTCGAGTACCGCGCCCCTCACCGCTCTTGCCGAAGATTACGACGCGCGCGGCGATGCCGCTGGGGCCCGCACTCAAGCCGAGGCTGCGCTCCGCATTCGCGAGTCTGCCGAGGCCTACCTGATTCTGGCGCGGCTCGACTTGCGCGAGAATAGAACAGATGCGGCCGCTCAGAACATCAATCGGGCGCTGCAACTGGAACCCGGCAATGCCACCGGGCAAGACCTGAAACGCACCCTAGCAGCCAAGCTCGCGGAGAAAGCGCAGCCGCTGTCACAACCATGAAAACAGCTCTCAGCTCTCGGCTCTCAGTTCTCAGGAGGCAGTTCTCAGTTCTTGAAGAATGTCGGACTAATCCTCAGCTTTCCTCTGTGTTCCTTCGTGTACCCCGTGGTTTACGGTTTTCCCTGTTCGCATTATTGACGACAATTGTTCTCATTCCCTTTTCTTCCGCCGATGTCTTGAAGATCGTCGTCAACGATGCGATCCAGCCCGTCACCGCCGAATACATTGGCCGCGCCATTGAAGCGGCAGCCGCCAACCACGACCAGGCCGTGCTGATCGAGATGAACACTCCCGGCGGACTGGTCGAGTCGACGCGCGACATCATCGACAAGATCGTGGCTTCCCACGTACCCGTGATCGTCTACGTCACTCCGAGTGGCAGCCGCGCCGGCTCTGCGGGAATCTTCATCCTCGTGGCCGCCGATGTCGCGGCCATGACTCCGGGAACGAATGCCGGGGCGGCGCATCCCGTGACTCTCTTCGGCAAGCCCGACGAGACTATGATGAAGAAGATTGAGAACGACGCGGCAGCTCTCATGCGCTCCGTCGCGGCCAAGCGTGGCCGCAACGTCGAACTGGCCGAGAGTGCGGTACGCGAATCGAAGTCCTTCACCGAACAGGAGTCGCTGGACAAAAAGCTGATCGACTACGTCGCCACCGACGAGCAGGATCTGTTTCGCCAGATCAGCGGCAAGAGCTTCAAACGTTTCGACGGAACCGCCGTGACGCTCAACCTGACAGGGCAGGCCGTACGCAGCTACGAGATGACCCTGAAACAGCGGATCCTTTCCTACATCATGGATCCCAATATCACGCTGATCATTCTGTTGATTGGCGCATTCTGTTTGTATGTCGAGTTCAACCACCCAGGGGCAGTTGTGCCCGGCACCGTTGGAGTGATCTTCATTGTATTGGCCGCCTTTGCCATGCATCTGTTGCCGATCCGATTCGCGGCGCTCGCGATGATTCTGGTGGCTTTCGCCCTGTTCGCGGCGGAGGCCAAGTTTGCCAGTCATGGCGTCCTGACAGCCGGCGGAATTGTCCTTCTGACTCTGGGAGGATTGCTCCTGGTCGACGGTCCGATCCCCGAAATGCGCGTCCACTTGCTCACCGCACTCGCTGTCAGCATTCCACTCGGAATCATCACGGCCTTCCTGATGACCATCGCTCTGCGCGCTCGCCGCAACAAGGTGGTCACCGGCGAGCAAGGATTGGTCGGCGAAATCGGGATTGCGCAAACCATGCTGGCGCCTTCGGGAAAAGTGTTCGTGCACGGCGAGCTTTGGGACGCCATCTCCGCGGTCCCCGTTCCCGCCGGAGAACGCATCGTCGTCCGCCAAGTCGATGGGCTCACGCTTCGAGTCGATCCCGTGACTGCTGCAAAACCAGTGATGGCGTAAAAGCCAAGTGACCTCACATAAAGCTGTGAGCCATTGCACTGACACGGCGCACTCGTTCGTGTGGCATAGCAATCGAGTGCTTGCTTCATTCCTGCGGGAAAAAAGACCGTCGAATTGTTGCAACCATCGCTGTTCGCGGCGTTCGAGATAGAGACCAAAGATGAGCCGCGCAGAGTGGTGCGGCGGGAGAGAATCAGTGCTTCACAAAATCAGCATCGGCGTGGCACTAATGTTGACCGTCTTCCTCACGTCATCCGTTTTGGCTCAGAGCAATCACAGCCGGATTGGTGACGACTACGCCAGGGCAGCCTTGCGAGCCATCATCTACACGAATCAGAGTGGCATCACTGCGCAGCGTATCTCCATCTTGGTGGATGAGGCTGACGTGGAAGCAAGCACTCCTGCGGAAGAGGCCTCGCTTAAGGAAATCAACCGCATCCTGGGCAATTGGATCAGGACACCTAGTTACGATCACCAGGTCTGCTACCAAGCACTCAAAATGAACCTCAAGGCGCGTAACGGCGCTACACCCGAGGCGTGCAAGTAAGATCGCAGGTTGTTTCACCTCCAGGGTGCCCAGATCTCGTGTCCCAGGTCCTGCACCAGTTCGATAAACCACTGACGGTTGCCCGTGGCCTCCATGCCGATCAGCGCCGGCGCCGCCTGTTGCTCATAGAACGACTTCGCCTGCCCGTCGGCATGCACCAGTTTCTGCTCGCCCGTTTCTCCCGTCTCTCTGTTCAACCACGACACTTGTTGCCAGCTGGGATGAAAATCACATCCTATAATCATCATGCGAAGACTCCTTTCTTCCCAGCGTCTTTGTCCTCAAACACAAGACTACCGGGTCTGAATCGAGCCTTCGCTCTTATCCAATCAATCCTAACGTCTCTATGGGTGCCCCTCGCCGAAAGCCGCTCTGGAAGCGTCGTTCGGTACAGAGGAGCGCGATTTGGTCAACAAGCCTAAAACCACGACCACTACTCGACAACCAGATGGTTCCATTGACTTCACGATTATGGTAGCGAACACTTCAACGACGCAGACAGGGAAGGGCGCGATTTACGTGAGGATCTGTGAACCGTGCACCTATGTGAAGGAGCCGGACCGTTTTAGAAAAGCTCCCGGCGCTCAGGACTACGACCGAGAAATGATGATTGACCAAGTCGGCGCTGGCATCGCTATAGCCATACCCTTGAAAATTCAAGTCCCGACAAATTCGAATAATATTCAGGTGTCGGTCACTACGAGATGTGAGAACTGCGAAGTGAGACCAAGCGACAAACTCTACGTTAATTTCTAAATGGTACACAGGCGCGTGGGCCACTTTAGAGGGAAGCATAACTCGGGTTTGTCTTTTAATGTTGAACCGAAAATAACTAGGGGTACGCCTCGATAAGAGCGAAGGCTCTGTCAAGGACATAGTTATCCCGGGCAGTACCCGAGGCGGGTGGGCCACTTGAGCGGAAGTGTACCTCGGGTTTGTCTCTTAACATTCAGCGCCAGAGTTCCGGGGAGGCCACCAACCCACGGTTGACCGGATTCCGATGCATGTAGCGGACGTCAAAATCCCAATCGGTCCGCGGACGTGGAATCCCACCCTAACGTCGAAAAACGCGACGTTAGGATGGGGCCTCATTTGGGATCAAATCAAAAATCAAGGTCAAAGGCAGCGGGCGAGGGCGCCCGCTCTACACAACCTCACCTCGTCCCTTACTGAATCGTCCCCACCAGCAACCAGGTCGAGGTGCTGTAAATCTCGATCTTGTTCGTGCTCGCGTTCGAGAGATAAAGGCGTCCATGGACGCTGTCCACCGCCATCCCGGAAAGCCGGTAGCCGACGTTCACGTTCAGCGAGGGCGCCGCGGCGGTTGGAATATTGACGAACCACACTCCGCTGACTCCATAGCCTTGATCGGTGGCGTAATACAGGTTGCCGTTGTTGTCGAAAATCATCGCGAGCACGCCGTTGCCCGGGTTTCCACTGCTGCCGAGAAAGTGAAGATCGAGATTCCCGCCCAGCAGCGAGCCCACCAGTTCCCACGATGCCGAGGTCGCGGTGCCCATGGCAATCCACGGACCGTGGGCAGCAACCGCTGTATAGGTACCAGGTTGCTCATAAAAGACGTCGATGACGCCGCCTCCGTTGTAGATACCGGGACCGTTCTGGGCCACGAGGAAAGGCTGACCGGTACCCTCGATGTCCGATATCCAGAGATCTCCGACGCCATCGACCGCAAAAGCCGGAACTATGAAGCTAGCTCCCGCGTTCGATGTATAGGCAGTATTGATCGGCTTGCCATTGGGCCCGTATTCCGAAAAGTATTCCACAGACGTAGAGCCAGAATTGAGGTTCGCAACCCACAGATTGCCTTGCGCGTCGAAGGTCAGTTGCATGGGACCGTTGATGTTCGTGGTGATCGTCTTGGCGGTCATCTGCTGAGCGGTCGGGTTGTAGACAAGAATTTGGTTGCCGCCATGATTGGCGACATAAAGGTTTCCCTTGGCGTCCACCGCCAGCCCCATGGGCTGATTCAGAGGATGAGTCGCGGCCAAGCTGGCCGAAGCGGCAAGGCATACCAGCGCAGCGGCGATGCGGGCGAAGATCTTCGCGGAGTTCATGGTTCACGTCCTTGAGGCGGGATTCTTAAATGCGGTCGTCGATAGATTTTCCGCCCACTCTCATAGCGACATTCTGGCGTTGATCCCCTCATGCTTTTCTTGTTTTCATCTCAAACACTCTGTGTGCGGCATCACTGACTTCGAACTCGCCGACGACGATAATGGGATTGACCTGTGGATCAGGGCCGAGGTGTGCCCGTCTCCCAGGAGACCGCCCTCGAATCCGCTCCCCACAGGCTAGTTACTCTTTGACAATATCCGGCGCAGTAAACGAGGGAGCGCCAGCCCTCCGCTTAAGGCAGGAAATACGAGCTGGCCACCGCAGAAACAGGCGAAATGGAAGCTTAAGTCCTTATTCATGAGGAATTTCCATATAAGTCTTTTAAACTGAGGAATTTGCGGATTTTCCTCCCAACTCCTTGATTCCAATAGATCGAAAAAAGGGGGGGAGGGGGGGAGGGGTAAACATACGTTAATACCATCCCAGTAAACAAGCAGCATTGAACCTTCGCAACACCGATGTGGTTCCCCTAGACAGGGAGCGAAGGGTACGTCTTCTATTTGTTGGTTAGTGACGTCCGAGTCAATAGACAGAATTCATCGCGGCCCTGAATCTTCCTGAACACTCCGCTGACCCGTTCCGCACAGCCTGCGACCGCTCGCGTGCGCTACAATCCGCTCATACTCTAATTAACCAATTGCCTGGAGGCATTTATGCTGGATCTCGGGTTTCCGGTGGTCACCGTTGCTATCGTCATTTTGGTCATCTACCTGCTGAGTTCCATCAAGATCCTGGCAGAATATGAGCGCGGCGTCATCTTCCGGCTCGGACGCCTGCAAGGGCACGCCAAGGGCCCGGGCATAATCCTGGTCTTCAGCCCGATCGACCGCATGGTGCGGATTTCGCTCCGGCAGGAAGCGCTCGAGGTTCCGCCGCAGGACATCATCACGCGCGACAACGTCACCCTGAAAGTGAATGCAGTCATTTTTCTGCGCGTGATCGATCCCAACAAGGCGGTGGTGGAAGTCTCCAATTACGCCTACCAGACTTCGCAGTTCGCGCAGACCACTTTGCGCTCGGTGCTTGGCGAACAGGAACTCGACGAATTGCTGGCTCACCGCGACAAAATCAACCTGCGCCTGCAAAGCATCCTCGATACGCACACCTCGCCCTGGGGCGTGAAGGTCACCAACGTGGAAGTCAAGCAGGTGGATATGCCCGAGACCATGTTGCGCGCCATGGCCAAGCAGGCCGAGGCGGAGCGCGAAAAGCGCTCGAAGATCATCCACGCCGAAGGCGAGTTCTCCGCCGCCCAGCGTCTGGTGGATGCCGCGCACCTGTTGGCGACCGAACCGATCAGCATCCAGTTGCGGTATCTGCAAACGCTCACCGAAATCGGGGTCGAGAAAAACACGACTGTCGTGTTCCCCGTGCCTATCGATTTCTTCTCCGGCATGCAGAAATGGCTAGCGAGCGTGCCCACGCCGGGCGCGCCGGCAGGAAAGTAGCAGGGTTGCGGACACCAGCCCCTAAAGGGGCGTTTGATGTTGAGAGACTTACGGTATCGCTGAAGCGATACCCTGATACCAAGCCAGAATATTTTCAGTAACTGCTAGAGGTCGACACCACTTTCCATGCCTATGGCGCAACAGGATACGGAGATCACGCTTGGCACTGGCCGCATGCTGGCCATTTTTTTCACCTTTGTATTAGTCTGCGCCTTTTTCTTTGCGATCGGCTTCTCGCTCGGTCGCAGAACCGCCGCTGCGGGCATGATTGGTTCGCCGAGTGCTTCCATCGTGGCACCATCCACCATCGTTCGCCCCTCGCCGGCAAAAAACGGAACGGCCCAGCCAACGCCGCAGTCGTCATCTGGCGATTTCAGCTTTTACAAGGCAGTAGGTGAGAAGAGCGCCGACACCGGACTCGCGACGCCTCAGGATTCGAAGGCGCAGACGACGACAACCACAGCGCCGCCGACTGCGGAAGCGCCCAAAGACGCCACAGACGCCGGAACCGCCACGCCCGCGAGCGGCGGGTATTACGTGCAAGTCGCGGCCGTAAGCCGGCAGGAAGACGCGGAATCACTGGTCGAGGCTCTGAAGAAGAAGCAGTATCCCGCCTTCACCGCGAACAATCCTTCCACCGACAAGTTCTACCATGTTCAGGTCGGACCCTATGCCGAACTAAAAGATGCCGAAGCCATGCGCGCTCGTCTCATCAGCGATGGATATAATCCGATCGTGAAAAAGTAGAGAAGATTTTGTAATTTTGTAATTGGGCAATTTTGGTAATTTAAAATCTCATTGCGATTGGATTGAAATTATCAAATTACACAATTACCAATTCTCTCTGTTACCCTTCCTCAATCATGGCTGACGCCGCTCCGAATCTTGACCGCTTTCTGCACGCCATTGCCGACCCTACTCGCCGCCGGATTCTGCTCGCGCTCAAGGAGAAAGGCGGATGCTCTCTCGACAAGGAAACCGGGCTCTGCGCCTTCGATATCGAACAGAGAGTGAAGCTGTCGCAGCCTACCGTTTCGCACCACATGCGAATTCTGGAAAAGGCGAGCCTGGTGGAGGCCAAGCGCGAGGGACACTGGCGCTGGTACCGGCGCAATGAAAAATTGATTGCGGAAATGATGCGGGGATTGAAGGGACAACTCTAGCGATTCGACACAGCCCCTAAAGGGGCCATATTTTTCGAAGGAATTGTGGTATCGCTGAAGCGATACCCTGATACAAGACTAAACAAGAACTTTTTCTTCAGTCTAAAGGGCATCCGGCGCGGGGGCTGCGGCTAGATTCCTGCGCCGGCCATCGAGGTTCTTTCGGGCTTCCCTTCTCGCTGGCTCAGGACCCGTACTTGCGAGATCAGGTCCGCCACTTCAAACGGCTTGGCCAGCGAGGGTACGTTCTGTTCCTGCAGGAAACTTCGCGTCTGCGCATCGGTGACACTGGAGAATGTCAGCAACAGCCCTTTCTCCTGACCGGGACAGTTTTTCGCGATCCACTCATAGATCTCGCGCGCGCTGGTTCCACCCGGCATGCGGCCATTCATCACGATCACGTCGAACGGGCCGCTACGGAGCCGCTGCTGCGTGTCTTCTACACTCATCGAGGTTATGACTTCCGCTCCAGCGCCGACCAACACGTCTCGTTCAAATTCCAGAACTGCTTCCTCGTCTTCGACTAGCAGAACACGCCCGGTCACCAACGACTCGCGGCGCACCGGCACCACCGTCTCCTGGAGCGCGGGTTTCTCGCTGGCCAGTAAACGGACCTCGATGGTCGCTCCGCCTTCTTCACGATTACGGGCGATGATTTCCCCGCCATGTTCCTTGACGATCCCGTAGCAGATGCTCAGGCCCAAGCCGGTGCCTTTGCCGACTGACTTGGTGGTGTAGAAGGGATCGAAAATCCGGCTTGGGTCCTTGATTCCCGGACCACTGTCGTCAAACTCGACGCACACGAAGGCATCTTTCCGGAAGACGCGAACTTTCAAGACGCCGCTCCCGCTACCCTCCACCATGGCATCGAGCGCGTTGTTGATGATGTTCAGGAAGACCTGCTCCAGTTGATGCGGATCGGCCACCACCGAGGGCATATCCTCTGGAATGTCGCGTTCCAGCGAAACGTTGTTGACCTTCAAATCGTATTCGCGCAGCGTAAGGGACTCTTCGAGCACCTTGCGCAACTCCACTTCCTGCTTCTGGGGCTTGCGCTGGCGGGCAAAGGAAAGCAGGTTCTGCACCACCCGGTGGGTTCGCTGGGCCTGCTTGAACAGCTTGCGGACGTAGTCGGCGGATTGATGGTCCAGACCAGCCCCGTCGAGCAGTTGCGCGTATCCCAGGATGGCGGTCAGCGGATTGTTCAACTCGTGCGCTACCCCGGAAATCAATTGGCCCACGGCCGACATCTTTTCGCTCTGCAGCAGTTGCTCCTGCGTCCGCCGCAAGTCCTCGTAGGCCCGGCAAGTTTCTTCGTAGAGCTGCACCTTTTCGATGGTCGTCGCCAGTTGCCGACTGATGGCGACCAGCAGATTTTCATCGTTGCTCGAATAATGCCGGTTCTCCTTGCTGGCGATGCCCATAATGCCGATGGGCTTGTCTTTGCTCCAGAGCACCACCCAGATCCAGTAGGGCAACCGATCGGCGCAAACAAACTCCACCACGGCCGGAGGGAGGTGCGGCATGAAATCCTGGGTTACCACTTCCGCTCGTGAGCGCATCACCAGATCGCCGAAACCTTCCGCAAAGACGACTTCGGACATGCGCACGCGCGCTTCGCTGCGAGGCCCCCAACCCGCGCGCCGCCGGAAGGTACCTTCCGGTTCGGCTGCCAGATAGACAGAGCCGGTCTCGGCTCCAAACAACGAGATCACCTGGCGCAATGTCAGGTTCAAAATTTCGTCGAGATCGAACGATTGCGTCGCGATGACCGCCATGGCGTTGAGCGCGTTCAACTCGCGATTGCGCCGGCGCATCTCGTCTTCCGAGCGTTTTTTCTCAGTGATGTCGAGAACAAAGCCCTGGTAGCGCTCGATGCGTCCGCTGGAATCGCGTGTGGCAAAGCAACTCTGCGCCACCGCCAGCAACGTGCCATCCTTGCGCCGTACCGTAATTTCAAAGTTACGCACGTAGTTGTGCGCCTCGATCTCCTTTAAAAAAGCCTCGCGCTCGTCGGCGACCGAGTGCAGCACGCCGCACATGTCGAGCGCCATCAACTCGTCCCGGCTGCCGTAACCGAGCATGGTGACAAAGGCGTCGTTGCAGTCGAGCAACTCACCCTGCGGCGTCGCCACGAACACGCCCTCCTGCGCCTGCTCAAACAGCATGCGGTATTTTTCTTCCGCCACCAGTCGCGCCGTCGTATCGTGCACCACGTGGATGGTGCCTTTCAGTTGGCTGCCCTGCTCCGCATACGAGGAGGTTGAAACGATCGACTGCCCGCCGAAACACGGATCCATTCCTTCGGTCAGCCCCGAACCTCGTTCGCAATAGGGGCATCCGCTCCAGGCACGCTTTTGGGGTAGAACTTCTTCACAAAGATTGCCCAACACATCGGCCGGCGCCTTCTCCAAGCGCTGCAGCAGGGCTTGATTGGTCTTGAGGATGTGGAAGTCGGCGTCGTGGGCGAGAATCAGATCCTGAATCGAATCGAAAGTGTTCATCCACTGCCGCTGCGAGCGCAACACCTGCTCCAGCAAGCGCAGATTCTCAACCGCAATGCCAAGCGCCTGCGCCGCTGTTTCCAGAAACTCCAGCTCTTCGCGGGTATGGCGCCGGGTACGGGAGCAGCCGAGCGACAGCATCCCGATCACCGACTTCTTCCCCAGCACCGGCAACAATACTACGTGATGGATCCCGTGTTTCCCCAGTTGTTCCCGCTCCGGTTCGGAAAGTTCCGCGAGCTTGATCACTGCCGAGCGGCTTTCCTGGAGGACGCGGGCCCGCGTTTCATCCGTCCCGACTTGCCCGAAGGCTCGCAGAAATTCCGGGGAGAGGCCGACGTGCTGCGTGGGCACCAGGCGGTCCCCTTCCATCAACTGGAACCACGCCGCCTTGGCCCCTACAACGGCTTTGAACTTCTCCAGCGCCGTCTGCATCATGGGACCATGATTCTGGGCACGCGCGATGGTAACGGTCAGCTCGTTCAGCACCGCCAGCCGGCGTGTGCGCAAGCGCGAATCGTCCAGCACGACCAGCAGGATGCTCGATCCAAACAGCACTTCCGCCAGCAGGTACCCTTCACTTGAAATGTGGCTGGTGTAGGGAGGCCAGTGCAGATTCAAAGTCAACAGGCCGGCGCCGAAGAGGTATGGCCCCAGTCCAATTCGTCCTAATCGGTGTCGCAGCAACTCGAAGGCGGCGACCGCTGCCATCACGCGGCAGGCTACGTCCAACCCCAATCCAACGCTTTTGAAATCGGGGAAATACAGCGGCTGCATCGCCGCACAGATCATCACTACCCACGCGACCGCCACCAAAGCCGTCAGCGCTCGCTCTGCCCGCGCCGACACCAGGGCGGCCGTCGCGAACAAGCCCACGGCCAGCACAAAATCGGCCTGCGCGAATGCCGCCATCGCTTTCGACATGGCGTGCAACTCGCTTGCCCCCGTTACCCAAAGAAACGCGCCATAGGCAACCCAGCCCGCTCCCCACGCCAGCAGACATCGTTCGCGAAATACCCGGAAGAAAAGCAGGCTGACGACCAGCACGATCAGGGCGGCGGTCTCCCGCGCCGTCAACCTAGGAAAGGTCAACATGCCAACCGATTTCCCGACTAGCCAGGCAGGCACCATAGATAAGCGCACGGACACCCAGCCTTTTAAATATCACGCGGGCCTTGCCTCGTTGGCGGATTTCCGTCTTCAAATGGTTACTTTCGGAATGTGAACTCGAGGCCTAGAATGAGCGATACATACTCAGGGACATGCCTAACAACCGCATTCTGGTGGTAGACGACGAGGAAACAATCCGCGAGATTGTCTCTTCCATGCTTGGCGGCGCCCAATTTCAGACTCGCCAGGCATGTAGTGGCGTCGAAGCTCTGTCGATTCTGGAATCGGGTGACGAATTCGATCTGGTGCTCTCCGACCTGATGATGGCGGAGATGGACGGGATTGCCCTTTTGGAGCGCGCCAAAGAGCGCTACCCGGATATGCCGATTGTTTTGGTGACTGCCGTCCACGACATTTCGGTGGCGCTGCAGGCCCTGCGCAACGGTGCGTACGATTACGTGCTCAAGCCGTTCGAGCGTGAGCAGTTACTGCATACCGTGCGCCGGGCGCTGGAGCATCGCCGGCTCAAGCGCGAAAACGATGCCTATCGCACGAATCTGGAAGCGCTGGTAGCCGCCCGTACGCAGCAATGGAAGACGGCGCTTTCCAAGCTGGAGGAGTCCTATGACATTACCCTCGCAGCTTTGGGCGATGCGCTTGACCTCAAGGACAACGAAACCGAGTTCCACTCCAGACGCGTCACCGCATTCACGATTGCCATTGCGCGCAAAATGGGCCTGTCAAAAGAAGAGATCAAGGTGATCGCCCGCGGAGCCTTCCTGCACGACATCGGCAAAATCGCCATTCCCGACGGCATCCTGTTCAAGCCTGGCAAGCTCACGGACAACGAGATGGACACCATGAAGGAGCATTGCTATCTGGGCTACAAGATCATCTCCCGGATTCCGTTCCTGGCGGAGGCTGCCGAAATCATTTACTCGCACCAGGAACGCTACGACGGGACAGGCTATCCCCGTAAACTGAAGGGCGACGAGATCCCGCTGGGCGCCCGAATTTTCGCGATTGCCGATACGCTGGATGCCATGAGAACCGACCGCCCTTACCGCGCAGCCCAAACCATTGAGGCGGCCCGCAAGGAAATCGAAGCTTGGGCCGGTCGCCAATTCGATCCCCAGATCGTCAAGATTTTTCTCGAAATGCCCGACGATATCTGGGAAGATCTGCGAGCGGACATCAATGCGGCCAATACGTCTTTTCCGAAATTGTGACCGCAGACGGGTGCTGCCGGAGGAGTAAAATCTGAGCAGCAAATTTCCGCCGGGCCCAGGCATCATTTTGTCCGGATCGTGTCATCCAACCAGACAAGTGAAGTCAATCCAAACGGTCCCCTCGACGGTTGCGTACTGCCGTTCTGGGGTGAATGGCCGGTGCCCGCCAGCATGTGCCTGTTTCACATCTGGCGGGCAGACCGGGTTTCGTCTTCTCCGTAGAGACGCGGCTCCCTCCGCGGCATCCTTCCGGCCGGCATTTTTCTCGTCTCCCGTCCCTCGGCTGCAACTCTTGAGTTTGGCCGCGTTCTAACTTCAGAGGAGTATAAGGGTAGCTTTAGGCTGGTTCCCGTATCCGCCAGAGGAGAGATGCGATGAAAACCACGATCGTCACAGTTTGTGCCATTCTGCTTTTGAGCGTTTTCACGACGGCGCAGAGCGCCACACTGAACCCAGTGCCCAACACCGTTTTTGTCGGCGCCGACGGCAAATTTGAAACCGCGCCCGATACGGCGCTCATCCAGTTCAATATCTCAACCCAGGCCGACAACGCCAAAGACGCCTATGACCAAGCCGCCAAACAAGCCGAGGCCACACGCCAGGTTCTGCGCGCAAACGGCATCGATCCAAAATTGGCGGAAGTCGGCTTCTTTTCCGTCAATCCCCAGTACGACTGGAAAAATCCGAAGCACAAAGTCATCGGCTACCAGGTTCAGACCAGCGTCAGCCTGAAGCTCAAGGATTTTTCCAAGATTGGCCCCGTCACCCAGCAACTGGCCGATGCCAGCGTGAGTGACAGCCAGTCGCTCAGCTACACGCTGGACGCGCCGGACGAGGCCAAGAGCAAAGCCGTCGCCGACGCTTACCGGCGCGCCCGTGCCTCGGCACAATCGCTCGCTACTGCCAGTGGACGCACCCTCGGCGAACTCTCCTATGCTTCGGTCGATACTTTCGAGAACATTCGCGTCCTGGCGCCCATGCAACGCCGGGCCATGCCCATGGCGATGGCAGCCCAAGGCCCCGCTCCGACTGAGGAGTTCTCGCCCCAGAACGTGACGGTCACTTCGCATGTGAACGCTATGTTTTTATTGAAATAGTTCGCGTGGCGCGGACGCCTTCGTCCGCGAATGCAGCTAAACAGTTGGCTGAAAAAGTCGTTGAGGATGCAAGAAGCATACCTCGGGCGCTAAAGCGCAAACACATTTTCAATGACTTAACGGCACGACTGAAGTCGTGCCCTTCCCGTTCGTGGCGAAGCCAAAGTTTGTCCGCAGCCGGTGAAACCGTGCCCCACCAAAACGACTTACGAGATAGCTTCTAGTCGTTGCGGACAATCACCTCACGTCGCGACGTGATCCGGCTCGGATCCACGGTCACTTCCCGCTGGATCTCCATCTCGATGGAGGTCCCGGGTTCCAGCCGCACATCGGCGCCCCGCGACAGCATTGCGATTGCCAGGCCTGCCATCCCGCCAATGCCAGCTCCAATACCGGCACCCTTGCCGCCGTTGGTGACCGCACCGATTACGGCTCCCGTGCCTGCCCCTTCCGCGGCCGATCTGGCTTTCCTACCGGCATCGCTATCCTGCCGGATGGTTCCTTCGGAATCTTTCATCGAGGTCCTCTCCGCCCCAGGGGTGTTCTCGACCGACCCGCCCAGCATCACCGTGTAGCCGCTCGGATAAATCATCGAGGTGAAGTGGATGAGCACCTCGGCGCGCCCCTTCACGTGCCCACCGCGTTTTACGTGGGTGATCTTTCCCTGGATGTAAGTCCCGGCAGGAATCACAACCTTGTCATTGACCACAAAGGGAAAGGCAGTCTCGGCGTACACCGGGTCTCCTTCTCTGGCCGTCCTGGTCGAAATCGCCTGCTTCAAGGAGAGTGGAACCCTCGTTCCCGACGGAATGGTTAACATCGGCTTCTCTGACTCCACCGAAGGGGCAGCCGGGTTCGGAGCGAGGTTCGACTGGGCCGCCGCGATCCCGGCCAGCAGCAGAACGCACATCGAAGCAGCACGGATCTTCATCAAAATCCCACCTTTTGGGAACAAGTTGCTATCACACTTGCAAACTCAGATGCGCCCGGCTGAGCGCTGGTTAGCTGAGAAAGTTCAGACTGCGGGGTAAGTCAGTGAAGCACGAAATAGACATGGTCTTCCGCCGGCATGCGCTAAACGCTACTTCGTCGAGACCGGTTTTCGATCACGTTGCCCATGAACTGCGACTGGAGTTTCTGCGCGCAGCCTTCGCCGCAAACGTGCAACGCGCCTTCCCGCACCGCCAATTTCTCGTCCCATGGCGCCAGATGCATGACCGGCATCTCGTAATCGTCAAATGAACTCCACATCACCCACCAGCGGTCGCTCCCGCCCTTGAGCACCCCGCAATTCGGACCGGCACAGCGGTAAAACGGACTTGGAATGAGAAGTAGATTTTCGGTCATGGCCTACCTGCGTACCCAGGGGCCATTGTAGCTGAGGAATCCGCGCCGGACCACGGTTTTGAGATCACAAATCAGAGCCTCACCACGGAGACACGGAGGCACGGAGAAAACCTCTAAGTCTGTAAGAACCAAGGTTTTTCCAATCCTTTGATTTCCTCCGTGTCTCTGTGTCTCCGTGGTGGGTGTCGCTTGGGATGGGACTCGCCACCGTTTTCGGGGCACTGGCGGTTCTTGCGATTGGGCTACTTGTAGAGCAGATACTTTTCCCGCATCCGCACAAATTCGTCCAGCCGCTCCTGCCAGTCCTGGGCAATTCGACGCGGATCCTCTCCCGCTCCGATCGCTTCGACCACCGAGTGATTGACCAGCAGATCCGACATCCGCTCCAGTTTGAAGTCGTTCGGATACAGCTTGTGCAGTGCCGACGCTAGCTCAATTCCCAACTCCGGCGAGTCCAGCGTATTCCGATCCAGAACGAACAGGTTCACGCCTTCACACCGTTCGCCGGCAAAGTTGCTCGAGGACGGCGTAAAGACAATGGGCACGAAGCGCACACTCTGAATCCCGCGGCCGTTCAAGTAGGCCGCCAATTCCCGGCTCTTCATCCAGGGCGCCCCGACCACTTCGAACGGTGTATCCGTGCCCCGCCCCACCGAGACGTTCGTCCCTTCAATCATCGCCACGCCGGGATAGAGCGTCGCCTCGTTCAAACTCCGCAAATTGGGCGAAGGACTGACCCAGCCAACGCCGGTCGAATCGAACCAGTCTCCCGGCTGCCAACCCTCCATCGCGACCACTGCCAGCCTTGCCCCAATGTGGCGCTCGGCATTGAACATTTTCGCGAGTTCCCCGAGAGTCATCCCGTGGCGGGGCGGCTCGGGAAAGTAATTTGTGAAACTTTCCCGCCCCTCGTCGGACACCGGCCCCTGCACAAACGACCCTGTGATCGGATTTGGCCGATCCAGAATGACGACCTCAGTGCCAGCCTTGGCAGCCGCCTCCAGAAAAAATCCCACCGTGGTCTCGTAGGTATAAAAGCGCGCGCCCGCGTCGGCCACGTCAATCACCACCGCATCCAGCCGCTTGAGCACGTTGATCGGCGGACGCCGCGCCGCGTCGCTCCCCCCGTACACGCTGTACACCTCAACTCCAGTCGCTGCATCCTTCGTGTTCTTGACGTCGGTCGTGTCCAACGTCCCCGTCACGCCATGTTCCGGACTAAAGATCACATCCAGCGAAATTCCCGGCACGCTGGCCAGAACATCAATCGTCCGCCGCCCTTCGGAGTCCAAGCCGGTCTGATTGGTCAACAAACCAATGCTTCGTGGAGCGCCGCCCTTCGAAGGATGGAGCGCTGCGAACTTCGTCCCTTCGAGCACATCAATTCCCGTCTTCACCGCTCCATTGCGCACCGCCAGCTTGCGCGCCGCGCTCTGCATTTCGTTGTAGCCGGTGAGCGTTGCTACTCGCATCTTCTCGGCCTCCACGGGATCGAGTGCCAGCGCCGCCGCTACCGCCGTCGCGACCTTCGTGCGCAGCGACACCGCGCTTCCCTTCTCTTTCGCTGGCAGCACGTTCATGTGCACCGCATTGGTCAGCAGCACGATGTAGGTTTTCGTGGCCGGATCAATCCACAGCGACGTGCCCGTGAAGCCCGTATGTCCGTAACTGCCCACCGGCAACAGCTCTCCGCGGTTGGTGGAAAAAGAAGAGTCAATGTCCCAGCCGAATCCCCGCACCGCCGTTCCATTTACCGGCTGCTGCGGCGAAGTCATCTTGGCAATCGTCGGCGGAGTCAGCACGCCGCGCCCGCCATCCAGCAGGGCCTGCGCAAAAATTGCCAAGTCGTCGGCAGTAGAAAACACTCCCGCATGACCCGCTACGCCGCCCATCCGTCGCGCGCTAGGATCATGCACCACGGCACGCAGCAGGTGATGGTTTTCATCCTCTTCGGTGGGAGCGATCCGCGGCTCCCACGAATGTGGCGGATTGAAGCGCGTCTCCTTCATGCCCAGCGGACCAAACACATGCTTCGCAGCATACTCATCGAGCGATTCGCCCGAAAGCCGCTCCACCAACGCTCCCAGCACAACGAAATTGATATCGCTATAAACAAACGCCGACCCTGGAGGCCGGTCGGGCGTGACTTCAAACGCCATGTGATATGCAGTGTCCTTGCCTTCCCACTTCTTACTCAGGTCGAGATCTTCGGGCAGCCCCGAGTAGTGCACCAGCAATTGCCGGATCGTAATATCCTGCTTCCCGTTCTGCGCAAATTCGGTAAGATACTTCGCGACGGGATCGCTCATGCGAAACTTTCCCTGCTCCCAGAGCTGCATGAGGGCCGTGGTCGTGGCGACGACCTTGGTCAGCGACGCGCAGTCAAACACCGTATCAAGCGTCATCGCCTCGCGCCGCGGTTCGAGCGCCCGGCTGCCATAAGCCTTGCGATACACCACCTGCCCGTCGTGGCCGATGACGAGTACCGCGCCTGGAATCTGTTGTTGGGCGATGGCGTCGTTAATGATGGGGTCGAGAACGGCGAGGCGCAAATCGAGGGCCGACTGACCGAAGGCTGTTGTGCAACCGAGAAGAACCAGTACCAGAATTGTGGAGGTGATTTTCACGCTTGCTGTGACTGTACACGACGGCTAAGACGTGCCTCAAGCATCCTAGATGGTTTCGGGCTCTCTTGGTAACGTGTCGCCGTCTGAACACTTTGCCTTGAGCTTTTGGTTTGCTATAACCCGAGCAGGGTTTCGAAAGAGACTTTTGACTGCCACTCCAAATCCGTCCACGGGCTTTTCGTTCCTCGTACGCAATCTCTCCGGACAGGAGGATCGATTCCGCTCGGCCTTCGAAATCCTGGAAAAGGCCATTGCCGACCACGCCTTTCCCGCCAGTTCGCTGGCTGTCACCTTTCGCGGAGAACTTGTCGCGCATAAGGCCTTCGGCCGTTTCACCTATGATGCATCTTCGCCCGAGGTCACGACCGCGACGCTCTTCGATCTTGCTTCGCTCACCAAAGTTGTCGCGACGACCGCCATGGCGATGATTCTCTACGAACGCGGCCTGCTCGATCTCGAAGCCCCGGTCACCGCCATCGTCCCCGAATTCGCTGGCGATGACGATCGGCGCCGCGAAATCACGCTGCGCATGCTGCTTGCGCACAGCTCCGGACTGCCTGCCTACGAAAAGCTTTTCCTGCGCGCAAAGAGTCGTGAAGACCTGCGGCAAGCGGCGTTCACCACGCGAGTCACGGCCGGCCCGGGCGCGCGCGCGGAATATAGCGACATTGGCTTCATCGTTCTTGGCGTCGCGCTCGAGCGCCTTGCCGACGAAGCTCTCGACGCATTCTGCCAGCGCGAAGTCTTCGGGCCGCTTGGCATGACGCAGACGACATTTAATCCAGCTGCCACATTGAAAAACTCCATCCCGTCAACTGCCGACGACCACACGTTCCGCCAGCGGATCATCCAAGGCGAGGTGCAGGACGAAAACGCCAGCGTCCTCGGCGGCGTTGCCGGGCATGCGGGCCTGTTCTCGAACGCCGAAGATCTGGCCATCTTCTCCCACGGCATGCTGAATGGCGGATATCCGATCCTGCGCGCAGAAACCGTCAAACTGTTTTCGCGCCGGGAAACCGCCCCCGCAGGTACTTCGCGAGCGCTGGGCTGGGACACGCCCTCGGCGCCGTCGCAATCCGGAAAATACTTCTCGTCCCGTTCCTTCGGACACCTTGGTTACACGGGCACGTCCTTGTGGATCGATCCCGACCGCCAAGTTTCGGTTACTCTGCTGACGAACCGCACCTGGCCTGATTGCCAGAACCAGGCTATCCAGCAGGTGCGCCCGGCATTCCATGATGCGGTCATGGAAGCTTTAAGAGCCCGTGGTGAAACTCCAATCGCCGTCCCCAGCGCCTGAAGGCGCTTATAGCGGCATTTACGGCACGCCTGAAGGCGTGCCCTGATACGAAACGCACTTACATCATGGGTTGTTTAGGAAAGATAGCTTGAAACGTAAAGGTCCGAAACGCAAGGCGTCGACTCGTAAGACAACGGCCGGTGGCCTCCGCCGCCTTGGCACCGAGAAAGCGAACTCCGCTTCTGCCGATCTCGATCGCAAATCGGCGCTCGATATTGCGCGCATCATCAACCGCGAAGACGCCAAGGTTGCCGCCGCCGTGAAGGGCGCGCTCCGGCCAATCGCGCAAGCGATCGATCTGATCGCCACCGTGATCTCCGAGGGCGGGCGCCTGATTTACGTTGGTACCGGCACCAGCGGACGCATTGCCGCCCTCGACGCGGTCGAGTGTCCGCCTACGTTTGACGTGGATCCGCGCATGGTTCAGTTCATCATCGCCGGCGGCCCCAAGGCGCTGGCCGCAGCCGTCGAAGCCGATGAAGATTCCCGCGAGTTAGGCCGCAAAGCCATCGCGAAGAAGAAGCCCACCAAGAAAGATGTGGTCGTAGGCATCGCAGCCAGCGGACGTACCCCCTTCACTATCGCCGCCATCGAATATGCACGCGCCCACGGTGCAAAGACCGTCGCCGTCGTGTGCAATCCGAAATCCGCGCTTGGCAGAGCCGCCCACATAGCCATCGTCGCGGAGGTCGGCGCAGAGGTGGTCGCTGGATCCACCCGAATGAAGGCGGGGACAGCGCAGAAGATGATTCTCAATATGCTCTCAACCGGAGCGATGGCCCGGCTCGGATACGTGTATGGCAACCTGATGGTGAACCTTCGCCCGAAGAACGAAAAGCTGATCGAACGCGGAGTGGGCATCCTGGAAAAAGCTGCTGGACTCGACCACGCGGCAGCGGTCAAATTCCTTGCGGCGGCGGGAGGTCGGGTGCCGGTAGCCATGGTGATGGCCAAAGCGGGAGTCAGCCGGATTCACGCTGTAGATGCACTCAACCAGTCACGCGATCGAGTCCGCCAAGCGATTGCTCTGGCGAAGTTCCGGTAGGTAACTCAAGTTACAAACGGAACTCCTGCTGAGAATTCCGCACGCCAAGCTCGCGCATTCCCCGCTAGAATATTCAAAGTGCCCCCATCTGCATGAGCTTCATGATGGGGTCTCTCAGGAACTCTTCACGAAATGGATAAGCTGGTAATCCGCGGCGGTAATCCCCTGCTGGGGACGGTGCGAATCAGTGGCGCGAAGAACGCCGCCCTCCCCTGCATGGCGGCGGCCCTGCTCACCGACGAACCGGTGATTCTGGAAAACATCCCGCAGGTGCGCGACATCGAGACCACGCGCAAGCTCCTCGCCGCGATGGGCGCGGAAGTTGAACTCGGTTACGGACGCGCCCACCACCGCACCACGATTTGCGCCCGTACGCTCGCCGCTCCCGAAGCTTCCTATGAACTGGTCAAGACTATGCGTGCCTCGACGCTCGTCCTGGGGCCGCTCGTCGCCCGCTGTGGCCGCGCCCGCGTCTCCCTGCCCGGTGGATGCGCCATCGGCGCCCGCCCCATCGACCTCCATATCAAGGGTCTGGAGCGCCTGGGAGCGAAGATCACGCAGGAGCACGGCTACGTCGAAGCCACCGCCGATCGACTCAAAGGCGCCGAAATCGTTTTCGACAAAATTACCGTCACCGGCACTGAGGATCTGCTGATGGCCGCCACGCTTGCCGATGGAGAGACCGTCATGCAGAACTGCGCCCGCGAGCCGGAAGTCGCAGACCTCGCCGCGCTGCTCAACGCCATGGGCGCCAGAATTCAGGGCGCGGGCACGTCCACGATTCGCGTGAAAGGCGTCGCCCAACTCCACGGCGCCCGCCACCGCATCATTCCCGACCGCATCGAAGCTGGAACTTTCATCGTCGCCGGAGCTCTCACGGGAGGAGATCTCAACGTTGCTGGATGCGATCCGGCGCATCTCACCGCCATCCTGCAGAAACTGGCGGAGACGGGCGTGAAGACGGCGGTAAAAGCCGACTCCGTCCGCGTCATGGGCGATCAGCCGCTGCAAGCCGCGGACATGAACACCGAAGAATATCCCGGCTTCCCCACCGACATGCAGGCGCAATACATGGCGCTGGCCACGCAAGCGGAAGGAACATCGATCGTGGTGGAGAACATTTTCGAGAACCGATTCATGCACGCGCAGGAACTGGTCCGCATGGGCGCGAACATCAAGATTGAAGGACGCCGCGCCATCGTTCGCGGCGGAACTCCACTGAGCGCCGCCGCCGTCCTTGCCTCAGACCTGCGCGCTTCCGCCTCGCTGGTGCTCGCCGCCCTGGTGGCCGACGGCGAAACCATCATCGACCGCGTCTACCACCTTGACCGGGGTTACGAGAACATCGAAGAAAAACTGAAACTAGTGGGTGCGGAAATTCGCCGCGTCGGCGACATCTTTCCCAAGCGAGCCGCGGCCCCGGCGAGAAACTCAGTCTAAGATCCTATGTCGAAAGCGGATGCGGTCGTCACGTCCCTCATGTCTTGATGTGTGATCAAGGTATCTCCGCTAAATGGTCCACGGCAGGAGGCGTGAGCCGGTAGACACTGTAGGATTCGCTCCCAAATACCTGTTCCATATGCCATCCCAATACGGCGAGGCTTCCGGTAATCTGAAAAATATGATTCCAGTCTTCCACAACAACCAAATAGTCTGGCTTAGCGCTACGTGCAATCTCCCCAACCGCAAGCGCGCGACTAATGCCGCAGGTACCATACGTGTATTTACGGTTGAACTCGATCGATGACGGCGTCTTAAGTCCAACAAGGTCCACCATACGAAATTTCGTCGCATAGGAAATGTAGCCTGCATCATGGATCAGCAGAGTGGAATTGGGCGGCAGGTTGTGGTTGCTCCACTCACTAACCGATGATAAGGCTTGGGTGTAACTATCTCGGTCGTGCAGGAAGTGTCTCCAGTGGTCCGGAAAAGACACCGCAGTTTGCAGGCACGACAATGCCAGCAAAGAATACGCGGAAACCCGTATTAATTGCGCTCGATCGCGCAACCCAAACAACATACCAAGCAGCACAATGGGCAACAGAAGATAACTGTACCTGCCCCAGTTGTGAAACAAAGCGCCCGGCAGACGTTCATAGTAGGCGAAGAAAAACAAGCCTACGAACGCCAGAGCGCACTTCCCTAGACTGTTTCGCACCAGGAAAACTAATGAGATGACCAGGAAACCGATGTTTCCCATGAACGCGCTTACAGCACTCGATACTACGTGCCAACGGAATGTGTTAGGTGCGCAGCCTTCAGCAAAGAAAACGCGCTTTGCTTCAATCGATTGCGGAATCGGCACGCCTGTGTTCACCCCGTACCACAGGAACCATGGCGCAGCCGCTGCCATGGCCAGTAGCAAGAGCGGCAAGCAATTACGGGCCGTCCGCGCCAGGCTTTTTTCCTTGAAATATTCTTGCCAAATCATGTTCGACAGCACAAGGGTGCTCAGGGCTGCGAGTTCAGGGCGAAGAAATGGCGCCAGCCCGCACAAAAACGCAGCTGCCCTGCGGCTCCAAGTGGTGTTCCACTTGGTCAGGGCGAATATCCACGCGGTTATGCCGAGCGCCATCCCGGTTTCCACTCCGTTCAGCAGATGATAGGAAACCTTTCCGGCGGTTGCACCAAGCGCGACCACTGCCAAGACCGCTGGCCATGGTAAGCGGAATGCACGGCACAGCGCGACGAGACCCAGCGCGTAGCACAAGATCCCCAGCCATGAGGCAGCTTGCAACGCATTAAGTGGGGCCAACACAAAGAGGAGTGCCCACAACAGAAGCGTATATGGCGCATTGGTGATCCCAGCCAGCGCCGGGACTCCAGGGAAATTTGGATCCTTTCCCCAGTGCAGCACTTGGGCAGAATGGAGCGAAATATATCCATCATCCAACGGAAAGCCTTGGCTCCCGGGCATCTGGTGATAAAGAATCGCGAGTAGCGCCACCAATGCGGCGACCATCCAATAGGCAGTCAGGCTGCGCAAGGCATGAAGCGAGCTATTACTTCGGATTTGGTGGGGATCCGGATCAGCCACGGTGCCTTCCTTTTCGCTTTCACTCACCGTTGCTCCAATGCGGCCAAACGCAGTTTCACCTCTTGGTTGTCTTTGTCCAGATGCAAGGCCTCTAAGTATTCGCGACGGGCATCGATTTTATCGCCGCTCTGCTGCAGCGAGCGAGCGAGCCAATAATGGTAGTCATAAACACTCGGATCGATGGAAACAGCTTGGCCCAAGTAGATCTGCCCTTCGGAGTTCTTCCCTTCAAAGAACAGTGCGCGGCCCAGAAAGTGTCGCGGCGCTGCCAGTTCAGGCGACGATCGCAGAGCACGGCGGAGCAATTGCTCCGCCTCAGGGTAGTGCCCTGCCATGAGTTGAATGTTTCCGCAGTTGTAAAGCGCCGAATAGAGATTTGGCTCCTTCGCCAGCACCTGATCGCACAAGGCAAGCGCCTGCCCGAAATCGCCCATGCGTCCGTACAAACCGGCGACCGAAGCCATGCCAGTCTCGGACTTGGCATAATCCGGACTGATCCGCAGCGCCTTCTGCAACATCACGCGCCCTGCGTCAAATCGTCCGGCCTGAATGTAAGTTTCCGCCAGCGCGAGCGAGGCATAAGGGTATTCCGGATGCTCGCGTACCGCCGCCTCCGCCAGTTCGATCGCCTTTTCGTATGCGCCGCGCTGGCTGTACTCTTTCGCCAGGCCCGCCATCGCGTACGGATTCCCCGGATAGAGAGATTGGCCGCGGACCAAGAGAAGAAGATCATTGCTCCAATACACCTGCTGGGCAATCGACGCGCACACATAGGCGCTGCACAGGACAAGAACCGACGCCCCCTGCACGGCCGGCGCACTCCAACCCTTCAGGGAGGGCAACCGACGCAGACCCAATGCTGCCAAAATCGCAAAACCGACCGACGGCAAATACATGTAGCGATCGCGGACGAAGTCGCCATTGCCAAAATTCCGCAAGTACAGGGCCGGAGCCAGTCCAACCAGCAACCACAATCCCGCGAACGCGACCGTGGAATTGCCTTCGCGCCGGTTCCAATACCACAGGCCCAATAGCACGGACCCCAGCACTACCACTGGCAAGACCACTTGACTGAGGATTGCGGTGGTCACATAGGGCGTGTAATACAGCCCGGTGATGCCTACGGGGAACAACAACTGCCGGAGATAGATGGACAGCACCAGCGGTAAGGTCCGCGCGACGTCGATCATCCCGTGACTGGGATCAAACTGCCCAGTGGAATGTAGCAGCGCGTGCTTTCGCAGCAGCGCATAAGCTAATGTCACCACCGCATAAGGAGCCGCTTCCATTACTGCCCCGAGAATTCTCTTACCCGGAGATACTTTCTCGGCCGCCGGATGCAGCCAAGCGTACATTCCCACCAGAGCCGCAAACACTACTGCCATCTCTTTCGTGAGCAGGGCGCACGCCAGAAGCGCCAGTGATGCAACCCACCATGCCGCTCTCTTCTTGGAGTCGGGATTGCGTTCCCGATCGCGCGCGTCCAGAAACGCCGCAAAAGCCAGCGCGGCAAACATGGTCACCATCGTATCCGAGGCTGCGGAGATCCAGGTGACGGGCTCGATGTGTACCGGATGCAGCGCGAAGATCGCTGCGGCCAGGGCCGCCGTCCAGTACTCCAATCCCAGCCGTCGTGCCAGCCAAAACACCGACAGCACCGCGCCCACATGCAACAGAACGGCTCCCAGGTGCCATCCCCAAGGCCGCAATCCGAACAGCGTGTAGTTGAGCATCGACCAGGCCACGAACAGCGGCCGGTAATACACCTGGTGCCGGGCGACGTGGTACCACAAGTCACTCCCGAAAGCCCGCGGCAGATTGCTCCAAGACCGAATGATCGGACTGTTCACGATCTGCGGCCAGTCATCCCAGACAAATTCGAACGACAGTGTGCCGCTGTAAACCACAAACGTGACTAGCCCCAACAAGGGCAACAGGATGCTCGGCCGATGCAAGTATTTGCCCAGCAACTCCGATGCGCTCGGTTCCGGATGTCCTTGGGTGTGTTCCATGTGGGTCAGTGCCCGGAGTGAATAATTCCGCTCCAGATCAGCTCATACTAACCTCGGCTGCCGCCCGGGCGCATGTTACCCAGGTTACCTAGGTGTGCCACTTATTCCCGCAGTTCACCCTGTCCCTTATGCGACGATCATCCTATGGGGTCTGTCACAGGAGCCAAACCCGCCAAGGTGGTGTCCCCGGTCTTGTGCGTCGATCTCGACGGCACTTTGATCCGCGGCAATGTCCTGTGGGAGTGCGTCCTAGTCCTCCTCAAAACCCGACCCATCACGGTGCTGCTGCTTCCCTTCTGGTTGCTTGCGGGACGAGCCAACCTCAAGCGCCAGCTCGCGGCTCGGGTGCATCTCAACCCTGCCTGTCTTCCTTACCGGCCACAGGTTCTTGATCTTCTGCACCAGGAAAAAGCCGCTGGACGCCGGATCGCGCTCGTGACCGCCGCTGACCGCGAACTTGCCGAAGCGATTTTCAGTTATCTCGGCCTCTTTGACGAAGTCCATGCCAGCGACGGCCATGTGAATCTCAAGGGAGCAACCAAGGCGGAGTTTTTGGCGCGACAGTTCGCCGAGACTGGCTTCGAATATATGGGTGACTCCGCCGCCGATGTGGAGGTATGGCGCAACGCCCGCGCAGCTTACGTTGTCGGCACTGGAGCTCGCGCTGGGCAAGCTGCCGCTGTAACTGCACTCAAAGCCACGATCCTCGAACCGCGCGCATCGTTCCGGACATGGATCAACGCCCTGCGCGGCCATCATTGGGCGAAGAACCTCTTGCTCTTTCTGCCACTTGCCCTATCGCACAACCTGACGGTCGAGCCTCTGGTCCGCACTCTCGTCGGCTTTGCGCTCTACGGTTGCTGTGCGTCGGGACTGTATATCCTGAACGACCTCCTCGATCTCCATTCCGATCGTGAACATCCGTGGAAAAAGGAGCGCCCATTCGCGACTGGCACAATCTCAATTCCCGAGGGCTTGCTCGCGTCGTTTCTATTGCTCTCGGTCGCGCTCGGCTCCGGCTTCTTCCTCGACGCGCAGTTCGGCCTGGCCCTGCTGGGATATGCCGCGCTGACCATGCTGTATTCGCTCTATCTCAAAAAGATCGCGTTGCTTGATGTGTTCGTTTTATCCAGCTTCTACAGTTTTCGGATACTCGCCGGCGCCCTGATTTCCGGCACACCACTCTCGCAATGGTTCCTGGCGTTCTCGATGTTTTTCTTTCTGAGTCTTGCCATGGCAAAGCGTTACTCGGAGTTACTCCACGCCAGCGATTTAGTAGAGGCGGGCAATTCCGGACGCGGCTATCACACCGGTGATCGCGAACTTTTGCTCTCATTGGGAGTCGGCAGCAGCTTTTCCGCGGTCGTTATTTTCAGTCTCTACGTTCACAGTCCGGATGTGCGCTTGCTCTACACCTCGCCGGAGTGTCTCTTCCTGCTTTGCCCCATCGTTCTTTACTGGCTCAGCCGAAACTGGCTGCTGGCGCATCGCGGAGAATTAAAGGAAGACCCGGTCACGCTGGCGATTCGGGACCCTGTCAGCTACGGAGCAGCACTGGCCTCGGCGGTTGTCATCGCGGGCAGCATGGTACAGATGAATTGGTAGAGTAAACAACCTTCAGGGCCAAATTGGGCTCTGACGCTAGATTCTCACTTTTGGCGCGCTTCTTATGTCCAGTCAATCCGCCGCAACGTTGCGCAAACAATCCGCAGCTTCGTCGCCCACCGAGCGCATTCTCTCCTGGGGGCGATACCCGAAGTCCGCGCACCAACGCGTTCACAAGCCGGCGTGGAACGACCAAGTGCCCGACATTCTCAGATTGGCCGGGCCTGGTTTCCTGCTGCCCTACGGCCTCGGCCGCAGCTATGGAGATTCCTGTCTCAATGGCGGCCGCGAACTAGTCGACTGCCGCCGCCTGAATCGCATTCTCGGCTTCGACGAAGCCACTGGCATGCTGCGCTGCGAAAGCGGCGTTAGCCTCTCCGATATCATCGACGTATTTCTTCCTAAGGGATGGTTCCTTCCGGTCACGCCTGGCACCCGCTTCGTCACCGTGGGCGGTGCAATTGCCAACGACGTTCATGGCAAGAACCATCATTGTGCGGGAACCTTCGGAGCGCACGTCCACCAGATCGGCCTGCATCGCTCGAACGATGGCCTGGTCGTCTGCAATTCCGAGCACAATTCCAACATGCTGCGCGCCACCATCGGCGGGCTTGGCCTGACCGGCGTGATCGCTTGGGCCGACATTCAACTTAAGCGCGTGGCGGGCCCTTGGATCGACGCGGAGTCCAAACCTTTTGAGTCGCTCAATACATTTCTCGACCTAAGCCGCGAAAGCAACGAAAGCTTCGAATACACCGTGGCTTGGCTTGACTGCTTTGCCGGCAAGAACCTCCGCGGCATCTTCTTTCGCGGCAATCATGCCGCCCACCCTGGTGAGAATCGTCGCCCCAAACGCGGACCGAAGGTGCCTTTCGCTTTGCCGGGCTGGATGTTGAACCGCTACTCGATGAAGGCCTTCAACACGGCCTACTACGAATATCACGCTGGCAAGAAAGGCACGCGGTGTGTGCCTTACGATTCCTTTTTCTACCCGCTGGATTCGATCCGGCAATGGAACCTGCTCTACGGCAGACAAGGGTTCCTGCAATATCAGTGCGTCATCCCAGAAACGAACGTTGCCGCGTTCGAGGAGTTACTCGACCGCATCGCCCGCTCCGGCATGGGCTCGTTTCTGGGCGTGTTAAAGCAATTCGGCTCCGCACCACCAGCCGGAATGCTGTCATTCCCGCGCCCGGGACTTACCCTCGCGCTCGACTTCACGATGCGCGGCGAACGCACACTCCAACTTATGCAGTCGCTCGATGATATTGTCCGGCAAAGTGGTGGAGCGCTCTATCCCGCCAAAGATGCCCGCATGGATCCAGCGCTGTTTGAAGCGTCGTTCCCACGCTGGCGTAGTTTTGTTCCTTACATCGACCCGAAAATGTCTTCCTCATTCTGGCGGCGCGTAACGGGGGCCCAATCATGATGACCATCACCGCGCATCCCAAAACTACGCTCCCTGAAGCCGCTTCCGGCAAGACCATGAAGCGGGTCGTCATCCTCGGGGCCACGTCTGGCATTGCTTTGGAAGTCCAGCGGCAACTGGCTCATGAGGGGCGGGAGTTGCTGCTCGTAGCCCGTTCCTCCGAACGCCTTGCTGAACTGCAGGCTGACCTTTCCGTGCGGGGCGCACAACAAGTCTTCACTTACGCCGCTGACTTAGCTTCAGTTCAGCAGCATGCGTCTATCTTCGATTTTGCGCGGCGCACGTTTCCTGACTTTGACACTGTGCTCCTGGCTTACGGCTCGATGCACGACCAGAAGGAATCCGAAATGTCGGTGGACGTTCTGCTGGAGGAATTGCAGGTCAATTTTGTGAGCGCTACCGCGCTGCTGACTTTGTTCGCCGCTGATTTGGAACGCCGGCGCACTGGATGCCTGGCTGCCATCACGTCGGTTGCCGGAGATCGAGGACGCCGTTCCAACTATGTCTACGGTTCCACCAAAGGCGCGCTTTCCTTGTTCCTCCAGGGTCTCCGCAGCCGCCTCCATCCGGCCGGCGTCCGTGTCATCACCATTAAGCCCGGACCGGTGCAGACCCCGATGACCGACCACCTTCCGAACGCGGCGCGCTTTGCGGATCCGCAGCAGGTGGCCCGCGACATCGTACGCGCGCTCGAACGCCGTGGCCCGGATGTCCTTTACACGCCGAAGATCTGGCGCTATGTCATGGCCGCCGTCGAACATATTCCGGAAGGCATTTTTAAACGCTTGCCGTTCTGATCACTCTGGCACGTGGCTCATCGCGCAAGTTTGTAGCATCGGTGTAATTTGTCATCCTGAGCGAAGCGAAGGACCTGCTTGTGCTGACGCCCCGAAAAGCAGGTCCTTCGCTTCGCTCAGCATGACAAACTATATTTAGACGCGAATTACGAGACGCTGCGGTAGCTTTAGTAATCACATTTTCCGGATGAAGCCGAAAGCAATAAAAGGGCCGCATCGCTGCGGCCCTTCACTTCGCTATAACTGGGTACCGATCTTACCGTCTTCCGCGTCCACCGCCACCACCGCCGGAATGGCCACCGCCATGACCGCCGTGACCTCCCGAACCGCCGCCCGGTCTACCTCCACGTCCGCGACGCCGGCGATTACGATCGCCACCGGCGGCGGGACGTCCCTCACGCGAACCACCACCCTCCGGACGCGCGGCGCCAGCCTCGACCGATGCTACCACTCCATCTACGCGGTTGAAGTTCGGCTCGTCATCGGCGTCGAAATCTGCGCCGCCTTCGATCACTGCCGTGGGCGCACCCTGGGGAACTGACGGTGCCGATGGCGCAGGGCCAGCCGACTCGTCCATCTCCGGAGGAGGCGGGGCCCCGCCCATCTTGGCGCGCTGCTCTTTCAGGATTGCCTTTCGCGACAACTTGATCCGATTCCCTTCGACGGCTAGAACTTTCACCAGCACCTGGTCGCCTTCTTTGAGTTCGTCGCGAACATCTTTGATTCTGTGTTCGGCAACTTCGCTGATGTGGAGCAGGCCGTCCAGGCCTGGGAGGATCTCGACGAACGCTCCAAAATCCGCCAGCCGGCTGACTTTACCGAGATAGGTCTTCCCTACTTCAGCCGATGCGGTCAGGTCCTTGATAATCTGCAAAGCCTTGTTCGCCGAGACTTCATCGTTCGAAGCCACGTTGACCTTGCCCGAATCTTCGACGTCGATCTTGACGCCGGTCTGCTCGATGATGCTGCGAATCATCTTGCCTCCGGGCCCAATCACGTCGCGAATCTTGTCGACCGGAATCTGCAGGGTGTAGATACGCGGCGCGTAGGTCGAGACCTTCACGCGCGCCTCGGTCAGAATCTCGTCCATCTTTCCGAGAATGAACAACCGTCCACGCTGTGCCTGCGCCAGAGCCTCGCGCATGATCTGCGAAGTGATGCCCGCAACCTTGATATCCATTTGCAGCGCGGTGATGCCATCTTTGGTCCCGGCAACTTTGAAGTCCATGTCGCCGTAATGATCTTCCGCGCCGGCGATGTCGGTCAGGATGGCGTATTGCTCGCCTTCCTTCACCAATCCCATCGCAACGCCAGCCACGGGAGCAGTCAACGGCACGCCCGCATCCATCAGGGACAGCGAAGCGCCGCAGATCGTGGCCATCGATGACGATCCGTTCGACTCCAGAATGTCGGAGACGACGCGCATCGCGTACGGCCAGTTGTCTTCGGTCGGAAGCACCGCTGAAACCGCGCGCTCGGCGAGTGCGCCATGACCGATTTCGCGGCGTCCAGCGCCACGCATAAACCCGACTTCTCCCACCGAGAATGGCGGGAAGTTGTAGTGCAGCATGAAGCGCTTCTTGGCTTCGCCTTCAAAGCCCTCGAGACGCTGCATGTCGTCGCTGGTGCCGAGCGTGGTGGTAACCAACGCCTGGGTTTCACCGCGGGTAAAGACTGCGCTGCCGTGGGCGCGAGGCAGAACACCGGCTTCAATCCAGATCTCGCGGATCTGGTCGAACGCGCGTCCGTCCGGACGGCGCTTGTGATCGATCACCTGGTTGCGGAAAATGCGCTCACGAAGGATCTCGTAGTACTTCTTGATCTTCGCCTTGCCCGCGTCGTCATCCTCGGGCACTGTGGCGAGCAATTCCTTCTCTATAACGCGAACCAGTTCATAGCTTTCGGATTTCGGATGCTTCGCGGTATCCAGAGCGTCGGCCAGTCGCGCACCAATCTTGGATTCCAAGCCCTTGATATACGCCTCGTCTAATTCCGGAGGTGTTACCGGGCGCTTCGGCTTGCCGACCTTGCTGCGCAGTTCGTTGATGGCGGCACAGATTTTCTTGATCTCGGTGTGAGCGAATTCGATCGCATCCACTACCGTCTCTTCTTTCACTTCTTTGGCCCCGGACTCGATCATGACAATCGCGTCGGCGGTGCCTACGACCATGATGTTGAGCAGGCCCTCACGCATTTCTGTATAGGTGGGATTGGCGATGAAACGGCCGTCGATCAGGCCAACACGCACCGCCCCGATCGGACCGAGAAACGGAATATCGGAAAGGGTCAAGGCAGCGGAAGCAGCGTTAATGCCGCAAACATCGGGATCATTATCCGTATCAGCGGAGAGGACGAAGGCGATGACCTGGGTCTCGCACTTGAAGCCTTCGGCGAACATCGGACGAACCGGCCGGTCAATCTGGCGGCTGGTAAGCACCTCGCGCTCGCTCATGCGCCCTTCGCGCTTGATAAAACCGCCGGGAATGCGTCCGCCGGCATAGGTGTACTCGCGATAGTCGACGGTAAGCGGAAAGAAGTCGATGCCCTCGCGGGGCTCGGGATTGGAGGTCGCGGCGGCGAGCACGACATTTTCGCCGAAGCGCACGACGGCCGAACCGCCGGCCTGCTTGGCAAGTTTTCCGGTTTCAATAGAGAGCTGTTTTCCGCCTGCGATTTCGACGGAAACTTTTGTGGCTTCAGGCTTCATAGGTCATCCTTAATTGATGGGCAGAAGGGCATGCGCGGGAGTACGGAGTCCGCATAGACGGGCGTATGCCAGGGCCGCGGTTGGGAACGCACTTTGCAAAGGCTCTCGGAGTCTGGAACCGGCCCCACACGGGGCCAGCTGCGCTGTTATTTGCGGATGCCGAGCTTGGAAATAACGGTCTTGTACCGTTCCGAGTCGTACTTCTTCAGGTAGTCGAGCAGACTGCGACGCCGGCTCACCATCATGAGAAGTCCGCGGCGCGAGCCGTGGTCTTTCTGGTGCGTCTTGAAGTGTTCCGTCAGCTGACCAATGCGCTCGCTCAACAGCGCGATTTGAACTTCGGGGCTGCCAGTATCGGTGGCGTGCGTGCGATACGTGTCAACGACGGTCTGTTTTTGCTCTCTGGCTAACACTAACCTGTTGCACTCCTGTCTCTTCTCGTTTTCGTAACGTGTTCGATGGTAACACGTTGTTTCCGAGGTGGCAAACATTGCGGAGTCCGTGGTGGACGGGCGGGGACGCCCGTCGCTCCACTAAAAGCTGATCTTCAGGATTGTGCCATTGGTGCCGACCAGCCATCCAGCTTTCGAACTCGCAAAGGCGACCGCCCAGTACCCCGTCACGCCCGGCAGGGGGAACCATGTGTTCCCCTCATCAGGAGTCCATGCCGCACCTCCGGCATTCGCGGTGATCACCACCGCTCTTCCCTCATCGTCACCCCTGTCTGAATGGCGGCCGCGGTCGTGACCGTGGCCAATATCGCGCACGTAGCTCAATCCAAAAATAGCTCCGGTAACTGGAGGCGCATTTGTGAGCTTCCAGGTTCGGCCTCCATCGTCCGATGTGGCCGTAGCTGCGTTACTAGGATCGTTCGGGTCTAAATCGCCGCCGCCTACGATGCCATGCCAGGCGTCGCGGAAATCCACTGTGAAGGCTCCTGCGCTGGCCGAACTGACTAACGGAGTGTCATACGCATTCCAGGTATCGCCTCCGTCGGTAGTGGCCAGTATCCTCGCGATGGTCGAGCCTCCGGTAGCAATCCAAGCGTTCCTCTTGCCCTCGGTGGCGACGCAAGTGCCACTCGCCGCGAACGACGCTTCCCCAGGCAAGGCCGGTGGCATATTGCTGCTGATGTCTTGCCAAGTCATTCCGTTGGTAGTGCGGAGATCCGGGAAAACTCCATTGACTGAGTCACTGTGCGAGATGGCGCGGTTCGGCGTCCAGAACGCAAAACAATCGTAGAACGCGCTCGGATTCTGGTTCTGAAACTGCATCGTCCAAGTCGCACCGCCATCGACGGTTTTGTAGATGCGGAAGTCCGTCGGGTTGTCGCCAATGGATTGCAGGTAAGCGATCTTGTCGCTCACGCCTTGCACATCACGGAATTGCAGCGCATCGGCGCCCGGCACAACCGCGGCTTTCCAGCCCTGCTGGCCCAGCAGGTGCAGCGCGTTCTGATAGATCGCGTCGAGGTCCGGGCGCTCCTCGCGGTCGACCTTTATGTTGACGAACAGCCGGTTCATGGCGCCGGCGATGGCGTCGT
>JAIQFA010000124.1 GCA_020073525.1 Terriglobia bacterium
AATCTAACAGCAAAGATTACACTACTTTTGCTCGTACTCACAACTTTGGCCGTACTTCCCGCAGAGCTTAGGGCGGACGGAAACCCCACCCCGATCTGCAATGGCAAGATTTGCGTACCCAACGGCTAGCCGTGCTACAAGTTGCTGCTTGAGAGCTACCGCCGTCGAGTGATACAGTTCTCGCACGGTAGCTCTCCAGCACATGATGCTGCGCCATCTCATCTTCCTGTATCTATGGGTAGCCCCGCATGCATTGCTCGCGGTGTTGGCAGTCGTCATGTTTCGCAGCAGGCGCCACCGGGAGTACCCCGTATTCTTCGGTTACCTCCTGTTCGAAATCTTGCAGTTCTGCTTACTCTTCGCGATGAGCCGTCTGTTCGTAATGACCCGGGCAGGGTGGGGGGCGTCAGCGTATGTGCAGATCGACCTGCTCGTCCGCGCGGGAAGCATTGCCTTCCGCTTTGGCATCATTCAAGAGATATTGGAGGCATCCGTCGCGCACAGCGCATCCTTCCGCAAAACCATGGCTTGGATGTTCCGGTGCTCCGCCACTCTTCTCGCGTTGTTGGCCGCAGTGTTTATCGGTTCCATCTACTCCTGGGGAGTGCGCGACATGATACTTCCCGTTTATGCCGTCCGACATACACTCAATATCGTGCAGTGCGGGTTACTGGCATTTGTCTTTGTCTGGTATCGATTTCTAGGCCTCAAGATGCAAGGTTTTGTAGTGGGCATTACGCTGGGTATGGGCTTCGTTGCCGGCCTTGAACCCCTGCTGGACGCTGTGAAGGATTTCCGGCTGGTGGATTCGCAAATCGTGGATATGGCAACGATGGGGTTGTATCACGTGTCCGTATTGATCTGGTTGTACTTCGCGATCGTCCAGGAAGAGTTGACTTCAGATTCTGCCGTTGCAGCCTTGCCGGATGCTCGTAAGTGGGTCGCGGAACTTGGGAGGTTTACATGGCTGTGATTCCTATTGTCGCTTTCGCCGCAGTTGCCATCGTCTTTTTGCTCTTTTTGTCGTACCAGGTTTGGTGGCAATCGGGCAATACAGAAGAAATTGAGACCCTGTCACCGGTGGATTTGGAGGCCTTTCGCAATCTGACTGATCCCCAAGAGGTCGACTTTCTCCGAGTCAACCTGTCGTCCAAGGAGTTCCGAAGGATTCAACGCTTACGCTTACGTGCCGCCGCAGTCTATATCTCCGCCATTTCGCAGAACGCCGGCAGGCTGGTTGTCGTGGGTCGGTCCGTAAGTGCTCATCCCGACACGGACATTGCAGCCGCTGGACTCGATGTCGTCCATCGGGCATTGCAGTTGAAGCTGTGGTGCTCACTGGCGCTCGTGAAAGTGAACGCCACCATTGTCTGTCCGACGCTGTTGTCACCGTCGACCAAAATCGCCGATCGCTATCTCGATGTCACGTCCTTAACGGCCTCTCTGCCTAAAAAGCTGGCCGCATAAATCTCGCGTAGTCATCCGTGAGCGAAATTCCCGTTCTCTTGAGCGTCGGTTAGTCTCCTCGCTCCTCGCCTGCACGCCATTACCAAAGTACTTGTCACCCACTATTCCCACCAGAAAAGGTGCCGATAAAGACCACCCAGCATGGCCACCGCTGTCGGCCAGGGGATACGTGTTAAAAGAACACACGATGCATACATTGCACGCTCGATTTTGGCTAGCTCTTTTGTTAGGGGTCGTAACACTGGTACTCGCGGGTTGCCCGGCCATGACTGATTCCCCCGCTACATCGCTGACGCCGGGGAACTGGTCGGTGACAGCAACCTCCGTGGACCCAGCCGTCGGAACAATTCATGTTGGGGGCAACCTGACCCAGAGCGGAAGCGACCTGTCCGGCTCCATGTACGTGGTCGGTTCCATGTGTTTCGATGTTTCGCAGCCCGTATCTTTTACGGGAACCATGACCGGCACAACCGTGACCCTCACCTCAACCGCCGTGAATGGTCAAGTATTCTCGGTAACAGCAACCTTGACGACCGGGACCGACATGAGCGGAACCTACGCGATTACAGGCGGCTGCGCGAATGGCGATCATGGAACCGCCGTCGCCAACGCGGTTCCATCGATCGGCGGCACGTGGAATGGGGCCGTGGTCGGCTCGGACGGCTCGAGCGTTCCTCTCTCCGTAGCGTTGACCCAGGATCCGACCGCCTCTGCGGATGGATCCTTCCCGCTAACCGGCACTCTCGCCTACACGACGTCCGTGGGCAACACCTGCTCGGTGAGTGGAACGATCACCAACGCTTTCGTTGCTGGTTCCTACGTTCTGATGAACGCCGATACAGTAGAAAAAGATGGTTCTGCCGGGTCGGTGTTTTATAACAATGTGTTGCTGGACAGCAGCACGACTCCCCTGCACATGACGGGTACCTATCAAGTGGCCGGCGGCGATTGTGATGGCGACGTTGAGGACATCACGCTTACGAAGCAATAAACAAGTGCACGAATCCGATCAAAGGTGGCTGTTATGAAAGAGCAGGTTCAACTCGATGGTTTGCTGTTCAGCGGCAATCCGGAGCTTCTGCAAGTCATGCAGCAGATTCTGAGCAGCTTTGCCATTCAAACTGAGGTTTACACCGAGATTGGCTCTGCTCTCGAAGTTGTAACTCACCGAAGAGTTGACGCCCTCATCGTGGATTGGGACCTCGCCAACGATCCTACTCGGGTCGTGCGCAGTGCCCGCAAGTCCTCCCCCAATAGAAATTCGACAATTGTCGCGATGGTCGACGTCGGTTCGGAAACCCACGCTCTTCTGGTAGGAGCGAATTTCATGATTTATAAGCCGGTGGACCTGGAGCGTGCCAGCCGGTGCATACGGGCCGCCTACGGAACCATGCTTCAAGAACGGCGGCGCGCGGCCCGGGTCTCGGTCGACATCCCTGTCATCGCAAGGGTTTCAGAACTCGGGATCATGGAAGCCCGAGTCAGCGATCTCAGCGTAGGAGGTTTGGCCCTCCAGTGTGATCAGCCATTGCAGATTGATCGCGAAGTTTCACTGGTATTATCCCTCCCCCGCACCAACAACATGTTGCGCATCACCGGCAGGGTGGTCAACGGCAACGAAACGGGACGCGCGGGCGTTCGGTTTTCTTTTGTTCCCGAGGAAGATCTCGGCGTGCTCGAAAGTTGGCTGGCAACCGAGCTGGCCAAGTTAGAAGTCGCGGAAATGCCGCTTAGCGGAGCAAGAATTGCCCCACGTGACGAGGAGGCCGGCGTTCTGGCATGTTCTGACAACATAACTCGGCCATCGATTTTGTAGAAGGACCAGGTGGAGCACTAACATGATGATCGGCTGTCCGCATAAGCTGGTCAGTGAGCGATGTCTGACGGCGTTTGAGTTCACGTAAGTGAAATGATCGCAGCGCATGCGTCAAGTCAGAACGAATGGAACGAGGTTCCCAGTGGAGCGGAGAGAATACGCGCGTTATTTCGCATCTTTCGAAATCGAAATTAAAGAATTGAGCAGCAACTTCCCCGCGCGAGGCGCCACCACGGATGTGAGCCTCGGTGGATGCTACGTGGCGACTATCTTCCCCTTGGCGGTGGGTTCCCAGGTCCGCTTCACCATGCAAGTGGCCGGCGAAAACGTCAAAGGGCGCGGCACGGTTCAGACGTGCCACCCCGGTGTCGGCATGGGCATTCATTTTATCGACTTGCCCGACCGCGACAAGCGTTGGCTTGAGAAGTATCTCCGGGCTTCGGTGGCGAATCAACCAGGAGTGGCGCTTCAACCTTGCCTCCCTTGACTGCCACAGACGCCGCTGCCCTCTAGCTCAACGGCCGCTACCATATCAAACCCTACTGCACTCTTCCTTCGGTATCCATCAGACGAAACTCGCCGAGGTTCAACTCGCGCACACCAGTTTCGACCTTGGCGCGATCGCCCACCACGATCCAGATCAGGTTATCCGGACGCACTACTTCCTTTGCGGCTGCGCTGATATCACTGGTCTTGAGTGCGCGGACTTTTCCCGCATAAGTCTCGTAGTAATCGTCGGGGAGGCCAAACTGCACCAGGTCCACGATGGACTGTCCCAATGCGTCCAGCGTCTCGCGCGAACCTGGAAGCTTCAGCGTTTCGTTCGCCTGAATTTTCGCAAGTTCGTCGGTGCTGACCGGATGGTCGCCGACAATTCCGCGAAACTCTTTGTTCATTTCTACTAACGCCTCCTTCGTCTTGTCGGTTTGCACCGGCGCGACCGCGTAGAACGGCCGCTGTGACCGGGCATCGCGAAGAACGGTGCGCACCCCGTACGACCAATGCTTGTCTTCCCGCAGATTCATATTCAACCGCGAGCCAAACATCCCGCCCAAGCCGCTGTTCATCGCTTCAATTGCGATTTCCTGTGGATTCGCCCGCGGCGGCGCCACGACTCCCGCGATCAGCACCGATTGCAGCGCCCCCGGCTTGTCGATCAAATACACGGCCGGCTTCGCGGCAATGGGAACCGTCTTCAAGTTCTTTGCCGGAACGCTGCCACTCTTCCATCCATCAAAAAGCTTCTCCAACTTAGGCGTCAGTTCCTTCAGCGTCGTATCGCCCACTACGACTAACGTTGAGTTATTCGGACGCAGCCAGGTGGCATGAAACTTCACAAGATCCTCTCGCGTCAGTTTCGACACGCTCTCTTTTGTCCCCGAGCCCGTCAGCGGATTCCCATACGGATGCCCCGCTCCGTACAACAGTGCCGGCAACACGCGCAGCGCCAGCGTTGCGGGAGTATTTTGTTCGCGATCGATTCCGGCCAGCACGAGTTTCTGCTCGCGCTTCACTTCCGCATCGGGAAACGACGGATGCAAAACCACGTCCGCAAATAGGTCGAGCGACGGATCCAGTTTCGAGGTCAACGCCGAAAGGGAAACGAAGGACAAATCAAGGTTGGAAGATCCGCGCAAGGCGGCGCCCAGCGTTTCCAGTTCGTCGCTGATTTGTAGCGCGTTGCGCGTGCGCGTCCCGTCGGTCAGAACCTGCATCGCCAGATTGGCGGTGCCGGGCGTTGTCGATGCGTCGGAGGCATATCCTGCGTCGGCTGCCAGCGTGAAATTCACCAACGGAACTTCGTGACGCTCCGCGAGAATTACTTTCAACCCATTCGACAAGGTTGCCCGCTGCAACTTCGGAAGCTTCAACTCAGGCGGAGTGCCAGGCTCCGGCGCCTTGCTGCGCTCGACCGGAGCCGCGTTCTTGTAGTCGGGGAAAGGATCCACTTCGAGGATGTACACGCCGTCCGAAAGCCACTTCTGTGCCGCCGCCCGCAGATCCTCCGCGGTTGCTTCCTGCACGCGTTTGAGCGAGACCTTGTACGCATCCGCGCTGCCGCGAAACACCTGGCTCTGCGCCAGCCGGTCCGATTTTCCACCAAACCCACCGATCCGCTCGATTCCGCGAATGAAGTTTGCCTGGTACTGCGCCTTGACGCGCTGCAGCTCTTCGGGTGTCGGCCCGTTCTTGATGAAGCGTGCCAACTCTTCGTCCACTTCCTTTTCCACCTGCGCAATGCTTGCGCCCCGCGCCGTTGCCCGAACATAGAACTGCCCGCCAATTTCCCGCAAGTCGGTGAAGGCCCCGGCTTCGGTCGCGATCTGGTCCTCATATACCAGACGCTTGTAGAACCGCGACGATTTCCCGTTACTCAGGCAGTCGCTCACCAGGTCCAGATAGTCCCCTTCTGCGCTGCCATATTCTGGGATGTTCCACACCTTGTAGATTCGCGCCTGTGGCACCCGGTCCTGCACCACCTGGCGGTGCGTCCCCGTCATCTTCGCCACCCAAACTTGTTGATGCGCCACCGGAGGTCCAGACGGGATGTCGCCAAAATATTTCGTGACCTTTTCCCGCGCCGTCTTGGCATCGATGTCGCCCGCCAGTACCAGCACCACATTCGACGGCCCGTAATACGTCTTGAACCACTCCTGCACGTCCTTCATCGACGCCGCATCCAGGTCCGCCATCTCGCCGATCGTCGTCCAGGAATACGGGTGCCCAGCCGGATACGTATTCTGCGTGAGCAACTGACGAGTCACTCCATAAGGTTGGTTCTCGCCCTGGCGCTTTTCGTTCTGCACCACGCCGCGTTGCAGATCCAGAGTCTTCTGGTCCAGCGCGCCCAGCAGGTGCCCCATGCGATCGGACTCCATCCACAGCGTCAAATCCACCGCCGAGGTTGGAACATTCTGGAAGTAATTTGTGCGGTCCGGATTCGTGGTGCCGTTCAAATCGGTCGCGCCAATGCGTTCCATGGTGTCGATGTAGCGGCCCGACGAGTGCTCGCTGCCTCCAAACATCAAGTGCTCGAACAGATGGGCGAACCCGGTCTTCCCCGGCTTTTCGTTTTTCGACCCCACGTGGTACCAGATATTGATGGCCACGATCGGCGCCTTGTGGTCCTCATGCACGATCACGGTGAGGCCGTTGTCCAGCACGAAGCGCTCATAAGGAATGTCAATCTCTTTGGTCTGGGCCGAGCCGCTGACCGCGAGCGCAAGCACAAGAAACAAAATCGCAAATTCCGTCCGCATCATTAAAACCTCCGAACTATTTTCAGGTTTCAGGAGCCGGCCTGATGAAACCAAGCGTCAGCGAAGTCTCAGCCGCGCCGCCGATCTCGTCTAAGCTCTTTGACTTGGGAAACGGAAATAAGTCTACACCGTGGTCGAGAAACAATTCACGAACCGGGCGGATTGTAGCTTCAGGCCGGACCAAGAAGTTGAACACACGATGATCAAGCCGCGAAGTGGCGGAACAGGAAAGTCCGGCACGTGAGTGCCGGGTAGGCGTAAGCAAGAAAGCCGAGTCCCGCAAGGGACGGCACTCCGGCCGTGACACAGACTCCGCGGGGCGCCCCGTTCACCCCAGGGCCGACGCATCTAAATTGGCATATGCGGGGAGGAGAGAAGTGGCTGAGATGGGGGAATGGAGAATCCCCTGCAGTATTTCTCAGAGTTGACCGACCCGCGGGTGGAGCGCACGCGGGAGCACTTGCTGGAAGAGATTCTGCTGATCACCATCGCCGCCGTGTTGAGCGGGGCGGACAGTTGGAACGAGATCGAGGACTACGGCCACGCCAAGCAGGCTTGGCTACAGAGTTTTCTGACCTTGCCGGGCGGCATTCCCTCGCATGACACGTTCAATCGCGTGTTTTCGCGCTTGGATCCGGACGAGTTGGAGCGCTGTTTCCTGCACTGGGTGCGCGCCATCGCCAAGATGACGGCGGGCGAAGTGGTGGCCATCGACGGCAAGTCGTTGCGCGGCAGCGGAGCGGGCGGCAAAGCCATGGTGCACATGGTCTCGGCCTGGGCCAGCCGCAACAACCTGGTACTGGGGCAGCGCCGCGTCGATGAGCATTCCAACGAGATCACGGCCATCCCCAAACTGCTGGACGTGCTGGAACTGAGCGGCACCATCGTGACCATCGACGCCATCGGCTGCCAGAAGCCGGTGGCGCAGCGCATCCTCGACAAGCAAGCCCACTACATCCTGGCCGTCAAGGAGAATCAGACCCATTTGCGCACCGATATCTTGGACTCATTCCGCATGCTGCCCTGCGCCGCGGTGGCCACGGAGGTCGATGGCGGACACGGACGCGTGGAAACCCGTATCTGCTCCGCCTTGAGCGATCTGAGCCTGCTCGAACACGCCGCCGATTGGCCGGGATTGAAAAGTCTGGTGCGCATTCAGTCCGAACGCTACCATAAAACCAGCGGCACCAGCGAACGCGAGACCCGCTACTACATCAGTAGTCTGGGGCCGGACGCAGCCCAGCTTAACTCCGCTATCCGCCAGCACTGGGCCATCGAGAACAAGCTGCACTGGGCCCTGGACGTCGCTTTCGGCGAGGACGCCAGCCGAAAACGCGCCGGCAACGCCGCCCAGAACTTCTCTCTCATCACCCGCATCGCCCTCAACCTGCTCAAGCAGAACAAATCTTCCAAACTCGGAATGAAAGGAAAACGCCTCAAGGCCGGTTGGGACAATGCCTACCTGCTCCATCTACTCGGAATTTAGATGCGTCGGCCCTGGGGAAATGGCTAAACGTTTTGAAGACAGGCTGAGTCCTGATATGTTTGTGTTAGTTCGTATGGCCTCCTCAAACAAGTCGGCACCGAAAACAACCACAAAAGCGGCAAGCATCTCTGACGTCGCGCGCGAGTCCGGCGTATCCATATTCACCGTCTCCGCCGTAGTTAACAACAAGAGTCATGTAGGCAAGAATCTTCGCCAGCGGGTTGAGAACGCAATCCGAAAACTGAACTACCGCCCAAACCTCATCGCCCGTAGCTTGATTAAACAGAAGACTCAAACGATTGGCATGATTGTGCCAGATATCGCAAATCCTTTTTTCCCGATGGTGGTTCGAGGCGCCGAAGATGCCGCGCAAAAGCAGGGGTACAACCTGCTTCTCTGCAACAGTGATGACAGCTTGGACAAGGAAGAGAGCGCAGTTGAATTATTGCTTGCGAAACGAGTGGATGGAATCCTGCTAACGAAAGCCGCCGGGGATTTTCGGCCAGCTCTGCTCCAGATGATCAAGGAAGTTAATATTCCATTTGTACTGGTGATGCGCACATATCCGAAGCTGACCAAAGATGCTGTGATTAGCGACGATTATCAGGGCGCTTACGAAGCCGTATGTCACCTGGCACGTGCGGGCCGCCGTCGCATCGGTCTCATCAGCGGCCCTCTGAAGATCAGTAATGCCAAAGAGCGATGGCGCGGGTTTCGCGATGCGCTAGAGGTGAATAACCTGCCCTGCGAGCCGGATCTGGTTGTTGAGGGAGACTACCGCATCGAATCCGGTGTTCGCGCAGGCCATTCTCTGCTTTCTCACCGGCCCGATGGAATCTATGTCGCCAATCATCTTATGACGATCGGATTGCTGAAAGCTGTGGATGAGATGGGATTGAGGTGTCCCGAGGATTTTGGCCTTGTGAGCTTTGACGACTATCCATGGCTCGGAGTGTTCCGGCCGCGACTAACGACAGTGGAATTGCCAAAACACCAGTTGGGCAGTGAAGCAACGGAGCTTCTGATCCAGCGGATCTCCGGAGATCACGGCAAGCCAGTGCTCAAAAAACTGCTACCGGAGCTTCGCATACGGGAGTCCTGCGGATTTGCTCAGTTTGTGGCCAGTGGACAACATGCCGACTTGCCCGAATCGGCGGCGGTGCGTTCCATGCAGAACAAATAGGTCCGCACCATAGTCGAAAGCGCATCAGGTTTCGTTGAAATTGAAGAGTTTTGGCCGTAGCGTGAACATCCGCGTCCTGTAGCTCGCATATACCAGCCCAATGCCCAACCAGGTTAGACCCGCATACTTGGTCCATGTCTGCAATCCAATCAGCAGGACGAAGCAGAACACGGCGCCAAATCCCGGAACAAGCGCGTCAACAAAAACATTCCTTTGCCCAAGAGCATCCTGCGAAAACCAAAAATGCAGCAACGCAACCAGGTTTACAGCCGTAAAAGCGAGCAACGCGCCGAAGGTTACGATCTCCGCCGCTAGCTCCCACGGTATCGTCAGCACCGCAATATAAGCGAGAATCCCGACGATCCACTCGTTGTAAACGGGATTGCCCTTCTGGGGACTAAGATGGCCGAAGATCTTTTTGGGGATAACATCGTCGCGCCCCATGCTGTACAAAAGGCGCGCCGCGCCGACGTGTCCAGCCAGTCCACACGCCATGCTGGAAACCAAGAGCACGACTCCATAGGCGGTGAAAAGCAAAGGTCCGCCGACAGTTCGAGCCACGTCCATAAAGGCTGTTTCGTGATTTTGAAACGTCGTGTGGTCCGGCCAAACCCGCTGTGCCAAGTAGACCTGCAGGCCGCTGAATAGGCCTGTGAAGACGCAAACCAGCACCGCCGCGAGGAGAACGTTTCGCTTGGGATCCTTCACTTCTTCCGCAAGGATCGAGACACCATCAAAGCCGATAAATACCAGCGCCGCGAAAGAAGTTCCCGCCGCCAGGGCCCGCAGATCGAAGGTCGCTGGATTGTAAATCGGTTGCCAGGAGAGAAGGCCGCCGACTCCCTGCCGCATCATGACGTATCGGAAAGCTAAAACGAGAAACGCGGCCGTAATCAGCATCATGAACCCGAGCAAAACTTCGGTTGTGCGCACATTGAACTTGATCCCCTGAACAGTCATCAAGGTGATGAGTCCCACAATAAGCGCTGCCAGGATCGCGAATGGGATCTGCGGCACCATGCGGTGGATTGCCAACACTGCATAGAGTGCGTTCTGGATGGGCTGGAAGAGATATTCCAAAAACATCGCCCATCCCAGAATAAATCCCACGTGTGGGTTCAAAGCTTTACTGATGTAGGAATAGACAGAACCTGACGACGGATACACGTTGGCCATGCGGCCGAAACTGACGGCCGTCACCGACATGGCCACCATGCCCAGCAACAGGGTGGTGACGGTGTGCCCATGGGAAAGCACCTGAGCCTCTCCAAAGAGCGGGACCGCGGCAATCGGCGATGTCAGAATGATTCCGTAATAGACCAGATCCCAGAGACTCAGGACGCGTTTCAGATGCGGCTGACCTGGTCTTTTCGCTTGCACCGGCCCAATAGGTGTTTGCACCACTGACCTCTTTCGTCTCTAGAAGAAGTAACGTTCCTTCTTACGTGCGTCCTCATATTTCTGACGTGCAGCTTTGACCGTTTCGCGCTCAGACACCTCTGCGATGGGAACGTCCCACCAGGATTCGTATCCTGACACTCTCTGATCGTAGGCCGTTTCGATCACAACCACCGAAGTGCGTGATTGTTTGCGGGCAGAAGGCAAAGCGGCGCGGAGTTCTTCCCCAGTGCGTGCGCGGACTGTCCAGGCTCCCAGACTCGCGGCGTTTGCCTCAAAGTCAACCGGCACCACGTCGCCGTCATATTTTCCGTCCCGGCGGTAGAGGTACTCTGTACCCATTCCCTCGTTGCCGCAGCCTCGGCTGAGCCCGCCGATGCTGGAGAAGCCATGATTGTCAAGCAAGACGATGTTGAGTTTGTAGCCTTCCTGCAGCGAAGTGACGATTTCTTGCGCCATCATCAGGTACGAACCATCGCCCACAAGCACGTAAACTTCGCGTTCAGGGTGGGCCATTTTCACGCCCAGGCCGCCCGCGATTTCATAGCCCATGCAGGAATAGCCATACTCCACGTGATAACCGCCCGGTCGACGAGTACGCCACAGTTTGTGCAGATCTCCGGGCAAACTGCCGGCCGCACAGACCATGATGTCCGAAGCCTCGGTGAAGTTGTTGACGATGCCGATGACTTCCCCCTGGGTAATGGGAGGATCCTTACGGACGCCGTGAATGCGATCCACTTCTTTTTCCCAGTGTGCTCGAAAGGCGGCGATAGTGGCCTGATACGGGGCTTCAACCTGGTAGCCAGCGACCGCCTTATGAAGTTCTCCGATGGTTGCACGGGCGTCGCCTGCAAGGGCAACAGCCGCATGCTTGTAGGCGTCGAACTCGCACACGTTGATGTTGACGAAGCGGACGGAAGGATTCTGAAAGGCGGTTTTCGAGGCACTCGTGAAGTCGCTGTAGCGGGTGCCAATGCCAAGAACCAGGTCTGCCTCCCGAGCCAGGATGTTCGCCCCGGGCGTGCCCGTCACCCCGATAGCGCCGACGTTCTGTGCATGGTCGTGAGGCAGTGCGCCCTTGCCGGCCTGCGTCTCGCAGACAGGAAGCCCTGTTGCCTCCGCAAACTTTGTAAGGGCCCCCGAAGCTTCCGAATAGAGGATGCCACCCCCGGCAACCACTAGCGGCTTTTTTGCGGCGCGAAGCCAGCCCGCTGCGCGCCTCAGGAGTTCCTGATCACAACGGTTGCGTGAAATGGGCCAAACGCGTTTGTGAAAGAACTCCTCGGGAAAATCGAAAGCTTCAGCCTGGACATCCTGCGGCAAGCAAAGGGTGACAGCGCCAGTTTCCGCCGGAGAAGTAAGAACGCGCAGCGCTTCGGGAAGGGAGGTCAACACCTGCTCAGGACGTTGAATCCTGTCCCAATACTGCGAGACAGGCTTGAAACAGTCATTTACAGAAATGTCCTGGGTTAGGGGCGATTCCAGTTGCTGCAGCACCGGCGCGACGTTACGCCGGGCGAAGATGTCCCCCGGCAATAGCAGCACGGGCAGTCGGTTGACCGTTGCCAACGCAGCCCCGGTCACCATATTTGTGGCTCCGGGACCAATGGAGCTCGTGCAGACCATGGATCTCATCCGGAACGTCGCCTTGGCAAATGCCGCCGCAGCGTGCACCATTGCCTGTTCATTGCGGAACAAGTAGTAACGCAGATCTGGATCCTGCTCCAGTGCCTGCCCAATCCCGGCGACATTTCCGTGTCCAAAGATTCCAAAGCAGCCCTCAAAAAAGCGAGACTGCCGACCATCTCGCTCGACGTACTGATTCTTGAGGAATGAAACGATGCCTTGCGCGACAGTCAGGCGTCTTGTCATATGGCTGAATCCCACCCAGAATACCGCCGCCACTCTTTGCTTAGCCCGATCTTCTGGATTGCTGCGGCATGATGAGCAAGCGGCCTTCGTTCAGCGATACCCATGCCGACATCCCCAGCCGCTCTCTATCACCAAAACGATCACTCGCGTACGAGTGGCAGACGAGGATCAGGTGCCTTCCATGTGGAGCGAATCCATGCATGTTGCGGATCTTCTGTCACGGCCACCGCCCGCGAGGAGCCAGCTAGGAAATTCAAGTAATAAACGTCATACCCGGGGCCGGCGACCACCGCATGATAGCCGCTGTGCACCAGAACTGCATCCCCGTCCCGTGGTTTCACAATGCGCTCGTCTTCCGGCTTTCCTGTGTACAAATGCTGGAAGGCGAAGCCACCGGGCTGGGCAATTCGGTAATAATAGATTTCGTCCAGATCCACCTCCGCCGGTGGATTGTGAGTGTCGTGTTTGTGAGGAGGGTAGCTGGACCAGTTTCCGCCCGGCGTATAAACCTCGATGACAACCAGCTTATCCGCCGGAAAGGCTGGTGGAATCACATCCACAATTTGGCGTGAAACATTCCCGCCGCCTCGCAAGCTGCTCACGACGTCTTTCGGCTCGATCAATCTGGGTTCGAGACGGGCTTCTGAAGGCACGCGGCATTCCGCGATTTCGCAGATGGTTTCCGCCTCGAATGACACCTCGTTTCGGGACGGAACGTATAAGGTGTAGGGTAGTCCATCAAATACATTCTTCCGCTTCCCCAGCGATCTTTTCCCCCGCCCCCAATCGCAAAAACAGGTGCCGCCCAGAAGGACGAATGCCGCTTCCTCCTGTTCAGTACGCGTTCGCAGAGAATCTCCCGGTTGCAGGCGGTGGACGATGAAACTCATCCACTCCCAATGGGCTTTCTCGCGAGGCAGG
>JAIQFA010000001.1 GCA_020073525.1 Terriglobia bacterium
TTTCTGAGAACTGAGAACTGGGAACTGAGAACTCATGCCTTTAGTTCAAGTCACGATGTTGCAAGGCCGCACCAGCGATCAGAAGCGAAAGATTGCACAGCGCATCACCGATACCATGGTGGAAGAGGCGGGAGCGCGCCGCGAAGCCATCGTGGTGACGTTCATCGAAGTGTCGAAAGAAAGTTACGCTTCCGGGGGCGTGCTGATGGCGGACAAGCAGACGTAAAGCGGGTTTTGCAGATCGCGTCCGCTGACGATCGCCAGTGCACGCGGGCAAGAGTGCCCGCGCTACACATTTCATCACAGCGGCTCGAACAGATGGCCCTCGGTGCGGTCGCCGAGTTTGGGCAGATCTTTTTTCGCGAACTGCAAGAAGTGCGGAGCTGCGCGATGCGCTTCGAGCGCCGCGTCGTCTTTGTATTGCTCATAGACAAAGAACCGGCGCGGGTCCGTCTTGTGCTTGTGCACCTGATACATAAGACAGCCCGGTTCTTTGCGCGATTCGGCTGTGAGTTTTTCGAAGATTGCGGTCACTTCGGACTCGCGTCCGACTTTTGCCATCCAGGTTACGGCCAACACCACCATCCGTCGCTCCGTTCTTTTAGCAGCCCCTGAAGGGGCTCTGATTTCGAAAACTTGCGGCATCGCTGAAGCGATACCCTGATACGAAGCTCACAGCATTTCTAAAGCGATATCTGCGACGAAACACTAGCTTTTCAGGCCCATCGCGCTGATGAAGTCGGGAACCAAAATCGTTTGTTCACGATCGGGGCCCGTGGAAATCATTCCCACTCGCGCCGCAGTTTCCTTCTCGATGAAGGCCAGATATTCGCGGGCGGCCTTGGGCAACGCTTCGACCATCCGAATCGACTGCGTTGGAGTGGCCCAGCCGGGCATGTTGCGGTAGATGCATTCGATCTTGTCGTAACCGCAGGCTTGCGCCGGTACTTCGTCGGTTTCCTTGCCGTCCACCTTATACCCTACGCAGACTGGAATGTCCTTCAAGTGATCAAGCACATCCAGCTTGGTCACCACCAGCCAGGAGATTCCGTTAATCATGCCAGCGTAGCGGAGCAGAGGCAAATCCAGCCAGCCGGTGCGGCGAGGGCGTCCGGTGACGGCGCCGAATTCGTTGCCGCGTTTGCGCAGGTCTTCTCCCTGGGCATCGAGGAGTTCGCTGGGGAACGGACCGCTGCCGACGCGGGTGCAATAGGCCTTGGTGATCCCGATGACCGTGTCAATCGAGGTCGGAGGCACGCCGGTTCCAGTGGAGGCGCCGCCCGACGTGGAACTCGAGGAAGTCACGAACGGATAGGTGCCGTGATCAATGTCGAGCATGGTGCCCTGCGCGCCTTCGAAGACGATCGACTTGCCTTCAGCGAGGGCGCGGTTCAATAGAAGAGCCGTGTCGCGGACGAAGGGACGGATTTGCTCGGCAGCGTCGGCGTATTCGCGAAACATCTTGTCAGCATCGAGCGGGTCGGAGTTGAACAGGGCATGCGCGATCATATTCTTTTCGCGGCATGTGTTCTCGATGTGAGTGCGCAGCAATGGAGTGTCGAGCAGATCTGCGACGCGCAAGCCGCGGCGTCCCATTTTGTCTTCGTACGATGGGCCGATACCACGGGAAGTGGTCCCGATCTTCACGCGGCCGGGAGCGTTTTCCGACCCCAGCTCCATCATGCGATGGTACGGAAGAATGACTTGCGCCCGGCTCGATACAAAGAGATTCCCGTCTACCTTTACGCCGGCGGCGCGCAATGAAGAGACTTCCTTCAGGAACGCCAGCGGATCAATGACTACGCCATTGCCGACGACGCTGACGCACTCGGGTCGGAGAATACCTCCGGGCACCAGCTGCAGTATGAATTTTTTGCCGTTGATGATGACGGTGTGTCCTGCGTTGTGGCCGCCGGCGTAGCGGGCCACCACCGAAAAAGTCTGGGTGAGTACGTCGACAATCTTGCCTTTGCCTTCGTCGCCCCACTGGGCACCAACGATAACCGCGGTTCTGCCTCTGCTCGTGCTGCCTCTGCTCAATGAACACTCCACTTGGAAATTGTGCGACCGGTCAGGCCGCCCCAGGGGGTCGCACACACGGGTTTTCGCCGCGGTTGAATAGACTGGAAAACTGGGAAGATCGGCGGTACTTGGTGTGTACGCTCTAGCATACCGAATCGGGCTGTGGAGGAGCAAACTCGAAAATGCTCTTAGCTCTTGGTCTTTGGCTTTTTGCTAAGAGTTAGAAGCCAATAGCGATTTTCTCTGCGCCGATCTTGTATCCTGACACCGTGCCTGAACTCCCCGAAGTTGAAACCATTGCGCGCGGCCTCGACAAGCGCGTTGCCGGAGACACCATCGAATCGGTGTGGATTGGCTCTCGCAAACAACCGCTCAAATCACCGGCCGGCGTGATCGCTGCCACGCTTGAGGGCAGGCGAATTGTTCGTGTGCATCGCGCGGGCAAGCATATTGTGTTCGATCTGGAGGGTGAAGCGCAGTCCAAGAGAGGCGGACGTGCCGCTCGCCGAAAGACGCGGCAAGCCGCGTCTCTACAGAACATCGGTGAAGGCCGGACCGCGCAGTGGATTGTTCATCTCGGCATGACGGGGCGCATGGTGGTGTGCGAGCCTGCGGACGAGATTGCCAAGCACACCCACTTGATCGCGAAACTCGCTTCCGGGCGCGAACTGCGCTTTATTGATCCACGCATGTTTGGCAAGCTCAGCGTTCACGACGGCGGCTTCGACCCCGGTGGAGTGGAACCACTGGAGGTGACCGAGGAGAAGTTCGTCGAGCTTTTTCGCGGGCGCAAGACACCGATCAAAAGCGCGCTTCTAAATCAAAAATTGCTGCGCGGAGTGGGTAACATTTACGCTGACGAATCGTTGTTTCGGGCTGGCATCCGTCCACGGCGGCGGGCGGCAGCCATCACGCGCCAGCAGTTCGGCAAACTGCACGGGGCGGTGCGGGAAGTGCTGCGAGAAGCGATTACGCTGGGCGGGTCATCAATCTCCGACTATGTCGACGCAGACGGCGAAGAGGGATTCTTCCAGCTTCAGCATAGAGTTTATGCCCGCGAGGGCGAGCCGTGCCTGGTGTGCGGTAGCGCAATCCGGCGCGTAGTGCTGGCCGGGCGGAGCAGTCACTTCTGCGCAAAATGTCAAAAATAGCCCTAGTAGAACGATTTAATATTGACGGATTCGCACCCACCCTGTAAAAAAGGGACGGGCTTGGAAGCTCCCTCGAGCCGGCTACCGAGTCGGCTTACCATGATGAAACTCTATGAATAAATTCTCAATTGGTGTCGACCTTGGCGGCACGAACTTGCGTATCGCGGCCGTCGACGAGCAGGGCGCGCTGGTCGAGAAAGTCACGCTTGGCACCAAGGTTTCCCGCGGACGCGATCACGTCATCGCCGACATGTGCGACGCCATCCAGCGTATGTCGGACAAATTCAAGGACACCGCCCCAATGCAGGGGATTGGCGTCGGCGTTCCGGGCATAATTGATATGCAGACTGGGTTGGTGCGCGAATCGCCCAACCTTCCGGACTGGGTCGACTATCCGGCACGCGCTGCCATTGAGCAGCGATTGAAAACCGTCGTCATCCTCGAAAATGACGCCAATGTTGCGGCGCTTGGGGAGAAATGGCTGGGCGCGGCCAAGGATTTCTCGGACATGGCCATGCTTACGCTCGGGACTGGTGTGGGGGGTGGACTGGTTCTCGGGGGCGCGATCTGGCGTGGCGCGAACGGCATGGCGGCGGAGTTCGGGCACACAACCGTTGAACCGGAGGGGCAACTTTGCGGGTGCGGGAATCATGGCTGCCTGGAGGCGTACGCCTCGGCCACGGCGATTGTGCGGATGGCACGGGAAGCGATCGTGAAGAACAGTGGCTGCGCCTTGGCGAGCGCGGCCAACTCTGATCCTGAATTTAGTGCGAAGTCAATCTACAACCTTGCCATTCAAGGCGATGAGGATGCGCGGCAGATTTTTCGATACGTAGGACGCTGTTTGGGTATTGTGCTCTCGACAATGGTGAATTCCCTCAACCTGCCGATTTACGTGATTGGCGGGGGAGTCTCGAGCGCGTGGGAAGCATTTTCGCCCTCGATCTTCGAAGAATTGCGGCGGCGTTCGCTGGTGTATGCTGCGACGGCTCCCCACGATGATTCAGTTGGCAACCATGGAGCGTCTGCGAACGTGGAGGCTGGTCCCGGCCAGAAGACCATCATCACGCGTGCGTTGTTGGGGAGCGATGCCGGCTTATACGGCGCGGCTCGGCTGCCGATGATTACAGAAGCCCGGCGTTAGGCACGCTTATGCTTCGGAGTGCCCGACGACTTTGCCGTCGTAACCCTCGGAGCGCGCGAAAACTTGGACGAGGGTGCCGGTCTAGGTGAGCGCGGTGCTTTCGGCGATTTCAGTGCGCGCAGCGGTGTAGGCGCGCTGGGCGGAAGCGTAAGTTTTGGTCCTGACGCAGCGCTCTTCAGCTTTGCCACTTCCAATAAACTAAGGTTCCGCCAATCTCCCGGCGGCACATCGAGCGCGAGGGGGCCGTACTGCACGCGCCGGATTTTCTCCACGTGGTGTCCTACTTCTTCAAACATTTTCCGGACCTGGCGGTTGCGCCCTTCGATGATCGTCACTTCCAGCCACGGGTTATCGCCTTCGCGGATCAAGCGAATTTTTGCCGGTGCCGTGCGCACGCGGCGGCCGCCTTTCTCGGCAATCGAGACTCCGCGGCGAAGCTTGTCGAGTTTGGCCTCGTCAGGCTGGCCAGCGACTTTCACCACGTAGACCTTTGGCACGTTGGAAGATGCCTTCATTAAAGCGTTGGCCAACGCACCATCGTTGGTCATGAGTATCAGGCCTTCACTTGCCCAGTCGAGGCGGCCAACAGGATACACGCGGCCTTTCACCTTCTGGACCAGGTCCATCACGGTGGGGCGCTTTTTCTCGTCGCTGACCGTGGTCACGTATCCCTTGGGCTTGTTCAGTGCTATGTATGTGAAACGTTCGGGCCCCTGAAGCAGCTTGCCATCGACCCGGATGTGATCTTGCTCGGGATCGGCCTTGGTGCCGAGCTGTGTCACTACCTGACCGTTGACCAGCACGCGGCCGGAGGTGATCAGCTCTTCGGCTTTGCGGCGGGAGGCTACTCCGGCAGCAGCGATAATTTTTTGCAGACGTTCGGCTGGCATGGCTACTCCGGTTTTGCGCTGGCTGGTGTTTTGGTTTCTTCGGTTGCGACTGCGGGATCGGTATCGTCGTCGCTTTCAGCAGTACTTGCTGTTTCGGAGGAATCGTCGGTTGACGGCGAGATCGAAGATGCCTCGACGGGCGCACCCTCACTCGGAAGCAGGTCGCTCTGAAACGACTCGGCCAGCAGTTTCTCGAACTCTTCCATGCTGGGCAGTTCGTTGATGTCCTTCAGTCCGAAGCGCAGCAGAAAGTCTTTGCTGGTTTTGTAAAGAATCGGCCGGCCAATCACAGCTTTTCTGCCTGCGGTTGTGATGAGTTTGCGGTCGAGGAGGGTGGCGATGACTCCGCCGGAATCCACCCCGCGGATTTCGCTGATCTCAGGCACCGTGACCGGCTGCTTGTAGGCGATGACGGCGAGAGTCTCAAGCGCTGGAAGCGACAGCCGGAAAGGCGGTTTGAGGCTCTTGGCGAAGGCGCGCACGACGTCGTGCTGATCGGGCTTGGTGGACATGCGGTATCCGCCAGCGACCTGGCGGATTTCGATACCGTGGTTTGAGCCGGAGTACTCCGCGATGAGTTCTTCGAGCGTGGCGCGGATGCGCGACTTAATTTCCGCCGGATCAATGCCGGGAGTTTCGGCGAGCACAGACTCCTTCACGAGCGAATGAATCTGGTCAAGGGAAATGGGTGTTTCCGCCGCGTAAATGATGGCTTCGAGTTGAGGTCTAAGGCTCATGAGAATCGTCGTTAGTCGTTGGTCGCTAGTCGTTCGCTATTCATCGTTGGTTATTCGCCTGTTAGTCGCGGCTGGCAGCTCTGGCTAACGACCAACGACCAACGACTTTTATTACTTCCAATCATCGCGCACAGCAGTTTGCTCAGTCATCACTTCTTCGAAGTGCGAGTGCTTGCGCACCAGCACTTCGCCGAAGACGTGGTCTTGCCGTACTTGAATCGCCTGCAAGCGGACCAGTTCCAGCATTGCCAAAAACATGCAGACCAGTGCCTGTCGCGACGGCACGTTGCGAAGTATCTGCTTCAGGCGAATGGGGCGATCTTCGAGCGCGAGCCGGCGGTGCAGGTACTGGATCATCTGGCCGACGGTTACAGTCTCCTCGTCGACCTCCAACATAGGCCGGGTGCGCGCTCGGTCCAGTATTTGCTGGAAGGTCTTGACCAGGTCGATGACGTCGGCGGCCAGTTCGGGCTCGGTGCCCTCGGCGTCCATGAACTCGCGGATCGCCGGATTGCTCAGCACGGCATCTTCAATCTGCTGTTTCTGCAAAAGCATCTGCGCCGCGGATTTGAATTTTTCGTGTTCCAGCAGGCGATTGACGAGTTCGTTGCGCGGATCTTCCTGCGCGTCGGTGGGAGCCAGCGGATCGCGCGGCAGCAACATCTTTGACTTGATGTGAATCAGCACCGCCGCCATGTAGATAAACTCGCTGGCGATGTTGACGTCGAGTTCGCGGATGCGCTCCACGTACGTGAGATATTGCGCCGTGATCCTGGCGATGGGAATGTCGTAGATGTTGATGTCCTGCTTGCGGATCAGGTCGAGCAGCAGGTCAAGCGGGCCTTCGTAGATTTCCCCGAGTTCGATGGCGAACGGGAAGTCGCTGGCATCGTTCTTGTTGGATTTGGTCGCGGCCGACCTGTTCTCAGCAACAACGACCGGAGCGGTGCCTTGTCGGGAAGTCTCGACTTGCGCTTGTTCTGATATGGGTTGAGACAAATCCGTCACTTCTTGGAATCCTTCACCGGCTCATAGTTCGAGCTATAGTCCAGCCTCATGGACTCGCGCACTTCGTTCATCGTTGTACCTGCGACCCCGCGGGCGCGAGCCGAGCCAGCTTCCAGAATATCCCAGGCGAGGCGGGGATCGTCCTCGTATTTTTTTCGCCGCTCCTGCATAGGGTTGAGGATATTCACCAAGGCATCGGCGGCCCAGCTTTTGCACTCGATACAGCCGATTCCGGCCGACCGGCAGCCTTCATAGACCTTCGCCATCGTTTCTTTGGTGCTGAATATTTTGTGCAGGTCGCCCACGGGACACACATCTGGATTGCCGGGATCGCTGCGCCGCACGCGGGCAGGGTCCGTAACCATCGTCTTGAGTTTCTGCCGCACCACGGGCTCTGGGTCGGTCAACATCACCGCGTTGCCATACGACTTTGACATCTTGCGGCCGTCGGTACCGGGCAAGCGGGCGGCTGGCGTGAGCAGAGCGGCTGGTTCGGGGAAAACGTATTCGCGCTTCCCGGCGTAGAAGCCGTTGAAGCGTCGCGCGATCTCTCGCGTCAGTTCCACGTGCGCGACCTGGTCTTCGCCAACGGGAACGACGTCCGCTTTGTAGATCAAAATGTCCGCAGACTGCAGGACGGGATAACCAAGAAACCCGTATGTTCCCAGGTCTTTTTCCTTGATATTTTCCTTCTGCTCTTTATACGTCGGGACGCGCTCCAGCCAGCCGAGGGGCGTGATCATCGAAAGCAGCAGGTGCAACTCCGCATGTGCCGGGACATGCGACTGGATGAACATCACGCATTTTGCGGGATCCAGGCCAGCCGCTAGCCAATCCAACAGCACTTCAACCGAGTTTTCTTTCAGCCGCGACGTGTCCGCATAGTCAGTGGTCAGGGCGTGCCAGTCGGCGATGAAGAAGAAACAGTCATACTCGTCCTGCATGCGGACCCAGTTTTCGAGCGCGCCGACGTAGTTTCCCAGGTGCAGCTTGCCGGTCGAGCGCATCCCGCTCAGTACACGTTTCTTGGTTGAAGGAGTCATTCAGAATTTGCCCAGGATGAAGAGGTAAAAGTCCCTAAACGGCCGGATGACGCTCCAGAGCAGCCCTCCGCCGAGATACACCAGTGCCAGCAGTGCGAAAATTCCGATGCGGTCGTACACCAATCGCACTGGCTCTGATAAGAAATGTCGGAGCACGTGGCTGCCATCGAGCGGCGGGACCGGGATCAGGTTAAAGACCGCCAAGACGATGTTGATGAGCATTACGACGTACAGCAGCTCGACGACGAACTCCAACGGCGAATCGGAAGCAGCACCGACGAAGCCACGCGACAACCCGGCTACCAGAGTGTGTCCGGAGGAGGACGAAAGCGAAATGCCGCCCAGCAGCAGAAGGGCGCCAGTGGCGACGATGAAGTTGCTGACTGGGCCCGCCACGGAGGTCAGAATGTCGTCCATCACGGGGTTGCGGAAATTCCGGGGATCCACTGGCGTGGGTTTGGCCCAGCCGAGCAGTGGTATGCCGCTGACGGCCGCGACGAGCGGCAGTATGATCGTGCCAAACAGATCAATGTGGCGAATGGGATTCAGCGACACGCGTCCCAACATGCGAGCCGTAGGATCGCCGCAGCGCGACGCAGTCCAGGCGTGGGCAGACTCGTGCACGCTGATCGCAAACAGGAACGCGATCATCTGATACAGAATTTCAGCGATTCTCGGCGTCATTGGTGAATCCTTGATTCTAGCAAAGGAGCTGCGGACTGCGAGCCAAGAGATGCCAGTGCATGGGAGAACGTCGAAAGGGCGAGGAAGGGAGGGTTGCTCGGGGTTCTTTCCCGGTTTATTGCCCGGCGCGCATGGGCGAGACGATCAGTTGGCCGGAGGCACGTTTCTTGCTGTCGCCGCTCTTGTCGTGCTGGTAGAGCAGCGATAAGGCGCCTTCGGCGGACGTGGTCGCGCCCGCGAGTTCGGCGGCCAGACCCTGATAGGAACGGCCGATTTCGTGATTCCCCTGCGCGGCGACCGGGCTGCCTTTGTCAATTGCCGGTCCGATGACCTGGAAATTGTTGGGTACCTTCCACAGTACCTTGCAGTTGGTGGCTTTTTCGACATCTTCGTCGGTGAAGCCGGGAATCTTCTTATAACGATTGAGAACGATCCGCAGGCGATCGCGGCCCGCGCCTTCCTGCAGGAACGTATGAATCCGACCGGCGCTCCAGAGGGAAACGACGTCGGTTTGCGCGACCAGCAGCACGGCGTTCGAAAGGTCGCAGATCATTTGCATGGTGGCATCCATCCGGCCGGAGCCATCAACCACCACGAAGTGATATTGGTTTACCAGCAGGTCGAAGAGACGAGCCAATTCCGACGCCGTGGGAACCCCGTTGTGTGGTTGCTGAGCGCCGGCCAGCAGATGAAGGCCGTTGCGATAGGGCGTCATCAGGCCATCGAGCAGAGAACCGTCCATGCGATGCAGGTTCTGCAATGCATCGATCAAGGTGAATTGAGGCCGCAGATTTAGTTGCAGGGCCGTATGACCGATGGGAGCGAAATCGACCAGCACCACCCGCCCGTGAGCCTCCTGCAAGGCGACAGCGGTGTTGACCGCGGTAGTGGTAGCGCCAGCTCCACCTTTGGCGTTCAGAAAAGTGAAGACTCGGGCCTTGCTGGCACTGCGTTGTGCGCGGCTCAAAGTGGCTGAGAAACGGGTGAAGGCCTCGACCAGAGCTTCGCGGCTGGCGTTGTGATCGAGAAACTCTCTCGCACCGGCTCGCATGGCAGAAACAATGTTCGTGGGCTGACTCATTTCGCCCACCGCAAAAATCGTAATCTCGGGAATGCTGGAATGAATCAGTTCGATGGTGCGGATGGCGCGTTGCGGATTCTTGGGATCAATATTCACCAGGGCGACTTCAGCGCGCTGATCCTGCAATTGCCGCAAGACGGCATCGCTCGGCCCCGCGGGGAACCCGACGTGGCTCAACACGGTGCGGGCGAGGTTCGTACTCTCCACCCGGCTATTCAGTACGACGGATTGTTCGCGGTCCTCGGTGAGGATGGCGACAGCGATCCCGGGCATGACTCGATTCTCAGTGTTCATTGTCATGCTACGAACTTCCAGCGTCGCAGCCAAATGACCTTCGTAACGAAGGGGACGGCAGACGAGGCGGCAGGTCGACGGCGGGTCTTCAAATAGGGGTAAGAATCCCCGCCAGTCTGCTGGTTTCATTGATTGTAAGGCAAAGGCGACCGCTTGAAAAGGACGCGAAAGGGGGCGGGGAAGGCCAGTCTCCGCTCAGGTGACAATTCGCCTCCAACACTGTCTTTTTCGAGAAGCATTGGTGGGCTCAAGACGCACACGTTGAGTTTTTACGAGGCATGGGGAGCCAGCTCTTTCTTCCGGATTTGCATTTTAGCCAAAGCTTCGCTTTGTAGTAACGTTTCTGCATGAAACCTTGGAAACCTTTGCTCCTGCTCTGTGGCGTGATTCTTGTCGCGCTGGTCTTCTGCGGAGCGTGGCTGGTTTCGCGCGGCTTTAGCACTGCGGACGAGCCGTCGTATTTGGAGAGAGTTGCGGCTCGCACTGCACGTAACCTGGCAATCCCGCGAAAGGCTCGCCAGGAAGCGAACCCGTGGCAGGCTACACCGGACGTTCTGAAAGAGGCGCGCGAGAGCTTCCTGGACCGTTGCGCGGTCTGCCATGGGCCGGACGGCGCTGGACGGACCGGAGTCGGCCGCAACCTCTACCCCAAAGTTCCGGACTTGCGCTCGTCTCAAACGCAAAATCTAACGGACGGAGAGATTCGGTACATCATCCGGAACGGCGTGCGGCTCACCGGCATGCCGGGCTGGGCGAAGCCGCACGACGAGCAGACCGATGACAGCTGGAAGCTTGTCCTGTTGATCCGCAGTCTGCGCCAATTGACCAAGGAAGAGCATGAGCAGCAGGCAGCCTCAGTACATTCGGCTCACTACGTCGGCTCGCAGTCCTGCCAGAAATGCCACGCTCAAATCTACGAACGCTGGCGGAAAACGCCCATGGCGAACGTCGTCCGCAATCCGCGCGAATTCCCGGACGCCATCATTCCCAATCTTGCCACGAATTCCGTTGCCAAGTTCACGAAGGACGAAGTGGCCCTGGTGTACGGCAGCCTTTGGAAGCAACGTTATTTCACGAAAAGAGGAGACGATTACTATCCGGAACCGGCTCAATGGGATGTCACCAATCACGTCTGGAGGCCCTATTTTGTCGCCAACGGGAGCGACTGGTGGGCGCCGCTTTACCCGCCTGACAATATGCAGCGGCCCACGGGTCCCACATGCGATGGATGCCACTCGGTCGACTACAACATCCACACCAAACAGGTGGCGGAGTGGAACGTTGGGTGTGAGAGGTGCCACGGTCCGGGAAGCGAGCATGTCGAGCATCCCTTTCGCGGAAACATCCTGAATCCGGCGCGAATAGACTACGTTCAGGCAAATGACACCTGCATCCAATGCCATTCCCAAGGACGCCCACTGACGAATCCTATCGAAGGGAAATATTACGACTGGCCGGTTGGATACCACGTGGGACTCAACTTGCGCGATTATTGGCAACTGGAGGAGCACGCGCTGGGCGAGACCAGCTTTACCCACTACCCCGACGGCACGGCTCACAAAAATCGCATGCAAGGGAATGATTTTGTGCAAAGCGTAATGTACCGGCGCGGGGTGACATGTTTCAGTTGCCACGATGTGCATGGCACGGATAACTATGCGCAATTGCTGAAGCCTGCGGACCAATTATGTCTGGATTGCCACGGGCCGCTTTCGTTGAACGGCCCGCGCACCGGCACCATCGAAGAGCATACCCATCACAAAAAAGGATCTCCCGGAAGCAGTTGTATCGCCTGTCACATGCCGAAGATCGCGACGACAGTTGCGGACGTCAAGGTGCGCGCCCATACCTTTGCCTTTATCACGCCAGCCATGACCAACAAATATAAGATCCCGAATCCGTGCACGATGTGCCACGCGGATAAGACCACCGCTTGGGCTGCGGAGGCCTTGCGGCACTGGCCGGAGCGCGCGCCCTGGCGCATGGAATGAAATCTAGTCGAACCGCCGATTGCGGTTGGATGCCGAGGTGTCGGAAAGCCAGGCCTCAGCGTGGTATCTGGCCGGAAGTCCCTCCGGCGGCACCGGCGGCGGAAACTCGGACGAATTGAACAATGGGCTCGTTGGCGGGCAAGTACTCGTAGGAAGCGAATTGCGCGGCGATTCCGTTTCGCTGTCCGGCCAGAGAAGTGGCGGCCCGCAACACCCGTCCCCGACACCGGACCGGCATGTTTTCCGCCAAGGTGATTTCGGAGGGCATGGTGAAAGTCAGTTCCACGATCGCGCCCTGCGGCAGAGCTGTCTCGGCGTAAAAGAAGATTCCACGACCACTCAAATCCTGGGTAAATCCGGGTACAGTCCGTCCCTCGAAGTGAACGGCCACGGGCAGGTGTACTTCGAAACGCTGCGCGCCCCGACGTTCCAGACGATTGGGATCTGCACTCATGGTTTGCCCTTCCCGGCTCCTTCAGTGGACTTTCACTCTATCGCGGATCGTCCCGGCAGGGAAGTTGCAAGTCGGTCACGTGGCGGAGCTGTGGAAAACTGTCTGTAAAGTAAACATCCGTAGCTTCCGGCGCACACTGAGGACAACCCTCGGGCGCGTCGCATCGTCCGGCCGGTTGCCGTCATCTGCAAGATGTGAAAAAGTTCTAAAAGAGTGAGCGAGGAACAACATTCCGTCGCGGCCGCTGAAACGGACGTGAAAATCGCGTCTTCTCCGAAATGGGCGACAACCCTGCGCGCCCTGCGCCACCGTAATTTTCAGCTTTTTTTCAGCGGGCAGATGATCTCGCTCACTGGCACCTGGATGCAGAGCGTGGCCCAGGCGTGGCTGGTGTACCGTCTAACGAACTCTGCTCTCTTGCTCGGGAGCGTCGGCTTTGCCAGCCAGATACCCGTTTTCCTGGTCGCTCCTTTAGGCGGAATTACCTCCGATCGCACCAACCGCCAACGGCTGATCATCGCCACGCAGATATCCTCCATGATTCTTGCCGGGATTCTCGCTTGGCTCACCCTGACCGGCCGCGTCGAGGTCTGGCATATTTTCGTGTTGGCCGCTTTGCTTGGAGTGGTGAACGCATTCGATATCCCGGGGCGACAGTCATTCCTTATTGACATGGTCGGCCGAGAGGATTTGATGAATGCCATCGCGCTGAATTCGTCTATGTTCAATGGCGCGCGCGTGATCGGTCCTGCGGTTGCTGGAATTCTGGTAGCGAGAATCGGCGAAGGCTGGTGCTTTGCCGCCAACGCACTGAGCTACATCGCTGTGATCATCGGCCTGTTGATGATGAACGTGCAAAGCCCGGCGCGCAGCACCGAGCATTCGCCGTTGGAAGATATTGTGGAAGGTTTCCGTTGGGTCAACCAGACGCGAATCATCCGGATGCTGCTTTTGCTGATTGGACTGGTAAGCCTGGTCGGCATGCCCTACACGGTATTGATGCCAGTTTTCGCTGACAAGATTCTGCACGGGGGCGCGCGCGGCTTGGGTATTCTGATGGGCGCCACGGGCGTGGGCGCTCTGTTTGGCGCCTTGACGCTCGCCGCCAAGACTGGAGTGAAAGGTCTTGGCCGGTGGGTCGCGATTACCTGTGCCAGTCTCGGGATCAGCTTGGTTTGCTTCTCTTTCTCGACGTCATTCTGGTTGTCCGCTGCCCTGCTGCTGCCTGCCGGCTATTCGATGATGTTGCAGATGGCCTGCTCGAACACGCTGATCCAGACTATGGTGCCCGATCAACTCCGCGGCCGCGTGATGTCGCTGTATTCAATGATGTTCATGGGAATGGCCCCCTTCGGAGCTTTCTTTGGAGGAGCGTTGGCGCAGCACGCCGGCGCACCGATCACAGTCGCCGCCGGAGGGGTGGCCTGCATCTTGGGCGCAATCTGGTTTGGACGTGCGCTGCCGGATCTGCGCATCGAAGCGCGGCGGCTGATCATCGCACAGGGTTTGGCCGGCGGCGAGCCTGAGCAGGAACTCAACGCCCAGCCCGTGGAAGAGGCCGGGGCGTCTAATTGACCAGTTTGCGCTGTTGCAGAAACTCTTTCACAACTTCGGCCGCGTCGCGATGTTGTCCATCCACCACGTAATTCAGCCGCCGCATGTCGTCGTCGGAGATGGCTCCCGCTAGTTCGCCAAGCGCCGCTCCAACTTCGGGATGTTGCTTCAGCATCTCGCCGCGCATCACGGCTACCGCCTCGTACGGAGGGAAATAATGATGGTCATCCTCCAACACAACAAGGTCGAGCGCCGGAATCAATCCATCCGTGTTGTTGCCCGCAATCAAGTCCACCTGGCGTTCTTTGAGCGCTCGCGTGATCAGCCCGAGATCCATGATGCGTGGCGGCTCGGCAAAGCGCAGTCCATAGCTTGCTACCAAACCTTTGTACCCATCCGGACGTTCCATGAATTCGTATCCGAAACCGGCGCGCCACTGCGGAGTAAATGCAGCTGCCTGCGACATCGTCTTCAGGTGTAGACGGCGGGCGTCATTGCCGCGGATCACCATGGCGAAGGTGTCGTCAAAACCGAGGGGTGGTCCCACGTTGAGGCCAAACTTGCTTTCATAGCCCTGCTTCACGCGTTGATAGACTTCCACCTTGTCACCGCTGGGTGGCTGCTTGAGAACCGCGGTCAGTGCCGTGCCGGTATATTCCGGGTAGATGTCGATTCGCCCGGCGAGGATCGCTTGCTGGCAGATGAATGTGCCTGCCAGGTAGAAACGGCGCTCCACGGGCAGGTGAGTGCGAGCCTCGATGATTTGAGCGAACAGTTCTCCCAGAATGAGTTGCTCGGTAAAGTTTTTGGATCCAACTACAATTCGATCCGCGTGCCGTTTACAGCCGACCACCGGCAAAAGAAGCAGCAAGCAGAGCAATAGGAAGATCGATGTTAGATGACGGGTCAATTTGCGAAAACCTTCACCACAAAGGGCACGAAGTCACACGAAGGAGGCCCAAAAACCTTCGCGATACTTCGTGTCCTTTGTGGTTGATGGGCCTTTCTTCCAATCTCGAACTACGATTTCAAACGCAGGGACCCCAGTCGCCGCTCCAGCCTTCCAAGCAGAAAGTCGGCCACTAGCGCCAACAGTGCCGCGGGAACGGCGCCTGCCAAGATCACTTGGTTGTTGACCATGGCCAGTCCGCGGAAAATAAATTCTCCCAGTCCTCCCGCGCCAATCGCAGCGGCGATGGTGGCCAGCCCGATGGAGAGTACCGTCGCGATTCGCACGCCCGCCACGATGACTCCCGAGGCGAGCGGCAATTCCACCTGAAAGAGCAACTGTAGATCGGTCAATCCCATAGCGCGCCCGGCTTCGACCATAGCTGGGTCGACGCTCTGAATGCCCGCGTAAGTATTGCGAATCAGCGGCAACAACGCATAGAGCGCCAGCGCCAGGATCGCGAGCCGGCCTCCCCGTTCCCCAATCCACGGTGCTGGAAGGAGAAATCCGAACAAAGCCAGGCTGGGGATGGTCTGAATGATGTTTGCGCCACCCAGCACCGGCTTGCTGAGTTGCGGAACGCGCGTGATCAGGATGCCCAGCGGAATACCGACGAGCGCCGCGAGCAGTGTTGCCACGCCTGCCAGTGTGATGTGCTCAAGTATGAGATCGAGCACCTGCTGGCGATTTGTCATCATGAAGTGCAGGAAATTCATGCCGATCACCTCTTGATCACTCTGGATCCGGCAACCCGGAGAATGCTTCCATGTAGGCTCGCACGAGCGGGTCCCGGGAGCGCGAAAACTCCGCCACGGGAAGATCAACGACTAGGCGGCCCTCTTCCATTAACGCGATGCGGTCGGCCAGCAGCAGAGCTTCCCGCAGATCGTGGGTTACAAAGACCACCGCTTTCTGCATACGCTGCTGCAGCGCGCGAAATTCTTTCTGCATTTCCGACCTGGTGATGGCATCGAGTGCGCCGAAAGCTTCGTCGAGAATCAGAATCGGCGGATCAGCCGCCAGCGCTCGCGCCACTCCCACTCGTTGCCGCTGACCTCCGGAGAGTTGGCTGGGATACCGGGATGCCAAGTCTTCACTCAGTCCCACTGTGGCCAGTAACTCTCTTACCCGAGCCTCCACGCGTGGCCGTGGCCAGTTCTCGATGCGCGGCACCAGTGCAATGTTGCGCTCCACCGTGAAGTGTGGGAACAAGCCGCCGTCCTGAATGACGTATCCGATGCTTCGCCGCAACTGAATGGGATTCCATTCCACCGTACGGAGTCCGTTCACGCGGACTTCGCCTGCGGTCGGCAACAACAGCCGGTTGATCAGCTTCAGGGCAGTCGTTTTCCCTGAGCCGCTGCGCCCCAGCAGAACCAGGGTCTCGCCCTGCTTCACGGATAGCACCAGGTCTTGCAGCAGCGGGTGTCCGTTCAGGCGGAAAGAAGCATGGTCAAATTCGATCGCCGGTGGGTGGCTGGGAGGAGCAGTCATGTCGTAGTAGATCGTCGAACTATGCCGGTCGCCTACCGTGAAGCTGGCGCAGTTTTGTACGCGGCGTCGGGCAACCCGGTGATCCGTATTCCACCGTGCCCTTTATGCCGGATGTTGAGACCAATCAGGAGCGCGGTGATCTGTTCGACGATGCGCGCGTTCTCAAGTTTTCCGCCATCAATTGCGCGCACGCGTCGGATTTTCGCTGCGAGATCCATCGCGACCTGCGTGGCATTGGGATCATCGCTGCACACGACGACGTCGCAATCTACGTCTTCGTCACCATTGAGTACGTCGGCAGAAACGTTCTGGAATGCGGCTGCGACCGAGACGCCCTTCGGAACAAACTCGGCGGTTTGTTGCGCAGCCGAGCCTTGCCACACGCCAATGGTGCGGCTAGCGCGACCGCCAATGCTTGCCGCCAGGGGAACCGTGGCATCGATCAGAACACTTCCCGGACGGATCGCCGGCTTCAACTGCTTCAGGAGCGCGGCCTGCCCTTCGAATGGAACCGTTAGCACCAGGAGGTCGCTGGCGGCGCAAGCTGCCGAATTTTCCATGCCGGAAACCTGAGCATTTGCGCCAACACGCTTGCGAATTCCTTCTGCGGTCTGCTCTGCTCGGGGGGCATCGCGCGAGCCGATGATGACGGTCTCTCCTGCGCGGACCCAGCGCAGCGCGAGGCCCATCCCCGCCGGGCCGGTACCTCCGATGACGGCGATGGCGCGGCTCATGCAAACTCCGGAACCAGCGCCCATTCAGAAGAAACCGATTCGACGGGCAACTTGATTTTGATGTGCGAATATTTGGTATTGCGTTCCGCGGGAATGCGCCCGATCTCCAGGATCAACGACTGGAAATCCTCCGGACTGGTGTATTGGCCCGCAGTCGCTCCAGCCTCACGCGAGATGTTTTCTTCCATCAGCGTTCCGCCGTAGTCGTTAGCGCCTGCGTGCAGGCAGAGCTGAGAAAGTTTGCGGTTCAGTTTCACCCACGAGACCTGAATGTTATGAATTGAGCCGGCAAGCAGAATTCTGGCCAGTGCGTGAATCTTGAGGTGCTCGGCAAACGTGGGTCCCGTGCGCGCCAAGCCTTGTTGGAATAGAAGCGTGTTCTGGTGTACGAAGCCGAGCGGCACGAACTCGGTGAAGCCACCGGTCTCAGATTGAATCTGCCGGAACAAGGACAACTGTCGCACCCAGTGGTCCGGTGTTTCCATATGCCCGTACATCAGAGTCGAAGTGCTGGCGATACCACAGTCGTGCGCCGTGCGGATCACCTCTTGCCACTGGGCGGACGAAAGTTTGTTGCGCGAGAGCACGTGACGCACCTCGTCATCCAGAATTTCGGCCGCCGTGCCGGGCAGCGTGTCCAATCCGTTATCGCGCAGCATCATCAGATAATCGCGCAAGGTCATGCCGGTCAGTTCCACGCCGTACACAATTTCCATCGGAGAAAACGCGTGGATGTGCATTCCGGGAACGACACTCTTCACCGCGCGCAGAATGTCGCGGTAGTAAAACGGCGCCAGACCGTGTGGCAAGCCCCCTTGAATGCAGACTTCGGTCGCTCCCAGATCCCAAGCTTCTTTCGCTTTGCGCCCCATGTCTTCGAGCGAATGAAAATAGGAGTCGGCCTCGCGCGGCCCGCGGCTGAAGGCGCAAAACTTGCATCCCACGAAACAGATGTTGGTGAAATTGATATTGCGGTTCACCACGTAGCTGACGATATTGCCGACGAGGTCGCGGCGAAGGGTATCCGCGGCTACGAGCAGGGCGAGCAAGTCCGTGCCGTCGCAGTTCGCCAGGGCATAGCGCTCGTCTTCCTGCAGGCAGGCTCCGTCTTGCGTTTCGAGCGCGCGTTCCAGGGCGTTGCGAACTGGCGTCGAAGCTCGCGGTGCGATCTCGGTCCAAGTCAAGGTTGGGAAGTGCTCAAGTTCTGAAGCCTGCCAAGCCATACATTCTCCTATCGAACCTCTATCGAAAAAGATCGTTCTGCGCGGGCCGGATCAGTTCGCGCGCTTTGCCGTTTCCACGGCAGTAAGCATAGCCGCGAATAATGCACGCCGGGGTGCCGGCCAGCTTGCCGCAGACCAGTCCCGCTGCACAAGCCAGTTCGTCCGCTACAGCGTCCACCGTGGCGTGCAGCGAGTAGCCGTGGGGATCGCGGCGTCCGCGGTAATCGACCAGAGGCCGCATTCCGGCGACGCCAATCGCCACTTCCGTTAAGCCTTCACGCCACGGACGCCCGAAACTATCGCTGATGATGACTGCGATCTCGAGGCCGAGCTGCTTCTTTAACTCCCGCCGCAGACTCGCCGCTGAGTGATCCGGATTCTCCGGCAACAACACCGCGTGCTGCCCACCATCGACGTTCGATACATCCACGCCGCTGTTGGCACAAATGAAACCGTGCCGAGTCTCGGTGATCAGGACTCCGTGCTTTCGCCGCACGACACGGCGACTCTCTCGCACCGCCAATTCGCTGACCCGTGCGTCGAGCCCGTAGCGTCGCGCCCAAACGCGTGAAGCGGCGGAGGGGCGAATCTCATTCAGTGCAACCACGGCGCCTTCGGACTTCGAAACAATTTTGTGCTTCACCACGAGAATGTCGCCATCCTGAAAGTGCAGCTTCAGGAGCCGCGTTGCCGCCAACAACGTCGCGCACAGCGATTCTCCGGCGTGGATTTCTCCGCGGACAGTGATCGGAAGAATGCGAACTTCGCCATTCTTCCGCCTGCTGCTGCTGGAGCCCATGTCTGACCGGACCATGTCAGGCCTGATTCCGTCCGCTGAGGTTCCAGCCTCGCACCAGTTTCTGCGATTTCCGATCGCCGCTGGCGGCTGCCAATTCGCGCAGATCTTCGGGCCGATCGACATCGCGCGCAATGCCCGGCAGTTCGAGCACCACACAGGGCAGGCCCGTTGCCTTGGCTGCGGCCAGGTGCGGCGAGAAACTGTCGTTCCCGAAGCGCAGTGGGAATAAGTCACTCGGAGATCGCCAGGCCGCGTTCGTGCCGCGTCCCGCCGCATCCGGCACCAGCACCGCACCACCGGGAGGCGCGCTGTCGACAATCTTCTGTAATTCCGAACTGTCGATCAGCGGAATATCTGCGGGAATCACCAATGTGCTTTCCGCTCCACGCCCGCGGCAAACCGCAGTTGCCATTTCGATGGCGCTGGTCTCGCCGGAGTTGTCGTCGGCAACTACATCGAAATTGAAGCGCGCCGCCAAATCGCGCGCAAACGCGTCGCGGGTTACTACCGCGACGGCAGGCCGGTTTTGCCAGTGTGCCAGAGCTTGCAGCACGTCCTCGCACATCGCCTGCGCCAATGCAAAGCGTTCTTCCGGATTCAAAATCGGAGAGAGCCGCTGCTTGGCGTCGGCGAGGTTTTTTATCGGAACCAGAATCATGCACGCTCCACTGCGGCCTGAGTGGTCGGAGGCTGCTTCGCCGCGTCCAGCACGCTCTTGGCCAGCGCGACTCTATCTTCAAATTTACGCATGATCGTCGGAGTGCAATGGACGCGCATACCGGTCTTGCGCAATTCTTCGGCAACCGGCGCGTCCACCGAATCAACCACCAGCAGATCGAGGAAGTCGTGATAGAAGTCGGCAACGCCAGCAATCGAAACTGCGAAGCCTTGCGCCGTCATGAGTATTCCCGCGGGCCCGGTGACCGCGGCTCTTCCTACAATCGGGCTCACGGCCACGGTGCGGGCACGGCTTTCGCGCAGGGCTTCGCGAATGCCTGGCACGGCGAGAATGGGTGCGATGCTGGTGACGGGATTGCTTGGCGCAAGCAGCACGAGATCCGCTGAACGGATCGCCTCGATGACTCCGGGCGCGGGCTCCGCATCTGAAGCGCCGGCGAACCGCACCGATTCCACTGGATCCTGATACCAGCGCTGCACGAAATATTCTTCAAAGCTGAGGTCTCCCACCGGAGTCAACACCCGCGTCTCCACGCGCGAATTGCTCATCGGCAGGATGCGCGATTTGACGCCGAGCCTGGTCGCGATCTCCGATGTGGCTTCACTGAGCGTCTTGCCCTCGGCTAGTAGCTTGGAGCGGAAAATGTGCGTGGCCAGATCGCGATCGCCAGCGTGAAACCAGATCGGTTGTCCCAGTTGCCCCATGGCATTCAGGCAAAAAAAAGTGTCGCCCTTCACGCCCCAGCCGCGTTCCTGGCTCAGTTTGCCCGCCAGCATGTAGGTGATGGAATCGAGATCGGGCGAAACGTACAATCCCCACCACAACAAGTCGTCGCCCGTATTCACAATGATCGTCAGGTCTTCCGGACGAACGACTTGCCGCAGTCCATCCACGAACTTGGCGCCGCCCGTGCCGCCGGTCAGAACCGTGATCATGCCGCCCTCCGAGCGTAGCCTGCAGCGTCCGCGACAGAACCCAGGCACTGCGCCAGCAAATCGCTGTGGGCCGCCGCTCGATCTACGAATTCAGGATAAACCGGCAATCGCTGGCGCAACTCGAATCCCTTCGCCTCAGTCCGTTGCTGCAATTGTTCCAGATGCGGCCAGGGCTTTTCCGGATTGATGAAATCTGGCGTCAGAGGCGAAACTCCGCCCCAGTCATTGATACCGCCATCGAGCAGATCGGCATAGTGCGGGTCGGAAAGATTCGGCGGCACCTGAATATTCATCTCCGGCATCAAAAGGCGCGCTACGGCCAGCGTGCGCAACATTTCTCCGCGGTCCGGTTCGGGCCAATGCGTCATCGGCGTGCCGCTTTTCGCGCGGAAGTTTTGGACAATCACTTCCTGAATGTGTCCGTATCGTGCGTGCAAGTCGCGGATCGCGACCAGCGCATCCACGCGCTCTTCCAGCGTCTCGCCAATCCCAATCAAAATTCCCGTGGTAAAGGGAATACTCTGCCGCCCAGCATCTTCGATGACGCGTAGGCGCTTAGCCGGCTCCTTGTCAGGAGCATTGTCGTGAGCGGCGCCTTTCGCGAGCAGCCGCGTACTGGTCGTTTCCAGCATGAGCCCCATGCTCGGAGCTACGCGGGACAGCCGTTCCAGCCACTCCGCGCTCATCAGTCCTGGATTCGGATGCGGAAGCAGAGTCGATTCGCGAAGCACCTTTTCGCACATCGCCTCCAGATAATGGAGCGTGGATTTGTATCCCAGGTGTCGCAGCGTCTCGCGCATCTGGGGAAAAAGCAGTTCCGGCTTGTCCCCCAGGCTGAACAATGCCTCGGTGCACCCCATGCGCTCGCCCGCGCGCACCACCTCCATCACTTCGTCGGGCGTCATCGTGTGCGCGCCAGGTTCGCCGGCATCGTGTCGGAAGATGCAGTAGCCGCAGTAGTCGCGGCAAAGATTTGTCAGGGGAAGAAAAACTTTCCGGGAATAGGTGATGACTCCGGGTTTGAACCTGGTACGGGCGCGTTGCGCGGACGCGAGCAGGGCAGGCAGCTTGTCGTCGCCGGTTCGCAGCAGTTGACAAGCCGCTTCGCAGGAGATCGTCGCTGTGCTGGCATCCGCCAGTTCAGCCGCCGTAGCGGACAGCGTGTCTGGAAGAAGTGTGGCCATTCTGCTTTCCATCAATTCAATGCTCGTTTCGTCCGAACCGCCGCGTTGTCCAGCACCGCGGACGACCTTGCTGAGACAACGACCCTATGGGAAACGATCATAGCGGAACACGGCGTATCCGTGTCCCTCCTCTCGCCTTTCCCGGGGCAGGCGGTCAGGGGCAAACCCGAACCTGCAAGATACGCTCAAAGTGGTGAACATTTCAACACTTGACAATGTGAACAATTCAGGGCAGAATTCCGCTCCATCTACGGACGAGAATTTTCTTCATGGATCGAACGCAGATCAATCGTGTCAGTGTGGCGGACCAAGTCGCCGCCCTTCTCCGCCAGCGCATACTGGAGGGTGAGTTCCGTCCCGGCACCCAGCTTCAGGAACTGCCTCTGGCTTCTTCTCTGGGTGTTTCCCGCAACACCATGCGCGAGGCCATCCGGATCCTGTCGCTCGAGGGCCTTCTGCGGCGCAGCCTGCATCGCGGTGCGGCAGTTTCTCAGTTGTCTTTGGGTGATGTGCAGGAGATCTACCAGTTGCGCCGCATGCTGGAGTTGCCGGCCGTGCTTGCGGCCCGCCGTCCGGACGCGGATTTGTTGGATGAACTCCGCGCTGCGGTGGAGCAATACGAACTGGCGGTACGCGACCGGAGTTGGTCGCGCGCAGTCAATCACGACCTGCACTTTCACAGCCTGCTGATTCGCTTCCACGGCAACAAGCGGCTGGATTCCTTTTACAAGAACATGCTCGGAGAACTGCGTGTCGGCATGGTGCTGGTGGACCGCAGCCACGACAATCCGGGCGCTCTGATTCCTGTCCACCGGAAAATGTACCAATGGCTAAGTACGGGAAAGCTCAAGCAATGTGCTGTGGCACTGGAGCAGCATCTTGAGGATTCGGAGTCCAGGCTGACTCAGATCATGCACGCGCACGCAACACGAGGGGTGCGGACAGCTCAGTAGCTGCCTTGCGCAACCATACAAGCCGTACCAGGGGGAATTCGATGGCCGTTCAATATGTTGTGAAATCCGATGCCGGAATGTCCGGCTCCGTTCAGTCCGCGATGTTCCATCGTCGTCGCCTGGCAACGGTCGTCGGTCCGCTGCTTGTGTTGGTGATGCTCTTGACCATGTCGAGTTGGCTGGGAGCGCAGGCGGTTAACAGCACGGTCCAGGGACGCGTGGCGGACACAACCGGGGCTGTGATTGCAGAAGCGTCGGTGACTGCAGTCAATGCGGAAACCGGTCTGAAGCGCAGCGTCACCGCCAGTGCGGTGGGCGAATATCAGATCGGTGGCCTTCCCTCCGGCGATTACACCGTCGAAGTCGAAAAGTCAGGTTTTCAAAAATCCGCAAAAAAGATCCACCTTGAACTTGGTACGTCCGCCAACTTGGATTTCGGGCTGGCACCCGGTCAGATTCAAGTCCAGGTTGAAGTGCAGGATGTTGGCGAAGTTGCCGAACCTACCCGAACCATGGTGAGCTCGGTCATCGATCAGCAAAAAATCGAGAACCTCCCGGTCAACGGACGGGAGTTCATTGACTTTGCATTGCTCGCGCCCGGTATCACCATCGGAAACACGACTTCGGGCAGCACCGACGTGATTGTGGAACCGGTCACCAAGCTCTCCTTCGCGGGCCAGAATATTCACTATAATTTCATCGCGGTGGACGGCGCGGATGATATTTCAACCGCGTCGGGCATCCAGCGTGGCACGCCTCCACAGGAGTCGGTGAAGGAATTTCGCGTCATCAATACCGACTACACGACGGAATTCGGACGCGCCACGGCCGGCATCGTCAACATCATCACCAAGAGCGGCACTAACGCCGTGCACGGCTCGGTGTACGACTATCTCCGCAACAACAAACTGGATGCGGTGAGCATTCTCTCCGTGCCCGGCTTCAACGTGTTGCGCCAGAATCAGTTTGGCGGCGCCATCGGTGGGCCGATCAGGAAGGACAGAACGTTTATTTTCGCCAACTATGAGGGGCAGAGGCGCACCGAGTCACCCACCTACAACTCCACGGTGCTCGCCAACATTGACGCGATTAATCAGGTCAAAACGCAAGTGTTCGGCTTGGCGCCCGAGAACCTTTTCGTGATGCGCAACAGCAATAGCGACAACGGCCTGATTCGCCTCGACCAGAACTTCGGAAACAGCAACCTCTATGCGCGCTACATCATTAACGATGGGCGTTTGACCAACCAATCGCCTCTGAACAACGGTTTTGACCTTCCCTCCGCATTCAAGAACAACAACATCCGCGACCAATCGCTGGCCGGTGGGTTGACCACCCTCATTTCTTCAAGCTGGGTGAACGAACTTCGGATGCAGTATGCACATCGCACGTTCGACTTTCCCGTGGTATCGACGCAGCCGCACCTGGAGGTGGCTAATACTTTTGCCGTCGGTGTGAACCGCGGCAACCCGGATATTTATCGCGAGTCGCGCTTCGAGCTGGTGGATAACATAACGCATAACGTGTCGAGCCATACCATCAGCTTTGGTTTTAACTTCGATCGAGTTGGAACGTACGAGTCCTTCCCCTTGTTCTATCCCTTTGAGGCCGACTTCGCGAACCTAGCCGCTTTTCTCGGCACCGACGGCGCGGCCGGCTGTCCCGTCGATGTGCAATGCCCGGATCCGTTCGTAATTTTCTTTGAGCGTTTCGACAAGACGACAACGCCGCTCTTTAACGAGGGAGCTCTCACCGGTGGACCAGCCATCTACCAGGGTGGAGCGATTCCCGCGGCCATCCGCAACCAGGCTGCAGCGACACTCGATCACACTTATGACGGCTTTTATGTGCAGGATAAGTGGCGGGCCACAAACAGACTGACGCTGAATGCCGGAGTGCGATGGGAGTTTGAGACGTGGCCTTCGGGCGTGTTGAAGACGCAGTGGAAGAACTTCGATCCGCGCTTTGGTTTGGCCTATGACCTGGGTACCTCGCACAACGTGGTATTCCGCGCCGGTGTGGGCCTCTTCCACGGAATCATTCCATCGCCTCTGTTGATGTGCCAAGCGCCATCCTGCGGCGGACTCTCGACCTACCCGGGACATTCGTTTGAAAATAGTTTGAATTCAAACACTGGCCTCTTCAGTTTTGCAAGTTCTCCCTTCATCACAAATTTCGCTCTCGGCGCCTTGCTCGGGCCGGGCGCGACGTATCCCAACGGGACGCCAGCGCCCTTCTGTCCGGATGGAACGTTGGCCACTTGCGGATTCCTGCAGCCAGCGACGATCGTGCGGTTCGACCAGAACAGCCAGAATCCATATGGCATTCAGACGAGCGCGTCTCTGGAGTTTCAGCCCTTCAAGGATTCGGTGTTGAGCATCACCGGAATCCACCTGCGTGGAGTCCACCTGGGCAGTTTTTACAACGTGAACCAGCCCGACGCGAGCGGCACGGTGCAGTTCTTCAACTCTAAGGGGCAGGCGAGTTGCAAGAACATGTATTTCGACTTTGCGTCGAGCGGAGTAGCGAACGCTCCGGACTGCGCCGGTGGAAGCAATGTGAATTTCCCGGCGTCGATGGTGATTCCGGGCGTACCTCACGTCAACGGAATCCCCGGGTTCCGCGATCCCGCCTACAGCGTCTTCTTCGAGGCAAAGTCTGGTTGGGATTCGGTTTACGACGGCTTGCTGATCAACATGAACAAGCGGATGACAAACAATTTCTCGTTTGCCATCGGCTACACCTGGTCCCACTCCATCGATAACGGGCCCAACCCGAGCTTTGTCCTGATTCCGCAAGACAGCGGCAACTTCCACGCGGAGCGCGCCAGTTCGGCAGACGACGCGCGGCATCGCTTTACCGGAAATGCCATCTTCACCAGCCCCAAAAACTGGAACGTGATCGCGCGCGACTTCAGTTTCAGCACGATTCTTACGCTGCAATCGCCGCAGCGCTTCACCAAATACGCTGGCTTTGACTCGAATGGCGATGTGTTTGGAAACAATGACCGCGTGGGCAACGAGCCGCGCAACACCTTCCAGGGAGATTCAATGCAGACGGTGGATGTTCGCCTGGAACGCACCTTCCCGATTGCCGAGAGATTGCATCTGCAGGCCATGGCGGAAGCTTTCAACCTGCTCAACACGGTTAATATCCGCTACTACAACACGAGCTATGGCGCCTCGGATTTCTGTGGGCCGGATCCGGGTGCTCCCGGTTGTTTTGGAGCGACCACTTTCTTCCGGGAAGGTTCGCCCAACCCGTCCTACGGAACGCCGAGCGCGGTATTTAATCCCCGGCAGTTGCAGTTCGCGCTGCGCCTGACGTGGTAGGGTGTTCATTGGCTGGACGGGCCAGATCGGTCCGTCTAGCGATTCAAGCCGAGCTCTTTAAACCAGGGCCCGCAGGTTTCCGCAGCATGAGTCTCGCCGCAAGCGATTTCCGCAAGGCCATGGGATGTTTCGCGACCGGGGTCACGGTCATCACCGTCGACCAGGATGGCGAGGTCCACGGCATGACGGCGAATGCTTTCACCGCGGTTTCGCTCGACCCGGTGCTGGTTCTGGTATGTGTGGATCATCGGGCTCGGACGCATGCTCATCTGCATGCCCGGAAGAGATTTGGAGTGAACGTGCTGCGTAGCGATCAACAGGCCATCTCGGAATATTACGCGCGCTCCGCGGAGACGCATCAGCATCCGGAATCGGCGGGCGCCCGTTTTGAGCACACCGTGCATGGCACGCCTGTACTGCAGGGAGCCCTGGCGTACCTTGAATGCCGGCTGCATTCAACGCAGACGGCAGGAGATCACACCATCTTCATTGCAGAAGTGGAAGAGGTCGTGGTGCGGGATGGAGAGCCGCTGCTGTATTTCCGCAGCCAGTACCGCGACATAGAACCAGTGGGACACTAATGCCAGGAACTCTCACTCCATTTCCGGACCGTGCCGGTGTCGCGACCGCGAATTCCGCGCCGACCTTTGCTCCTGGGTTTCCTGCCATGGGCGCGCGTCGGCTCTATATCTTCGGCGGCATCGCTCTGATCGCCGGTGGTCTTCTCTTCGGCGACATCTTTGCCGTTTTCATTCTCCACCAGAATGCCGGCCGCCAGGGAGAGGCGCTCATGGCAGCCTCTCGGGCCGTCGCTGCCGGAGACGCCGCGGCGGTGAATGCGGTGTTCAGTCATCTCGGCGATGTGCTGGAGGATCGGGGCACCAAGGTGGATGCTCACGTCCACATGACCGATGCAGGCTACCTGGCCCTGCTGCTGGCGCTGGTGCAGCCCTACATCGCGCTCTCGCGACAAACGAAAAAATTCCTCGCAGCCCTGTTCATCGCCGGAGGAGTGCTTTTGCCGGTCGGCATCTTTCTGATTCACTACGTCGGACTCGCCGCCAGCCCGTTTTCGGCAATCGGATGGGCGAGTGTGCTGGCCGATTCCGCCGGAGCCTTGCTGATCCTCGTTCTCATTGTGCAAGCGTGGGGCTTCTGGAAATATGTTCGCAGCCGCCAACTGAGCGAGCCTGAACTTCCTACTCTCGAACATTCGGGTGACAGCATGCCGCGCCGCGCGCTGCTGACCGGCGGCACCATTCTGGTTTTGTTCGGTTTCCTGCACGGTGCGTACTACGCCGGCGCTCTGCTGTACGAGCACGAACGGATGGAAACTTCGATCCTGCAACGCGTGATCAACGCCGGCGCCGCGGGAAATCTCGATGCCGCGGCAACTGAGGTCAACAACTTCGGCGGGCTGGCCGGCGCGCGAGCCGTCAACATCGCAGCGCACTCGCACATCATCGAATTTGGCTTGTTGGCGATGTTGCTGTCATTCGTGCAGCCCTTCGTGTTCCTGTCGGAAAAATGGAAGCGGCGCTGGGTGAAGGTGCTCCTCGGCGGCTCGGTGATTCTGCCAGTATTCGTGCTGCTTGAGTTGAAGTTCGGCCTTCTCGCCGGAGGCATCGCTGACATTGGCGGCCTAATGGTCATTGTTGCCCTGGTCGGGATGCTGGTCGGTATCGTGCGCTATTCCGGTGGCCTCGAGGCTGCTGCACGCGACGCCGTGGAGGGTGCACGATGACCGGATCGCGCAAGCTTCTCATTTTCGGGGGCATGACTCTCGCAGCATTCGGGATGCTCTACGGTTTGCAGTATGCGCTCTTCGTCGAACACCAGACGCTCGATCACATGGGCGGATCACTCGCCCAGTCCTTTGCCGCAGCGGCCAACCATAATGCCGGGGAGTCGCAGGCTGCGCTCGAGCAGTACGGCGAAACCAAGTACGACTATGTTCGTCAGGTCGACGCTCACTCCCACTGGATCGGGCTTGCCATGCTCATGATCGTGCTAGGCGTGATTTTCGAACGAGTGAATTTCAGCGAAGGAACTCGGCAACTGGTTGCGTTTGCTCTGCTGGTGGGTAGCGCGCTGTTCCCGCTGGCGATCATTCTTCAGACGTATCATCATGGTGCTTTGGTTTTGAAAGCTCTTGCCGTAGTGGGCTCCGGGCTGGTCATCGCCGCGTTGACTGCTACGGCCTGGGGATTTGCCCGGCCAGCTGCCACGGCTTAGCTTACCGGTAGAGACGGGGCTTGCCCCGTCTCCCGCAGCGAACCGGGGAGTCCGGGACGCGATCGGAGACGCGGTAAGCCGTGTCTCTACACGAAATCGTTTAAACAGGAAAGACGAACTGCAATGTATCCGCGATCATTTCACTATCATCGGGCGGGATCACTGAAAGAAGCGATCTCCATGCTCGGCCAGCTCGGCGAGGGCGCGAAATTTCTCGCTGGTGGGCAGAGTCTGATTCCGCTGCTCAAACTTCGTTTCGCGAATCCCGAGCACCTGGTGGACTTGAACTTCATCTCGGGCACCTCCTTCATTAAAGAGGAGTCGGGGGCGCTTCATTTCGGAGCGATGACCCGCCACGCCGAGATCGAGCACTCTGCGCTCGCGAGAAAGATTGCGGTCCTGCACGACTGTGCAGCGGGGATTGCCGACGTGCAAGTGCGAAACCGGGGGACCATCAGCGGATCGCTCGCGGAAGCCGATCCGAGCGGCGATTGGGCCAACGCCTTAATTACAATCGACACCACCGTGCACTGTCTCGGGCCGAACGGCGCGCGCATCATCCCATTGAAAGACTTCATCAAGGACGCCTATACAACCGCGCTGGCTCACGACGAACTTGTCACCGAAGTTGAGGTGAAAATTCCGCCGCAGGGCAGCGGTGGCGCCTATCTTGCATTCAAGCGGACTGCTCCCGTATATCCCAGCGCCAGTGCCGCCGTGCAACTCACCTTGGCGGGCGACGTCTGCCAGGATGCCGCCATTGCTCTGGGCTGCGTCGGACTGACGGCGATCCGCGCGAGCGAAGCCGAGGGGGCACTTCGCGGAAACATTCTGAATGAAAAGACGATTGCCGCCGCCGCTGAAGCCGCTCGTGCCGCCGCCGATCCCCAGGCTGACATGCGCGGGTCCGCTGAATACAAGCGCGAACTGGTCGTAGCCCTGGTGAAGCGCGCCATTCAGATTGCCGTGCGCCGTGCTCGCGGGGAACAAGTCGAAGGGGCCCATCTTTATGCCTGAAATTGCAGCCATCGAAAAAATCGCCGTGAAGATCAACGTGAATGGCACGCCGTATTCGCGTCAGGTCGAACCGCGCATGTTGCTGGTCGAGTTCCTGCGCGAGGCATGTGATCTCACGGGAACGCACGTCGGTTGCGACACAACCTACTGCGGCGCTTGCACCGTGCTGATGAACGGACTGGCGGTAAAATCCTGCACGATGTTTGCCGTGCAAGCGGACGGATCGGAGATCACGACCGTCGAGGGGCTCGAAAAAGATGGCAAGCTCCATCCCATTCAAAAAGCGTTCGGCGATTCCTACGGCCTGCAGTGTGGCTACTGCACGCCGGGGCTGATGCTCTCCACTCATCAACTGCTGTCCGAGAATCCCGAGCCCAGCGAAAAGGAAATTCGCAAAGCGATTGCCGGCAACACCTGCCGCTGCACCGGCTATATGAACATTTTCAAGGCTATTAAGCTCGCGGGTCAGAACATGAAGGGAGCCGGAGATGGCAATTAAGTTTTCAGGTGAATTCCAAGTAAAGAAACAGCCCGAGGAGGTTTACGACTTCCTCACCGACCCCAATCGATTTGCCCCGCTGCTCCCGGAGTTTCAAAGCGTGTCAGTGCAGGACCCCACGCATTTCGCTGTCAAGGTGAACGTGGGCATTTCCTACATCAAGGGCAGCGCCGACGTGAAGATGGAACTGGCCGAAGCCGACAGGCCGCGCCGCGCTCAATACAAAGGGCAAGGAGCGGTTGGCGGAGGAAATGTCACCATGGTCGCTGGGTTTGACCTGGCGCCCGTCGCCGACGGAGTTGCACCCGGAACTGCGGATGGAACCGTACTTGGAACCACGGTCGGAACCAAAGTGAACTGGCAGGGCGAAGCCCAGATCTTCGGCCGTCTGGCTTCTGTAGCCGGTGGTTTGCTGGAACCGCTGGGCAGGAAACAAATTCAGAAATTGATCGACGGGCTGCAGGCAGCGTTGGCCTAGCTCGTGTGGCGCGGGCGCCATCGCCCGCGAAATATTTGCGGAGGCACCAAACACGGTGTCTGAAAGAAACGGAGCCGAAGAAGACGTGGCTGAAGAAAAGAAGAACGGTAACGGACCCTGGGTAGGCGCCTCGCTTCCCCGAAAAGAAGAAGACCGCCTCTTGCGCGGCCGGGGCAAGTTTGCCGACGACATCAAGCTGCGCGAGATGCTCTATCTGCGCTTTGTGCGGTCTCCCTATGCGCACGCGCGTGTCGTCAGTGTGGACGCGTCCGCCGCCGAGGCGCTGCCCGGCGTGGTGTGCGCGATCACGGGCAAAGAGATTGCGGCGCAAACACAGCCGTTTATCGAAATTGGTCCGGACCAAGCGCAGAAAATTCGTGACTTCCCCATGGCCGTGGGGAAAGTCCTTTACCAGGGTGAGCCGGTGGCCGCCGTCGTTGCCGAATCCCCGAGCCTCGCCGACGATGCTGCTGAACTGGTGCAGGTCGAGTACGAGCCGCTCGAACCTGTGATCGACGCCGAACAGGCCCTCACCGATCACAGTGTCCTCCACGAAGAAGCCGGTACAAACCGAGTCTGGAACGGCGTGTGGGAATACGGCGACGTCGAGCGCGCCTTCAAGGATGCGGCATATGTCGTCGACATCGATCGCTTGCACTTCCACCGCTTTTCGTCGACGCCGCTCGAAAACAACGTTGTGATTGCCGAATGGAATCCCAAAGACGACCGCATCTACTATTCGTGCAATAACTCGTTCCCGTCGTTCGCGATCCAGTTCCTGGCTTCGCACCTGAACATTCACATCGATAAGATCCGGTGTCAGACCTTCGACATCGGCGGCAGCTTCGGCATCAAAATCACCAGCTATCCGCAGATGGCCGTCTGCGCGTTGGCATCCAAGAAAGCCGGGGGGCGGCCCGTCAAGTGGGTCGAAACCCGCTCTGAGCACATGGTTTCGAGCGCTCACGGCAACGAGCGCACCTTCCGCAATACGCGCGTCGCCCTCGACAAAAACGGCGTTATCACCGCCATCGATTCACGGCACATCGACGACTGCGGCGCCTACCCGCGCTATGAGCCGCTGGGCTGCGTGATCTGGTCGCAGGTCTTCTGCGGAGTCTATCGTTTCAAGAACGCTCGCATCGATTTCTGGCAGGCAGTCACCAACAAATGTCCGGTCGGCCCCAATCGCGGATACTCGCGCATGCAGCACCTCTGGTTTCTGGAGCGGCTCGTCGATATCTGCGCCCATGAGATCGGCATCGCGCCGGATGAAATGCGGCTGCGCAACTACATCCGCCCCGAAGAGTTTCCCTACACTACGCCCAACGGCTGCGTTTACGACTCGGGGAATTATCCGAAGATGCTTGAGGTCGCGAAAGACCTGATCGGTTGGGACAGCTGGAAGAAGAAGCAGGCCGAGGCGCGCCGCGAAGGCCGCATGCTTGGAATTGGCATCGGCACTACGCTCGATTCCGGAACGAACAACTTCGGGCAGTCGCAGATCATCAATCCTTACGCGCCTTTCTCCGGCAACTCGCAGGGCGCAAACTGCAAGCTCGATATCTACGGCGAAGTGGTTGTGGCCGTCGGGTCATGTCCGCAAGGCCAGGGCCACGAAACCACCTCCGCGCAGGTTGTTGCCGATGTGCTCAACATTCATCCCGACCTGATCACGGTACGTACTGGCTTCGATACCGAGCGCAACGTGCATACTGGCATGTCGGGCACGTATGCCAGCCAATTTGCAGTCTCTGGTTTGTCGGCGGTTCACGGCGCGGCGCAGAAACTTAAAACGGAGATGAAGCGCCTGGCCGCCTTTGCCCTCGAAACCAAAGAAGATGATCTGGAATTCGGAGTCGGCCAGCAGGGCCCCGAGATCAAGGCCAAGAGCAGCGGCAAATCCATCAACTACTGGGGCCTCGCAAACATTGTGAACGTAAACAGCGGCGTGCTCCCGCCGGAACTCTACGATGTCACGCTCAACTGCCGCTACGTGTGGCGCGCACCGTTCAAGGTTCCAGACCTGAAAGCGAAATACGGCAGTCTCACGCTGACCTATGCTTCGCAATTGCACATCGCGATCGTCGAGGTGGACCGCGAAACGTTTGTCCCGAAGATTCTCGACTACGTAGCGGTCGACGATTGTGGTACGGTCATCAACCCGTCCATCGTCGAAGGGCAGGTCTATGGCGCGACTGCGCATGGAATCGGCGCGGCGCTGATGGAAACCTGTGTCTATGACGCCGTCGGCAACATGCTGACCAGTACGTTCAGCGATTACACGCCGATCACTTCGATGAATATTCCAAAGATAAAGTACGGCCACACTACAACGCCTTCTCCCCACAGTTACAGCGGCGCAAAGGGCATGGGCGAAGGCGGCGCGGCGCCCGTGCATACGATTTCAGCGGCGTTGCAGGATGCGTTGTTTGCGCAGGGCATCTTTATCAATGACTCCTTCAACAACGCTGACAGCATCTTCCGCTCGCTCAAGCATCACGAAGGCGGGCAACTCGCTCAATTGGTGAAGCTGGAGAAGAGATGAACCACGTAGGGACAACCGTGTCGGCTGTCCAACCGAGCGCAGCTCGGCGGTTTTCTTGACGGACTAAGGACGGAATGAAGAAGGTTTGCATCATCGGTTGCGGAGCGATCGGCAGTCTGTACGCCGCGCACTTGGCTCGCGTCGCTGAAGTCTGGGCCTTTGTTCGTCGCGAAGATCACGCTGCCGAGCTAAACCAAAAAGGCCTGCGGGTTACTGGAAGCCACAATTTTGCTGTCCCGATCAAAGCCACGACCAACGCGAAAGACTTGCCCGATTGCGATCTCGGCATCGTTGCCACGAAAGCCACGCAGGTCAAAGAATCATTTCGCATGGTCGGGCGCCACTTCGATCAAGGAGCGGTCCTCTCCGCACAGAATGGGGTCGGCAGCGAGGAAATCATTGCCACTCTCACGCGCGGCTACGTCATTCGCGCCACCACGTTCATGAGCGGCACACGACACAGCGACTCGCATGTGCAGTACGAACTTGACACGCCAACGTGGATGGGCCCGTTCGAGCCGACTGGCACGCCATTCGCCGTCGTTAAGGAAGCCGCCGATCTTATCGTCGCTGCCGGGCTCAAAGCCGAGGCGCTCGAAGACGCGCGACCTTCGCAGTGGTCTAAGCTGATTTTTAATTCATCGGTGAATAGCGTGGCTGCACTGACGGGCCTGCCGCACTCGCCGCACTTCTCCGAGGAAGGGAAATTTTCCGATCTCGGCCATCTGCTCCACGCCTTGATCGACGAGGGCAAGAGAGTAGCTGAGGCCGCTGGCGTTCGCCTGCCCGAGGATCCCTGGGAGATGAATCGAGTAGGCGCCATGACGAACCATCCTCCCTCCATGCTTCACGATGTTCGCCACAAGTTGACGACGGAAATTGATTTCCTTTCCGGCGCCATCGCTCGCGAAGCGGAGCGCGTCGGTGTGCCCGCGCCGCTGCACACCGCGCTATACCGGCTCATCAAGGGCAAAGAAGCAGCCTGGAATTTTCAGGACGAAAATAAACCGGTAACCGTGCATTGAGATGGCGTAGAGAGACAAATATGGCTTGGCCCGCAGACAAAGTAAAACTCGATCGCGTTCGCGCCCTGATGAAAGAGCAGGATCTGTCTGCGCTGGTCTGCCGCGCGCCTGACAACGTTCTCTATCTCACCAACTACTGGTGCATGAAGGGGTATGACGCTGTCGTTTTTCCGCGCGCGGGCGAACCCACGTTGATTGCTCTCGAGCCGCAGCAGGCCGACGCCGAGCGAAACTCGTGGACGAAAGACATCCTGTACTTCAAGGGCTATGACGAGCGCGATCCGCGCCCACCGCAGTTCCGCGCATGGGACCGCGCTTACGAGGTTCTGAAGCAGCGCGGCTTGACCGACAAAGTCGCCGTGGAACTCAACATGGGCACGCAGTCGGCCGATCGCATGGTGGGCGAGCCGACGACATTCATGCTGTCTTATTTCGAATCGTTCAAGAAGTTTTGCGGCGAGGTGGTGGACGCGACGCCGCTCCTCAACGAAGCCCGCTCCATCAAGACCGATCAGGAAGTTGAGCGCATGCGTCTGGCCAACGAACTCGCCGCCCTTGCTATGGATTACACGCGCGAGCACATGCGCCCCGGCATGAAAGAGAGTGAAGTCGGCGCTATGTATGAAGGCTTTGTGCATGGAACCGGCGTGGGCTACAAGGGTAAAGTCGAGATGGCGCGTGCCTTCACGCTGGTGTGGTCCGGCAAGGGAATTGCCACCTTCACCGCCACCGGCGACCGCCCCATTCAGAAAGATGAGCCTACGCTTTTCGAAATCTGGGTTTGCGTCGACGGCTATTGGACCGACCTCACCAAGAATGCCTGCCCCGGCGAATTGAAGCCTGAGTATCAGAAGTTGCTCGACCTTCTACTGAAAGTTTTCAATGGTGCCGTTTCCTTCGCGCGCCACGGTGCCAGTTTTCCTGAACTCGACAAGTTGACTCGCGCTCGAATCGCCGAAGGTGGATACCCCGGACAGCCCTCCCACCCCATCTGCCACGGCGTTGGAGCGCGCGCCCACGAGTGGCCATACGCGCATCAGGCTGGCGGCGGCACGATAAAAAAGGGAATGGTGCTGGCGATTGAGCCCGGCATCTACTGGCCAGGCGGCGGCGGTCTGCGCTTGGAAGACAATTTTCTAATCACCGAAACCGGCAACGAAAAACTGTGTACCGACCCAGACGATTTCCGTCTGGCAAAACATCACTGAGAACTGAGAACCAGGAACTGAGAACTTAAATTGTCCAGCGCAACCACAAACTCGAAACACTCGCTCGATCCCAAACTCGCCGACCGCATCCTTGCCGAAGTCCGCGAAGACGAAATTGTCTCCATGTCGACGGATGTCATCAACATCCCCAGTCCGACCGGCGAAGAACTGCAGATGGCGCAGTACATGCAATCCGCGTTGCAGAAGGTTGGCCTCGACGTCACCTGGCAGGAAGTCGAAGAAGCGCGCGCCAACGTGGTCGGGCGTTGGAAAGGCACGGGCGGCGGCAAGAACCTGATGTTCAACGGCCACATGGATACATCGAACACCGGCCGCGAAGAATTTCTCACTGGCCTCGGTTACAAGCCGCACGCGGTGGTCAAAGACGGTTTCATCTACGGCCTCGGCATCTACAACATGAAGGGCGCTCTGGTCTGCTACACCAATGCCGTGAAAGCACTGCAGCGGGCCGGAGTGCGGCTGAAAGGAGATGTGATCATCGCCGCCGTCGCCGGTGAAATCGAAAAAACGCAGTGGGGTGAATTCAAGGGCAAAGAGTATCGCGGCTATGGCTATGGCACGCACTACCTGGTAAATCATGGAGTGCTGCCCGACATGTGTATTCTCGGCGAGCCCACCGACATGCACGTCGTTCTCGAACACTTTGGCTCTATGTGGGTGCGCATCTCGTGTACGGGAATTTATGTGCACACCGCCTTCTGCGAGGGCCGCGAAGAAATGAATTCCATCCGCCGCATGGTCGAACTCATGCCGCCCGTCCTGAAGTGGATCGAAGGATGGGAGAAGAAGGCGAGCTACGGCGGGAGGAAAGCTATCGTGAATCTGGGTGGCATCCGCGGCGGGCACGCCTGGCGCGCCAGCCGCACTCCCGAGAAAACTGATTTATTCCTCGACGTGCGTGTCCCTCCCACCATTCCCATGGCCGAGGCGCGCCGCGACATCCAAAGCCTCTTCTTCGAACTTGAGAAAGCCCACGCGGACTGGGGTCTGGAATTCGAAACCTATGTCTCGGTTCCCGGCGCGCGCATCAGCGAAGAGCACGAGATGATCCGTGCCATTGACCGCAACCATAAACGCATCACCGGCAAAACGCCGGAGAGGGAAGTGGTCACATGGTGCTCCGATGCCAGCGTCCTGAGCCGTTACGGTGTCGAGACCGTGAACTATGGGCCGTCGAGCGGCCCGCGCGATAAAGAGGGAGAAAAGGTTCGCATTCAAACATTGGTGGAAATCACGAAGATCTACGCTCTCACCGCCGCCGAATTGTGCGGGGTGAGCGAATAGCCGAGGTTCGCATCAGGGCATCGCTTTAGCGATGCCATAAGTTTTCCGAAATCAGATGCCCCTTCAGGGGGCTGGGCATCAGAGGACATTTTGCCAAGTCAGAAAGAAATCGATCGCCGTTATAAAAACATCCGGTCGCGCATGCAGGCGGCCGGACTGGATGCTCTTATCGTATGCGGCAATCAATATGCCGGATTCGAGGGCGCGGTCTTCTACACCTCCGGCTTCGAAATCGTTCATCGTTACGTTTACGTCGTCATCCCGCTCGAAGGCGAACCAACACTCGTCTTTCCGCGCGAAGCTCGCTGGATCGGCGACAAAAAGAAGCCATGGGTGAAAGATCAGGTCTGGCCCGACGTTCCCGGACAGTGGTTGCGCGACCGCGCCGTCGAGCGCAAATGGAAACGCATCGGCACGTTTGGGATGAATTTCGTCATGGCCGTTCGCGACTACCGCGAACTCGCGCAAGGTCCGTTCGAATTGGTGCCCTTTGACCAGGAATTCGATATGGCTCGCGCGGTGAAGAGCAAAGAGGAACTCGTCGAAGTCCGCGACGCGATGGACATCGTTGTCGACGGCTTTTGGGCAATGATTGCCGGCTACAAGCCCGGCAAGACTGAGGCCGAAATCATGGCGCCTGCAGTCGAGCGTTTCTTCGCTCGCGGCGCTGGTCCGCGCATGATGAACATTCTGCTCTCCGGCGAACATGGAGAGGCCAACGCTTACTTTAAAGTTCCCGGTCATCGTAAAGTTGCGGGCGACGATCTTCTTCTTTATTCGCTGGAGGTCACGGGAGCGGGCGGCTACTGGGTGGAGTTTTCACGCGCCCTGATTCAGGGCAAGCCCAGCGCGACGACACAAAGGATGGCGGACGCCTATCCGCACGCCATGGAATCCGCGCGGAAATTGATGCGTCATGGCGAACTTGCTTCCAACGTGCATCGTACGGTGGCCGACATATTTGCGAAACACGGGTTCGCGCTCGGCCACCTTTCCGGACACAGCATTGGCATGACGATGCTTGAATATCCCGCCATCGGCGCCAAGAGCGAGGTTCCGCTCGAAGAGAACATGATCTTCTCCCTGCATCCGCAGGTCGTTGATCAGGAGGGAAAGGTTTGTCTCTACACCCAGGACACGTACCGAATCGGCAAGACCGAAGGCGAGTGTCTGGCCGATGTGCCGTGGAAGTTTTATAAGGGTGGCGAGACGCGGGAGAGCGTGCGTTCAGGTCCGAGATAAGAGGTCAGATCGCAGAGGTGAAACCCAGCGACGGTCGTTTTTCACCTCTGCAATCTGACCTCTGGCCTCTTAAATTCTGAGTTAGGAGTTCTAACTTGCTGAAGATTTGTATCGTTGGTTGCGGCGCAGTGGGAAGCCTCTTCGCCGCGCATCTTGCCCAAAAAGGCGAGGCTGAAGTGTGGGCGTACGACGTCTGGGAAGATCACGTCGATGCCATCCGCAAACACGGTCTGCGCATTTCCGGAGCGGCTGACTTCACTGCGAAACTAAATGCCACGAGCGATGCGCACGAACTTCCGCGCTGCGACTATGGCATCGTTGCTACTAAGGCCATTCACACCCGTGGCGCCATCGCCCAGGTCGCCCGTGCTTTCGACGCAAACAGCGCGGTGTGCTCAGTGCAAAATGGAGTCGGCAACGAGGAGATCATTGCCGAACACGTGAAGTACGTGATTCGTGGCACGACGTTTCCCGCCGGACATCCCATCGCTCCCGGCCACATCGGCTTCGACATCAAGGGCGACACCTGGATCGGCCCCTTCGAGCCGACGAACACGCCGATGTCCAAGGTTGAAGAACTGGCGGGCCTGATCACGCGCTCCGGCATGAATGTGATTCCGTTGCCAGACGCCCGCGGCGCGCAATGGACGAAACTGATTTTCAACGCTGCCACCAACCCAGTCGGAGCCCTGACGCTGCTGCATCACGGCGCCGCCACGCGATTCGCGCCGACCGGCCAGCTATCCAACGATCTGATCGCCGAAGGCGAGGGCGTCGCCCACGCGCTAGGAATCGAACTGCACGGAGATCCGCGCGCGCTGGTGCAAAAAGGGGCGAATGCTCCGGGCAAGCATCGCGCCTCGATGTTGCAGGATGTGCTCGCCAAGCGCCAGACGGAAGTTGATTTCATGAACGGCGCAATCGTGAAGTGGGGCGAGAAAACCGGCGTCCCCACGCCGTTGAACAAAGCTGTCTGGGAACTGGTGAAAGGCCTGGAGCACGCCTGGGCTGATCCGGACTGAAAAGGTGTCAGGTGTCAGGTCGCAGGTCTCAGGAAAATCACAACGATCTTGAGTTTTGACTTGACACGAACAGGCGCCGGAATTTGTTTTTCCTGAGACCTGAGACCTGAGACCTGAGACCTGAGACCTGAGACCTGAGACCTGAGACCTGAGACCTGAGACCTGAGACCTGAGACCTGAGACCTGAGACCTGAAAACTAATATAGGAGCTACTGTCATCATGACCATTCCGTTCAACATTGGAGTTCTACAACTCAGCATGGAACCCGTGCACGAAACCGTCGCCATGGCCAGGGCGTGCGAAGATGCGGGTTTCGATACCTTTTGGATCGCCGAAGCCTATCCATGGTGGCGTAAGCATTCCTTCGAAGCGCGCTCCTCAACCGCGATTCTCGCGGTCATCGCCAGCCAGACGAAGCGCATTCAACTTGGCTGGGGAATTATTTCTCCTTACACGCGGCATCCCGTCGAGATCGCGATGGAGGCGCGCGTTATGCAGGATCTTGCCGGCGACCGCTTTCTGCTGGGCCTCGGCGCGTCGAAGATTTTCATGAAAGAAATTGGCGAGGGAGAAGGGGAAAAAGTCGGGCCTGCGACCGTGATGCGGGAAAGCATCGACATCATTCGCGGCGTGCTCAAGGGAGACAAGTTCGAATACCAGGGCAAGGTATTCGCAGCCAGCGTTCCGCCACTGAAGTCCGATGCGCACACCTCGCGCAAAGTTCCTCCCGTGTATGTTGCGGGCACGGGACCGGCGATGCAGAAGCTGGGCGGATCGCTCGGCGATGGCCTGCTCACGGCATCGATTACTACGCCAGCCTTTGCGCGCTACTCGAAAAAGAACATGGAGGAAGGCGCCGCGAAAGCGGGCAAAGATCCTTCCAAGTTGATCCTCGGGTGCGTGATCGTGGGCAGCATCGGACGCGATTCGAAAAAAGGAAAAGAAGGCGCGCGCGAGCAAGCCGCCATGTATCTTGCCAACAAAGTGCAGAACATCAAAGGCTCAGCCGACGTGTTGCTCGAATCCGCGGGCATCACCTTCGAAGAGCTGCAACCGGTTGCGGACGCGATGGAGAAGGGTGGCCGTAAAGCTGCCGCGCAGGCCGTCAGCGATGAACTGCTACGAAAAGTCTGTCCCATCGCCGGCTCACCCGACGAGTGCATTCAGAAAATCGAGGAATACCGCGCCGCCGGCTGCACTCACATCATGCTCGAAATCTGGGGAGATGACCGAACGGGACAAGCGAAGTTGTTTGGCGATGAAGTTCTGCCGCACTTCAAGAACAGATAACCACAGAGGGCACAGAGGAACACTGGGTATGTACTCTCGGATGTTTCCTCTGTGTTCCCCTGTGTCCTCTGTGGTAAAGGTTTCTTATTTGGACATCACCAGCTTCGCGATGGTTGCGAGCTGCATATTCGAGGTGCCTTCATAGATTTTCCCGATCTTCGCGTCGCGCCAATATTTTTCGACGGGATAGTCTTTCGTGAAACCGTATCCGCCATAGACTTCGATGGCCAGCGAGGTCACGCGCTCGGCCACCTGCGATGTGAACAGCTTGGTCATAGCAGCTTCTTTCACGAAATTTACGCCAGCGTCTTTCATGCGGGCCGCGTTATAAACCATTAGCCGCGCCGCTTCGATTTCGGTTGCCATTTGCGCGATCTGGAATTGGATCCCCTGAAACTCCGAAATCGGCTTCCCGAATTGCGTGCGCTCCTGCGCATACTTGGCGGCGTATTCCCACGCGCCGCGCGCCACGCCCAGCATCTGCGCGCCAATTCCGATACGGCCTTCGTTCAGCGTTTCGATCGCGATCTTGTATCCCTTACCCACTTCGCCAAGTACATTCTCTTTCGGCACGCGGCAATCTTCGAGAATCAGTTCGCAGGTTGACGAAGCTCGAATCCCCAGCTTGTCTTCTTTCTTGCCGACGGTAAATCCGGGAAAGTTCTTCTCGATCAGAAACGCAGTGATCCCCTTGTATCCTTTCGACGCATCGATGGTGGCAAACAGAATAAACAATCCTGCCTCTTTGCCATTCGTGATCCAGAGCTTGCGTCCGTTGAGAACGAAGTCACTGCCTTTGAGTTCGGCCTTGGTTTGCAGCGCAAACGCGTCTGAGCCCGATCCCGCCTCACTCAATGCATAGGCGCCGACCGTATCCGCCGCCATCTTCGGCAGGTAACGCTTCTTCTGGTCTTCGGTAGCCCAACGCAGAATCGCATTTGCGACCAGCGTATTCTGCACATCGACAATCACTCCGGCAGAAGCGTCAGCCCGCGAGAATTCTTCCACGGCCAGAATCGCCTCAAAAAACTTGCCACCGGCTCCGCCGTACTGCTCCGGAATCTCGATGCCCATCAGGCCAAGCTGGAAAAACTGGTCGAGCAGTCCGTGATCGAACACTGCCTTTTCATCCATCTCTTTGGCCAACGGACGAATCTTGTCTTCGGCAAACTGGCGGACGTTGTCGCGGAATAGGATCTCGTCCTCGGTAAGAATGGTGAGCGGTGTGGGATTCGAAAGCTGCAGAGTTTCCGGCATGAAGACACCTCGTAGTAGAGACGCGGCTTGCCGCGTCTGGGCAGAATGGCGAACCAAAAATTGTAGCAGCAGACGACCGTAGGAGTGCCGACCACTCGGTTGGTTTGCTCTGCTCAATTCCGTCGGCGGACGAATGCGTCCGCCCCTACGCGAGCATTTTATTTTGGCATCAGCTCGGCCACGGTCAGCTGATCGGCTTTCCGCAATTCGGGGAAGAGCCACGCCCAGGTGGCAATCACCAGCAGGGTTCCCACTCCTCCGAGGACGACGGCGGGCACGGTGCCGAACCATTGCGCGGTCAGTCCGGACTCGAACTCGCCTAACTCGTTCGACACTCCAATGAAAAGAAAATCTATGGCATTAACCCGCCCGCGCATCTCGTCGGGAGTGGCGACCTGAATCAGGGTGGCTCGGATGATCACGCTTACCATGTCGCTGGCGCCTAGCAGGAACAGGGCTGCGAGCGAGAGGACCAGGCTGCGCGAGAGTCCGAAAATGATGGTCAGCAGGCCGAATGCGGCTACGGTGAAGAGCATTGTCAGGCCGGCGCGACGACGGATCGGACGATGGGCCACCACGATTGCCATCAGGGCGGCGCCTACTCCGGGAGCACTGCGCAGGAGCCCGAGGCCCCATGGACCGGTGTGCAAGATTTCTCGGGCATAGATCGGCAGCAGTGCCACTGCTCCGCCTAGCAGGACTGCAAACATGTCGAGCGAGATCGAACCCAGAATCAGCTTCTTCTCCCAGATGAAGCCAAAACCTGCCAGCACGGTGCGCAAGCTTGTAGGCTCCCTCTCGGCTGGTTCCTTTCCCGGCGAAGTGGGTAGCGGGTGGATGCGGAGAGTGAGGATGGTCGAGATGATGGAGACGGCCACGGCGAGGGCATAGACCGCTTCCGGGCCGTGGAAGAGCGCATAGGCGATTCCCCCAAGGGCCGGGCCGGCAATGGTTGCCATTTGGAAAGTGCTCGCATTCCAGGCGACGGCATTCGGAAAATGCTCTTCGGGAACCAGATGGGGGAGGATGGCGCGGCTAACGGGAAAGTTGAAGGAGCGGAAGATGCCGAGTAGAACGAGGACAACGTAGATCCAGTGAACCGAGTGTGGGGTGCGCCAGCTGATGGCGAGCAGAAGCGCCGAGCAGAGGCCGAAGCCGGCGTAACACCACATCAGCAGTTTGCGGCGGTCGAAGATATCGGCGGCGTGTCCGGCGAACAGAAACAGGACAATGCCCGGTAGAAACTGGGCCAGCCCTACATAGCCGAGATCGATCGGCCGCTTGGTGATCTCGTACACCTGCCATCCCACCGCGACGGACTGCATCTCCAGGGCGACGACGATGAAGAAGCGCGCGATCGTGTAGGAGACGAAGTTGGGATAGGTGAAGGCGACCCGCCCGGCAAGCCGGGGGTCTCGGGAAGTGAGCATTCCTTATTACTTTGCCACAGAATCAGCTCTTAGCTGTCAGCTCTCAGCTCTCAGGAAAATCTCTTGGGTCCGGTTTTCAGCTCGCCAGTCTACCTTCGGTTAATCAGGGACGCTACATAGCCGGCCCCAAATCCGTTGTCAATGTTGACGACGCTGACGTTGGAAGCGCAGGAGTTCATCATTCCCAGCAAAGCGGCGAGCCCTTCGAAAGCTGCACCATAACCTACGCTGGTTGGAACGGCAATTACCGGCACTCCGACAAGGCCGCCGACTACGCTGGGGAGAGCGCCTTCCATCCCGGCGCAGACTACAATCACGCGCGCCTTGGCGAGCGCTCCGCGATGCGCCAGCAGGCGGTGGATGCCTGCGACTCCGACATCATAAATGTGCTGAACCTTGTTGCCCATCAATTCGGCGGTGACGACTGCCTCTTCGGCAACTGGAATGTCGCTGGTTCCCGCCGATACGACTGCAATCACGCCTTTGCCGTGCTGCTTGCGATCGCGCTTGAGCACGATCGCGCGCGCCAGTGGACGATACTCCGCGCGATCCACCGTGGCGGCAACGGCGGCATATTGCTCTTCGGTCGCTCGCGTGGCCAGCACATTGCCGCCGTGGTCGGCGAGGCGACGGAAGATTTCCGTTACCTGCTGCGGCGTTTTGCCCTGGGCAAAAATCACCTCGGGCATGCCATGGCGCAGGGCGCGATGATGGTCAATTTTGGCGAAGCCGAGGTCCTCAAAGGGTAGATGACGCAGGCGTTCCACGGCGTCGTCGGGGGAGAGCCGCTTTTTTCGAACCTGCTCGAACAGTTGGCGAAGGGCCTGGGAGTTCATAGATTCAGACGTCATTGTAGATTGTGTGGCAGTAGAGACGCGGCTCGCTTCGTTTCAGACGTGGCAAGACGCGCCTCTACCATCATGCCTGCACACGCTTTTTCGCCGGCAAATGCCAAAGAAAATCACTTCTTTTCAGTTACTTACACAGATTACTCCAGTGGTTCTACACCCTTCGGAGAGATTGCCCATCGCTCCGGCGCGCCCTATAATCGCGGTACTCTGGTTCTGGATTCTCTGGGCAGGTGTTTGGGTAGGTAGAGGTAGGCCCTCCAGTATAAGTGTGTCTTTTGGCCGATCTTAAACCCGTATGTCGAAACGCCTGCAAATCGCGCTGATGGCAAGCCTAACCGCGACCTCCTTTCTTTCCACACTCTTTTCGCCTGTGCCGGCTCGCGCGCAGTCGGGATCTATCACTCCCACTACCGATGAATCGGGCCGCAAGGTTTACGTTAACGGTGATGCTCCTTCCGCTGCTTCGAGGGGTGAGACTTCCACCTCGGCACGCTCTCCGTTGGTTTATTGGAGCGTGACCGAACATCGTTTCAAGCCGGTTCCGACCAGCGGCGCGGTGATGCGTGCGGCGCGCTCGGCGGCTTCGGAAGTCAATACCTACCTCGACGGCAGAGCGCAGACTCACCAGACTCTGAACCGCGCTTTTACGCAGGAGGATATCGATGCCGCCATTGACCAGGCGGCCGCGCGCCACAATGTGGATCCAAACCTGGTACGGTCGGTGGTCAAGGTGGAGTCGAATTTCAATCCCAACGCGGTTTCGCGCAAGGGCGCCATGGGGCTGATGCAGTTGATGCCCTCAACCGCCCGTTCGCTCAATGTTTCCAATCCGTTTGACCCGCAACAAAACGTGGATGCCGGGGTTAGGCATCTAAGGAGACTGTTGGATAGCTACGGCGGCAACGTTCGCCTGAGCCTGGCAGCCTATAACGCCGGTTCCGGAGCGGTGGCGCGGAGTGCGGGCGTTCCGCGCTTCAGAGAAACGCAGAACTACGTTCGCCGAATCACGAATTTGTACAACGGCGGCAGCGAACCAGGCTCGTACATTATTGGCAACCCGGTGCATGACCCGGTCCACGTGCAGCGCGATGCTCGAGGCGTGCTGTACATCAGCAACACGGAATAAGAATTAGCTCTCGCGTGGTAGCGGGAGCAAAAGCATTGAATCATTGAATGATTGAGTCATTGAACCATTGACCCAACACCTTAATGACTCAATGTCTCAATGATTCAATAGCATGAAGACCCAGGCTTCTACGACCCTAACTCGAGGCGGCCGCGCCTTTCGCCTTGGCGCAGCGCTCTTGCTCGTGCTGCTGCCGCTGGTTTCCGCGTCCGCTCGCGTGCGCCACAACGATGCCTGGGCTCGTCAGCAGTTCGCCAAAGCGGAACGAATGCGGGAGGCTCTCAATGGCCGTCCCGTGGGCGAACGCACTCGCCGCGAATACCAGCATGTAATTGACTCGTACCGCCGTGTGTACTTTGGCTCCCCCGCGTCGTCGAAGGCGGACCCGAGCGTGGTGGCAACCGCCGAGTTGATGGTCGAAATGGGGCGGCGCTTTGACGACAACAAGATCCTTCGCGGCGCAGTCGACGAGTACCGCTTTCTTCGCAAAGAGTATCCCGGCAGCAAATATCGCTTCGATGCGCTGTTCACGATCGGCGAGATCTACAAAGACGATCTCAACGATCCCGAAGAGGCGCGCACGACCTTCCAGGACTTTCTGCACCGGTATCCGCGCAACCGCCTCGCCGATGACGCCCGCTCCGCGGTGAAGGAAATCGACGCTGAGGCGGACGAAATGGAACACGCGGCGCAGAAAGCGGCGCACAAGCCACGGTCGAATGCCAACGCGAGCGCCAGCGACGATGATGCCGAATCCGCGAATGCCGCGAGCGTTCGCCGCAGCGCGCTGCCCCGCGTTACCGGAGTTCGCCACTGGTCCACGCCCGACTACACTCGCGTTGCCATCGACGTTGAGCGGGAAGTAAAGTTCGGCTCGCAGCGTATCTCGCATCCCGACCGCATTTTCTTCGACCTGCGCGACACCAAACTGGCCTCGACCCTGGTTGGCAAGACCTTCGACGTTGATGACGGCTTCTTGAAGAAGATTCGCGTGGCTGAATTTCAGCCCGGCCGGACGCGTATTGTGCTGGAAGTCGACGATCTCGCGAGCTACGAAGCTTTCCTGCTGCCGGATCCATACCGGCTCATTATTGATGTTCACGGGAAGCAGAACCGGGCGGCGTTAGTTGCCAAGGCTTCCGATGGGAAAGTTCGTCCCGCTCCGGATACATCCACCTCGGCTTCCGCGGAATCGGACGACAATGCGGGCGAGCCGGCGGATTCATCGAACGCAGACGTAAAACCCACGGAGCGGAAGGCGCAGCCACAATCCGACAAGGATGTGGTTGGTTTTACGAAACCCGCCCCCGTCGAAACCGACTTGCCCGCCGAAGATGCCAGCGCGGATTCCAAGCCGCCCGATTCTGCGAAGCCGGCGAATGGCGTGGGAGTGATTAAGACGACGGTTGCGGTCAAAGGTTCCAATCGCAGGATTCCAAAGACGATCGTCGAGGCGGAAGACAGAGCACCGACAAAGGTCGCCACGCTGGAGCATGAAAAGATTCGCCCCGAAGAAACGCCGCGCGATGTCGACAACGTCTCTGGCGCAGACGAAACCAAGCTGGCGAAATCAGATTTGCCTTCGTCATCAAAATCTCCATCTTCTTTGCGCCGAAAGAAATCCCGCTCAGCCGCGACGGCTCCCGACACCGCGGACCTTCATCCTGAGACCCGCGAAGCGCGCCCCACTGCTGCCGGTGACCGGTCCTTAATTCGCGCCCTTGGCTTGAAAATAGGCAAGATCGTCATCGACGCCGGACATGGCGGCCATGACACGGGCACCATCGGCCCCAACGGCCTGCTCGAGAAGGACCTGGTGCTCGATGTGGCCAAGCGCCTCGGGCGGTTGCTCGAGTCGCGGCTCGGCGCCGAAGTAATCTACACGCGCCAGGACGACACTTTCATTCCCCTCGAAACCCGCACCGCCGTTGCCAACCGCGAGCGAGCGGACTTGTTCATCTCGATCCACGCCAACTCAAGCCGTGATTCCGATGCGCGTGGCGTCGAAACCTACTACCTGAATTTCACCTCGTCGCCGGAAGCGCTGGAAGTAGCCGCCCGCGAAAACGCGGTGTCGGAGAAATCGATCCACGAATTGCAGGACCTGGTGAAGAAGATTGCGCTGAAGGAAAAAATCGAGGAGTCGCGCGAATTCGCCGGCGACGTGCAGGAATCCCTCTATGGCGGGCTGGCCCTGAACAATGCGGGTATTCGCAATCGCGGGATCAAGAAAGCGCCCTTCATTGTGCTGATCGGGGCCAATATGCCTTCGATCCTGGCCGAAATTTCGTTCGTGTCGAATCCCACCGACGAGCGCAAGCTGGAAACTTCCGAGCACCGTCAGCGTATCGCCGAATCGCTCTACCGCGGCGTCTCGAAGTATGTCAGCGGCTTGAGTGGCGTGAAAGTCGCGAGCAAACTCGATAAGCACGAAGGCCAGTAAACCCCGCGTGGTGCAAACCCAGTTGCTGGTGGAGAGCCGGGCGTCCCCGCCCGGCTGAACCCTTCGACTTCGCCAGGGCAGGCTCGCGAGACGCCCGTTCCTCCATGCCTTGTACCCCGATACCGTGACATTGGTAATGTTCCGTTTGTTTTTTCGATGGCACAAACAAACAGGGCTGAGCTATCGTGTCGCAGCTATGCTCGAAACGGGAGGAATACGGGTCGGAAGCGCAAACACCATCATGAAACTGGTGGTCTGCTGCGTTTTGATTACACTGTGTGTGGTCGCGCAATCCCCCAACTCTTCGGCGGAAGGTGCCAAACTGGTCGCGCTCGAGCGCATGTGGAACCAGGCTCAGCTTGTCCGCGATGCGTCTGCTATCGCCGGCATGATCGGCGATAAGTTCATCAATACCGAATACGACGGGGAAGTCAGCGATCGTGGCAAGTTCCTGGCGGATTTCGCGGACCCTAAGTTCCAACCCGCCATCATGAGTATCGATGACGTGAAAGTGGAGATATACTCGGGCACGGCGATCGTGACCGGCACTTATCACACGAAAGGCACCTACGGTGCCAAGCCCTACGAACATTTTGGACGCTTTACGGATACTTGGGTGTTTCTGGATGGCAAGTGGCTGTGCGTCGCTAGCCATACCAGCCTTTTGAAAAAGTAGCCCTCGTGCCGGGCACCTTCCGCGCCGAATTATCAAGCTCCGGCCCGCAGTGTCCTTGCGAAGACGATCAATATCACCATCCGCGCTCTCACCAGCCGCCACTGCATCGCCCCCGGCCTCGCAATAGCCTTAGTTTGTGGAAGGCCGAGGCGTCCCCGCCCGTCCAAGGTCGCGTAGGGACGACCGCCCCCGGTCGTCCAAGCCGAGCGCAGCTCGGCTCGGCTTCATCGCGGCTGCGGGTCGTCTCAGGGTGGAAACTTTCCCGAGCTGCCAGTAGTCTAATGCAGTAGTAGAGGTGTGTTTTCTTTCGAATGAAATTCCTGCGACAGCTTTGTATAGTCTCTCTTTTTTGCGTTGTGGCGCTCGCCACCGAGCCACCCGCCACGGCTCCGGCTGCGGCGACCTCGGCTCTTCCCTCCGAATTTGCCGGTTGGCAGGTGAAGGGCGACGTGGCCAAAAGCGACGACCCCGCCGCTGCCGATGCCGCGAATGCTCCGGTCCTGAAGGAATACGGCTTCTTGCGATTGGAGAAGGCAACCTATACTCGCGACGACGGCCGCAATCTCACGGTCAAGGCTGCCGTGTTTGAAGATACCAGCGGTGCTTACGGCGCTTTTACCTATTACTACTCCCCCGAGATGGGCGAGGAGAAAATTGGCGGGCAGGCGGCTTTTCTGAACAACCGCGTGCTGTTCTACCAGGGGAACGTACTGGTGGATGCCGTATTCGACAGGATGAGCGTGATGTCGGCGTCGCAGCTGCGCCAACTGGCTGGACTCCTGCCACAGGCTGCGGGCAACAAGGGTAACCCTCCGGCACTGCCAACCTATCTTCCGAAGCGGGATTTCGAGAAGAATACGACCAGGTACATCCTGGGTCCGGTCGGGCTCGATCGGATCGGGTCGCCTCTAGCGGGTTCGACGGTAGATTTCAAATCCGGCGCCGAAGTCGTGATCGGCAAGTATGCCGCGGCCGCGGGCGATGCCACGTTGATGCTGATCGAATATCCGACACCGCAAATTGCCGCGGAAAAGCTGAAAGAAATTGATGCCTCACACCAGGTGACCCAGCAGCAGCCGGGAGTCGCATCCATTGTTGATGTGGGCCCGTTCTTCGACACGCGCACGGGTCCGATCATTGTGATTGCGGCGGGTCCGCTTTCAAAAAGCGAAGCCAGATCGCTGATGTCGTCGATCAGCTATGAGGCCGACGTCACGTGGAACGAAAACACCTACGTGAGCAAGAAGGACAACTTGGCAAACTTTTTGTTCAACGCGATTGTTCTTTGCGGAATTGTCGTCGGCTTGGCGCTGGTTGCGGGAATTGCATTTGGTGGGTTGCGAATCCTCATAAAGCGGCTTTTTCCCGACTCCGTGTTCGATCGCTCGGAGGCGATGGAATTCATCTCCCTGCACCTGGAAGACGACTCCCAGCCGCTGCCTCGGAAGCGGTAAGTCACTCAATCCAATGTCGTTAGCGTCGAAAACTGCCGAATTTGCTGATTTTTGACCTCGTTTGTCGACTTGTGGACGCACCATGTAAGTTGTTGAAACTAAGACCATTTAAGCCATAAATTTTGCTTGACACTGCGGTTTTAAGGCTCATAAGATTCCCGCAGAAAGTTCTGATGGATAAAACCTCCGTTAGGACTATTCTCCCTTGAAAGAAAAGGCCGCCCAAGTTGCCGGGTGGCCTTTTCGTTTTAGAGCAGTTCTCAGTTCCCGGTTCTCAGTCGGCAAGAATGACGGGTTTGGGTTTTACTGAGAACTGAGAACTGAGAACCGGGAACTGAGAACTTGTTTCGGAACTGCTGAGTGCTTGCGTGCGTATCACAACAGAGACAAAATTTGTGTAGCCCGGAGGAGAACCGATGTTTTGCGATCAATGCGGTGCGCAGTTGCAATCGGGAGAACCACGCTGCTTACGCTGCGGCAAGACCGTGCTCGGACTGATCGAACTGCGGCGTAGCCGGGTTCGCGACCACATCCGGTTGGTCGGCATCCTGTGGATGGCGTACTCGGCTTTGCACGTCGTTGCGGGAGTGGGCGCGATCGTAGTCGCGAACACGATCTTCGGCCGGGTGATGCATATTCCCAACGGCCCGCCGCCCGAGGTCACCGTGTGGCTGCGGCCTCTGATCAGCTTTGTGGGATGGCTGATCCTGGCGAAAGCCGCGGCCGGTTTCTTTGCCGGTTGGGGCTTGTTGCAGAGGGAAGAGTGGGCGCGAACCGTTGCCTTGGTAGTGGGCTTCATAGCGCTGCTAAGCGTGCCGATTGGCACTGCACTCGGCATCTATACCCTCTGGGTGCTGCTACCCTCGCGATCCGACGAAGAATACAAAGCCCTGGCGCAGGCGGCATAACGAGAGGGCCCAACCCGACACCGCTCACCAATCGATAAAATTAAAGATGTCCACGTAACACTTCCATTGAGGCGTTTCCCGCGGACTGCGTTACGTTCGGTCGCCGGTCTGATTGCAGGAATCGCGGACGGGTTTTAGAATCGAAACAAGGCCGACGTAGCTCAGTTGGTAGAGCAGCCGATTCGTAATCGGCAGGTCACCAGTTCAACTCTGGTCGTCGGCTCCATTCTATTTGTTTTCAATCATTCACTGCACTTTGCCTTCCGACTTCGTAACATCTCGTAACCACTGATTCGCTGCCATCGCCAGAGGTTCACGGACCATTTCTGTGGCATTTCCACAGTGGCCCGTCGGAGCCATTCACATCCATCACCCGAAGCAGTAGGCTGACTGTGAGCGGTTTTCGGGGGAGGACTACTCAACGAAGCGTCCCATGACTCGAAAGAGTTTGGGGCGTTTTGTTTTTAGTGAGAACCCCGCGCTGAATCGGTCAAGAAATGGGCGTCTGGCAAGAAGCGGGTGGAGCAATTACCGCCCATGAGTCGAGATCTCTTGGCGGTCGCTATACTCTCTTGCTCTGACCGCGCGCAAGAATGTTTCCAGTTCCTTCGTGGCGTTGGTCACGACTTCGGGCACCGAATGTCTAGGCGGTAGGTAGGGAGAAGTAGAACAAGGATCCTCGACCCACCTGGCTGGTGACGCCGATCTTTCCGCCGTGCAGTTCAACGATGGCTTTGGCTATGGGCAGCCCCATGCCAGTTCCCTGGACGATCATTCTCTGGTTTCGACCCCGATAGAACTTCTCAAAAATCATCTCTCGTTCCATGTCGTCGATCCCGGGCCCGTGATCCGCCACGCTGGTCACAACTTCACCGTTGCTAAGCTCGACCGTGATCTGGATCGGTGTACCCGCTGGGGAGTACCTACCTGCGTTGTCGAGGAGGTGAACGAGCACCTCGGTGATGCGGTCCACATCCATTCGGACCTGAGGCAGGTGGTCCGGAATCGTTGTCTGGAGGGTATGATCCTGCAAAGCCGGTCGCGATTCACCGATTGCGGCATCGATTGCCTCGCGAATCTCGTGCGGTTGGAAGTGAAGTTCAAGTTGGTGAGAATCCAATTGCGACACTTCGGCGGCTTCCCCGATCAGCCGATTGAGTCTGTCACTTTCTTCATTGATGACCGTCAGCAAATCCTTACGTTGAGATTTATCCAATTCAACGTCAGACAAGAGTGTCTCGGCAGAGGCCTTGATCGAGGTCAGAGGAGTACGGAACTCGTGGGTCACTGAATCCAGCAACACAGAACGAAGCCGGTCGCTTTCGCGTGCCGCTTCCGATTTCGTCAATTTCTCGACCGTACTTGCACGCTCGATGGCAATCGCGGTAAGGCTCCCAATCGCCTCCAAGGTTTCCCGCGACAAGTCGCAGCCAGCCAGTCCGATGCTTCCGACCGAGCGGATGCCCATGCGGAGAGGCATGAAGCAGACGCAGTGCTCCCGGTCGAGCACGGGCTCTCCACGTCCGCAAATGGCTTTAAGCTGCTCAGTTGAAAACAAAGACCGGCCGTTGCTGTCGAGATAATATGTTTCCTGCTTGCCGTCCAGGAACATTGCCGCGCTCGTCACGCTGAAAGAATCGACGATGTGCTTCGGTATTAAATTCAGCAATTCAAAGACATTCTCACTAACCAACAATTGCTGGCTGAAGGCATATAGGCGTTCCACTTCGTGTCTACGCTGATTCGACTGTACCGATTCGCGGCGGGCACGCTCGGAAAGCTCGCTGGCGATGATGGCAGTCAAGAGGAATGTGAAAAGTGCCACCCAGTTCTGCGGATCTGCAATGATAAAGTGCAAGATTGGCGGGAGGAAGAAGTAGTTGTACGCCATGGCCGCGACAATCGCCATGAAGATCGCGTAGCGCAGTCCCCATACCGCCGCAACGATCAGAATCGCGAGCAGGAACGTGAATCCTATTGTGGTGGGGTTGACGTGAAGCCACTTGAAGTAAATAGCGACAATCCCGCAGACTGTGGCGGCGGTGATGGCAAAGCGTACTATCTGATTGTCACTGGATATCTTCACGTGGCAGATTGTAGCTGATTCGACATTCTAACCCTTGCCCGAGGAGAATCACCGGCATGCCCAAGACGCCTGAGCAGTGGCTCGAAGAAGCCGCCCCCCAGAGGAATGACGGCATATTCAAACTGTTCGTGGGCTACGCGCCCGGTGTGGGTAAGACCTACAACATGCTGAGCGAAGGCATACGTCGGAAGAGCCGTGGCGAAGACGTCCTGATCGGATTGGTTGAGACTCATGGGCGCAAGGGAATCGCCGAACTGGCGCAAAAGCTGGAAACCATACCGCGCCGCCAGATGGAGTACAAGGGCGCATCTTTTGACGAAATGGACGTGGATGCAATCCTGGCGCGCAAGCCGCGGGTGGTGCTGGTCGACGAGTTGGCGCATACCAATATCGAAGGCAGTAAGCACGCGAAGCGGTATGAAGACGTAATGGAGTTGCTGGACGCTAACATCGACGTGCTATCGACCATGAACGTGCAGCACATTGAAAGCCTGATGCCGATGGTGCAACGCATCACCGGTGTCCAGGTGCGCGAGACGGTACCGGATTGGGTCATGCAGAGAGTAAGCGAGATCGTGCTTGCAGACTTGACCCCCGAAGCGCTGCAGACCCGCATGCGGCGAGGCGACATCTACCCGCTCGACCGGGCAGAGCGTGCCCTGGGAAACTTTTTCCGGCCAGGGAATCTGCTTGCCCTTCGCGAGCTGGAGCTGCAGCAGGTGACTCGGGCCGTGGACCGAAGCCTGGAATCGTACCTGGAAAAGGAAGAAGGGGGGAAGAGCGTTGGTGTCCACGAGCGTATTGCGGTATGCGTCAGTTCCAGCCCCGCGGCGCAGTATCTGGTTGCTCGTGCGGCCAGGATGGCGCAGCGCATTGACGCGGAGCTGTATGTTATCTACGTGGATATCGGAGTGGATGACAATCCGCAGGATCAACGCTCGCTCGAACAGAATATGAAGTTCGCGCGAGACTTGGGTGCGCAGATCGTCCGCACAGAAGGCCTAAAAGTCGCGGAGGCAGTTGCCAAAGTAGTGCGTGAGAAGCACATCACACAAGTCGTATTCGGGCGGTCCGCACAGACCGGATGGCGCAGGTACTTGTATCTGTCCGCGATCCACAGGTTCTTGCGAGATGCTCCGCCAGTCGACGTTCATATCGTGACGCAGGAAGTGAAGTGAGGTGACATGGCAGGTCCGACCGGCAAGGGAAACATCCTGGTAGTAGATGACGAGCCGCAGATTACCCGCGTCTTAAAAACCACCCTGTCCAGCCATGGCTACGGAACCCGGACCGCAGGCGATGGGGATGAAGCCCTGCAAATCATAAAGGAGTGGTCTCCCGACCTCGTAATCACCGATCTGCGTATGCCAAACATGGATGGTCTGGATCTGTGCCGGCGCGTGCGCGAGAAATCGCAGGTTCCAATCATAGTTCTCTCTGTCAAAGGCGAGGAGCGAATCAAGGTAGAGGCGCTCGACGCGGGAGCGGATGACTACGTAACCAAGCCATTCAACATCAATGAGCTCCTGGCCCGAGTGCGCGCGGCCCTTCGCCGGTCCACGGCAAAAGAGGAGCCGGAATCGCAACTGATTGAGATTGGGGATTTCCGCATCGATCTCACCACTCGCATTGTCCTGGTCAAGAAACATGATGTTCACCTCACGCCCAAGGAGTTCGATCTACTGGTGTACCTCACACGTCATCCCGGGAAGGTCATTACCCATCGCGCCTTGCTGGCAGCCGTTTGGGGCGGAAACAGCGTGGAGCAACCTGAATATCTCCGGGTTTTTGTGGGCCACTTGCGCAAGAAGCTCGAGGCAAACGAGGGCGCTCCGCGATATATCGTGACAGAGCCGTGGGTCGGCTATCGCTTCGAGCCCGGCGATTAGTCAGAACGCCCTGTTCAACGTTGCTGCTGTACGCCTACCCTCCAAGCAAGAACAGACCTAACAGCACGAAGACTCCGAACATTTCTAACACTCATTTCAAAATCTGCCTCAAACGACATCCAACGGCAAGCGGCGCACCTTTACGAACATTTTATGAACCTTTTATTCGAAATTTACGGCCTTTCGTATCGAATGATCTGGGTGAGTGATTCCGGCGATGTATCAGGGGCTGGATCCGAAGCCTGGAGGATGAAATGCTCGTGATGCCGATGATGACGGCGCTGTGCACGGCAGGCGTCGCATTTTATGTGCGATTCCTGGTTGCGCTATGCAAGGAGTGCAAGCCCCGGCGAATCGGATATTGGGTGCGTCTCCGACTGGGCTCTGGCAAGAATTCCATTGCAGAACTGCGGGGGCGCAGGGGTCCAGTGACTCGCGTAGCGTGAGAGGGGTTGAACTCGAGTCACCGTCCAAGCAAGTGCAGTGTTGATGAGTCAAGAAAGGGGCAGTTTCGATGTCGATCCAAGAAGTATCCGCGGAACAATTGGCAGAACTTTTCCACCACTACCACCAAGCGCTGGGGCCGGACTTCGGCGGCGCGAGCAAGCCAAATGCTGAAGCATGGGGGCAGATGCCGCAACCGGAACGGAGCCGTCTGGTGGCCGCTGCCCGTCTGGCGTTGCTGGAATTGGCATCAACCGCAGGCGAACGGGAAGACTCAAGGCGCTATTTCGCCAAGCCGGGTCAAGCCGAGTGGGGCTGCTGATAGGAAGGGATTCGCCGCAGTCGGAACTGCGAGATGAGAGAACTCAAATGACCACGACCTGGACTTTGTGGCAACTGTTTGCCAAAACGAGGGATAGAGCAGCCGAGCGGAAAACTGCCGAGGAGCGTGCTGCCCCGACAGGAACCATCGAGTCCGGCGACTTCAAGATCGACCTTGCCGCGCGCACCGTAACCTTGCGCGGTCAAGGGCTGCTCCTGACTTCCGAGGAATTCGATGTTCTCGTGTTCCTGGCCGGCCATCCTCGACGGTTGGTTACGCCAAACACTACGTTGGCGACCAGTTGGGCTGCGAATGGACTCCGGCAAACCGGGTTCTTGAAGGCCTTGCTGTCCCTCCGCAAGAAGCTCGATGCCGCAGGACACGGCAAACATTACCTCCGCACTGAACCATGGGTTATGTACAGTTTCGATCCCACCTCTTCATCGACAGCATAAGCAACAAACTACAAGAGGCGTTTCCCGCTGGGGGGACCCATCGCACCTTTACGAATTCTTTATGAACTTTTTAGACCAGTTTTACGCGCGGCCATTTCCAATGTAGGGTGCTGGAGAGGGTCGTTTTGTATCGGGAGGTCGCTGTATGCAGGATTTAATTTACGTGGCTGTTACGATCGCGTTTTTTGTCGCATCGATAGCTTACGTGCATTTCTGCGAGCGCGTGAAGTGAGGAAAACCATATGAATGTGGAATCAATCATCATGCTCGCCGTATGTGCCCTGACGATGGTGTACCTAATCTACGCACTGCTGCGTCCGGAGAAGTTCTGACATGACCGTCAATGGGTGGTTGCAAATACTGGTTTTTCTTGCGCTGATCTTCGCCGTGACCAAGCCGATGGGCGTGTTCATGGCGCGTGTGTTCAGCCGCGAGAAGACTTTCATGGACCCGGTGCTGCGGCCGATTGAGCGGCTGCTCTACCGGATCACCGGGGTGGACGAAAATCATGAGATGCGCTGGACCGAGTATGCCATCTCCATGCTTCTGTTCAGCGCAGTGTCGATGATCTTGCTGTACCTGATCCAGCGTCTTCAGGGTTTCTTGCCATTGAACCCGCAGAAGTTCGGCGCGGTCAACCCGCCTCATCTGGCTTTCAACACGGCCGCCTCGTTTACTACGAACACAAACTGGCAAGCTTATTCGGGTGAGTCCACGATGAGCTACTTCACCCAGATGGCCGGTCTTGCCTATCACAACTTCGCATCGGCGGCGGTGGGCATCGCTCTCGCCATTGCCTTCATTCGCGGCATCACCCGACGCCAGATGCAGACCCTCGGAAACTTCTGGGTGGATTTCGTTCGCTGCTGCCTCTGGGTGCTCCTGCCATTCTCGGTTGTCGGAGCGTTGCTGCTGGTCTCCCAAGGAGTCGTGCAGAATTTCCGACCTTACGACAAGGTCGCCTTGGTGGAGCCACAGCAGGTACAGACAACGGGTTCTGATGGCAAGCCTGTGACCACCACCGTCACCGAGCAAACGATTGCGCAAGGCCCGGTGGCTTCGCAAGAAGTCATCAAAGAATGGGGAACGAATGGTGGCGGATTCTTCAACGCCAACAGTGCCCATCCGTTTGAAAATCCTACTCCCCTTTCCAACCTCATCGAGCTGTTTAGCATTTTTGCCATAGGCGCTGGACTCACCTATACGTTGGGACGGATGACGGGCTCCCAGCGGCACGGTTGGGCCGTTTGGTCTGCGATGGCGATCCTGTTCTTAGCCGGAGTGACCGTCGCTTACTGGGCGGAAGCGCGTGGAAATCCCCTCTTAGCCAGTACGGATCAGCACGCCAGCGCCTTCCAGGCCGGCGGAAATATGGAGGGCAAAGAGGTTCGGTTCGGAATCGCAAACTCCGCCCTGTTTGCCACTGTAACCACCGATGCAAGCTGTGGCGCCATCAACGGCTGGCATGACTCCTTCACTCCGCTCGGCGGCATGGTGCCCCTGGTCAACATCATGTTGAGCGAGGTCATTTTCGGCGGTGTGGGCTCGGGAATGTACGGCATGCTGATCTACATTGTCCTGGCCGTGTTTATCGCCGGGCTCATGGTCGGGCGCACGCCGGAGTATCTCGGGAAGAAGATCGAAGCCTATGACGTGAAGATGGCGATGCTGGTCGCTTTGGTGTTTCCGCTCATCATCTTGACTCTCACCGGCATCTCGAGCGTCAGAGGCTTTGGGACTTCCAGCATAGCCAATCCAGGACCGCACGGATTTACGGAAGTGTTATACGCATTTACTTCTGGCGCCGCCAACAACGGTTCCGCCTTTGGCGGGCTCACCGCAAGCACTCCCTGGTATGACACGTCGATCGGGTTCGACACCCTGTTGGGGCGTTTCTTCATGATCATTCCCATGCTGGCCATTGCCGGTAACCTGGCGCAAAAGAAATACGTCCCGCCTTCGCTCGGTACGTTCCCTGTAACCACGCCCTTATTCACCGTGCTTTTGATTGGCGTGATTCTGATTGTGGGCGCGCTGACGTTTTTCCCGGCACTAAGCCTGGGCCCGATTCTTGAGCACCTCCTGATGGGAGCGGGCAAGACCTTCTAAGGATTCCACTATGGCGAAGAAGAACAAAGCAATTTGGGAATGGAAGATCATCCGGCGGGCAATGTGGGACGCAGTTGTCAAGCTGAACCCGCGCAAGATGATGGGCAACCCCGTCATGTTCGTCGTCGAGATCGGGAGCGTGATTACGACGGTGCTGCTTTTTAAAGGCGGCGGTGCGTTCAAATTCAACGTGCAGATCACATTCTGGCTCTGGTTCACGGTTTTGTTCGCGAATTTCGCGGAAGCCATGGCGGAAGGCCGGGGCAAAGCGCAGGCGGACACGCTGCGCAAAGCCCGCTCGGAAACCATTGCCAACCGGCTGACAGGAAATAATGGCCAGGTGGAGCAGATCCCAAGCTCCAAGCTGCGCGCGGGTGATTTCGTGTTCGTGGCGGCAGGTGAGCTCATTCCATCCGATGGCGAGATCATCGAGGGTGTCGCCTCGGTCGATGAGTCCGCCATCACCGGTGAGTCTGCGCCCGTAATCCGGGAAGCAGGTGGCGACCGCTCTGCAGTCACCGGTGGGACACGCGTTCTGTCCGACAAGATCAAGGTGAAGATCACCTCGAATCCCGGGGAGACGTTCCTCGATCGCATGATAGCGCTGGTGGAAGGCGCGGAACGTCAGAAGACACCGAACGAGATCGCGCTCAACATCCTGCTGGCTGGACTGACCATAATTTTCCTGCTCGCCGTAATCACGCTGCAGCCATTTGCTATTTATGCAGGTTCTCCGCAGACCGTCTTTGTTCTGGTCTCGCTGCTGGTGTGCCTGATTCCCACGACAATCGGCGGATTGCTTTCCGCGATCGGGATTGCGGGCATGGACCGCTTGGTTCAGCACAACGTCCTCGCGATGTCCGGCCGGGCGGTCGAAGCGGCTGGCGACGTCAACACTCTGTTACTCGACAAGACCGGCACCATCACCCTGGGAAACCGCCAAGCCGCGCAGTTTATCCCCGCGCTTGGCGTAAGCGAGAAAGAACTTGCCGACGCCGCGCAGCTCTCCTCGCTCGCCGATGAGACTCCGGAGGGCCGTTCCATTGTGGTTCTTGCCAAGGAAAAGTACGGCCTGCGCGGCCGGGAGCTTGCTTCGCATGAAGCTCACTTTGTGCCGTTTACTGCCCAGACACGCATGTCAGGCGTCGACCTCAATGGGTTTGAAGTCCGCAAAGGCGCGACCGACGCGGTTCAAGCTTACCTGTTTCAAAATGGTTGTGAGCTGCCTCCTGAAGTTAAGGCCACTGTGGAACAGATTGCGCGTTCCGGAGGCACACCTCTTGTGGTTGCCGAGAAGAACCGCGGTGCGCTGGGAGTAATCGAGCTGAAAGATGTCGTCAAGGGTGGAATCCGCGAACGCTTCGATCAGTTGCGCGCCATGGGCATCAAGACGGTGATGATCACGGGTGACAATCCGCTCACCGCAGCTGCCATCGCGCGCGAGGCGGGAGTGGATGACTTTCTTGCCCAGGCAACCCCCAAAGAGAAGATGGACCTGATCAAGAAGGAACAGGCCGATGGCAAGTTGGTCGCAATGACCGGTGACGGCACCAACGACGCGCCAGCCCTGGCTCAAGCGGATGTGGGCGTTGCCATGAATACGGGTACGCAGGCCGCCAAAGAAGCCGGCAACATGGTGGATCTGGATTCGAATCCGACCAAGCTCATTGAAGTCGTCGAAATCGGCAAGCAGCTGCTGATGACGCGGGGTTCATTGACCACCTTTTCGATTGCCAACGATGTGGCAAAGTATTTCGCGATCATCCCGGCAATGTTCGCCGGCACATTCCCAGTGCTGAACGCGCTCAACATCATGCGTCTGCAAACGCCACAATCGGCGGTTCTTTCCGCGGTAATTTTCAACGCGGTAATCATCATCGCTTTGATTCCCCTGGCGCTGCGGGGCGTCAAGTATCGGCCCATGGGCGCTGCCGCGTTGTTGCGCAACAACCTCTTGGTCTATGGCGCGGGCGGAATCATTATTCCATTCATCGGCATCAAGCTCATCGACATGCTGATTACCAGCGTTGGGCTGGCATAAGGGAGTTCCTATGAAGAAGAATCTTGTCACCGCGATACTAATGACGATAGCCACAACCATCCTGCTCGGAATCATCTATCCGCTGGTGGTGACCGGACTCGCACAGGCTTTGTTCCCTAAGAAGGCGAACGGACAGTTGATTGAGGCAAATGGAAAAGTCATCGGATCGCGTATGATTGCGCAGGCATTCACCGCTCCCGGCTATTTCCATCCCCGGCCCTCCGCGGTCGGCTATGACCCGACAAACTCCAACGGATCGCAATGGGGACCAACCAACCAAAAGCTCGTTGATCGAGTGAAAGGGGACGTTGCCGCTGCGCAAGCAGAAAACCCAGGTACGCCCGTTCCGATCGACTTGGTGACGGCCTCTGCTTCCGGGCTCGATCCAGAAATTACTCCTGCGGCTGCGGCATTCCAAGTGTTGCGCGTGGCAAGAGCGCGGGGAATCAATGAAGCTCAGTTGCGAGAGCTTGTCGCAAAGCACACCGAGAATCGTCAATGGGGATTTCTCGGAGAGCCGCGCGTGAATGTCTTGGAATTGAACCTCGAACTGGATCGGCAATTCCCCGGGACCAAGCAGGCGAAGACCGAATAGAACGCGACCGGGTAGACTGCTTCTCCATTCCCACAGTCGGGAATCCAGGTCAGGTCAGACCAGCCGGGCACATTGTCAATGTGCAGAGAGAGCGACATGCGGTGGCTGATTAGGCGCGAGATCGGACGACGCAGAAAATATCATTTGGAAAAACACCCCGCAACATCGGTGTAGAATTCAGATCTGGGTTGAGACGTATGTGACGTAGAGAATACTCCGTACCGAACTGATACCTGAAGTTCGCGTGGTGTCAAACCGCAACTCGTAAGATGTGAAGGACGAAGTCTTGCCGACCTGTTTCTTCGCTACGGATCTGCACGGAAAGACGGATCGGTACGACAAGCTGCTCGCGTCAATCATCAGGGATCGGCCGGCTGCAGTGTTCCTCGGTGGAGATTTGCTTCCTCGTTCAGCGTTCTCGGCGCTCCTATCCGAACAGGCTGATTTTTTACACGACTATCTCGTCCGCACTTTCACCAGCGCCCGCAATTCCTTAGGCGCGGACTATCCTGACATCTTCCTCATCCTGGGCAACGACGACCCGCGCTGCGAAGAGCAGGGGTTCATCGCGGCCGCAGCCGATGGCCTCTGGCACTACGTACACCAGCAGAAAGTTTTCTTTGAAGCCTTTCCGATTTATGGCCTTGCCTATGTTCCGCCGACGCCATTCTTGCTGAAGGACTGGGAGCGTTACGACGTTTCCCGATACGTTCCGCCGGGCTGTGTCTCTCCGGAGGAAGGACATAGGAGCGTGCCGGCGGAAGAGAGCGAGATTAAATGGGCCACGATCCAGAAAGACCTCGCTTCGCTTGTGGGAGAAGATCCGCTCGACCGCGCGGTGTTTCTCATCCACACGCCACCGTGCGACACGCCGCTCGATCGCGCGGCGCTAGACGGGAAGACTTACGAGCACGTTCCGCTGGATGTGCATGTGGGTAGCATCGCGGTCAGCCGCTTCATCGAGGAGCGCCAGCCTTTGCTCACCTTGCACGGTCATATACACGAAGCCGCGCGCTTGACCGGCGAGTGGAAAATTAAGATTGGCCGAACCGTCTGCATCAACGGCGCTCACGATGGGCCGGAGTTGGCGCTGGTGCGTTTTGATCTGGACTCGCCCGAAACTGCTACGCGGGATTTGCTCTAGGCCTGTGAATCTTTCATGGGCAGTTTGCGCGCGGGATCGGTGACAGCGTCGATTTTGACGGCAAAGCTCGAACGTTCCGCGATGTCCGTGTCTGTAACCAGGTGTACATCCAGCAGACCATCCGTCCGATAGCCGGTCCGCAGGAAGTTGATTTCTGCGAGGCAGCGGCTCCAGCCATCGAGCCAGAGGATCAGTTCTTTCCGCTGCTCTTCGTTCCCTTGAACATGCAAGAGGATGTCGATGTCGCTGGCAGGCCCCGCAGTGGCGTTCTTGGTGCTCCCGATAAGGTAGAAGGCATTCACCCCAAATTTTTGCGGATCAAGCTCCGCCGCGATCTTCTGTGCCATGCGAAAACGCCAGCGCCAGTGTTCGTTCGCTCCCCGGTCAATGACTTCAGCCTCGGATTCGATTGCTCCCGCCTTTTGCTTTGGGGAGGAGAGGAACCCAACCGCCTGGTCCAAGTCCGCGTTCATGAGCACTCGCAGGATGAGTCCACCGGTTTCCAGCGGTACGTCGATTACGCGGAGGGTCTCCGAGAGATGAGCGAATTCGGGGAGCAGCTCCTCAAGTACATTGCGCGACCGCCGAAAGAACAATTCATTGAACGCGGTTGTTGGATCGTCGGGATACAGTGGCAGGTAACGGATCTAGGCCTCGACCAGGTCTTGGAAGAAGTGCGTCCCGAAGGAGAGTTCTGGAAGGTAATTTCCTCTCTGGCGCGCCACTTCGATCAACATTGCCGTGTTGTTGATATCGGAGTAGGTCACCGGAACCCCCAATTTGATGTCTCCCCGGCTACCCCAGCGTCCGGGCCCGACCAGAATGAACTGGCGTTTTGGCAATAGCTTGTTCAGTCTGCCGACCGCACGCCCGACGTCGCGCATTGCCGTTTGATCAGGGAGTTGGCTGTAGCCCTCCAGATCGACATACACAATGTGTGTGATCTCCGGTACCTTGCCGTTCGAAACGAAATGGGCTGCTGAAAAGATGACTTTGTCCGATGGCAGGTTCTGCGGGATCGCGACCGGAACCGCATCGGCGCCGTAGCTCTGGGGCCGGCACTGCAGCAAATAAAAATCCTTTCCGTCGTAGGCGAACTCGATATCTACCGGCGTCCCGAGCTTGGATTGCAGCAGGGCCAACAATTCGCGGATACAGCCCACAAAGGTTGTCTTTCGGATCAGTCCTTCAAAGGTGAAAACTGCATCCTCCGCGGTGAAGTCAGGCAGCGGTCCGATCAAGGGCTCGATCCGGTCATGGCTCACCACCGATACTAGGTTGCGAATCTGCGGGTACGTGGCGCCAGACTCGCGCAGGAGCTTGGTGGCATCCACGGTTTCGAAAGCATTGTTTTCCAGATCGATGAGATCAACGCGCTTGGGCGAATACCTGAGTACTTCGTCGGCGGTCACATTGACACGCAAACTCGGCTGGCCGGGGGCGATCAGAACGGGGTAGTCATCGGCAACACGGTCCACCGCTCGCGTTCCCAGCCCAGGCACGAGACGGATGAGGCCATCCTCACGCTTGATGCGGGCGGACCAGCGGAATTCATTGTGGCTGAACGCGACCCCAGAGCACGCCGGCAGAAAGTACTTGCCCACGGCCCGGCCCACAACTTCCTGGATCATGATGCCCATCTCCTCGTGGACATCCAGCAGACCGCGCTCGGCACGGTACTCGGTCGGATCTGGGCCGAAGATCGAGGCGTACACCTCGGCGATAGCGTCCATCAATGCAGCCAGGCGTTCTTCCTTGGTTCCTCGGTTGCCCAAGAACAGGCTCTTGTACTTACCGGAGAAAGCGGATCCAGGACGGTCTTCCAGCAAACTCGAGCTGCGGACGATCAGTGGAACATCCCCAAGATCGTCGAGCGCGAGTGCGAGTCCCTTGGCGAATTCCGACGGGAAAGAGGAACTCTTGAACAGAGCCACCAGGTGCGGATATTCCTGGCGAACCTGGTCGACCTCCATGTATTTCCGGTTGAGAACGTCCTCCAGATCGTTATGGTGCACGAAGTTCTGAATCCAGTCGGAGGTGAGGTACCAAGTCCTGGGAACCTTGACTTCGTGCAGAAAGGCGCTCGTTTCGGAAGCCTTGTCTATGATCTTCTTGGCCAGGAACAAGCCCGCGCTCTTACCGCCCAGCTTGCCGTGGCAGCCCGGCGGGAAGACGACTTTACCCAGCAGATCATAGAAATCCTCAACGTCGATGAAATTCTTGGCGACATTGATGAAATCTAAGTTTTCGGAAAAGAAACGGCGGATCAGCGATACCCTGAGACCTTTCTGGGTATAGAGCGAAAGTTCGCCCTCCTCGACCCCGATGTGCCGATAGCGCTCGACACACTCCATGATCTCTCCCAGCGAAGTGTCTTGGTTTTCCAGGGCCCGCACTAGAAAGCTGGCCTTGTCCTCTTTGATCCATCGCGTCACACAATTGAGGATTTCGGTCTCGCTCAAATGCTCCCCGGCGATCCGCAGTGCCTGGGTAGTCAAGTCCGAGGAATGGCCGGGAGTGTCCTGCGGAAGAGGCCGGTTCTCGTCGGTGGAAAAGCCGGGCTCGGAAGGCACGATCGACCCAGCGCGCCGCAGCAAGTCCTTGGCCTCCTGGACTCCGCTCCAACTCAGGTGATTGATCAATTTGCGCGAAATCCGTTTCAACAGGGCAGGGTCGGTGTCGCGTAGGAACTCCAGGACAATGCGCCACTCCCCTTGCGCGGTCGCGGCGGCATCCGCCGCTGCCCAGCCCTCGAATGCGGCGCGCAGATGCCGTTGCGTGACCGCACTGGCGATGCGCTCGGCAATCGTCTCAATCAGCTTGCGCTCTTCCTTGAGAAACGGACCTTCGTCCGACTTCGGCATCTCTCGCCGGTAGGAAATCTCGACCGTTCCGACCGTCTCACCCTGCACCACGATGCTGGCCTTCTGAACCCAAGGCGTGGCATGGAAATCCGGTCGTTGGATGGCCACGTTCTCAAAGATGATCCGCGCCTGACAGTCGGTGGGGTGTTGCCAGCCCAGCGGCAAGACTTCGATCATGAGGAAGAAAATCTCGTCCAGAGGCCGGGTGGACTGGCTCAGGAGTTCGCCAACCTGATAGAGGCAGTTCAATTCCTTGGCCCGCTCTTGCAGAGCGTGGAGCATGGTCCCGAATTGAGTATCGTCCGGCTTCATTTTCTTGCCTGGCTCGTATTGTCACTGAGCTGCGACAGGATTATTCCTCTCGCCGTTCGCCCATCGACGCGTACTGAGAGTCTTTCTGTCGGCCGCACATGGCGGATAAATTCCGTCTCGTGGACCAGGGGCTGGCAGTTCAGCCAATCCCAATTGACTCCAGGACGGCGCCCGTGTTGCACCATGAAGTAGCTTGCCCGAAAGCTCGACAAGTTGTGAAAAAAGTGCGAGCCCTGGCTTAACTCCACATTCATCTCCGGCAGCGTCGCCTCGACGATCGCCCGCGCCCCGGAGATCTGGCTCCAGTCGATGGGGATGCCCAGCGAGGGATGGGAACTACCCCAGCGGCCGAATCCAATCAGCAGGTAGGGCCGGTGCTGGTCTCGCAGTTCTCTATTTATCGACTCCAACTGTTGAGCGATAACCGGCGTGTGCATGGGGGAAAACTTGTCGGGCCGAACGAAGACAATATCTTGTATGTCATCCGCAGTCCCATTGCCCATCACCATGTCCGACGCAACGATGGCACGCGGATCAGAAAGATTGACATCTACTACCTGGTCGGAAACCACCATGGAGCGAACCTGCAGGAATCCGAGGCGCGCCCGAGTCCGTTCCCCACGTCGCCCTTGAAAGGTTATGGCGAACTCAATCTCGACCTTGGCCTTGACGGTCTTCTCCGATGCGTTCAACAGAGCTTTCGCTAGGTCGTTCAGGGGGAACTCCTCCCGCACCAGCAGGGGGGCAAAATTCAGGATCCGCGGCCCCCGAGATCCAATGCCTGGGACAATTCGATCGCGTTCTGGATCGTAGGTGGAGGCAAGCAAAGACAACGCCTTGTCAGCTTCGGCATCGGCCAGATTCGCATGCACCATGTATTCGGTCTCACTGACCGGATCGTAGGCGGGCGGCTTGCCCATGTTGACAGCCCAAAACTCTGTCTGGGTACCCTTCACCAACTCCTGCACCGTCGCGAATGGGGGCGGTTTCTCTGGATATGTCGGTGAAAAAGTCCAGGCCAGGCCGCCGTCCACAATCGTCTTCCCTAATCCCAGTGCCAGCGTGACTATGCCATCTTCAGGGCGCGCGGGTTCAAAGGCATAGAAATTGTAGGAACGCGCCACGCCGGAGATGTCCGGATAAAAGCGGTCTCCTCTGCGCTGGCCGACTACTTCCTGGATAATGACCGCCATCTTCTCTTCGCTGGGCTTGGTCCCGGTGGTCCGGATATAGTCTCGAGCCTCGCGGAAGTAGGTGGACGCGTAGACAAATTTGACAGCCTCCACCAGTCGGCGAAATCGTATATCCGGATCGAACTGGTTGTTCGGGATCATTTTGGTTGCGTAGACGCCTGCAAACGGACGCTCCAATGCATCCTCCAGCAGGCTCGAGGAACGGATCGCCAGGGGGGTTTTCACTTGAACAATCAACGCGCGGAGATCACCCAGCAGTTCAACCGGGAGGTCGCACTTCTGAAAGGCGTGGGCGATGCGGTCGTCTGGCATTTCATCGAAGGGCAATCCAGCCAGATGGTTCTGGGCGATGAATTGATCAAAACAGTCGGTCGCGACGACCGCCATGGTTGGAACGTTGATATCAACGTCCGGAAAGTACTTTGGGTCGATGCGCTTGGCCAGCAGATCCTTGATGAACACCAATCCGTTGGCCTTACCGCCGAGTGATCCCGAACCGATTTGTGTGCAGCGAAAGGTACCATCCCAGAACTTGCGGTCGAAAACGGGCAACTCCGCAGCCAGAGGCTTCAGGACGCTCATGGATACCTCCCCGCATCATCTAGCGGACGTGACGCGCGCATCGAGTTCAGAGCAGGCGACGGGGTCTTACACCCAGCCCCGTCCGTGGCACGCCTTGGCGACGCGCCCAATGGCGATGGCGTAAGCGGCATCCCGCATGTAGAGCTTCTCACGGCGAGCCAGGTCGGAGACCGCGAAGTATGCCGAGGTCATCTTCAAGTCGAGCTTTCCGAGAACCTCGTCTTTTTCCCAGAAGTAGTTCATGTTGCTCTGCACCTGCTCGAAATAGCTGCAGGTCACGCCGCCGGCGTTGGCCAGGAAGTCGGGAATGAGCAGGATGTTTCGTTCCCGAATCTGAGCATCCGCTTCCGGTGTCGTGGGTCCGTTGGCGCCTTCGGCGATGATTCGTACCTGGGAGCTGATACGGCTCACGTTGTCGCCCGTGATCTGGTTTTCCATCGCCGCTGGAATGAGAATGTCGACATCCTGCTCAAGCCATGCCTCTCCCGGCAGTACTTCATAGCCTAGTTCCTTGGCCTTACTTTTATTGATCCCGCCGAAGTGGTCGGTGATCGACGAGAGCTGGGTCAAATCGATTCCATCACGCTTACGGTAGGTGTAGGAACACTGCTCTGCCTGGTCCCAGCAGGCGACGGCGATGACTCGTCCTCCCAACTGCTGGTAGAGGTCGATTGCATAGTGGGACACATTGCCGAACCCCTGGACGCTAGCCTGCGTATTCTCGGGGCGTATGCCCAATTCTTTGAGCGCCTCGCGCAATGTGAAGACGACGCCATAGCCGGTAGCCTCGGTTCGGCCGAGCGACCCGCCCATGCCGACGGGCTTGCCGGTGATGAACCCGGGGAAACGACCGCCGTGGATCTTCTCAAACTCGTCGAGCATCCAGAGCATGTGTTGCGCGTCGGTCATCACATCCGGGGCCGGCACATCGCTCACCGGACCGACTTCCCTCGCCACTTGGCGTACCCAACCGCGGCAAATCTGTTCCTGCTCGCGCGCGCTGAGATTATGCGGGTCGCAGATCACCCCACCCTTTGCCCCGCCGAGCGGAATATCTACCACGGCGCACTTCCACGTCATCCACATTGACAGTGCGCGTACTGTATCGATCGTCTCCTGCGGGTGGAACCGGATGCCGCCCTTGCCCGGTCCGCGCGCGTCGTTGTGCTGCACGCGGAAACCGCGAAAAATCTTCACCATGCCGTCGTCCATGCGCACCGGGATAGCAAACTGGAACTCGCGCAACGGATAGCGCAGGAGATCTCGGGTGGCCGCGTCGAGCCCCAGGTATTCGGCCACTTTGTCGAATTGGGCCTGCGCGATCTGAAATGAATTGAACGCTTTGGACGACCTTTTTGCGGGTGGGCCGGGCGCCGCTTTCGAGACTTCTTTCTCGACCTTAATCGGTTCCGTCAATACGCTCTCCACCATGGTCTCTCCTTCGTGTACAGGCGAATCCAATTATCGCTCCCGTGACGGGGGGGGCTAATGTGATCGGGCGCACATCAGCGAGTGACGGACGCACACCAAACCGGGAGATTCTGGAATTGTCCGTGTTCCCCCTGCGAGCACCATGTTGAGGTAGACAAGACTTGCCTCGGCAAACTTATTTTCAGCTATGGGGAGATCGCAGCGGCTCAGAAAGCCATTGAGATGTGCTGGTTAGTGCCAGCTACAGCGGCTTCCTCTTGAGTCTTGCCGGAAACCGGTTTGTTTCCACGAGGCGGGCGTTGGCTGGCGATTCTCCAAAGATACATGGCCGCGTAAGCGCGCCAAGGCCTCCAAGTCTCGGCCCGCTGCACAAGCTCAGGACCGTTTCTCAGAGCCATGGCGCGCAGCAGCCCGAGATCCGTGGAAGGAAAGGCATCGGGTTCACCGAGCGCCCGCATGGCCACGTACTGTGCTGTCCATTTCCCAATGCCAGGAATTTCGCACAGACGATTCAGAAAGCCGTCCGAGTCGACCACTCCCTCGAAGCTGATCTTGCCGCTGCAAACCGCGCGGGCTAGAGCTCGAATCGTTTCGGCTCGCGCCCCAGTCAGGCCAATGTCGCCGAGCCTGGCGTCCGCAAGAACCTCCGGGGAAGGGAAAAGATGAGTGAGGCCATCTGCACCAGAGAACTCTTTTCCAAAACTGCTTACAAGCCGGCCAGCCATGGCGGTCGCGCCTCTGACAGTAATCTGCTGGCCAAGAATGGCGCGCGTGGCAAGTTCGAAGCCATTCCAGCAGCCCGGTACCCGAACACCCGGATCGGCCTCAACACTCCCCCCCAATACTGGATCGCTTCTCAGGCTTTGCACGATGGCCGTCCAATCAGCGCTCAGATCAAACATCGCGCGGATACGTTCGACAATAAGGAAGAGCGAGTGGGGATCGCCAAATTCAATCCGAACAACCAGTGCGTCGCGCTCCTTGTCGCAGGCAACCTCGAAATAGCCGTCGCGGCCGTTCAAAGAGATGGTCCGTCGATAAGTGCCCGATTCCACTACTTCGACACCCGGCGTCGCGCGCGCGGCCAGAAAGTCCAACATCCCCTGCCAGTGATACGGGGGCCGGAAGTGAAGACGGAAGCGATACTGATTTCCTGGCTGGACCCCCGTTTGCCGCATCAGGCGCCGGATTTGAGTCGGTGTTCGATGATAGACCTTGAGGATGCCGGCGTTAAACCGCCGCACGCATCCGAAACCGGAAGCAAGAGCCACCTGGCTCATGGGCAATGTCGTCTCGTCGATCAGCTTCTTCGCGAAGTGCAGCCGGCGAGTCTGCGCCACTGCCATTGGTGTTGCGCCCAGATGTCGCAAAAACAAGCGGCGAAGATGGCGCGACCCGACTCCCAGGCGCTCGGCAAGAACTTCTACCCCACCGTCCTCCAGACCGCTCTCCCCGATCAGCCGCAAGGCCCGCGAAACCGTGTTTGAAGTTCCTACCCATGCCGGAGTTCCGGGTGAACTCTCTGGACGGCAACGCAGGCATGGGCGGAAGCCAGCTTCCGCAGCGGCGGCAGCGCTTGGAAAATAGCGGACGTTCTTCTCTTTCGCGGTCGGCGCAGGACAAATCGGACGGCAGTAAACGCCGCTGCCGATCACGCCAATGAAGAACTTGCCGTCGAAGCGCGCATCGCGCGACAACCGTGCTCGCGAACATACCTGCCAATCCAGATTCATATCTTTCGCGAACCCCACGATCGCGAATCCATGATCGCCAGACCAAACTCGCTAGACCATCATAGTCGACCGTACCGAACATTCTGGACGTTTTCGGACCGCAATCAAAGCCCCTCACCGGTAGTAAGGAGTAAGGTCCGCAAACGTCCAGCCCTCGGGATAAGCGTCCGCGAACGTCCAAGGTCGGCTGGCCAACAGATTTATCTTGACTGATATGTGCCATGACACAACGTGTTCGCCATTGCGTCGAGTGCCCGAAATGTCTCGCTCGATATCTGGTTGGTTTCAGTCCTTATCGTAACGGATCGTACCTGCTGCCTATGTTTGCCGGATTCTCAGCGGAATGGACGCTGTCCTGGTCGTGTGGCAGGCCCCCAGTTTCCAGTCGAGGGACCTGGGACGAGTTGAAAATGTACGCGGTCTCCAATCGAGCTCATGACCGCGGTTATGGCCCGCCCGAGGAGATCGTGGCGGTAGGAAGGAAATCGCGGCACTCGAACTAATTGGTTACTTTGAATCCAATGCACTCAAATATAATCTTGGCCGGAGAGGGTGATGCATCCGCCGATCGCAGCATCCACTACACAAAATCCTCTACTGGCGATCGTGTGGGCGGGACTCGCGTGCGGTACGCTGGACATTACCGCTGCACTCCTCGTCTATGGTCGTTTCGGCCGCCCGCCACTGCGCCTGCTACAAGGGATCGCCGCCGGCCTGCTCGGTTCGCGGGCCTTCGAAGGCGGTATCGCAATCGCTGTGCTGGGACTCTTCTGCCACTATTTCATTGCATTTTCGGCATCTACTGTTTACTTCGCCGCGAGTCGCTGGCTCCCTTTTCTTCTGCAACACGCCTTGTGATCTCTGGCGTTCTGTTTGGTGTCGCGGTCTACTTTTTCATGAATCGCATCGTAGTGCCATTGTCGGGCGCCATAAAGTTTCCGTTTTCTTTCAAGATGACGGTCATCGGCGTTGTCATACACATCTTCTGTGCCGGGCTACCGATTGCGCTTGCGGTGCGGCGATTCTCAAGGATCTGAGCGTAGGCCAGCCCGCCGCTGGCAACCTTTCGGCGCAATTCCAATCGAACTTTGGAAAGAGAGAGATCAAAATGCTCCCAATTGCTTTCTGGTCGAAGGTCGGTATCGTTTGCGGAGCAATTCTGCTCGCAGGAAGTTCCCTGGCGGGCGGCAGCGTCGCATCAGCAGAGTCGCCAAAATCGGCTTCCTGCGCGGCACCCGCATACCGGCAGTTTGATTTCTGGGCCGGTGATTGGGACGTGGTAGATGTCGGCAGCCCGGCCAAGGTCGCGCATGTCCGAGTCGACCTCATACTCGACGGTTGCGTCCTGCGGGAGGACTACCAAGGCGCCGATGGACACAAAGGGCAGAGCTTCACGATTTACGACGCGGCCAGAAATATCTGGCACCAGAGTTGGGTGACCAACCGAGGGCAGTTGCTTGAGATCGAAGGAAAAATCGAAGCTGGCGAAATGGTTCTTTCCGGCGAGGATCATGCCGCAGGCGCTCTGGTGCGCGGTACATGGAAGCCTGTGAACGGAGAGGTTCGAGAGACTGCAGTAACCTCGACCGATGCCGGCAAAACGTGGAAACCGTGGTTCGATCTTATGTTCCGTCCGGCGAGCGCAGCGGATAACACGGGAGGGCCCTTTTCCGGCGATAGAAAGACTGTCGCTGCGCTCGACACCCAGTACCAGGTGGCGGTAAAGAAAAATGATGCCGACGGAATGGCCGCAATCTTGGCTGACAATTTCACGCTCGTGACCGGGTCGGGCAAGGTTTATTCGAAAGCCGATCTGCTAGAGGAAGCGCGGAGTGGGCGTATGCAATACGAACGTCAGGACGATAGCGATCAGAATGTGCGCGTTTGGGGAGATACCGCTGTGATCACCGCCAAGCTGGTGGAAAAGGGAACGGACGGCGGAAAGCCATTCGAATATACGGTATGGTTCAGCGATACTTATGTTCGGACTCCGAACGGTTGGCGATATGTGTTCGGCCAATCTTCGCTGCCGCTGCCAACCCCGGCGCGTTGAAAAAGAGGCAATCCAGCCCCGTCTAACTTCTCGCGGACGACAAGCTGAGATGATCGAACTCGGCGTCGAATCCAAGGCCCTCGGGCGCCGCGCACATGATGCCTGCCTCCGCGGTTGACGCTGGGAAGTATCCTTGGCGCACCGAGGTGAAATTCTTCCCATCCAGCGAACACAACGTCTCCAGCGATTCGCCTTTGCGTACAGCACGCCACCAAACAGGTCCCGAGTCAGTCAGGTCCGGCATTGTCGACCAGTCAGAGAATTCGCGCGTGAACACCACGCTGGCATGACGTTTTCCGTCAAAGAATTCGGTGCCGCACTTCATCCAGTTTTCGGCGTTTATGCGAACCATGAGACCGGCCTGATCGTAGAGCGCGGCATATTGGCCGTTGACGCGCGCCTCAAAGACGAAGTCGCCCTCCGCCTTCAGGCGCAGGAAATGGCCGTTGTCGGTGATGTAACCGTAGAAAGTTTTGCGCCAGAAATCGGTCTTCGCACGGGAATGTACTACGAGCTTTTCTCCGACCCTCTTCGAAGAAGCGGGCTCGTTGAACCATGTCATGCGGGCGAGCAAATCACTATCAGCGGCTTCAGCAGGAATGGCTTTCGGGATGCTCAGCGCACCGACGAACATCGCGCCTCGAGCGATGAAAGACCGGCGGGTAGTTTTTAGCATTATGGGACCTCCGTTTCCTGATTTCGACCGATGTGGAACGATTGTAACGTCGACCGAGGTTCGATTGCCGCAAGTTTGCGCTTGCGTTCATTGCCTTTCACGCATGTTCCAAGGCTTCTACGCCCGTAGCGCAGCGCAGGCGCATCTCCGTCAGTCTGAGCGAATGGGTCTGACTTGGGACTACTAGGGCTTCCATACTGAAAACTGTTTTGCCGTCTTGCTGTGCAGGGCCGAGTGGACTTTGGTGAGCAGCGAATTTCTCGTAAACGGGCTTTTCCAGAAACTCGTTCTCCGGCATCGCTCGGCCGCCCCGAGCAACCAGGTCGCGGCATATCCCGACATGAACAACACACGAAGATTCGGGTAGGCTTCCCTAGGTTTTTTCCGCAAGCCAACTTCCGTTTCTTTTCGGCATGATGACATCCGTGAGGAGCACATCGATTGCTGGTTTCGAAGCCTGAAGAATGTCTAGCGCCGTTTCCGGGGCCTTGGCCGCGATGACTTGGTAACCGGCACCTTGCAGCATGCCGACTATGAGTTCGCGCAAAGCGTCATCATCTTCCACCACCATGATCGTTTCCGATCCTCGCGGAAGGTCGGTCTTTTCGTGGGTTGGCACCAGATGGTCTCCATTTTTCTCGACGAGATCGGGGAGTTGTCGCCGGAAGCGCAAGCCAAACTGCTTCGAGTCCTGCAAGACCATCAGGTGCGAAGAGTCGGGTCACTCGTTTCCCGAAACATTGACGTGCGCGTCATCGCGGCTACGCATCGCAATCTGAAAACCATGGTCCGCGAGGGCAAATTCCGCGAGGACTTGTACTACCGCCTGGCAGTGGCCGAAATTACGCTGCCGACCCTGGCCGATCGACGGGAAGACCTGCCGCTGCTGCAGAGGTACGTCCTGGAAAAGTTTGCAGCTGAATATGAAAAGCCAATGGCCGCTATCGTCCGCAGGGCACAGACTCGTCTGGCAGCCTACCCGTGGCCGGGAAATATCCGGGAGCTCGAAAATGTGATCGACAACGCTTGCATGATGGTGGATGGGTCCCTCATTGACATCAATGATCTTCCGGAAAGGTTTCGCGGTCCGCTTATCGTTGAGACCCCGGTAGACGAGAGCTATCTCTCGCTGGAGGAGGTGCAGAGGCGTCACGTGCTGCGCGTGCTGGAGGGGGGTCGGCGGGAACAAAGCACGAGCTGCAGAAATCCTTGGTATCAGCCGTGCAACTATTTACCAACTTCTCTCCAGGATGAAACTTGAAGAACCGAAAGATGAAAGCGCGTAATGGCTGTATCACGCCTCTAGCTTCGATTGAATGGACAGGTTTGCCCTACCAACTTTCTCTCTGGCTACCTTCGCCCCGGGTTACTTGATCGAAGCCTTCGTGGTCGTCGGCGCGGCTACCAGGTCCGGCGGCGGGCCGACGTTGTCGGGCAGCTTCCCGTTCAAGGAATCCAGGAACTGCAGCAAGTCATCACGCTCGTCAAAAGTGAGGAAGTCAAGCGCGTGGATTTGCTTGTCCAGATGATCGTTCATATTGCCGCCGCCAATGTAGTGCGCGAGCGCATCTTTCACCGTGGGGAAACTCCCGTCGTGCATGTAAGGCTCGCGGTGCGCGAGATTGCGCAGCGTAGGGGTCTTGAACGAACCCATGTCCTCATCTTTCTTGGTTTGGCTGAAGCGGCCCACATCGTTCAGATGGCCGCGCGTGTCCGCTCCGATGCCCAGGTTGTGGAACTTATTGTCGGTGAGGAGCGCGCTGGTCTTGCCAATCGTGTGGCATACCTCGCAGTTGGCTTTCTTCGGGTCGGTGAAGATTTTCAGGCCGCGCTGCGCCGCCGGGGAGAGCGCTTTCTTGTCGTGTCCATAGTAAAAGCGGTCAAAGGGTGAATCGCCTGCGATCACCGTCCGCTCGAACGAAGCAATGGACTTGGCCGCAAGGTCAATGTTGATCTGTTCCGTACCCCATGCCTGCTTAAAGAGCGCTACGTATTTAGGGTCCGCCTGCAGGCGCTTCACGACTCCATCGAGCGAGTGCGCCATTTCCACAGGGTTAGCCATGGGCCCCTTCGCCTGTTCTTCGAGACTCGGGGCGCGGCCATCCCAGAATTGCAGGGCGTTGTAGGCGGAATTGATGACTGTGGGCGCGTGGCGATTGCCGGTTTTCTTGCCCACGCCGAACGAGACCTGGTTCTTATCGGAAAAGGCGAACTGCGGCGCATGGCAGGAGGCACAGGAGATGGTGCCGTCCACCGAGAGTTGCGGGTCGTAATAAAGGCGGCGACCGAGGGCAATCGTGTCTTCGGTCGGAGGGTTATCCGCCGGAATCGGCACCGGGGGCAGACCAAGAGGTGCCTTGATCTGAATCGTCTTGCCTACCGGGAGAACCGCGGCACCTGCGGATGACTGGGCGTCCGCGCCCAAGACGAAACTCGCAGCAATCAGCGTCAGAACCACCACCGACAAGCCAAGGCACCACACTTTGCTCATGTTGTTCATCGGAACAAACCTCCGCTTCTTTCGCAGGTTACGCTTCCGGGCGGCCAAAATTCAGTGACGAATGACACAGGGTTCGGCCCGTTTTTTCGCTGCAGGATTACCCTACCTGCACGCTCAGCATCGATATGGACCCTCCGTCGACGCCTTCGACGGGAAAAGTGATGACTTCCCCTTGCTGGCGGCTGCCCAGCACGTAAAGCAGCGGGAGGTAGTGATCCGGAGTCGGAATCGAAAGCTGCGCCTCGGGCCCGAGGTTCTCGTAATAGATGAGCGGCTGGTATTCGCCGGCGACCATCATCTCCCTGGCTTCTTTCTCGAAAAGGATCGCCCAATCGTACGGATCGGGCATGTGTCGTCCCCAGGCATAGGCGTGAAGATTGTGGACCAGATTTCCGCTGCCTACAATCAGAATACGTTCGCCCCGCAGTGGTGCCAGCCTTCTGCCGATCTCGAAGTGGAAGGATGCTGGCTGAGTTTCGTCAATACTAAGTTGTACGACGGGCACATCGGCGTCGGGATATGCGTGCTTGAGCACAGACCATGTTCCATGATCGAGCCCCCATGAGCTGTCGAATCGAATCGGCAGAGGTTTCAGCATTTCCTGCACTCGACGGGCAAGGTCTGGATCGCCCGGGGCCGGGTACTCCACCTGGTAGAGTTCCCGCGGAAAGCCGCCGAAATCGTGAATCGTCTTCGGAGAGGTGCTGATAGTAACGCCCGTTCCAGGTACAAACCAATGCGCGGAGATTGACAAGATGGCCTTTGGCTTTGGCGTCTGCTTCCCGATTTGCCGCCATCCCGCGGTGTAGGCGTTATCCGACAGGGCATTCATGGGATTTCCGTGTCCAAAGAATATTGCGGGCAATATTTCAGCCATTCGTGCATCCCTTCCATGTCGATTATATTTGGTCCAACCGGAGGTTTTTCCACGAGTGGCTTTTCAGGCAGGGGTGAAGGAAAAACGGCTTGGCTCTCGTTCTAGGGAATAAGGCTTGACGCGATAAATCGCGACGATCGTGAAATGGCTGCCTTCCTTTCCGCACTATTCTTTACGGTAGTATGAGCGTCAAAAAGGATTCCCAGCACGGCTATCTTATTTCGTTCCAGTAGGAAGGGCAGGTTTGTGCAGTTCCGGGCACCCCGGACTGAACGTCTAACATCACAGAACTGAAGTCGATTTGCGCGAAGACTGCGGATTGAACCCGAAAGTAATTTCGGCGGCTGCTATCCCGTAGGTAGCAGTTTCCACGAAGTGAAGGAGGTCAACATGACCCGCAAGGCAACCAAAGAACATCGGCGTCCAATGAATGTGTATGTGCGGCGAGGCTCCCGAGCGGAGCACGCTTTCCGGAAACGCGCTCGGTCTGCCGTGCCCGAGGCGATTGTACCCGGCATTGCCCCGACTCCAGAACACGATCTCAAGTTTCAAGGCGGGAAAACAATTCAGGACCTTCGATTCATGAATTTCTATGTTGGCGGTGGTGCCTGGAACCAGGGCGATATCGCAAACATCGACAAAGCATTGTCCGCGGCGATGTCCGACACGGATCTCAACAACGTGATGGTGCAGTACTTTCCCGGTCCAATTACCACCAATTTTGACGGTTCGCAGACGCTGCCCGGCGCCGGGCCGCAGGTCATGTCACAAGGGGATGTCGAGCAACTGGTGACGACGCTTCACACCGATGGAAAATTGGCCGGGCATGACCTGGTTTCGACGGTTTTCAATTTCATGCTCCCGCCCGGAACTGTGCTGAACACCGACACGACCACCACTGGTGGGGGGCAACAAGTGATCGCTGCAGTCAAGAGCCAGGCGATCGCCAAGAAAACACACGTCATCGTTCCCAAAGATGAAGATGATTCGCTCAACGGACTGGGCGGCTACCACGGCTCCGTTCATGTCTCCGGTACCGACACTGTCTATTACGCGGTTGGCGTTTACTCACAGACTGAAGCGGACGGAACGGTGAACGGAATTCCGGTGTTCGACCAGTCTTGGAAAAATGTCGTCGCGACGTTCTATCACGAACTGAATGAGGCGCGAACCGATGCGGACGTGGAAGATGCCATCCGCGCCGGGAACGACCCCAATGCCGACTCCTTCCTGGGATGGGTGTCGGATCAAGGTGAAGAGATCGGCGACTTCCCAGTATCCGAGGCCGGGGGCGATTTGACGGAAGTATTTCAGGAGGTGGAACTGACTGACAACAGCGGCAAAGTTCCTATCCAGTTCATGTATTCGGATGCGATCCACGGCCCCGAAGGGCCGATCGCAAATCCGAATCCACCTGTCCAGGCCCTGAAACGCAGCGCATAACCACCACGAGGGCACAGAGGAACGCGGGGTACTACTTCGTATCCCTTCGTGCCCTTAGTGGTTAAAGGTTTCCTCCGTGTTCCCCCGTGCCCTCTGTGGTTAGGAATTTGGGTTACTTACCAGTGTAAAGATCCGGAAACTGTTGCCGTAGATGCGTAACTTTTGGCGCGTCGTTGTAAGCGATGTAAGGGTTATCAGGATGGCGCGTAGCGTAGTCCTGGTGGTAGGCCTCGGCCGGGTAGAACGCCTTCAGCGGAACGATCTGAGTCACAATCGGACGCGGGAAGACTCTGGTTTTGTCGAGCTGCGTAATGTAGGCCTCGGCAATTCGCTTCTGCTCCTCGTTACCAACGAAAATCGACGAACGATATTGCGTGCCGGTGTCCGGCCCCTGGCGGTTCAACTCTGTGGGATCGTGGGCGACGGAGAAGAACACCCGCAGCAGTTGGCCGTAGGTGATCTGCGAAGGATCGTAAGTGATCTTCACTGATTCCGCGTGTCCGGTATCGCCATTGCTGACCAATTCGTACTCCGCCGTATTGGAAGTACCGCCGGAGTAGCCCGATGTCGCGCTGATCACGCCTTTCACATGCTGGAAGACGGCCTGAATACCCCAGAAGCAACCCCCGGCAATGACCGCGGTTTGCTGAGACTTGGTGGTCGCCAGCGCGGCGTCCACAGCGGGATTCGGGACAGCCGTAGCCGACCGCTCGCCGGCATTGCAGGCGACTACGCCCGCGAGGGTTACCATCAAGATCAGCGCAGAGATCCGCGAAGTAAAGCTGGACATAACGAACTCCTTCGAACCGCCCATGATTGTTATCGAGCGCCTGTTGAATAGAGTCGTCAGCGGCAGAAAAGTTTCGGGGGGGGGGTTGATGGTGGAGCGCCGGGCGCCCCGCCCGGCCTAAATCAAGGAGGCGAAATGGGACGGGGGAGATCACAGTTGCTGCCTCACGTGACTCATTACGCTTTGACCAGGTACTTCCTCATGCAGCGCACACAAGGCGCATACCCCTCCCGCGATGCTTCGGCGGCGGTGACCGTGCGTAGCTTGTTCTTCTCATGGATAAATTCGCATCCGGCGCGGTGAAACAGTTTCCCATCTTCCGAAACCACCACCATCATGTCCGGAGGCACTCCGCTGCCGGGCTGGGCGTGTTCCGAGCGGAGTTCCGGTTCGCGAAACGTGGAGCTACGGGCCACCTCCAGAGTGCCGACGACGAGGCATGCCGCGGCGGCAGCGACCATCCATCCTAAAAAGCTTCTCCGGCTGCTTGGCATATTCTGATCCAGCCGCCGATGTAGGCGCTGGCTGTATCCGAGCGGCACTTCGAGCATGCGTTCGTCGCCATAGAGCTCGATGACATTGCGCGTGCCGTTCACCACGGCGGCACAACGCGTGCATCCGCGAATGTGATCCTCGATCGCCACGCGCAAAGTGGGTTCGACTTCGCCATCGAGATAGTTTGAAACCTCGCGCCACACTTCTTCGCAGTTGACTACCATGGCTTGGTCCCCTTTTCAAAAGACAACTTGCTGCTCCAGGCGCCGCCCAGTCCAGGTGCGAGCAGATCGCGCAGCATCAGCCGGGCCCGCAGTAATCGAGTCTTGACCGATGCGGTAGAGATGCCGAGGGTTTTGGCGGTCTCGTCGATACTGAGGTGCTGCATGTCACGCAGTACGAAAACTTCACGGTAGATTTGTCCCAGCTTGGCCAGCGCCTCGGCAAGCTTTTGCCGAACCTCGTTGCGCTCCAGCGTTTCCGACGGAATCTCGCGCCAGTCCGCGAAGTCGCGTGGCGTGTAGTTGCCCTCTTCGTCCTGCCGGTCCGCGATCGGTTCCATGATGTTGGCGTGTGCTTTCCTTCTTCGCATGCGCGCCTCGTTCACGGTGATCTGGATGAGCCAGGTGCTGAAGCGCGCCTCTTCGCGAAACTGCCGGATGTGTTTGAAAGCCTTCAACACCGCCTCCTGGGCCGCATCCTCGGCGTCGGCTTCGTTCCTCAGAATCGCAAAAGCGGCGGCATACACGCGGCGTTCATAGGGGCGGATCAATTCATAGAAAAGTTCGTGTTCGCCGTCGCGGACGCGCCGGATCAGCATCGCTTCGTTCAATTGTTCGGCTGGACGTTCCAGCGAAATCAATTTTCCCGGCATCCGTTCCTCAGCGCACCACTGGATTCAACGTTGACCCGCCAGCATTATGCCCCATCAATCGAGCAATCAATATTTCCTGTAGAGACGCGGCTTGCCGCGTCTCCGCCGGCGCCTCCAGTTCTCCGATTAGGGCATGAGACGGCGCAAGCCCCGTTTCTACAAGCGGAGAAAACCTCGGATCGGCTTCTCCGGATTAATCTGATTCGCAAGTGCGAGGTAAGTTTCGGCTTTGCGTCGAATATCGAGGTACGAGCACCCGCCACTTTTGTGCCATTTCGGCCCAATTCTCCACAGCCTTCCACTTGGTTGCCACTTGCATTCCCACATACAAGTTCCGGATAATCATGGACGAGAGTTGAACCCCGTGTATCGCTACAGCCGTGCCGACTTGATGCGGATTCTCAGGCTTGCTCCTCGCCAGCTTCAAACCTGGGAGAAGGCGGGACTGGTAACGGCGGCCGAAGACTATTCCTTCGTCGATCTGGTGCAAATCAAGAAAGTGCGCGACCTCTGTGCCCAGCGGGTTCGTCCGGCCGTCATCCGGCAATCGCTGGAAGCCATGCAGAAACAGGTTGCCGGCATGGAGAATCCGCTGCTCGAGGCCGGCGCCTACCAGAGCGGACGCCGCATTGCTTTCCGGCACCACGGGCGGCTAGTGGAGCCCATCGCCGGACAGTTCATGTTCGATTTCTCGTCCGAAGAAAGTAAGGTCGTGACCAGCCCGCCGCGAAACGGACCGGAACTGGTGGTGACCGACGTTGCCGACTTGTTTGCGCGCGGGATCATGCTGGAAGAAAATCCCTCCACGCAGAGCGAGGCGATCGCTGTCTATCTAAAGGTTCTCGATATGGATCCCATTCACGCCGCCGCGCACATCAATCTGGGCACGCTCTACTACAACCGTCAGGAATATGCGCTCGCCGAAAGGCACTACCGTTCGGCGATTCAGATTGATCCGCGCTACGCGCTCGCCTATTTCGACTTGGGCAACGTGCTGGATGAGACCGGACGCGTCGAGGAAGCCATCAATACCTATAAGACCGCGATTCAGCTCGCACCCACCTACGCTGATGCGCACTACAATATCGCGCTGGCCTACGAAAAAATGCGCGAGCCTCGTAAAGCGCTGCAACACTGGCGCGCCTACGTGAAGCTCGACACCACCGGTCCCTGGACCGTACACGCCAAACACCAGATCCAGCGCATCCTGCAGGGCGATAGCCTGAAGCTGGTCCACTCCCGCAGGGCAAACTAAGAAGCACACTCCAATCACTTGCGAAAAACTATCGTAGACCCTACAATAGGGCGCTATTGTAGAAAATCGATTTTCTAAAGAACCCACGACGGTTTTGCGAAGTTTTTTGACAAACGGTTCCGTCATTCCGTCTCCGCGACGAGATTAAGAGGAGAACCATGGACATGCCCCGTTGTCCCCGCCCAATGAGCCTGCTGGTCTTCACTATCCTGATTGCCAGCCTTACACCATCCCTATCTACCGCGCAGTCGGGTTCATCCGACAAAGCTCCATGGATGAATACCAGCCTTTCGCCTGATGAGCGGGCGGCCATGGTCGTCAAGGAGATGACGCTGGACGAGAAAATCTCCATGCTGCACGGGACCGGAATGGAAGGCCTCAGCCCGATCAGTCCTCTCGCCATCTATTCGGACGGCGGCGCGGGTTATGTCGTGGGCGTCCCGCGTCTTGGGATACCCGCAATCCAGATGGCCGACTCAGCCTACGGTGTCAGGAACAGCGGAGAGAATGGCCGCTACTCCACCGCGTTGCCCAGCGATCTGGGCGCGACGGCAAGCTGGGACCTGGATGCAGCCCACGAATATGGAGCGCTGATCGCTCGCGAATTGCGCGCGCAAGGTTACAACATGTCGATCGGAGGAGGCGTGGACCTGGCCCGCGAACCGCGCAATGGCCGAACGTTTGAGTATATGGGCGAGGATCCCGTCTTGGCTGGGAAGATGATCGCATCGCTGATTCGAGGCGTGCAGGGTGAGCACGTGATGGGCGACATCAAGCACTACGCACTGAACGATCAAGAAAGCGGACGGAATGCTGTCAACGTCAACATCGACAAGCGGTCAATGCGGGAAAGCGACCTGTTGGCGTTCGAGATTGGAGTGCGCGACGGGGATCCGGCCGGCGTGATGTGTTCCTACAACCGTGTGAATGGCGACTACGCGTGTGAAAACAAATACTTGTTGACCGACGTCCTGAAGAAAGACTGGAACTTCAAGGGGTTTGTTTTATCGGATTGGCAGGGAACGCATAGCACCGCCAAAGCATCTGCGGCCGGCCTTGATCACGAGGAGCCGGGCGAAATCTTTTTTGGCGATGCCATGAAGGAAGCGGTGCAGTCGGGCCGAGTGCCAATGGCTGAAGTGGATGATCACGTTCGCAGAATTGTGCGCTCCATGTTTGCCTGCGGTGTGATCGACGATCCGCCGCTGAAGGGCGTTGTGGATGTGATGGGCGGCTTTGAAATCTCCAGGAAAATCGAGGAGCAGAGCATCGTTCTGCTGAAGAACGAACGGGCGCAACTTCCGCTGGATGCGTCCAAGATTCACAGTATCGCTGTGATCGGTCCGCACGCCGACGTGGGAATGATCTCGGGAGGCGGATCGGCGCAGGTAGATCCTCCCGGTGGAAATGCGATCATGCCGCCTGGTAAGGGGCAAACGCATTGGCAGGACCATATCTGGTTCCCCACCTCGCCACTCAAAGCCATTCGTGCCAAGGCACCCGGCGCCAAGGTCGAGTTCCTATCGGGTGAAGATTCTTCGGCAGCGGCCGCGTTGGCAAAGACTTCCGATGTCGCCATAGTCTTTGCCTATCAGTGGGAGAGCGAAGGCATGGACCTGCCAAGCCTCTCGCTTCCCGAACATCAGGATGAGTTGATCTCCGCCGTCGCCACTGCAAATCCGCACACGATTGTTGTGCTCGAAACCGGTGGTCCTGTGACCATGCCCTGGGTCGATCAGGTGAGCGCCATCGCAGAAGCTTGGTACGCCGGATCACAGGGCCACAAGGCGGTAGCCAATGTGCTCTTCGGCGACGTCAATCCGAGCGCGAAGCTGCCAATCACATTTCCCAAGAGCGAAGCCGACTTGCCGCATCGCACCATCGTGCAACCGCCGCGCGAGTCCACCACCAATGGCGAGCCCGATGCCTGGAAGAAGATTGCCTCCGGTTTGCCCGCTTTTCAGACTACTTACGACGAAGGATTGAAGGTTGGATACAAGTGGTACGATGCCGAGAAAAAGCCAGTCCTGTTTCCTTTCGGATTCGGCTTGTCTTATTCGACCTATGGCTATTCGAATCTGAAAGTGACGCCGGGTGGAAAAGTGCGTTTGACTTTCACCGTCACCAACACCGGCAAGCGCGCAGGGGCGGAGATTGCGGAAGTTTATGCGACTTTGCCCGCCACAACGGCGGAACCACCAAAACGCCTCGTGGGCTGGAGCAAGATCAAATTGAATCCCGGAGAGAGCAGGGAGGTTGTGGTGGAAATCGACCCGCTTTATCTGTCGATTTTCAACGTCGACCAAAATGCTTGGCAAGTGGTTCCGGGTGCCTACACATTCCTGGTAGGGGGGAGTTCCCAGAGTTTGCCCCTGAAGCAATCGGTCAGCATGAAATAGCTAACGTCGCGTATTTTTGGCGGGCCTCGGCTCTCGCCTGAACGACTGCGCAAAAAGTGTCGCAGTCGCTTGCGTCCGACCTCAGATTTCTTCGCGAACGGGAAGGGCACGGCTGAAGCCGTGCCGTAAAGATGCGATGAATATGTGGGCTGTAGCCCCGCCGGTCTGTTGCTCGCAGCGTGCCTCGGAAGACGGCGCCAGGTTGCGTATGCCTGAGAGAAAAATGACTCCCGAAAAAAATGGGCGCGGCTTGCGCCACGCCCGAGGAGAGAGACTACTGGTTAGTTCACGACCAGCTTGTTTTCGACGCTGAACGCGCCCGACACGCCATTTGCGCGCATTCCGGCAATGGTCTTGTCCATGGCGCTCTCAACTGTTCCGTAGAGCGTCACATGTCCCTTATCCACCACGATGCGGATCGGGTCGACAGGGTCGGTTCCATAGCGGCCGAGTTGGGAGTCGTGATAAATCGCGCGGGCGGTGCGTACCCGGATCGAATCGTCGAACTGCGAAACCGGCAGTACCGTCACGTCGTTGACCACATCCTTGACGCCAGGCATACGCGCCACCGTGTCGAGCGCCCAGTCCTTCGGCACATCGTAGTAGGAGTAGCCGCTCAGGGTCGCAACGCCATCCTTCACGTCGACGGTAATGTAGTTGAAGGCGTTGTCGAAGTACCCGACGCGGTCATAGGCCAGCTTCTTTGCCAGTTTCTGCTGGAGTTGGCTATCGGGCACGTTTTCTCCCGCGACCACGATGTCATTGCGAACACCCGTCACGTTCGCAAGTTTCTTAACCTTCTTCGCCGCGTCGAGTTTGTCCTGATAAAGTCCGACCGTGCCGGTCAGGGTCACGATGCCATCGTCGACGCTCGAGTTGACGCTTTGCAGTTGCTTTGCATCACGAATCTTCGCGCTGACCGTCTGCTGAATCTGCTGATCATACCGGCCGGTTGAGGCCATTGCAGTCATACTCAGCAGGACGAGCAACGCCAGAGTCACCGCAAATCCTTGCTTCTTCATGGTTGCCATCCTTACTGGAATTCCGGTTCCCCACAGTATTAACCGGTTAGTTAAATAGATGCGATCGGGGACGGGAGAGATGCGTAGGCGGGCTCTTTTTACAAAATATTACAAGGCATTAAGTGGTGCTTTTCAGCCACTTGATTGACAGATATTTGTCATAACGACTAATCTCCAATCATGGCCCGTGGTCTGCAAGCCGAGCTCAAACAAACCATCCCTTTCACCAGCCGGGAACAGGAAGCCTTTCTCTCTTTGATGCGCACAGCGTCTGCTCTGCAGACGCAGATTGAAGCCTTCCTCAAAGAATTCGGCCTGACGGGGACACAGTACAACGCACTGCGCATCCTGCGCGGCGCTGGTCCGGAAGGCTTGCCGTGCCGTGAAATCGGCGAACGCATGATCACGCATGATCCCGACATCACGCGGCTCCTCAATCGCCTGGAAGATCGCGGCTTTGTCGAGCGCACGCGCGACAAACATGACCGCCGCGTGATCTACGGAAAGATCACCGCAACCGGGTTGAAACTTCTCAAGGAAATGGATGGGCCGATCGAAAAGCACAGCCGCGAAATGCTAAAGCACGTGGGGCAGGAAAAACTGAAGCAGCTGATCGATCTACTGGAGATGGTACGAGCGAAGGGGAACACCGCCGCGCGCGGATAGGGCGCGGAACCCTCCCCCTCAATGGCGCCAGCCAAGCAGAGTCTGCAATCCCCACCATGCCGCAATGCCAAAGGCAGCGATAAACGCAACCCCGATCACTCGGCCTGACATGTCGCTCTTGCTCCAGCCCTGGAGCACAGCAATCACTCAAACCACGAAGAGCAGGATTGCGCCCGCTGCAAGACCTTTCATCCACATGGCATCTTCCCCGATCCGCACAAAAAGGATAGAGCCTGGGACGCGGGTCGCGAAAGTACATGAGTCACACGGGAGAGTGATTGAAGGACGTGGCGCCGCCGTCGCATCAGTGAGCGCGCTTCGCACTTCTCTTGCGACTGGCCACCTTGCCGGAACGGCTTGCCGACACTTTCTTCGTTGCCGGAAACACCCGAGCGAAAATCTTGTCGATGTTTCTTAGTTGTCGCTTCAGATCAAATGCGTGCTCGATCTTCGCGCGCAGCACGCGCCTGCTGATCTCGGGATCGTTCACGATCAGTTCGTGAAAGTTGAGATCCTCTTTCCACGCGCGCATGGCGTGACCCTGCACCAGGCGATAGGCGTCCTCGCGCGAAATACCGCTCTCAACCAGGTCGAGCAGCAACTGTCCGCTGAAGACGAGGCCGTGTGTGCTTTCGAGGTTCGCCCGCATGCGCTCGGGATAGACAAACATGGTCTCGATCAGGTTCGCCGTCTTGTTCAGCAGGTAGTCGGCGAGGGTCGTCGAATCCGGGATGATGACGCGCTCGGCCGACGAGTGCGAAATATCGCGCTCGTGCCACAGCGCGACGTTCTCGAATCCGGCCTGCGCATTGGCGCGCACCACGCGCGATAATCCGCTGATCTGTTCGCTGGTCACGGGATTGCGCTTGTGCGGCATCGCCGACGAGCCCTTTTGCTTCTCGCTGAAATATTCCTCCGCCTCGCGGACTTCGGTGCGCTGCAGGTGGCGGATTTCGGTCGCGATCTTGTCGAGCGTGGACGCGATCGTGGCCAGCGTTGCCAAGTAGTAGGCATGGCGGTCGCGCTGAATCACCTGCGACGACACGGCCGCAGCTTTCAGTCCCAGGCGCGCGCACATCTGCTCTTCAAGTTCCGGCGTGAGGTGGGCAAACGTTCCTACCGCTCCTGAGAATTTACCGACTCGAAGATCCTCGGCGGCGGCCCGGAAGCGGGCGATGTTGCGTTGTGTCTCCGAATACCAGTTCGCGATCTTGAAGCCAAACGTGATGGGTTCGGCGTGGATGCCGTGGGTACGCCCGATCATGGGAGTGTCCTTGAACTCCCAGGCGCGCCGCTCCAACACCTCGGCGAGACGCTCCAGGTCACCGGCGATCAGCGACGAGGCTTGCTGGATGAGCAATGCCTGCGCGGTATCGACGACGTCGTTCGAGGTGAGGCCATAGTGGAACCAGCGCGCATGCGGGCCCACGATCTCGGCCACAGCCGTGGTGAAAGCAATGACATCGTGTTTGACCTCGGCTTCAATCTGGAAGATGCGTTCGACATTGAAGTCGGCGCGCGCGCGAATCGCTTTGGCCGCTTCTTTCGGCACGATGCCGGCGGCGGCGAGAGTTTCGGTCGCGGCGACTTCTACGGCCAGCCAGGTGCGGAACCGGTTTTCGTCGCTCCAGATGCGGGCCATCTCCGGCCGGGTATAGCGTGGGATCACGGCGCTCTCTCCTGTAGGGGGAACTGGGGATTGTAAATCAGGCGGGGGAGTGCGCGCAGTGAAGCCAGTCGGTGGAGAGCCGGGCGCCTTCGCCCGGCCCTTCACAACCTACTCCACCGTATGCTTTGCCGTGTACCCTTCGCGCGCGTAGATGACGTACTTCACGTCCTTGCCCTTCTGGTCGCGAATCTTCAGCGGGCCGCCGTCGGGCGCCTGGAGTTCCACTTTCAACTTGCGGTACGTACCGTCCTGCTTGCTGTTGGTGGGGTGATACGTGATGTTGTACTGGTTGCGGAGGTCGGCCCCGATCTCATTGAAAATTCCCGGCAACTCCCCATCGAACCGGGGAAAGTATGCGCGGCCTCCGGTCAAACTCGCGAACGTCTTCATCTCGTTATCGGCCTGCAAGTAGTCCATGTTGCTGACCGGGATTCCCATGCCGTGCGGTGCGGCGCGTCCGTGCGACTCATAATATTCCCGTTCCGCGAAGCCGACGCTGATCGGGTAAATGGTGATGTCTTTCGTGGCTTTGATTTTCTTGAGGATCTTGTCCAAGGTGAGCTTGCTGAAAGTGTCGACTCCGGTGGTCACCAGAATGATGTACTTTTTGCCTTCGATGCGATCGAGCCGATCGATCGTGTCAAACACCGCGTCGAACAGGTTGGTTTCCGCGAAACCGGGCATACGCAGTTGGTTCAGTGCCGCGTAGACGGCACGCTTGTCCTGGGTGAAATCGGCGAGAATTTGCGGCTTCATGTCGTAGGAAATCACTGCCACCCAGTCATCTTTTCTCAGGGTATTCGCGAACGCATACGAGGCATTCAAGGCGTCGACCATGAAGTAGTAATTCGTAGAGGCAAACTCCACCAGCAGCACGGCTGTGATCGGCGCATCGCTCCGATTGAAATTTGAAATCTTCTGCGGCGCGCCATCTTCCAGAATCCTGAAATTTTCCTGCTTCAGCCCGGGAATGGTCTGGCCGTCCTTGGTGGTCACCAGCACGTCCAGGTTCACGAGCGGCACGTCGACCTTGATCGAGTAGTCGGGCATGTTCTCGATCTTCTTCGGCTTTTCCGGGGCCGGGGGTGGCGGTTCTTCCTTTTTCTTCGGGATCACATACGGGCCGGTGTCGTTCTGGGGTCCGCCGGCTTCGGGCGGAGCTTCCTGCTTGTTCGGGTTCGCCGGCGGTTGCTGCGACGTATCTTGAGCCTGCGCCACGAAGGTCGCAGCGGCCATCCAAAAGGCAACAAACCCCAACAGGACCAAAAGCTTACGGAAGGCTAATAGGGCGCGGTTTTGAGCGCCTAATACACCAGAAATCATGGGGAACCCTCGAAAACTCCTGTGCTAGTATAGATGCAAGAACTCTGCGGTTGGGATATTTTGCAGGTCCTAAGAACGCCGCCTCTCCCGGCAACACCTTTGGTAGCACGCGGAGTCTTTACAAGCAGCAAGGTCATTTTCTGACCTCCGGGGTAGTTCATGGGTATAGTTCCGCGCTCACTCGCCGTCCTCTTGTGTCTTTCTTCCTCCGTCTGGGTTACCGCACAAACCGTAACTGCACAAGTTGCCGCAGTCGACAAGCCGGCGCTTGCGGCCATTCTCCCTGCCATCATGCCGCTCGACCAGATTCACGAAGGCATGAAAGGCACTGCGCTCACCGTCTTCCAAGGCGTGAAACCAGAATCCATGGACGTGGAAGTTCTGGGCGTGATGCACAACGTGAATGGTCCCAAGGGCGACATTATCCTAGTCCGTCTGCATGGCGCCAAGCCTGAATATACCGGCGTAGTCGCCGGCATGAGCGGGAGCCCTGTTTATTTCGACGGCAAGCTTGCGGGCGCGCTTGCCTTCCGCATCGGCGAATTTTCGAAAGAACCAATTGCGGGTGTGACCCCGATTGAGGAGATGTTAGAGATCAACGCGCTCGACCATCGCCCGACGCCGGAGCCGATGCGTGCCAATGTTCCTAACCAAAAAGGAACCACGCAAACCGCGAGTCCCGGCGAAAGCCCAGCGCTCCCAGCTCAGAACTACAGCAACTATCTGAAGCCCATCGAAACGCCTCTCGTGTTCACCGGCTTCTCTGCCGACACACTGCAGCGGTACTCATCGCAATTCGCCGCGGCAGGCATCGTTCCGGTCATGGGCATTGGTTCGGCAAGCAATCGCAAACAGCCCGAGCCAATCGAGCCGGGATCCGCTGTCAGCGCCGTGCTGGTTCGCGGCGATATGGATATTGCCGCTACTTGTACCGTGACCTACGTCGATCCGCAGCACTTGCTGGCTTGCGGACATCCGCTCCTGCAGTTTGGCGAAGTGGATTTGCCGATGACCAAGGCGACGGTGCTGGCCACGCTGCCCTCGCCGATGAATGCCTTCAAGATCGTCAACACCACCGAGACCATCGGCGCCTTCGTGCAAGACCGCCAGAATGGCATCATGGGCGTGCCGGGCCGGGAGTCGAAGATGATTCCGGTGACCGTCGCGCTGCACAGTGGCGCGGCGACCAAGGAATTCCACTACGAAATCCTGAACAACGCGCGGCTCAGCCCGCTCGCTATGATGGCGACCGTCTTCAACGCCCTGCATGGCACCAATGAATACGGCGAGGACATCACCTACCGCATGAATGGCATGCTCAGCGTAAAGGGTTATCCTGGCGTCACGCTGCGCAACATGTTTGCCCCGCTCGACAACGGACAGCCTGCCGCCGCTTTGGCTGCGGCCACCATCGGCGAGCGCTTTGGCCGCATCTATACCAATCCTTTCGACGCTCCTGACATTCAGGGCGTGAAGCTCGATTTCGATCTCGTCCGCGAACGCCGCTCGGCGCGTCTGGAAGCGTCTCGCACCGATGTGACCGAAGCTCGTCCCGGCGAGCAGATTATGGTGGAGACCGTAATCCGTCCGTATCGTGGCGAACGCCTCGTGCGTCAGATTCCCATTCGGATTCCAACCTCCACTTCAAAGGGAACGCTGCGCATTCTGGTCAGCGACGGAGACACGCTCGACCGCATGCACCGCGGCACACCGATGATGAACCGCGGCTTGGGCCTGGCGCCGACGATCGCCTTGCTGAACAAGGAACATGGCAATGATCGTTTGTATGTTTCGCTGCTTGGCTCCGATCCTGAAGCCATGGTCGCCGACAAAGTGATGCCGACCCTGCCGCTTTCCATCATGAATGTCATGGACAACATGCGCGGCACGCAGGACATGATCGTGCTCGGCGAATCGTCGGTCAGCGAAGCGCACACCGATCCGCTCGACTATGTAGTCTCCGGCGCGCAGATGCTGACGATCAACGTCAAGTAGCTCACGTCGCTCTTCGCGAACGTGGGGGCTACATTTTTGAAAGCTTGTCATCCTGAGCGAAGCGAAGGACCTGTTGTTTCTCCGTGGCGAGGGAAAGCAGGTCCTTCGCTTCGCTCAGGACGACAATTATAAGATCTTGATGACAGATTGAGATCCTGACTACCACGAACTGAGGGACAATTTTGGCTCGTAAGACGTTTGCTCTGTTACTCGCATCTACCCTTTCGTTATCCCTGTTCGCCCTCGCCGAGGGCACCCGCACTTGGGAGCAATCCAAGTTCGAAGAACTGACCAAGGGCACGGCCAAGGGCATCGCCCTGCGCAGTGAGGGCGGCCTCGAACTCGCGCCAGCCTTCAAAGCCCTCACGACTACGCCTTCGACCTACATCTGGTCGATCGCATCCGACTCGGCGGGCAACATCTACGCCGCCACCGGATCTCCGGCCCGCGTCTATCGCATCACGCCGGACGGTCAAGCCACGACCATCTTCGAGCCGCAGGAATTGCAGGTGCAGTCTCTGGTCGTCGACAAGAGCGGCATCGTCTACGCGGCCACCGCCCCCGACGGCAAGGTGTATCGGCTTGAACCAGCCAAAGCCGGCGCCAAAACCTCCTGGAGCGCGACTCCCTACTTCGATCCCGGGTCCAAGTACATCTGGGACCTCGTTCTCGACCTTGCTGGCACGCTGTATGTCGCCACCGGCGATCGCGGTGAAATATTCAAAGTCGGCCCCAATGGCCAGCATTCGCTTTTCTTCAAGAGCGATGAGGTCCACATCCGCGCTCTTGCCCTCGATCCCAAGGGAAACCTGATTGCCGGTTCTGATGGCAGCGGACTTGTGTACCGCATCGCGCCGAATGGCGAAGCCTTTGTTCTCTACAGCGCACCCAAGAAGGAAATTACCGCGCTCGCCATCGACGGTGCGGGCAACATCTATGCTGCTGGTGCAGGGGAGAAGCGCCCCGGAGGTACACCGCAGCAGATCGGCATTATGATCGGCCCTCCAGCGCAGAACGCGCCCGCCCCCGGCGGCAATATTAACCCTGCCGCGGTCCCCGGGGCGCCCGCAATGCCCTTTCCCGCGCCCGGACTCGGCGCTACCGGAGGCTCCGAGATTTACCGCATCGCGCCCGATGGCGCCCCTGCGCGCTTGTGGAGTTCCCACGACGACCTCGTCTACGCTCTCGGATTTGATCAGCATGGACGCCTTCTTGCTGGGACCGGCAATCGCGGCCACATTTTCGCCATCAACGGCGTTGACGATTTCACCGACTTAATCAAAGCGAGCGCCACCCAGATCACCGCATTCGCCGCCGCGCCCGGCGGAGGACTCTACGCCTCCAGCAGCAACCTGGGAAAGATTTTCGTGCTCGGCCCCGGCCCTGAAGCAGAAGGCATATACGAAAGCGATGTTTTCGACGCGCATGTCTTTTCGCTCTGGGGACGCGCCAGCGTCCGCGGCACCGGCAATTCCGCCAATTCCAAGGTGGAGTTCTATGCGCGCAGTGGCAACGTCGATAATCCCGACCGCAACTGGAGTCCGTGGACGCGCGTCGATCTAGCCGCCGGTTCCGAACTTAAGGTTCCGCCGGCGCGCTTCGTGCAGTGGAAATCCGTGCTGCGTGCCGGCAATCCCGCACCTCGGGTGGACGACGTCTTGCTGAACTACTTGCCCAAGAACGTCCCCCCCGAAATTGACGAAATCACGGTGCAGCCCGGATACCGCTATCAGCCCATTCCGCATGTGACCGGCAGCGAACCGCCCGCTCCCGGGCAGCCGCGTTTCGATCCGCCACCACCTGCGATTCGTGATCGCGACTCGGTGGGCATTCGCTGGCAGGCGCATGATGACAACGACGATCAACTCGTCTACACCGTCTACTACCGCGGCGACGGTGAATCGCGCTGGCTGCTGCTGAAGTCGAATCTCTCCGACCGCTACTATTCCTTTGACGCCAGTCTCTTGCCCGACGGCGGCTACACCGTGAAGGTGATTGCTTCCGATGCACCCTCGCATTCGCCCGGAGAGGCGCTCTACGCCGATCGTGTCAGCTCCCGCTTCGAAGTCGACAGCACTTCGCCGGTCATCGACAACCTGACGGCCGCTCTCGACGGAAAACGCATCCGCGTGCGTTTCCGCGCCAGCGATTCGTTTTCGCCGATCAAACGGGCGGAGTACTCGCTGGATGGCGGCGATTGGCAGTTTATCGAGCCGGCCGGACAGTTGTCGGATTCGAAGACGGAAGACTACGATTTTCGCGCGGATGTACCGCAACCGGAAACTGCGCCCGCTCCGATGGCTGAGAGCACCGGGAATGACCACGTCGTCGTGGTCCGCGCCTACGACCGGTTCGACAATCTGGCTACCGCGAAGACAGTGCTTCGCGGAAAGTAGACGCTCTTCTTGTTTCGCTTACTGCTGAGCGTGAATCACGAATGGATTCGTAACCGTTTTATCCACATCAATCATCTCGAAGTGGGACGCATCAATCGCATAGAGGACATAATTGGACGCGGCTGGAGCTGTTAGCGCAATGGTGCCCGTACCGTTGAACGTCAACGTGTAGGTTCCAGTCATCGCCTGTGCTCCGGGATATTGCGTCCCGGCCACGTTGTGCGTGTTGGGGTCCAGCGAGGTCAGCAGCAGATTCGCTGCCATTGGTGTGACCGCGCTCGTGGCGCTGCTTAACGTCGCGGCCGCATATGTGCCCGGCAACTGCGATGGCGCCTGAACGTTGCCATCTTGAGGATCCATGGAGCCGGTCATAACCGCCGCGCTCGACTGATCCAGCAGGAACCCGCGATTTGTGCCGCTCGCATAAAGCACCACAGGGATTGAGCCGGTGCAGCTGGCGCCCGTGCCCAACATTGTAAGAACGTACCGCCCTCCGGTCCCGGTGGTGTAAGGGCAGGTAGACGCGGAAGCAGCTGCGGCTACGATTGTGCCTGCGTTGTTCGCGTCAAAAGTCTGGCTGATGTTGCCGTTGCCGTCTCCAGACCCAGCTGTCAGCGACACGAGTGTGTTCGAGCCAGTGCTGTCCACACCGGTGAGATGGGAAACAGAGAAGGAGTTCAGAGCAGTCTTGTCATACGTCGTGCCCGGGTCCTGAAACACCATTCTGCCCGAGAGCATCGGATGACTCGAATCAAAAACCGTGTTCGTTGAAATCGCATACAGCGTGAGTGGGGTCTTGGCGTTAGCCTGTCCCGACCCGACATAAAAATCAAAATCTAACGGCTGGCTGCCTACTAGGAGACTCATCGTCCACACCCCGGCAACGACTTTGTAGGTACCAGTGACAGCGCAGGGCGGTGATGCGCACGCGCTGGTCGCGGCGCCGTTGTCGTTGGTGTCAGCTATTCCGCCACTGATGTTGCCATTGCCGTCAAGTGGCAGGAGCCCAGCATAACCGACCCTCTTCCCGCTCGAATCCACGCCGGTGAAACCAAAAACGAATTTCTGTGCGCCGTTGAACTGCGCCGGCACTGATTTCTCCATCGTGCCCGATCCGGTCCCGTTCCCATCCGACTCGATCATCCTCAGGTTGCCGAATGCGTCGAGAACCGAACTGTAAGCGTGCGCGGGCCCGCCGCTCGCGTTCAGAGTGAGTGTGCCGGCATTATTGTTATTGTTGTCGTTGAGTGTGCTGTGAGCGTAAGAGCCAGACACGGTCGTGTATTGCTGGTGTGTGCCATTGATGACTACATCTTCCACGCCGCTCGTGACATTGCCATTGGAATCAAACGTTACGCTGCCCGCGATAGTTACCGGGTGATGCGCGCTATCGAAACCCGAAAAGCGCATCGTATATGTGCCGTTGACACGCGCGGCCACTACCGTGACCTTGGAAGAAGTGCAGTCTTTCGGAACTTCGGTACAGCCCCCGGGGGCGACGGATGAGACTGCAGAAACCGTCACACAACCGTTGCACGCACTTTCGGCAGCCGTATAGACGGCTACTCCTGAATTGTTCGCAACGAAGTTGGCGCATGGCGTGCCGTTTTGTGTGCAGGTCCACGTGAAAGTCTGGGGAGCATCATCGGGGACTGCCGTGGCGGTAAATTGCTGCACCAATCCGTGTCCCACGTTAACCGGCGTCGGTGCCACCGTGACGCCGACCACTACTATGTTGATGCCTGCCTCGCCCCTTGCCGTGGAGTCAGCCCTCGAAGTGGCTGTGATCGTTACTGACGATGGATTGGGTACCGTGGCAGGTGCGTGGTAGAGACCTGTGTCCACGTCAATCGTTCCGCACGGATTCGAACTGCCGGTGCATGCCTTGCCGCTAAGGGTCCAGGCCACTGCGGTATTCCCTGTACCCGACACCGTGGCCGTGAACTGTATCGATTGGTTTTCGTAGATTTGAGTAAAGTTGGCTCCGCTAGGGTTGTTGCTCACCACAATCGTAATTCCATTGCCCGCGCCATTGCCTCCTTTCGCGCAGCCAACAGCCAGCGCCAGACTCAGGAAGGCCACCGCCAACAAACAAGTTTTCATCATCATCTGAATTCTCTGATCCAAGTGTTTCGGAACCTCTCTCGCGGGAAATCCGTCGCCCGAAAAGACCCCTTCAAAACTACCCATTGCTTTCCGGGACTTATTCTGATTTTGAGAGCAGCCAAAAGGCCAGTTTGCTATTCAAATCAGCAAGTTACAAATGTACCTGAATCCAAGGCACTTGTCTGCGTGGGAATAGGATTGCTCCGGCTTGGGGCCGAGTCGCCTGCGCAAAGAATTGCAACTTTCGGGAGGGCTTCCTGGCTGGTTTTGAGTCTGAAGAGAATCGGGCCAGAGCGGCTTTTATCGTGTCTTATGAGACAGATTCACTGCCGCTACTTCTGCGCGGATTGGACAATAGCAGCCGTTTCCAACGTCGCGTGTTTTGCCGTTTCCATCAGAGGCCGCAGTTCTGTGGCATTGATCCCCAACGTGCCGCCGGAGAAGCCGTCAATATAGGCGGAGTTGATGCCTACGACTTCGCCGTGCTGGTTCAGCACCGGGCCGCCACTGCCTCCGCGCGCCGTGGGAGCGTCGTAGATCAGTTTGTCGCCGGTTACGTCGCCGATGTGTCCAAACGTCGCCGAAGGCCGGATCAGTGATAGCGCGGCTAGTTCGCCAGCCGTCTCGGCGTCATCTGGATGCGACGCCAGCCGCTCATAGACCACCGCCGGCGACTTGGCCACCATGCCCGTGACTCCCATCGGATAGGCCAGCACGCTCACTGACTCGCCCACGTGCGGCGGGGTCTCAGACAACGTCAAGGGGCGCAGTGTCCTGGTGAAGTCGGTGTTTTCCAGGCGCAGCACGGCCAGATCGCCATGCGTGGCTACGACCGCAGTTTCCAGGCGTACCGGAAGCGGCGAGCCCGGAAAGTATGCCATCAGCTTTTCGAGCACCGGCGTTCCGCCCTGTCGCAATGCCACCGCGACTTCGCGATCTCCGTACCAGGGCTGGGCAACATGGCGATTCGTCGCCAGCAAGCCGGGCGCGATGACAAACCCCGTCCCCGCCACACGAGCGCGAAAACTCTGTGCATGGCCGGACACGTGATAGATGCCATAGATGTAAGCCACCGAATCGCGCGCATCGTCCACGGCCGCCGACGAGAATGATTGCTGCCGCTCCAGATCCGCCACCTGGCGCGAGAGTTGATGTACCTGCTGCTGGAGGCCTTCCGTCTCCGGGGGCGCATAGTAATGCGCCATCACTCCGGCGCCCACCAGTGCCAGCACGCCCAGCAGCCCTTGCACAAAGCGCTGCCAGGTCTCGACCACTTCGCCTTCTCGATTCTCGGAATTGAACATGAGCTGTCAGGCCCGGCGAGGAGGGAGGTTCCCGGGATGCAGCGACTATCCTGACGTATTCGGGCGGAGGCGAATAGGGTACAGAAGTCGGGTGGCGGCGGGTCGAAGGTAACCGAGAAACCGCCTCTACGGCTCAATCCCCAGGCGCTTGACCATCTCTTCGTAGAGGAAGCCTTCTTCCGGAGTGTACGGTTGCACCCATTCTCCATCGATCACAAACTGCGGGATGGCACGCTTGCCCGTCTGGTTGATGACCTCTTCGGCCGCTCCGGGCGTGGTCTCAATGTTGATGTCGGTGTAGGGCAGATTGTGCTGGTCGAGGAAGCGCTTGGCCTTCCGGCAATCCGGACACCAGGGAGCGGAGTAGACGGTGATTTCCATGTGGTGAGTTCGAGTTTCTAGGACAGATTCTACTGGCGCGTGTCAAACTCGCTGCAGATCGCGCACCGTCCGTTCATTCTCGACATTGCCGGTGTTCAAGGTCGTGGCCGGTTCAAAGAGGACAACCCAGCACTCTTCCTCCGCCACAGGACGGTGCTCGACCCCGCGCGGCACCACGATAAACTCGCCTTCTTCGATCCATTCATGGCGATCTCGGAATTCCATGCGGAAACGGCCTTTGACCACCAGGAACATCTCGTCTTCATTGTCGTGGTGGTGAAATACGAATGGGCTATCGAACTTGACGAACTTTACCTGCTGTCCATTGAGTTCCGCTGCGATGCGGGGTTGGTAGTATCCGGTGATCTTGGCGAACTTTTCGGCGATGTTGACCTTGGACATGAAATCCTCAAAGGTGGGCTGGCTGCTAAGGTTTCAGATGGCGCAGCATGCCAGTGGGCCGCAGAAAAATTGTGCTGGTGGCAAACAAGGTTGCCGAGTTGACGGGGCAGAGCCCCGTCTCCGCACAAACAAAACAGCCGCCAGCTTTTGGCTGACGGCTGAATGCTGATGGCTTTCTAGAATCCCGCCGATCCAGCGCCCGGATGTCCACCCCGCAGCGTTACCCGCACGCCGCGTTGGCTGTTCACGCGAGTCGTTGCGCTCCAGTCCACTTCATCCGTGCTGATCACGCCGTTTCCGCCGCTGGCGAGTTCGTAGTTGATGCGGCCTTCTGAATAGGTGTAATTGCCCACCGCGAGAACCATGCCGGTCTTCAGGATAAACACCGGCACTCCAGACGCTGCGCCACCGCCACCTACTGCAGTCTTGGAAATGTAGTTGGCATAGGTGACCTGCGGAATTTCCTCGGCCGTCGGCTGTTCGCTGGCGGTGGCTTTGACATTGCGCACCGCTAACTGAGGAACCGCGCTGTCGACCGGTCCGGCGCTAGCGCCTTGGTACGAGCCCTGGTAATAGGAATCTCTTTGAACCTCCGGACGTCCAAAGAAATGCCAGTCCGGCCCGTTGGTGGCCTGAACCTGCGGGATCTGCACATCATCCATCAGGCGCAGCGTGAGCATGCTTTCGCCCTTGAGTGTGGGACGCGGCCCGCGCGCGGGCAGCATCATCACTTTCCATGGCCACAGCGGCGGCAGCATCCATTCCACGATGTCGCGCTTGGCATGCCCTTTGCCACGGATGTCGCCGTCTTTGTTGACCTTGTATCCGCGCGTCGCGATCACCTTGGCGTCCAGTGGCATGTCGCCGTTGGGCAATCCGATGCGATCGAACTGCAGCTTCATGTTGCCCTTGCCCCAGAAATGTCCGGGATCCTGGGCCGATTCCAGATGTCCGACGAGGTAGCTGCCGCGCGGAAATGCCTGCTGGCCGAATTCGGTAACCGAGTGCAGGTGACAGAGCACGGGATCTCCGACCGCAACCGTCGAAGACGAAAAGTTCGGTTCATTCATGGTGCATTGCAGAAGGGTACCGGCGGGCAGGACCATTTCCCGCGCACTGGCACTCAGGGTCAAAGCTAGGAGGGATACCGCGAGGACTACATACCAGCTGGACTTCATGACTACACCTCGGTCTCACGCCCCGGAATTTTTGCTGCACTATTCCAAACTGTTGCGTTGAGCCCGCCCCGATTCCGAGGAGTTAATCACAAGTCTGTCCCGCGGTCAATCGACGTTTACGAGATCAAAGTGTGTCTTTCTTGCAACTGACGACTTACGGCCCTCAATTAGTGTCGAGGCATAACTCTATTGGCTCATTGTTCCAAGCTTGTCGCGCCGTTTAGCGATCCGCCGATCGTATCCCCAAGGAGTACCCCCCCTACCCCCCCCTATTTCCTATACCTTTAGAATCATAGGGTTAGCTGCAGATAATACAAGAATAAGGACTTATATGCACATAATTCATAAATAAGGACTTAGCCTCTCAAGGAGCGCTGAAAATGGTTTTGGGGCAGATTCGAGGGCTGTCTTGGGAGACGGACACACCTCTTCACTGCCCCATCAAGGGATTCATTGTCGCATTGGGGTGGAAACGGAGTCTGTGATGGCGAACACCGGGCGATTGTGATGAAAAATAAACGGATGGTGCTACGCAATTGCGAAAGCACGTACCGGAAAAGTTCCAAACCCTTTCACCTTGACGGGCACGGCGAAGAACCTGAAATCCTTCGGAGGCGCAGCTGCCAGGTTGGTCATGTGCTCCACAATCGGAATTTCTTGCTTCAGAAGAATGCTATGAACCGGCCGCCGCAAATCCTGAACGTTGTCAATATTGTGCGAATCGATGCCAACCAACGCCGCTCCGGAGTCTACTAGCAACCGCGCCGCGTCTTCTGTCAGGAACGGATGGCCCTCGAAATACTGATCCGTCTTCCAATGTCTGGACCATCCCGTTTCCACCAGCACGGCCTTGCCTGCCAGATCCTCTCCGCGCGGAAAGCATGAGACATCGATCGCCTGTTTTTGCTGAGCGGATATTTTGATCGCGGGGAGGTTCGCCAGCTTTGTCAGTTCCAGTTGTGACAAGTCCTTGCCATCGGCATAGCGATGAAATGGAGAGTCTAGATATGTGCCGGTATTGGCGACCATTTCAATCTTGCCGATCTGAAACTCGGTTCCGGGCGCGTAGTGTTTGCGCGAGGCTTCGCGGCTCAGGTAGTCGCAGATGATGGGGGCGGGCAGGCCTTTGTAGGTCACGAGGCCGTGCTCGACGGTGTGGCTTAGGTCGATCAGTATTCTTGAGAGATTGCGGGGATCGGGCATCGGGATGGGACATTGTGCCATACGGTCAAGGTAAAACCTCACACGTTGGCAAAAGAGTCCTATAACCCAAGCGTCGCTTAGGTTATAATGACGCCGTGGGTTCGCTAAGGTTTGACGGCGTTCTATTTATCGCTTATGCGAACGATCATCCGCCTCGTCATGTTCACGGTTTCGCCGGCGAGACGGAGGCGATTATCGATCTTCGTCTGGATGGAGCCGTTGCCTTGGCGGAACGGCACGACGCCGTCCGGCCCGCGAATGCGAAGCGGTCGGATGTGAAGAAGATCTTGAATGCTGCGGCCCTGCACTTTGAGGAACTGGCAGCGCTGTGGGAGGCCATGCGTGGCGAGGAGTGAGAACATGCGAAATGGGAACGCTCGACGTAAGACTGTCCAACATACGATCATCACCAGCGATGCCGAGATCGATCGCGCCATCGAACGAGCCAGGAAGGTGCGAGCTCAGCCGCTCGTAGCGGAGGTGGAATATAAACCCGGTGCGGGATTGGACCTGCTGATCCTCAAGTTGACCGATGGCCGCCGTCATGTAATTCCACGCGAAGAACTGCAAGGCCTGCAATCTGCCCCGAAGGATCAGATCGCACTGGTCGAAATTGTTGGTGGAGGAACAGGTCTCCACTGGCCGTCTCTGGATGTCGACTTCTACGTTCCCGGCTTGCTTCGGGGCATCTATGGCACAAAGAAATGGATGGCGGAGATCGGACGCAGCGGAGGGTCGGTTACGAGCGCTGCGAAGAAACGGGCGGCTCGGGTTAATGGGTTGAAGGGCGGACGGCCGAGACAGAAGGTGGTTGCGGCGGGGGACTAGGGCGTTGGAGTCGATCAACCCACCAAGTGACTAACAGCTTGGCAGAACACCTTGAAGAGTATCGCGCGCAAGCACGGGGCTAAACCTCGTTCTAGAATCAGAGATATAGACCGAGGAAGTTTTCGAATGCGTGCTCACCTAAAATCGAGGGTTCTGGCTGCTCTGCTGACGAGTGCGTTTTGCTTACCCTGGGCAAACGCTCAGGTTTCCGCAAGCGGTAGTGCAGGTCTCGCTTCCGGTACGCTGAATCTGATCCTGGCTAACAAAAATGGATTTGTCATCGCCGCCGACAGCAGGATGTCAAGCGATACGCCGTTTGAGTGTGAAAAGGGCTTGCCGAAGCGGCTGTATTGCGACAACAGTCAAAAGCTCTTCAAAACGGGCAATCGCTCCGCGATGGTCATCGCTGGCTTTGCCGCTGGACGGGCGGAGCCGCCGAGTCCTTTTGATCTTGTAGTTGCAAGTGTTCTTCGAAAAAGTTTTGGCCCTTGCGGCCAGCGAATTTTCCAAGTGACTACCGGCCCTGAGCCGAAAGGAGAGGTGGTCTGTGCTCCTGACGCTATGGCGCTCCCCGTATGGGCTCAGATTGACCTAGTTCCTGCGTTGACAGCGGTGGCTTCACTCTATGACCCGGAACACCTCCCGTCTGACAAGATGTTTTTCGTGACGTCATTCGCAAGTATTGACAAGCAAGGGAAAATTTCAATCCAGCAGCAGTATTTCAATGGGCACTGGGTGTACGCGAGCGGCAATGTTCCCGTCCCGGTGTACAGCGTCTCGCGCACGCCGGGCGATGTGGTGGACCGGTTCTACCCGGTTGCTGAGGGCATTAACGACATTGCACTTCAAGTCTTGCGCGGTCAGTACGAAAGCCCCGATCCGACTATCCGAAGCTACTACCGCAGACTCCTTGCCGGGCCCTCCGGAAGAGACTCAATGACCGTAAGCGAAATGAGGGAACTTGCTCGCGTGATCCTGCGTGAAACGAGGAAGGCCCATAGGAACTTTGTAGGTGGCCCTGACCAGATTGGTGTATTCCCGGTAAAGGGGCAGCCATCAATTAGTGGGCTTGCTGGCCTATCGAAGGACAAGCAGTTGACTCCTCGTTTTTTCCTAAACTCTTGTCTCGTTTACGACAAAGATCATCGGGGGTCCAATGGGCCCTGTATGAATGGCACACTTCATGAGGACTTTATGCGTCCCTTGGATGAAGTGATCGCGCAGTTTTTCCTTGCCAGCAGATTCAAAGACGTGTCAGTGGCTATTGATAACAACTACTTCGTCCGCAGCGAGTTTGACGGGGTAACGTTCAAATACACCGGCAAGAAACCGCCATTCGCTTTGGGCAATACATACAACGATTGCTCGGTCGAACTGCCGGAGGGCGTCGACTTCAACAGTCCTGAGATTTCGGCGCACTGTCGTCTAATTAGGATGAAAAACGTCAGCCTGGATCAGAGCACCTTGGGTCGGCCAGTGCAATATCAGAAAGTCGGCGGCTCAATTCGTCTGACTCTTCCGAATCGTTGATCTGATCCGGCGGCCGACACAAGTTCGCGTCTGGACGGGTGCCCGTCCGCACAGAATCAGGTCATAAACAAAAGCCGCCAGCTTTCGCTGACGGCTTCAAACCTCGCTTGCTTCGCTGCGCGGGGACAGCCGAGGGCGGCTGTCCCTACGCGAGCTTAACTTTCGTATAGCAGGACGCCCTCAGTCTTCTCCGCATCCACTGGACGGTAGTACAGCTTGTTCGACTCGAGGAATACCTCGATGAACGCCGGCCTGGTGGTGATCGTGCCCTGGATCAGGGCTTCCGACAGCGGATCTTCGATGTACTTCTGCAATGCTCTCCGCAGTGGACGTGCTCCGTAGCTGCGGTCGGTCAGGGTTTGGTTGAGGATCCACTTCTTGGCTTCATCGGCCACGGTTACCGTGATCGAACGCTGAGCCAAGTTCTGGTTCAGCTGGTTGACCATGAGTTCGAGAATCTGGATCAGGTCGGCCTCGCTGAGCGCCATGAACAGGATGATCTCGTCCACGCGGTTCAGGAATTCCGGATTGAAGGTGCGCTTGACCTCGCTCTTCACCAGATCTTCGACTTTCTCGGAAACCATCTCGTCTTTCGACGACTGGAAGCCCAAGCCCTCGCGTTTCATCAAGTGGCGGGCGCCGATGTTCGACGTCATGATGATGATGGTGTTCTTGAAGTCAACCGTGTTGCCGAGGCCGTCGGTCAATTGTCCGTCTTCAAAAACCTGCAGCAGGATGTTGAACACATCCGGGTGCGCCTTCTCGATTTCGTCGAGCAGAACGACTGAATACGGCGCACGCTTGACACGTTCTGTCAGCTGTCCGCCTTCTTCATAACCCACGTATCCCGGAGGCGAGCCGATCAGCTTCGAAACGGAGTGTTTCTCCATGAACTCCGACATATCGAAACGGACCAGCGCCTTGTCGCTGCCGAACATGAAATTCGCCAGCGTGCGAGCTACTTCGGTTTTGCCTACGCCGGTTGGTCCCAGGAACAAGAACGACCCGATGGGGCGGTTGGGGCTTTTCAACCCGGCACGCGAACGGCGGATGGCGCGTGCCAGGGCGCTGATCGCTTTTTCCTGCGAGATGATGCGCTTGTGCAGCTCTTCTTCAATCCGCAGCAGCTTCTGCGTTTCTTCTTCCTTGATCGAGGTGATGGGAACGCCGGTCCAGCGCGATACCACGTCCTCGATGTCCTCACGACCGACTACGCCGGTGGAGGATTCATCGAGGTGGTATTTTTCGCGAAGGGCGCGCAGGTTCTCGCGCTCCTTGCGTTCTTCGTCCGAGTAGAAACGCGCCTTCTCGAACTCGTGGTTCGCGATGGCGTTCTCCATCCTATGGACGATGAACTTAATCCGCTTCTGGACTTCGGTCAATTCTTCCGGCAGCGTGGTCTGGCGCAGTTTCACACGCGCCCCCGCTTCGTCGATCAGGTCAATGGCCTTATCCGGCAGGAAACGGTCGGGAATATAGCGGTTCGAATGCGACACCGAAAAATTGATGGCGTCGTCGGTGTAGGTGACGGCGTGGAATTTTTCGTAGCGCTCTTTGATTCCGAAAAGAATCTTGACCGCATCGACTTCGTTCGGCGGCGGAACTTTTACGGCCTGGAAGCGACGCTCCAGCGACCGGTCTTTCTCGATCGACTTGCGATATTCAGCGGGCGTGGTTGCGCCGATGCACTGGATCTCGCCGCGCGACAGGGCCGGCTTCAGGATGTTGGCGGCGTCCAACGAGCCCTCCGCCGATCCTGCGCCAACCAGCGTGTGCAGCTCGTCGATGAAGATGATGGAATTCTGCGACTCCATCAGCTCTTTCATGATGGTCTTCAGGCGTTCTTCGAACTGTCCGCGATACTTGGTGCCGGCGACGATCAGCGAAAGGTCGAGCGCCAGGATGCGTTTATCGGCGAGGAAAGATGGAACTTCGCCGTCCGCGATGCGCTGCGCCAGGCCTTCGACGATGGCAGTCTTGCCGACGCCGGGCTCTCCGATGAGAACCGGGTTGTTCTTGGTGCGGCGGCACAGAATCTGCACCACGCGTTCGACTTCGCCGTCGCGGCCAACCAGCGGATCGAGCTGGCTATCCATGGCCGACTGCGTCAGATCACGCGAAAACTCACTCAATAGAGAGGATTCACGCTGTCCGCGTTGGGGCGCTGCCTTTTCCTGGCTGGTGCGGGCCAGTTCTTCGCGGATGGTGGAAAGCCGCAATCCGCGCTCATGCAGAATCTCTGCGGCAAAGCATTTCTCTTCGCGCAGCAGTCCCAACAGCAGGTGCTCGGTGCCTATATGCTTGTGGGAAAGACGCTCGGCCTCTTCTGCGGCATAAGCCAGAACTCGTTTGCATTCATTGCTTAGGGGCAGATCGACGGACGTTGAGACCTTTTCCCGAATGGTGGTGTGGCCTTCGATCTGTTTGCGGATCGATTCCACCGAAGCGTGTGAGCGCAGGAAACGATTGGTCAGGGCCTTGTCTTCGCGCAACAGTCCGAGCAGCAGGTGTTCAGTCTCAATATAAGGTGAGCCGAACTGGCTGGCCTCGTACCGCGCAAAGAAGATAACGCGCCTGGCTTTCTCTGTATAGCGTTCAAACATATACAACTCCCCCCGACTTCCTGCGAAAGGACCCACCCTCCGCCAAACCCTGGACCAACCCCTAATTATGCATTTATATCGCCAAATCTCCCAGCGATATCCGCCTTCTGGTAACCGCGAACCGCCTTACGTCCGGGCCTTTTCAACTTCCACTCTCTAATCGTGCGTCTGGTCTGCCTTTCGTTACGCCGGAAGCGACTCGGGCGCGACTTCTTCTATTTTGCCCTGATCCAACCGTAAAACGCGATGGCACCGTCGTGCAAATGCCAGGTTGTGCGTAGCAATCAGAGACGTCAACTGATGCTCGCGGTGCAAACGCGCGACCAACTCGAAAACCAATTCGCCGGTTCGCCCGTCGAGATCGCCCGTCGGCTCATCGGCCAGCAGGACTTGAGGTTGGGTGATGAGTGCCCGTGCCAGAGCCAGCCGTTGCTGCTCGCCTCCGGAAAGCTCGCCCGAACGATGATGTCCGCGCTGCTCCAGTCCCACCTCGCGCAACCACCGCGAAGCTTCCTGTTCTGCTGTAGATAGCGGTTGCCCGCGGGTTAGCAGAGGCATCGCCACATTTTCCAACGCGGTGAATTCCGGCAGCAGATAGTGGAACTGCCACACATAGCCGATTTCGCGGTTACGAAACTCGGCGGCATCATCCTCGGAAAGCGTATTCACGTGGGAGTTGGCGCAGTATACGGCACCGGCGGAAGGACGATCAAGGGCTCCCAGGATGTGCAACAAGGTACTCTTTCCCGCACCCGATTGTCCCACGATCGCCAGCATCGTTCCCTTCGCGACCTGGAAAGACAGATTCTCAAAGAGCACCAGTTCGGCCTCGCCTGAGCGAAAGACCTTGCTTAACCCTTCGACCCTCAAAAGAGGATCTTTAGCTATTGGATGCAAACTCCCCCTCCCAAGTATCAAGGCCGCCTCCCGTTGCAACCTGAGGAGATGACCCTTGATCCATTAGACCATGAGGAAGAGCAAGCCGTTCCCGCGCGATTCCATTTTCGGGAGCGGCTATGCGGAAACTGTATACCCCTGGAAAACAAATGCAATGTGACGGTGGTCACTGATGGGAGATCGTGTGGTGGCGGGGCTTCGCCCCGCTGGACGGGGCACAGCCCCGTCACCACACAAAACTGCCTATTCGTAGCGCAGCGCCTCGGCAGGCAGGATTCGAGCGGCTGACCACGAAGGATAGATCGTTGCCACAAAGGAGATACCGATAGAAACCAGCGCTACGATCAGTCCATCGATCAGACGCGGCGCGAAGGGCACATAGTCAATCGAATAGACTTCGGGCGAGAGCGAAATGAAGTGGTAGTGTCCGCCGGCCCACGAGACGGCGTATCCGAGCACGAGGCCGATCGCCGTTCCAATCACGCCGATCAGCACGCCTTGCGCTATAAAGACACGACGGATCTGTTTCTTCTTTGTTCCGAGCGACATGAGGACGGCGATATCTTTCGTCTTCTCCATGACCATCATGATCAGCGAGATCAGAATGTTGAGCGCGGCCACGAACACGATCAGCCCGATGGTGATGAAGGTCACCACGCGCTCCAGTTTCAACGCGTGGAACAGAGGCTTGTTCTGTTCCATCCAACTGGTGGCCATGAAGCCGTGTCCGGCGGCCTGTCCGAGCGCGCGCGCCACGTCGCCCGCCAGGTAAATATCGTCGAGCTTGAATTGAATGACCGAGATCACGTCTCCCAACCCAAACAACGACTGCGCGTCGGCCAGCCGGATGAATGCCCAGGAAGAGTCGTAGTCGAAAAATCCGGAATTGAAGATTCCCGCGACGCGAAAACGAATGTACTTCGGCACCATGCCAAACGGAGTCAGCTCGCCCTGCGGAGAAGTTACCAGCACCACCGACCCCACGGTCGCGCCAATCTCTTCGGCCAAGTCCTTGCCGAGAATAATCGGAGGCATAGCCGCGACGCGCTGCTGCACTCCGTTCAAATCGTCAGGCGATTGGGCAGTGTCTGTGTGGAGACGGGGCTCTGCCCCGTCTAAGCCGGGTCGAAGACCCGGCTCCACACTTGTCTCTTCCAACGCCGCCGCCGATCCGAGCGTCACGGTCTTGAGCAGATCGCTGACCTTCCGCTCATACTGCGGCAGCATCCCTTTCAGCACCGCCCCGCGTGCCCGCGGTCCACGCGAGATCAGAACCTGTTCGTAAATGGCCGGAGCCGCCGCCACAACGTGCGGCTGCTTTGATAATTTGTCGAGCAGCGGGCGCCAATCGCGTATGCCATCACTTTCCACCCGCAGCAGACTGATGTGCGCCGTTGAACCGAGCAGCCGCGCCTGCAAATCCTGCCGGAAGCCGTTGTTGATGGCGAGCGCGACGATCAGCGAAGCGACGCCAGCCGCCACTCCCAGGATGGAGATCCCAGTGATGACGCCGATGAACGCCTGGCGGCGCTTGGCGCGAAGATACCGAGTTGCGACGAAAAGTTCGAAGCGCATGAGAAGCAGCTGTCAGCTCTCAGCCGTCAGCTTTCAGTCAAACCGGATTATAGCTGGCGCTGGGCGAACACTCGCGGCAGAACCGCTGGCACGGATCTGCGATATGCGCGGTACGGGTCGCCAAACCTCTTCTCCAACTCCGCATCCTCCATCTGGACCATCACCGCTCCCGTGATCATTGCGAACGCCGTCAGGCCCCAGCACACCGCGACTCCGGTCCCGAGACTCCATGCCAGCATTTCGCACAGGTGCGCCAGGTAGACGGGATGCCGTACCCGCGAACGGATTCCATCCGTTACCAGTCGCTGCTCGCGATTTCTGCCATGAACTTCGGGCAGGCCGCCGAGTTGCTTCGCGCTGAAATTCTTCCCGGACTGCGAATACAAATAAACCCCGCAAGCGAACAGCGGGACCGCCACGCCCCATTCCCAGCCGGATCGATAAAGCAAAGTGTCTCGCCACGGTCGGGTGGCCAGCGCGACCACGATCCACATCGCGATCCACGCAGGCAACAGCACTATATATGGAGATCGATGTCGCGCCCGCCACCGCTCGGCAAATGGATGAATCATGAACCAGAAGGCAGGGATGGTCGAATACACGACGCAGGCCAGCCATCCGATCAGTTGTAGCCAGTGAAGCATGTGGATTTTCGTCGTCCGCCCTTCGACAGAATCTTAGCAGCGCGATGTTGCAACCGTAGTGCACACTTTTAACGTAGAGACGGGGCTTGCCCCGTCTCCCGCCGCGACGTAGAGACGCGGCAAGCCGCGTCTCTACGAGAATGCAGTGGTGAGAGCGGCCCCTGCAACCTGTTATTCTTCTCCCGCATGTCTCCCATCCTGACCAGTGTGCTGCTGGGGCTAACCGCAGCTGCCGCGAACGTGTTCGGCGGCGCCATCATCGTCCAGCGGAATTGGGAGCGCTCCTACCTCCGCTACTTCGTTGCGCTCGGAGCAGGTTTTATGCTGGCGACAGCTCTGGTCGAAATGGTGCCGGAGAGCATTCATCTGCGGGGCGCGTATGCCGGGTTTCTCATCCTCCTCGGATACCTGCTCGTCCATTTCTTTGAGCACACCGTCACCCCGCATTTCCACTTTGGAGAAGAAACCCACGCCGACGAGTTCGTCCATGCTCACAAGGGGTATTCGGTTCTGATCGGCTTGCTGATCCATACGTTCTTCGATGGCATCGCCATCGCCTCGGGATTCCTGGTTTCACAGGCGCTCGGCTGGATCATTTTCGTGGCGGTTTTTCTGCACAAGATTCCGGAAGGTTTCACCATCTCGTCGGTGATGCTGGCGAGCGGCCGCAGCCGCGCGTTTGCCTGGGGAGCGTCAGTAATGCTGGGCGTGGCAACCGTGGCTGGAGTGATGACGATGGCCGTCTTCCGCCACGAAGTAAGCTTCGGCTTGCCACTGTCGGCGGGCGTCACGATCTACGTCGCCGCTTCGGATCTGATCCCGGAAGTGAATAAAGAACCCGGAGTGAAGATGGCGCTGCTGGTCTTCGTCGGAGCGGCGTGCATGTTCTTGCTGGATCACTTTTTTCACGTGCACTGATCCAATCGTGCCGGTGGAGAGTGCCCGGCCAGGTACATTCGCACCACGTCAACCGCGCGCCGGGGTTCCGTGCTGCAACAAAGTCAAGCCGTAGGTCATCGGAATGACGATGTCGGCCGCGCCACGATATCGTTCGGCGCGCTCCAACGCCACTTTGCCTTGGCAAGACACTTTTTCAACAAGCTGCCGATACTCCGGGAAGCGCTGATCGGTGCGGAACGCCTGACGTCGCGTGCAGGCAAAGTCCGCCAGCGCGTCCGTGCTGCGCCGGACTTTATCTTCCTCGGCGGCGTGGAAAGCCCATTCCGAATCCGGCAGATGATCGAAGATCAGCACTTCGGGAGCCAGCGTCAACGCGTGTCGCAGGGCCTGTCCGGGATCATTCATTTCGTGCAGACAAAACTCGAAGTACACAACATCCCCGTGTGGCGAAGTTTCACAGAAGTCCGCATGAATAACATCTACTCGACCTTGTAACCCCGCGGCGGCGACCTTTGCCTCCCATTGGCGAATCGCGGCAGGGTCTTTGTCAATGACAATCAGTTTCCTGGATTCGAGAACGAGATCGGTAAGCGGCCCGCCGCCGGCTCCTACTGCTAGAACTTTTTTGCCGGAAAAACTGTAGAACTGCCTGATGTTCTGCCCCATTTGCACGTAATCGGCGGCCATGGCATACCCTCTTACATCGCAAGTAGATCCGGACGGTTCCAACTGAGAACTGAAAACTAGCCGCTGTGCCTGATGTGCATCACATCCCCATCCTGCACGATGTAGTCTTTCCCTTCCAGCCGCAGCGTGCCCTTGGCGCGGGCGTTGGCCTCGGAGCCGGCTTCCAATAGCTGATCCCAGCGGATCGTCTCTGCGCGGATGAAGTGTTTCTCCAGATCGGAGTGAATGGCGCCGGCGCCGTTCTGCGCCCGCGTATGCAGCGGAATCGTCCAGGCGCGGCATTCATCTTCGCCGGCGGTGAAAAACGAGATCAGGCCCAGCAGGTGATAGCTCTTGCGGATCAGCCGCGCGAGGCCACTATCGGTCAGTCCATAACTCCCTAGAAATTCGGCCGCGTCTTCGTCACTCATCTCCGCGAGTTCCGCTTCGACTTTGCCGCAGATTGCGCTTGCTCCGGCATTGGGACGCGCGGCCACTTCGGTTAGGTTATATTTCGCAACCGCGGCTTCCAGGTCTTTGCCGAGTTCCGTGCTCTCGCCGATATTGAGCACGTAGAGCATCGGCTTCTCACTTAGAAACATGAAGCCGCGGATGCGCTTCTTGTCCTCGGGCGTCATCTCCATTTCGCGCAGAGGCTTCTCGGTTTCGAGATGGGCTTTGGCCTTGATCAGAAGCTCGTTTTCCTTTTCCAGCTCCGGCGTCTTCATCTTCTTCAAGTCTTTTTCCAGACGCTCGAGCCGCTTTTCGATCTGGCCCAGATCGCTCACCATGAGATCGAATTCGACATTCTTGATGTCGCGCAGGGGATCGATGGGACCGACATGAGGAACCTCGTCGTTCTCAAACGCCCGGAGAACGTGAATCAACGCGTCCACCTGGCGCAGGTGGCCGATGTAGGCAGTCTCTTTTAGTGCGTCCTGGCCGATTGCGCCAACGTCCACATACTCGACCGAGGCGTGCGTCAGTTTCTTCGGCTTATAGAGGGCAGCCAGCTTATCGAGGCGCTCGTCAGGCACCTTCGCCACTCCGATGTGGGCCTCACGCGGATTGGAGTATGCCTGTTCGGAAAGATTTACCTTGGTCAGAATGCGAAAAAGAGATGTCTTGCCGACCTGCGGCAGACCGATGATGCCAGTTTTCATGAAGTCAGCTCTCAGCTCTCAGTTGTCAGCTATCAGTGCAGTCAAAAGAATAAATCATCGTGGTCGGTGCGCGTTGAAGGGAAGACCGGGCGGGGACGCCCGGCTCTCCACCAGAAACTCACCGGAATGCTTGCGCGGTCGTGTACAACGCCACCAGGCCCAACAACAGCACCGCTTCCTCGAAGTTCTCCGACCACACGTGCAGGCGATTGAATTCCCTGCGCGCCGGATCGTCGAGAGGGACGTTGTCGATCACGCCCACCTCGGCACGAATGGCATGCAGCTTCGGGGAAATAGCGAATTGCGAGATCACCGTCAGCAACAGCATGAGCACGATCAGAAGGTGACGCGCCGCCAGTGGCCGCGCATTTCCCGCGGTCATTCGACTGTAGAGCATGGACGTGACCAGGAAGACAATTCCGGAAATGATGGCCATGTAGTGCAGCAGATCGAGCGACCGGCCCACGATCGATCCGGCCATGTGGCGGGTGGGAAGAAGTCCGGGAGCGAAGGCAGTGGGAGCGAGTACGAAGGCTAGGAAAATCAATCCGCCGAGCCAGACCACCAGCGACAACAGCATGAGGAATCGGAGAAAGGACATAGCCGGATTATAGATGTGCTCGGGCAACGCCTAAAGGCGCATTCATGTGTCGTGGGGTTGCGGCATGCCTGAACAGGCTGCGGAAAAACTCGTTCTCGAGCAAGACATGTAGCCTCAGCGGCTAAAGCCGCGTTTAGAACAATGTACCCATCGCAGCGGTGAACCGTTGCGCCACTCAAAATCAAGTGCAACACCAATTTTTCCTGCAACCTCTAAAGGCGAGCCCTGATACGAATCGCACTTCCACAACGCGCAAGTCCCGCATCCGGCGGAATTTTCGATGTTGTCGACTAGTTATCCACAGGCTGAACCAGCGCTGTCACTTACCCGTGTACAAACGAGTGTTTACCCTCATCCTTCCTCATCCGTCCGGAGGGAATCATCCAAATGCAGCGCTCGTTGACGGTCGCCGACGTGAATTTTGTGTCTTTGCAGTCGGCAGTGTTTTGCGTGCAGTGTGAATTGCTGAGTGACAACAACACGCCGCGGTGCCTGGCCTGCGGCAGCCTGGCGGTGTTGAGTCTTTCGCGCGTGCTGGGAGGATCGCTTCGCGGACAGCAGACCGCGCACCTCATTGCGGATGCGGAGTTGGACCGGCTGGTGCGTTCACTGCTCTATACGGTTCCGCAAGTTGCCGAAGCCGGCGAAGATCAGGACGAGTATCGCGTCGGCGAAAATCAAATTGAATTTCCTGCGGCCGCCAACTTTTCCCCTCGCCATCGCATGCGCCCGCGCCATCATGGTCCTGCCCCCGCGCCGCATCCGCTCATTAATGCCGGAGAGTTGGACCTGGAGCCGGGCATCAGCATCATTGCGGAAAAGGCGCAGGTGTTGACCGGCGCCACCGGGGCGGCCATCGCGCTGCGCCGTGGTAACGAGATTATTTGCCGGGCGCGTACGGGACGCACGGCTCCGGACATTGGTGTTCGCCTGCAAACCGATAGCGGCCTCTCCGCGGAATGTGTGCGCACGGGCGAAGTGCTGCTATGCAACGACGCCGAGTCGAACCCGCGCGTGGATTGGGCGACTTGCCGTCGGATGGGTGTGCGCTCGATTCTGGTCGCTCCACTGCGACATTTCCGGCGGACGCTTGGAGTCTTCGAAGTGCTGTCGTCAACGCCCCACGCGTTCGACAATAACGACGTAGCCACCATGCAATTCCTCTCCGGAATGATGGTGGCGACGATTTCGCGTCTTTCCAGTCTGCAACCAGCGGGAAACAGCTCGCAGCTCTCAGCTGTCAGCTCTCAGGATGGAAGTTCTCAATTTCCGGTTGCCGGTTCTCAGTAAAATCTCCGGAGACATGCTACTTCTCGTGCACAATAGGAGGGAGAGAGGAATTCTCTATCCAAGAGAGTTCGGACGGACCTCGGACTTCAGTCTGCCCTGAACCAGGGAAAGATTCCGATGAAATATGTTTTCTGGATCGCCGTTGTGGTGGCGGCGGTGATGGCGGCGTGGGCGATTCTTGAGCCCGAAGTCACCAACGTTGTGTTTCAAGACGAACTGAAGGACACGGCCGCACAACTGGGCGGGCGCACGGGAATGACTCCGGTGAATTCGGACGAGGAGTTGCGTAACATCGTGATTCGCAGAGCCGCGAACCATGACATTGTGCTCGCGCCGGAGCAGGTGACGGTGCGGCACAGCGGCACGGGAGAATATACGTATTGGTACATCGCGGTCGACTATGCGGTCCCCGTGAATCTGCTCGTCTATTCGTTCGACTTGCACTTCAATCCCACGAGCACGGGCGGAAAGTTCGGGGGAATAGTGGTTTCAGAACCGGCGAGTTTCCCCCGTCCTGCGAAAGCTCTTCCGAAGCCGGGCCAGCAAAGAACAGATCGCCCGCGGGATCCGCAGCAGACACCCGAATTGAAAGAAATCCCGCCGAGTCTCAAGCGACCGCAATAACTTCCGCAATCACGCCAACACGTCCCGAATTGGCCAGTGAGATGGTGAGACGCACAGAGGTGAGACGGGGCAAGCCCCGTCTCTACACGGGGACCGGGACGCTCTCCACAATCTCGCGCAGCACTTGCTCGGCTTGCTCGGACTTCTTCAGGGTAGACGTGTACAGCGAGCTAACCACTACGCGGTGGGCGAAGACAGAGACAACTAGCGGCTTGAAGTCTTCGGGAGTGCAGTAATCGCGGCCTTCGAGGAACGCCATCGCCTGGGCAGCGCGGTAGAGCATCTGCGAGCCTCGGGGCGAAACTCCGAGCGAGAGATACTCCGACTCGCGGGTCCTGGTGACAATGTTCAGCAGGTAGGTGATGAGCGATTCGTCCACGTGGACTTGTTCTACCGTCTGCTGAATTTCGACTACATCGGCGGCGTTGAGGACTGGGCGCAGGTTTTCGAGTTGGGTGACGCCCGCTTCGGCGCGGAGGATCTCGCGCTCGGCGTTGCCCTCGGGATACCCCATGCGAATTCGCATCAGGAAACGATCGAGTTGCGACTCGGGCAGAGGATAAGTGCCATGGTGCTCGATCGGATTCTGCGTGGCCAGGACCAGGAACGGCTGCGGCAATGGATAGGAATGCGCGTCGACGGTGACTTGCCCCTCGTTCATGGCTTCGAGGAGGGCCGATTGCGTCTTTGGAGTGGTGCGGTTGATTTCGTCGGCCAATAGAACATTAGCGAACACCGGCCCGCGCTTGAATTCGAATTTCTGCTCGATGGCGGAGTAGATCGAGATGCCCAGGACGTCGGAGGGCAACATGTCGCTGGTGAACTGGATGCGCTGAAACGTACAGTCGATGGCGCGGGCGATCGCCTGGCCGAGCGTAGTCTTGCCGACTCCGGGGACCCCTTCGATCAGCAGGTGGCCTTTGGCAAAAATGGAAACCAGCGCGAGGCGCAGAACATCGTCTTTGCCGCGAATGACGCGGCGCAGACTGTTCTCAAGTTCCGCCGCGCGGCGAGAAGTCGCTACCAGAGTTTCGGGAGCCATTGGGGCGATTCTACTATGTGAAAGGCGGAGCCGGGGGTTACGGCGGTCATCGACCAGTTCTCAGTTCCCGGTTCTCAGTTCTCAGTAAACACAAACCCTGATTATGCAGCGCGGCTCTTGATTGAGGCGATCAGTCCATTCAGGACTCTGCCCAGTTCGTCGGCTGCAGCCAGCAGGATGTCTGCTTTCGCCGGTTGGAGGTATTTCAGATCTCTGGCGATGAGAAGCTGAGTCTCAATTTCGACCAGCGAACCACGTGCCTGACTCAGGAAGTGATGGAACTCCCTTTGCGAAAAGCGGGCTTGCCCTTCAGCAATATTACTGAGTACCGAAACTGCCGCTCGTCGCAATTGATTCGTGATTCCATAACGTTCTTCGATCGGAAATTGTTGCGTCACCGCGTAGATGTCGGTGACAAACTTCATGGCTTTCTGCCAAGCGATCAGATCACGATAAGAGCGTCCCATAGTGCCTCCAAAGAGGTTTATTGTCGAACGCACAATGGGGAAAATCTGTGATCGCCAACCAAGAGAACTGTTCGGTTTTAACTGAGAACTGAGAACCGGGAACTGAGAACCTTATTGAAAGAATTCCGCCGGTCTTCCTGTCAACCGCTCGATCCTCTTCGCCGTCGGCGGATGGGTCGAGAACAGATTGCCGAAACTCATTCCACCCAGGAACGGCTGAATGATGAAAAGATGCGCGGTCGATGGACTTGCCACCAGCGGGCGCTGGCGGGAATAGGCTTCGATTTTTGCCAGGGCGCTGGCCAGGGCGTAGGGATTGCCGGTCCAGTGAGCTCCGGTGTCGTCGGCTCCGTATTCGCGGGAGCGCGAAACGGCCAACTGAATCAACATGGCTGCGAAGGGGGCAAGGAAGATCATGGCAATGGCGGCAATGCCTCCGCCGTCACGATCGTCGCGGCCGCCGCGCCCGCCGCCAAAAATCATTCCCCAACGAGCTATGTGGGCGAGGAAGGTGATGGCGCCGGCTAAGGTCGCTGCAATCGAACTGATCAGGATGTCGCGATTGCGCACGTGTCCGAGTTCGTGGGCCAGCACACCTTCCAGTTCGTCGTCGGTGAGCAGCCCGAGAATACCTTGGGTTACGGCCACGGAGGCATGGTTCGGATTGCGTCCGGTAGCGAAAGCATTCGGCGAGTCAGTCGGGATGACGTAGACCTTGGGCATCGGGAGGCTGACTTTTTGCGCCAGGCGCTCGACGATGTTATAGACACGCGGCAAGTCTTCACGCGTGATGGGTTGCGCGCGGTACATGGCGAGCGCGATCTTGTCCGAAAAGAAGTACGAAACGAAGTTCATGACAGCGGCGAAGGCCAGCGCCATCAGCATGCCGTTCTGTCCGCCGAAAGCGCGGCCGGCCAGCATGAGCAGCAGCGTCATGACGGTGAGCAGAAGTGTGGTCTTAAAGATGTTGCTCATAGGATTGCCTCTAGTTATGAACGATACATTATTAGATGCGGACGGGGTTGGTTCGGCTCAGCGCAGCTCTCAGTAAAACCATAGGGATGATGCGATCGAGATTTTGTTTGGATACATCACACAACGCGTAGGGACAGCCGCCCTCGGCTGTCCCATGCAACCGAAGTAATGCCATCTGGCCTCAGCCTTGGCGTTTCAATGCTCGTTCCAGCGTCTGGTCGAGGGCGGCTCTGGCCTTGTCATACTCCGCCGTCGTGATCTTGCCTTGCTTGCGTTCCACTTCGAGCTGGAACATTTCCTCTTTCAGCGCTTCCAGCAGCATCGATGACTTTGCAGTCGGCGCGGTGGTCGCGGGTGCGGGCGCATTCACAGGCGGACGCAACGCCGCGCTCCTATCGATGGATGCGGCAATGGATGCGGCAGCCGACGTCGTGGTGGAGGCCCCGGTCGCCACCGGCGCGGCTTGTCGTTTTGTGACCATCCATCCGCCAACCGCCAGCAGCACGGCAAATCCCCCAAGAATGGGCCAGCGATATTTCTGCAGCGCGTCGGGCGCATCGATGGGGACGCCGAGGCCGCCACCGGGTCGATTGTCGGGACCTCGCTGTTGTTCCTGCTGTTGAGCGGCGCCGGCAGCGATTTGTCCGGGCGAATCGTTGATCGTTCCTGTGCCTTTCAGGGTGAAACCGAGCGGCTGGCCAGGCTTCGTCTGTTGCGCCACCTCTACTATGGTGTCGCCCTGACTGGGATCCTGCATCGACTGAAAGCTTGGAGGATTCGCGGCCGTGAACTGCATCGTCTTGGGAAGAACCACTACCAGGTGTTCTGCGGGATAGAGCGGCTTGGGATCGACCTTGACCTCGCCCGTGTAGGGCAGAGTGAACTCCAACTGGAACTGCGTTTCTCCGGGACGGAGCGGGAAGGCGATGGCGTAGCGGTTCTTCTCCGCCTGGGGAGTGGCTTCGGCAGCGATTGGCTGGCCGTTCGGAGCGCGCGCCTGCACTTGTTCAATCTTTGCGCCGGGCGGCAGATAGAACTCGAAGTTATGATCGTTCATCTGCGTCTTCGCCGGAGAAGACGTGTTGCTGACCACGAACAGGCGGATGCCCTGCATCGATCCGCTGTCGGCCTGCACGCGAAGCACGTCGGCGGTCACGCTGAGCCCTTCGACCTTGGTCGCGGCATCATAGACGTTCAAATCAACCGAACTGACGCCGGGAGGAGCCATCTGATGATAAGTGACTCCCTCATGCACGGCGCGGATGAGATGCGGGCCTCCAGGGCCGTCCTTGAGCGTGAAGCTGAATTTGCCAGCGGAGTCGGCCTTGGTCTTGTCGGCAACCTCCATGCCGTTGCTGAGGTTGATGAGGATGACCTGATCTCCGGTGGCGGGCTTGTTGGTGGTGCCGTTGGTGACGGTGCCGGTGAGGGTCTGGGCGGATGCCGAGGCGAGGGCCATCGAGAAGATCGCGGCCAGCAGGGCGGACTGTGTGAGTTTGGTCAAAACAACTCCTTGAGAATTGCGAATGGTAGAGCTCCTTTAGGGATGCTAGTTCTCTTCGACGGGTCCACAAAAACCTCGATTTTCGATTACCCCAAGCTTCCTCTCCGCCATGAAAAATCCCGTGTTGCTATAAAAAGCCCGATAATCATCACTCATCTTGATGACCGCTTGAGCATTCGACAGCCCGTAATAGGGTTCGTTTATATCAAGGAATTGAAGGAGTTCCCAAGAGAATGGCGCTGTCAGATGGAACTTCTTCCGCAAATATGAACAGTGACCAGAACTGCTTACGTTTCTCGCGGGAAAAACACAGCTAGAATGCGCCCAAACATCGGCATCTTCGGGTGAGGTTCGTGTAGAGAAATAACGAATCCCATCTACTTTTTGCTCCTTGGTTACCCACTGTAGAAGAATCTGCGGAACGATATATTGTGGGAAAAATGAGCCCTCGCTATATTCGACCTTTATGGAGCTTGCTGCAATTAGTGGCCAGCACAGAATGTACGATGCAATGAATCGCTCGTCGAATCGGTCCAGCAATTCCTTAGGCGAGCTACGACCTTCCGTATTGTTTGAGTTGTTCAACAGCACTCCGAACAAATGCCAAGCGAGAAATGGTGGAAACTGGAAATCGAGAACCCTGACTCCCTCGGCAAAACTAAAACGGGAAACCCAAACACGATCAAGTTCGGGTCGGTTAAGCTCCTCCCAACATATCCAGATCGAACTGCCTAGGTAAAGGCAGGGCAGGCCAGCGATACTGTAACGCTGATTTTCGACATGACGTCGCTTCTCGAACGGAACGTGGAAGATGTCTTTTCGTTTGGTCGCCGCTGCGCTTCTATCGGCCCGAATCCTATAAAGTGGCGGATGTAATGCACACTCCCCAAAGAATTCCAAGTCATTTGGGAAACCACCCACGTGGGTACTACGACTTAAACACGAAATGAGCTTTTCGAGACTGACGAGTGCGAGCGACTTTTCGATTTCGTCGTAAGCAAGGTAAGGGTAGCCGTCGAGGTAGTGCTTCACGGCTGCGACGATCCGCTTGGCCAACTGATCGAGCGTTCCCAGAGAATGCTCGATTTCGGAGCAAATGCTCCGGAACTCGGGGTCATCTATCGATCTAACCTCTGCGATATACCTTTGGAATACATCTTCAAGGAAGAGGTCGAATGTAGTCTCGCCTTCACGGAACCTCCCTTTTGGCAGCGAAACCGCTGCTGACCTGAAGAACACCTGGAGGTTCATCCCACAACCTGCCCACCGGCCTGCTCCAATCGGGCAATCTCCGCCATGACTGCCGCCGCTTCCTCTTCGAGCGAGGTGCGCAGGGACTGATAATCCGCATCCGGCACTTTGCCGGCTTTGTATTCGAAATTCAGATCGCGCAAGTTGTCGTAGACGGCTTCCTTGCGCTCGCGGAGATAGCCGAGCCGGGTTTTTTCTTCGCCGGTAAACATTTCTCCGGGAAAGAGGAAGACGTAATAGAGAGCGGCCACGGTGACGGCGGCGCAGACGAAAAGGGTCATGGGCGGCAGCCTTTCTTTCGCCCCTCCGGGGCTCGGTCGTTTGCGGATTGGAACCCACGGCTGGCGCCGTGGGCTGTATTCTTACGCCGCTTCGCGGCTCTGGTGTAAGCGCCGATTCCCTTCGGGGCTAAAGGCCCGAGGATTGCGGCATCGTGACGGCCCGGCTGAAGCCGGGCCCTTTCGAAGCTCCCGGCCCTGAAGTGTTTTGCGGATCGCAGCTTTTCGCGGACAGGAGTGTCCGCGCCACACGTGCTCATAAGTCGGTCTCCTTGCGGGCTCGCTCGCGGAGTTCATCCAGTTCGTGCCCGTGCGGAATGCTAATGCCGTCGGCGAGGGCCGGTGCCGGACGATCTTTCCAGGCGCGCACCACATAAACGACGAAGCTGATGCCGAACGCCAGCGCGACGAAGGGCATAATCCAAGCGACGCGGTTGAAGCCGGTGGCGGTGGGCGCGGCAATCACGGTCGGTCCATAGTTTTGCACGAAGCCTTGCAGAATGAGGTCGTCGTTATCGCCTTTGTCGAGGGCGGCCAGCAGTTCATTGCGCATCTTGTCGGAGGACTGGCAGCCGACGTGATTGCATTCGAGGAGCACCTGACCGCATCCGCAGGTGCACATCATGCGGTGGCCCAGGTCTTTGAAGCGCGCGGAATCGTCCCCGGCGCCCATGAAGAGGAAGACGGCGGCGATGAGGATAAATGCGTGGAATAGACGGCGGGCAGATTTCCCAAGCGGCTGGCCCTCAGCGGCTAAAGCCGATGATAAGGGTGTGCTTATCGCAGCGCTAAAGCGCTGCGCCACCCCTAAGCGAAATCGAATAGGAAAATTCATCAGTCACCTGCTCCCACATGAGCCGGAGTCCGAACCGGCGTGGTTGCGGCCACGGGAACGATGGCGGCATTCGGCACGAGGGCGACGATGGTGCCGAAGACCATGATGATCAGCCCAATCCAGATCCATGGGACCAACGGATTCACGTGCGCCTTGATAATGGGCCGCCCCGTGGTGTCGTTCTTGCCTTCATAGACCAGGTAGAGGTCGGTCACCAGGAAAAGATCTTCGCGGAAGCTGGGGTAGATGCGAGGCAGAGTCTGCGGCTGTCCGCTGGCTTTGTAGAAGCGGCGCTCCGGGAACATGGTCGTGACCTGCTTGCCGCCGCGGAACACGTTGATGATGGCCCACTCGTTGCCGTAGTTGGGATTGTCATCCTGCGTGTAGGACTGGCAGACCAGCGTGTACGGGCCAATGTTGATCTTGTCGCCAAAGCCCATTTCCTTTTCAACCTCTTTGTTGAAAGGCGTCCCGAGAATTCCAATGACGACCAGGGCGACCCCGAAATGGACGATGTAACCGCCGTAGCGACGTGTGTTCCGGTGATAGAGCTGAACCATGGCGGCGATCAGGTTCTGCCGGCTCTTGCCGGCGATGACGCGGCCTCCGCGGAGGAACTCGGAAATCACGGTAAACATCACCAGCGCCGATAGAACCGCGGCCATGATGGCGTAGAAGTAAGAAGGATCCTCCCAGGGACGAACACCGAAAACAATCATCATCACGCCGATCGCAACCGCGCCAATCGCCGGGAACAGAAAGTTTCGCTTGATGCTTTCGAGCGAAGTCTTACGCCAGGCCAGCAGCGGCCCTACGGCGGTCAGCAGCAGAAGCAGCAACGCAACCGGGACGGCCACGCGATTGAAGAAAGGCGGCCCAACCGTGACTTTATGCCCCTGCACGAATTCCGAAATAATCGGGAAGAACGTGCCCCACAGGATGGTGAAGCACACGACCAGCAAGAGAAGATTGTTGAACAAGAAACTGGATTCGCGCGAAACCAGCGATTCCAATTTGTGCTCGGTCTTGAGGTGCGACCGGTTCGCGATCAGGAAAAAAGTACAAACCGCGATCGTCAGCCCGATGAAAACCAAAAACCATGTGCCGATCGAGGACTGTGCGAAGGCGTGCACCGAACTGATCACGCCCGAACGCGTAAGGAACGTCCCCAGCATTGAGAGCAGGAACGTCGCGAAGATGAGCGACATGTTCCAGACTTTCAGCATGCCGCGTTTTTCCTGCATCATCACGGAATGGAGAAACGCTGTGCCCGTGAGCCAGGGCATGAGGGAGGCATTTTCCACTGGGTCCCATCCCCAGTATCCGCCCCACCCCAGTACCGCATATGCCCAGTGCGCGCCGAGGAAGACTCCGATGGTGAGGAAGCACCAGGTCACCATGGTCCAGCGGCGCGTAATCTGAATCCATTTTTCGCCGGGATACTTCATGATGAGCGCGCCCAGCGCGAAGGCGAAGGGCACGGTGAAGCCGACGTATCCCAGGTAGAGCATGGGCGGGTGGATGACCATCTCGGGATACTGCAGCAGTGGGTTCAGTCCGGTACCATCCTGGGGAAGCGCGCCCTGCATGACGCCGAATGGCAGCGCCGCAAAATTCAGAATCAGCAGAAAGAAAACCTGCACCGAAGCGATGACCACCGAAGCATAGGCGAACAGCCGCTGATCGGTCTTGTAGCGCAGGCGGAGAACGAAGCCGTAGCCCGCCAGCAGCAGCGACCAGAACAGCAGCGAGCCTTCTTGTCCGGACCAGAGCACGGCGAATTTATACGCAGCGGGCAAGTCGCGGTTGCTGTGGTGGAAAATGTATGCAATCGAGAAGTCGTCGTTGAATGCGGCCGTTACCAGAACGATGGCAGCGAGCAGGACGGCACCAAAGGTGGCGATTCCGGCGCGCCGGGCAGTCTCACCCAGACGAGCCGAAGCGGCATTCTTGCCGAACAACGCAAAAAAACCTGCCAGAAAAGAGTACGCACTCAAGCCGAGCGCCAACAGCAGCGCAAAGCTTCCGATTTGAGACATCGCAGGACCCTCACACTTATGTGTAGCTGTATTTTTTCAGAGAAACAGGGGGTATGCAATCCGTCGGCCTCTCCGGAAGTGCAATTTCCGTGATGGAATCCGGACGAACTGGGGCGGATTGGGGACAGCGGTGGGTCAATGTGGGGACGGGGCTCCGCCCCGTCCAAGCGGGGCAAAGCCCCGCCTCCACACAACTACCTTTCCAGCGGGTAGCCTTTTTCGCGCCAATCGCGGATGCCGCCATCCATGGAAATAACGTTGGTATAGCCCATTTTCTGCAGGTTATCAGCCGCCATCGCGGAACGGAAACCGCCGCCGCAATAGAGAATGAGTTCGGTGTTCAGGTCGGGATACTTGCCCTCGATGTCGCGCTCGATCACGCCCTTGCCAAGATGGACGGCTCGGGGCAGGTGGTCGGCGTCGAATTCGCGGTCTTCGCGAACGTCGACGAGGACGAATTTCTCGCCCCGATCGAGCCGAGCCTTGACGGCGTCAACGCTGGTTTCGCGGACGCGCTGCTTGGCGTCGTTAACAATCCTCAAAAAACGTGGTGGGTGCTGATGAGCCATGGGGAATCTCCGGGTAAGAATATAGCGGAAGAGCTCTCAGCTGTCAGCTCTCAGCTCTCAGGAAAGGCCCAAGGGTTTTTGAGTGAGAACTGAGAACCGAGAACTGCAGTTCCGCACTTGCCTTCTCCCGTACCTCGTATGCAAAGATAATGAACGCTCTATGACGCTCATCATCCGCCAGTCTCGCATTCACTCCTATGGCTGCTACACCACGCGGCCGATTCGCAAAGGAACGCTGATCGTGGAATACGTAGGCGAGTCCCTGACCTACGAACAGGCCGACGATCTCTATGACGATTTTCCGAATACGTATTTGTTTGGCCTGGACGGCGGCAAGAAGATCATTGACGGGTTCGGTGTGGCGGCGTTCGTCAACCATTCCTGCCAGCCGAACTGCGAGACTGACCAGATCCGGGGCAAGATGTGGATCATCGCGCTGCGCGACATCGAGGCGGGAGAGGAATTGACCTATGACTACAACCTCTATGACGGCGAAGATGACGCGCCGTGCTTGTGTAGGATGAAGCGCTGCCGGGGAAGCCTGTATTCGGCAGCGCATCTGCGCAAACTCGCCAAGAAGCGCGCAAAAATTGCCGCGACCGCGGTCGCATAACCCGTAAGAAGAATGACTCTGTGAGAATGCGTCCGCCGAAAACGTTTGTGGAACGAGCCTTGGGAAACTCAGCCCCCGACGACATTGAGACCGTAGCGTCGGAAAATGAGCCCCGAAGTGCGACCGAACTTAGCCCAGCGCTTCAGCGCTGGGACAAGCGAAAGAAATTCTTAAAGTCCCGGAGGGACGACCGGGTTCTCGCGCACAATCGTAAAGAGACGCAACATTTTCCGATGCTACAATCAACATTGTTTTGATTCCGCACCCGCCCCTGGAGTCAACCTTGAATCGCGCTTCCGCCGGCTTGGAAACCATCATCGCCAAAGCTCTTCACCGCGCACCCGCGAGCGAGAGCGCGTTGCTGGCGTGGCCCGTTGCCTGCGGTAGTGCAGTGGCCGAGCGGACGCGGGCGCTCAGTTTTTCCGACGGGATTCTCCGAGTGGAAGTTGCCGACGCGGGATGGCGGCGTGAACTGTCGAACCTGGCACCGCGCTATGTGGCTGTGATCAACAAGTATGCCGCGGCTTCGGTGAAGCGCATTGAATTCGTGGTGAAGGCGTAAGACCCGAAGCGCAGCAGAAAGGTAGAACAATCTACGGCTCGAGCCGCGGAGCGGCAGCACAGGAAAGCCCGGCACGTGAGTGCCGGGTAAGGGAAAGCGGAAGAGATCGGGTCCCGCAAGGGACGGTACTCCGGCGATTGCGCCTGACTTATGAAAGTTACCGACAAAGACGTTGCCTACGTAGCCGATCTGGCCAACCTCGAATTGACCGAGGAAGAGCGCGCTCACATGCTGCGCGATCTGAACTCCATTCTTGAATACATCGAACGACTCAGCGAATTGGAGACCGACAACGTCGCGCCCATGGCCCAGGTCTCGGACCGCTACGGCGTGGACGAGTCGCGGCAGGGAAGCGACCGTTTCGCCTACGCCATCCGCGAGGACGTGAAGGATGGCCTGCGGAAGTCGCTGCTGCACGATGTCGCCGTGAAAAATGCTCCGGACACGGACGGGACATTTTTCGAAGTGCCGAAGGTGATTGAGAGATAGTTCGTGTGGCGCGGACACTCTTGTCCGCGTTCTTGCAGATTAGACGCGGCTGCGCGGACAAGAGTGTTCGCACCACCTGTTGAGAGATCATTGATGCCGTCTGCATTGACCATTGACCAAGTTCGGAGCGCGATCGCGAACCGGCAGACGACCGCGACCGCGCTGGCTCACGAGTTCTACACGCGCATCCGGCAGGAAGATTCCGAAATTGGCGCCTTCCTGACGCTTTGCGAGGAGCGCGCGCTGACGCAGGCCGCGCGGATCGACGCGATGGCCGCTGAAGGCAAGCCTTTACCGCCACTCGGGGGAGTTCCGGTTGCGATCAAAGACGTGATGGTCACGTCCGGAGTCCGCACCACTGCCGGTTCGAAGATTCTCGACAATTTCATTCCACCGTATGACTGCACGGCGGTGGCGCGCCTGGAAGCCGCGGGCGCGGTGATCTTGGGCAAGCTCAACTGCGACGAGTTTGCCATGGGATCGTCCACGGAGAACTCGGCGTATGGCGCGGTGCACAATCCCCGCGATAAGAGCCGTGTTCCGGGTGGGTCGTCGGGCGGATCGGCGGCAGCGGTTGCGGCGCAGATGGCGGTGGCGACGCTCGGCTCCGATACCGGCGGCTCGATTCGCCAGCCAGCATCGTTTTGTGGTGTGGTTGGGTTAAAGCCGACTTATGGACGGGTGTCGCGCTATGGCCTGATTGCGTTTGCTTCGTCGCTTGACCACATTGGCCCGTTTGCAAAAACGGTGAAGGAAGTCGCGCTGGTCCTGCGCACGATTGCCGGCCGCGATCCCATGGATTCGACATCCGCCGAGGTGCCGGTTCCCGACTATGTCGCGGAACTCGAGAAGCCGGTGGAAGGTTTGAAGGTCGGCGTCGCCAAGGAATACTTCGGCTCGGGACTCGATCCGGAAGTCCGCGCTGCGGTTGAAGCCGCGATTCAGAAACTGGCTGAACTCGGATGCGAGGTTGTTCCGGTGAGTTTGCCGCATACCGAGTACGCGATTCCCACGTATTACATCGTGGCCACTGCGGAAGCGTCGTCGAATCTGGCGCGCTTTGACGGGGTGCGCTACGGCTTTCGCGCCAAGGCAACCAATCTTTCTGAGATGTACCGGCTGAGCCGCGACGGCGGATTCGGCATGGAAGTCAAACGCCGCATCATGCTCGGAACCTACGCGCTGAGCGCCGGATACTACGACGCCTACTACCTGAAGGCGCAAAAAGTGCGCACGCTGCTTACTCGCGATTTTCATGAAGCGTTCAAGAAAGTGGATGTGATCGCCGCGCCGACCTGCCCGACGGTGGCGTTCCGGCTAGGCGAGAAGGTGAATGATCCGCTGGCCATGTATCTCGCCGATATCTACACCGTAACTGCGAACCTGGCGGGCATTCCGGGGATTTCAATTCCCTGCGGCGAGAATCACGAGAAGCTGCCGATTGGTTTGCAGTTATTCGCGCGGCAGTTCGATGAGGCTACGCTGCTGCGCGTAGCGCACGCCTATGAGCAGGAGAGATCGTCGTTGGTCGTTCGTCGTTAGTCGTTCGCTGTTTGTCGTTCGCCCTGAGGTCGCAGCTCTCGACCTGTAGTTCTTCCCCTCAGGGGGTACCCCCCTCCCCCACCCGGTATATTAGAATCAAGACTTTAGGGGAAATTTCCAGCCAAAGTCTTGAGTGCAAGGGAGTTAGAGGTAAAATCTTGGCAATAAAGGAGTTAGGATTGACTTTTCAGAAAGCCAAACAGCCTAGCCCAGGTTATCCCTTCTTAGTAAGTTGTCAAAGACCGAGCGACTGCGGTGCGCTGAGCACTTACTTCTATTTTAACAAATGGTGTCAAGAGGGATTCGACAGTTTTGGTTCTTGATGTCTGCGTGAGTGACTTCTGGCGGCTCGGGGCCACCTGCGGTGATGACACTCACACTAGCTTTTCTAGGGTCTTTTGACAGAGCATGTTCAATCGGGCCGGAGAGTCTACGTTCATCCCGAAGAGGGCGTAGCCGATGGAGCTGCGGACAGAGACTGTGATGACGAAAAGAGTGGAACGGCACGTGTTGCGCAAACCAGATGAGGACGACAGCCGAAACGGCGTTCCCTCATCGGGGCAGTAGCAGTCGATTGCCGGGCTAGAGCAATGCACGAACTGAGACGCATAATAGTAGTTGGCCGCATGCTCGGCTTTTCTGTGCCTTTGCGTCATCGTGCCGTCTAGGGGATGATCAGAGATTGCGACCTTCCAGACAAATCCGTCCTCACCGGACCAGTGGCGGCGAGCAGGCTTAGTATCCGCGACAATTCCTTCGCGTTTCATATACTGCCTTATTTCGGATTCCTTCTCCATCCCGGTAGAGTGTTCGAGGGCGTAGTGAGCCCAGAACGCCTTATCAGCCATTGCGAAGTTCGCAAAATCCCTTGAGCGCCGATACTGGAGGGCTGGTTCACCGGTCAAATATCGGAGGATAGTCGCACATTCGACGATGGACCTGCTAAGGCCGAACGCTTCGTCTGGAAAGTCAAGGACCAGCAGCTTTAGGCAGGCTCGTGAAAGTGCGAACACTTTGGACACCATCGCCAATCCTAGAATATCAAACGGGTGCCGATAGGGGAGACGCGGGACGATTCCGAGCCTATTAACCTCAGCTTCGGCCCCTTTCAGGTAAACCTGCACCTTTCGTATCTCAGTTCCGTTATTAGGATGAGCCATCGTTGTAAGCCCACATACAACTACAGTGTAATGGCTGGCAAGGGGTTTCAGTTTAGGGGTGGCCAATGGAGGCGCGGCGGCAGCTGCTCTACAGCGGTTCGTAGTACTTTTCTCCTGCGCATGCTCGGCATAGCACGCGCCCGTCGCGCAGGACTTCGCGGCGGAAGTTGATGCCTTCGCCGCACTCGGCACAGACAATGCGCTCGCCCTTGTATCCGGGGAATTCTTCCGCGGGGAGTTCGACCTTCACCCACTGCTTGGTAAACAAATCGTCTTCCGCCATCTCGCGATAGGCGAGCATCTGCTGCTGGTTCTTGCTTTCTAGTTCGGGATGCATGGTGCGGGCCAGCGCCTTGGACGATTCTTTGGCGGCGATGCGGATGGCTTTGCCGGTGCTCACGTCAACGAAGGTCGCGGCCATCTTTCCCCAGTCGCGAAATTTCAGGGCGCGCTTGCCGAGACGGCATCCGGTGACCAGGGCTATGGCGTCGGTGGCGCAGCGATCGATTTCGACGAACGTTACCAGACGTTTGCGTTCTTTACCACGTGGGTCTTCGATGCCCAGCTTGGCGAGGCCGAGCATAGCCATGCGCACGCCGAGGACTTGTCCCGCGCAGAGATGGCCGTGGGCCTGTTCGGCTTCGCGAAGATAGTCATCGAGCGTCATGAATCTTTCGTTCCGTAGCGCCGCCGTCCCGGCGGCTGTCCGGCGGGCGTCATCGCCCGCCGCGCCGAGGGCGGGACGCCCTCGGGACAGCCGGCAAGATGCCGGCGCTACTTTCTCCTCCAGCGTACCCCATCCTTCGTGTTCTCGACGATGATGCCGGCGGCGGTCAGTTCCGCGCGCAGCGCGTCGGAGCTTTTGAAATTTCGCGCTTTGCGCGCCGCCTCCATTTCGGCCAACTTCCGATTGACCTGTTCATCGCCAAGTTGCGCGGAACTAGCGATCTCCGTCAATTCGGGGCTGATCTCTTTTTCGCGGCCTTCGGCGCGCGCCCAATCGAGGATGGCTTTCATCTTCGGCTGGTCGTCATCTTTCAGGACTCCGAATATCTCGTCGAACTTGTCCAGCGCGCCGAGCAACGACTTCACGTCGTCCTGCCGAACCTGCCCGGCATCGAGCGCGGTGTTGGCTTTGCGCAGCATGTCGAACATGGCGGCTTGTGCCTCGGCGGTGTTCAAATCATCGTCGAGGGCGCTCTTCATTTGGGCGATGGTTTCGTCCGCCAGTTGCGCCATCGGCGGGGTCGCGCCCGCGGGGAACTGCGTGCTGGTCAGGCGGAAGCGGAAGTTGCGCAATTTCTCCACCGAACTTGCCGCGGACTTCAAGCCGTCGAACGTGAAGTTCAACTGATTGCGATAGGGCACCTGCGTCAGCAGCCAGCGGATCGACGACGGCTTGTGCCCGCGCAGCACGAGGTCCCGGATGGTGAAAAAATTCCCGAGACTCTTTGACATCTTCTGGCCCTCGACCAGGAGAAACCGCGCATGAAACCAATGGCGCACGAACGGCTTCCCACTGAGCGCTTCCGACTGCGCGATTTCGTTTTCGTGATGCGGAAAAATCAGGTCTTCGCCGCCGGCGTGCAAGTCAAAGCTCGGCCCGAATTGCTCCATCGACATCACCGAGCATTCGATGTGCCAGCCGGGACGCCCCGGCCCGATCGACGTGTCCCACGAGGCCTCCCCCGGCTTCGGCGCCTTCCACAGGGCGAAGTCGCGCGCGCTGTCCTTTTCGTATTCGTCCACGTCAACACGCGCGCCGTCAGTCATGCCGGCAAAATCTTTTTTCGAAAGCTTGCCGTACCCGGGAAATTGCGCGATGCGGAAATAATAGGAACCGTCGTCGGTTCGGTACGTGAAGCCTTTTTTCACCAGTTCGGCAATGAAGTCCGCCATGGCGGGGATGTGTTCGGTCGCGCGCACCAATACCGGCTGTTCAATGTTCAACGTCGCCGAATCTTCCAGGAAGGCCTGGGTAAACTTCGCGGTGTACTGCTGCACCGTCACGCCGTCACGCGCCGAGTTGCGGATGATCTTGTCGTCCACGTCAGTAATGTTCATGACGTAGCGGACGTCGTATCCGCTCTGCCGCAGAAAGCGGTAAAGGAGATCGACAGCGATAAATGTCCGGAAATTGCCGATGTGGCCGTAGTCGTAGACGGTGGGTCCGCAAGCATACATGCGGACGCGGTTGCCGTCGAGTGGATGGAACTCTTCGACCTTCCCGGAGAGAGTGTTATAGAGACGCAGTCCCATGGATGAGTTCGCCAGCGCAGTTCGAATCTTTCATTCTAGGGGCGCGCTACAAAAGGGGCAATGGGGTTCGGGATCGACCGGGAAACCAACTGGACGATTGCAGCAAAGAGCCCCACTTCTCGAAAGGGCGTGAGAAGTGGGGCAGGCATTTATTCCATCGCCATCAACTCGCCAAACGGCGTTCGCAACAGGAAATATTCATTGATCGGGCGATCATCCGTGAGGGTGGCGGTTGCCGGCGAGAGCGCGATAATGGCATCCGTGGATGTCTCGTGATCCAGCAGCAGATCTACCTGCTGCTCGGGCGACGCAGCGGGTCCCCACTCCATCATGTCGGTCACGGCTCCTGACGGCATTCTTGCCACCAGCTCCGCGGCTGTCCGGGTGGGAATGGGACGTTCACTGGCGAGGAAGTGCCAGCCCCAGCCTTCCATGCCGCGAAACACACGGACATAGGGAAAGGAACTTTTGATCGCGCGCGCCACCGCGGCCTGGGTGGGATCGTCGGCCTCGGGCAGCCATTGCTGCAGGATTCCGCCCGGCTGCAGTCGTTGCCTGGCGATGGTGTAGAAGTCTTGCGAATAGAGCAGGCTCGAACCAGCGGTCTGCACGGGCGGTGGCGGGTCCACGATGATGGCGTCGTACTTGGCGGGGGAGCGTTCCAGGTAGCGACGGCCATCGTCGATGACTACATGCGCGAACGGCGACGCCATCACCTCGGCGGCATCCGCATGGAAAAAGCTGAAGACTTGGGGTACGCTGGGCACAAGCTCGACCGCGGTGCCGGAAATATTCCACGTAACCACTGAGCGGAACGTGGTCCCCATGCCAAAACAGATGATCAAGGCGCTGCGGGGCGTGTGGTCGAGCGAGGCCAGCGTCATGTGGGCCATCATCTTGGTGATGGGCGTCAGCGCGGTCATTCCCATGCCATTCACCAGGAGCCGCCGCTTCATACCGTCTCCATAGGCAACCACGGTCGCGGTCGCGTCGCGCCGCACTCTCCGGCCAGGAAACTGGGTCTCAAAATCCTTGGTTGCCAGCAAAACCGACAGTGCCAGCAAGAGAATGCCGTAGGCCGCAACGCGACTGAAAGGCCGGAAGCCGGGTGCGTGCGGGCTGGGAAACGCCATCGCGAACCACGGCAGGCAAAGCAAAAGCACCGACCAGTGTTCGCCGACCAGGGGTAGCAGCAGGAATCCGCAAACCAGCGGGCCAATAATGCACCCCACCACGTTCACGGCGTAAGCGCGACCGGCCCGATCGGGATCGCCTCCGGACCACCGGTCCACCAGCATGGGAGTGAGGAATCCCATCATCGCCGCAAACGGCATGACGCCCAGGAAAACCCGCGCCACCAGGTGCAAAGGGACGCGAGCATCGGCGGTAAGCAGCGGCAGGATTCCCAGCAGCGCCAGCGATATCCAGGTGAGCCGGCTCTCCTGTTTTCGGGTGCGGCTCCAATTGCGGTAAATCCGCGATCCCATAAATGTAGCCAACAGGTAAGCGACCAGGATCATGCCGAAGGAATAGACCACGGGGCCAACGTAGGGCGTGAAGAGCCGAATCCAAATCAACTCCATGCCCATGGTAGCCAGCCCGGTGGTGAACAGCAGGACCAGCACACTTCTTGAGCTGTCGGTAGGGCTGTAGGCAGCCTCGGAAGGGCCCGCGGCGCGGGGCTGAACCGGTCGGGATCGGAGTGATACTGCAAAGGCTGAAACGGCAATGGCCACATTCAGCGCCGCGCCAATCCGCAGCGTCCTATGAAAACCGTAAGGCTCGATGAGAAGCAGCGGCAGGAACGAACCAAGGACCGCGCCCAGCACATTCGCAAGATAGAGGAAACTGAACGACCGGCCGTCGCCTTCTTGCTGACGCTGGCGGATTGCAAACATGGCCACTGGGATCGTCGCGCCCATACAAGCGCAGAACGGAATCATGGTCGCAGACAGCCAAAGTCCTGAGATCAAATAGTAGGCAGCCGAAGACACGGCTGCGCGATCCGCCAGCACTTCGAGCAGGTGATGCCCCCAAACCAGTTCCGCCGGAACCACCAGGGCGGATAGACCGATCATGAGTTCAAGCACCGCGTACAGCCGCAGAGGAGGAAAACTGATGCGGTCCCGGTAGCGGCGCACCAGCGTTCCGGCGATCCAGGAGCCGGCTCCAAGTCCAGCCATGAATACGGAAAGGACGATCGAAGTCAGCGCCGTGGTGACGCCAAACTGCGCCATCGACAACCGCAGCCAGATGAGCTCGCACAACACACTGCAGAATCCCGAGACAAAGAAAAACCAGAAAAACCACGCCATTCATTGCCTTTCCGAACTTGATTTCACGATTAGGATGCGCGGATTCAAGCCATTTGCCGCTTCCGATTCACAGCACGCCAATATACAAGATCAGGACTTGGATCGTCCGCCTTCTGGTGGAATGGCAGGGAGCGGCGCTGGTTGGCGCAGCCGGTGCTGCACCAGAAATGCGTAGTGCACGGCCGACACGATGGTGAAGATGAATGTCGCGCGCAGGAAAGTAGTGCGTGCGATCCAAACCCAGCGCACGGGCTCGATGAGCAGCAGCAGCACGAAAAAAATCGCAGCCACTTGCGCGAAGGTGTTGGCCTTGCCGAAAATGCTGGGGCGAAAATCACGCAGGCCGGCGATCATGAACAGCACGCCGCTAACCAGCAGTATGGAGATATCGCGGCTGAATACCATGACCGTATATTTCCAGGGGATGAGCCGCTCGATGGAGAGCACAAGAAACATGGTGCTCATGAGCAGCTTGTCGGCGATCGGATCGAGATACTGCCCAAGCAGGGTTTGCTGATGCAGGGTGCGGGCGAGCAGGCCGTCAAGTCCGTCACTCAATCCGGCAAACACAAACAGCAACAGCGCCCATTTGAAATCGTGCTTGACCAGGTTGATGACGATGAACGGCAGGAAAATCATGCGCAGCAGCGTGAGCTGGTTGGGCGCAGTCAGGATCTCGCGGAGATTCACCGAGCTTTTTCTCCCCCAGCGTGTTCTCCTCCGGCATGTCCACGGGCGCTCCCAAGAAACTCGTTCACTAGAAGCGGAGCGGGGTCTTGCCCGGTCTTCTCCGCGAAGCGCTGGGCGAGCGAGAGGATATTTCCTTCGGGAAGATCCAGCTCCATGCGCTCCAGGCGGTGCATGGGAAAGAAGACGACCCCGGAGGTGAAGGGATCGCCGTTCTTGATCTGAGAGGCCAGGTCGTCGAACGATGCGACATCGACCCCGCGCAGGCTGAGGCCTTCGGCCGAAAGAAAGAGAATCGCGCCCCAGAATTTCTCGCGCGGGTTGGTCAACGTCGCGATCACGAGCGCGCCGGGACGGAAGGGGCTGACAGCCTGCGGTTCCTGATAAAAGCTAGTGCTGGGCACCATGCGATTGTCGTCTGTAGAGGATAGAAATTGCAAACGGACGGCGGGTCGCCGTGTAAAAGCTTGCGCAATTCAACCCCCATTGGAAGGGGTGTTATCGGTCCTCGTTCTTCACCGCTTTCAAATCAATCCCCACCTGCTCGGCCTTCTTGTAAAGATGCGATCGTTCCAGTCCCAGCGCCCGCGCCGTGTTCGAGATTTGGTGGTGGTTGCGTTTCAGCTCCGCCAGGATGGTTTGCTTCTCAAAGGCGCGCACGCGGTCGGCTAGCGGGCCGGCGCCTGCCGATGCAGAGTCGGACCCGGCCACGGAAGCAGGCAGTGCCAGCGCTACCGTTTCTGCGGTGACCTCGTCGGAAGTTGCCAGCAGCATCAGTCGCTCGACGGCGTTCCTGAGTTCGCGGACATTGCCCGGCCACGGCTGTTCTTGTAGCGCGGCCATCGCGTCTGCAGTGAAGCGCATGGGCTTCCATCCGTTGGTCGTGCTCACCTGCAGGGCAAAGTGCTCGATCAGCGCCGGGATATCTTCACGGCGTTCGCGCAACGGGGGCAGGCGGAGCGGGAAGACGAACACGCGGTGAAACAAATCTTGCCGAAATTTGCCGTCGCGGACTTGCGCTTCGAGGTCGCAGTGGGTAGCAACAACGACCCGCACGTCGACGGCGATGGCGCGCTCGCCGCCGATACGCTCTACCTCGCCTTCTTCCAGCACGCGCAGCAGCTTGGCCTGCATGGTGAGGGGCATATCGCCGATTTCGTCGAGGAAAATGGTGCCGCGCTGCGCTTGCTCGAACTTGCCGAGATGGCGGCCAGCCGCCCCAGTGAACGATCCCTTTTCGTGGCCGAACAATTCGGATTCAATCAGCTCCGCCGGAACCGCAGCGCAGTTTAGTGTGACAAACGGACCGCCGGCCCGCGGACTGCGCTCGTGCAGCGTGCGCGCCACCAGTTCTTTTCCCGTGCCCGTCTCGCCGAGAATGCAGACGCGCGTTTCGCTCGAAGCCACGCGTTCCACCTGGGCCATCACACGGCGCATGGTCTCGCCCTTCCAGACGATCTCGTGTTTGCCGAGACGGCGCGCCAGGTCGCGATTTTCGCGCTCCAGGCGGCCGAGTTTCAATGCATTCTCCACGGTGAGCAACAGTTTTTCGGTGGAGATCGGTTTTTCCAGGAAGTCGAGCGCACCGAGGCGAGTGGCACGCACCGCCATTTCGATATGCGCCTGTCCCGACATCATCACCACCGGAGTCGGCACGCCTTGCGCTTTGAGTTCTTCGAGAAGCGTCAATCCGTCTTTGCCGGGCATCACCACGTCGGAGAGAATCAAGTCGAACGATTGGGACTTGGCGAGTTCCAGAGCCTTGTTAGCGTTGTCGCAGACGGCGGTTTCGTGCCCTTCCAAACGAAACGCGCGCGACAGCGACGCCAGCGTGTTGGCCTCGTCATCCACGATCAGCAAGTGCGCTTTTTGCGCCACGATTATTGACCTCAACTGAAATGCAAACCAAATCTACCGCAGAGATGCTGAGTACGCCGAGAAATCACACGGCAATTCAATGCGGAACGTAGTTCCTTTTTCTTTCGTACTCTCGACGGAAATCTTGCCGCCGTGATCGCTCACCACCGATTGCACAATGGCCAGCCCGAGTCCCGTGCCATGCTGCTTGGTCGTGTAATAAGGAGTAAACAAGCGTTCGCATTCTTCCTGGGTCAGGCCGGAGCCGGTGTCGGAAACTGAAATTACAACGCGATCACCGGCGGTTTCAGTGCGAATCGCCAGCTCTCCGCCTTGGGGCATGGCGTCGATGGCGTTGACCACGAGATTCTGCAAAGCGCGGTGCAGCAGATCGGGGTCGGCTGAAATTTCGGGCAGAGCACCGGCCAGTTCATTGTGTACCACGATCTGGTTCTTCTCCTGCAACTGCGCATGAAAGACGCGCAGCACCGAGTGCACTACTTCGTTCACTTGCGTCGGCCGGGGCTGGGGTTGCGGCATCTTGGAGAATTCACTGAAGCGGCCGATGATGGTTTTCAGATTGTTGATTTCCGCCAAAAGAGCAGCCGTCCCCTCGTGAAAAACTTCTTCGAACATTTCTGGTGATTTTTGTTTCGCGCGCATCAGATTCTCAACCGTAACCTGCAACGGGAAAAGAGGATTCTTCAACTCGTGCGCCAATCGTCGTGCCAGTTCGCGCCATGCCGCCACGCGCTCGGCCTGCAGGGTGCGATCTTTTTGATGGACGAGGTCTTCCGTCATGCGGTTGAACGACGTTGCTAGCTCGCCAAGTTCGTCGCTCGATTCCACTTCGACCTTGGCATAGAGATCGCCAGCAGCAACCCGTCGTGCGGCCTCGGCCAACGATACGACCGGACGGGTAACGCGCGCTGCAAACCAAAGGCTGGTGAGTACCGCGATCAGAATTCCGATTCCGCCGACGAGCATGGCAGTCGAAATGACCTGCCGCTGCAATTCAATCAGCGGACGCCGCGAACTGCCGACGAGCAGCACACCCATGAGTTGCTGTTTTGTGCCCGGACTCGCGCTTTGCGCCGGCGCGGTGAGTGGGATCGCGTGAAACACTTCGGCGTCCGCGGAGTCGGAAGTCCAGCGAATGACACCTTGAGATTCCTGCAGGGTTTCGCGCACTTTTTCGACCAGGGGAGCGATCTTGTCGACGCCGGCGGCTGGCCCGTTCAGGTCGAGCAGCGATTTCGGACTCCACTTTGCGTCGAGATTTTGATAAAGGAGGACGCGCGTTCCGGAAGGAATGTCGAGCGTTGAGAGGAAGCCCTGGTCCAGTCGCTCGCCGCCGATCACGTAAAGAGGCTGCTCTCCGACGCGAGCGACGCGCACGGCAAAAAGGCCGAGGGTTGCGCCCTCCGGCAGTTCTTCGCGTTTCAAAAATGCGCCAGTGGGCACCGCGGCGGCGGGATTCGTAGCTTGGGGAATAGCCATCTCGGGATACCCGAACTTGGCCTGCCACTGCGCAGAGGAGAGAATGGTGCCACGGTTGTCGACGAGTTCCAGAAAGTCAAGCTGCTGCTGACTCGCCAAGGCGCGCGCCGCGCTGACGTACTCGCCGGAGTCGGCGGCGCCACGGTTCATGTCAAGAGCGATGCGCTGTGCGGTTTCGCTGGCGGCCACCGACTCCACCTTGCGTACAACCTCCGACCCTCGCCGCTGGAATTCGGAGCGAAATTGTGCCGCGACCGCGTTGGCACGATCCTGATCGGCCCGCTCGAATGACTGACGAATCGTGCTGTACACCGACACGGAGATGACCGCCACGCAAAGCAGCACGGTCGCCGCAAACAAGAGTAGTAGCTTCTTGCGAAAGCTCATTGCGAGGCCGCCTCGGGCCGGGAATCGCCCAGCCAAACATCCGGCAACGAATGTCCGGGCTGGTTCCACTCCCCTAGTTGATCCAATCCCCATCCGCGCACACGCGAGCTCGCGGCACTGGCCAGGGGCAGATGGAAAAGCGGGATGATGGCGTACCCATCCAGTAAGCTCCGCTCAGTTTGATACAGATCGTCCAGGGAATTGCCGCGAAGCGCCGGGGTTGCGGGCTGCGGTAGCCCGAGTTGGCGCGCGGCTTCGGCGAGAGAGGTGACCGGATCTGGACTCGGCAAAACTACCCGCGTCAGGCGGATGTCCGGCGCTCCCGACAACGATACCTGCACCGTCAGTCCGACTTCGCGCGCGTTCAGCGCGATGCGCTCGGCGATCAGCTGTGCTTGCGGGTCTCTCGGGTCGTAGGTCAGATTGAGCGCAGTTAGCCGCGAATCGGCGAGCAGGATCCGGGCGCGTTGCGGATTCGCCTGTGCAGGAAAAACCGCGGCGTAGCCGGTCATCCAATTCGGCAGGATGCTTGCGGCCGGCTCTCCCGCTCCTTTCAACAGTACGGACTGGATCGGCTTGCGATCAATGGCGAGTGTCAACCCCTCGCGCAGACGAGGATCCTGCGCCCTTGAGTTCGCTGGGAAAACCAGCGCCAGCAACTCGACGGGCAATGATACAGATGACGCTGCACTGCGGCGCTGCGCTGCGAGCCCCGCCTGCGGCGGCACCTCAATCACGTCAGCTTTGTCGAGTTCGAGCGCGATGGCCTGGTCGCGCATCGATTTGCCAAACTCCATCTCGACCGCATCCACAAACGGGCGTCCAGCCCAACTGTCGTCATTGGCGGCGAGTTTGAGAAACTTTCCCGGCTGCCATGCGGCGACGACGAATGGCCCGGTCCCGATGGGAACACCATTCGCATTGCGCTTGAGCAAGAGATTGCGCGGCAGCGCTAGTTCGGCAAGCAGAGAAGGCATGGGCGTTTCACTCTCGATCGACAACGAATCAGCCGATGCGCGCACATTCCAGCCGGGATGGAGTACGCCGAGAATCTGCGCGACGGCCGCAGCCGACGCGGCGCTGCCGTCGTGAAACTTCACTCCGCGACGTACCGTGAATTGCCAATGCCGGGCGCCAGGGTCGCTCTGCCATGCCACCGCCAGCGCGAGTTGTGGGCGGCCCAATGGATCCAGCTTTACGAGAGTGTCGCCGATCAACGAGAGCGTGCGTGCGTCGTCCCAGTATTCGGAGGGCGTTGCATTCGCGGGAACTTCGAGCGTGGCCGGGGCAGACGGCAGCATGACGCGCAAGGTGCCGCCGTAGTGCGGACGCGTCTCGGCGGTGGCCATTGCCGCGATCGAAAATGTGATCAGGGCGACAGCCAGGAGAGGGCCGAGCTTGGCTCGGCCTGGACGGGCGAGGGCGCCCGTCCCCGCACGAGCAGTACCCACACCCACCTTGCTAATTGCCGCAAGAAACAGATACGCGATACGCCTCATACCATCCCGTGTCTTTTCGTCTTACGATTGCCGCTGCGCCATTGCCACTGCTTTCCGGCCACAGCGCAACGATTTCCCCGTCGAACTCCACCGCGGAACTGACCGCCACCGGATCGCGATCGGGAATCTCGAACGCGCGCAGGCCATCGCGTTCCGTGTCTCCGCTTCCCGATAGCAGTAACTGCGTGCCCACGCCGCAACTGGAGCGAACCGCCGCCAGATCGCTGCCCCACTTCCCCCCGCGGATGGCCTGGTCTGCCACTCCATCGACCAGGTGCAGCGATCCATCCACCGCAGCCAAGGCCCACAGCATGTAACCGGATCGTGGAAGTGCGGCCGCCGAATAGAACGAAGGAACATTGGAAATCTTCCCGATTCCAGGAGAGAGTGCTCCGGTGAAGAAATTGCGAGAGGTTGCGAAGAAGGCGCGCGCGCTGCTGTCCTCCGCCGTCAAAGGCCAGGGATCGTCGCTCTCATTGCACGTGATTGTAAGCGGCGCGGCCGCGCTCGAGTGGCAGAAGGTTCCGGGTAGATAAACGTCGAACAGGTGATCGCGGCGCAGCAGCAGGCGTCCGCGCAAGTCGCGGGGAAAAGCGCGCGTATGCGGAATGGGCAGGGAAGCCTCGAGTTCCCACCGGCCTGCGGGATTCGCTCCCGCTTGACGATAGATCGCGACCGCGCTGTTATCGAGCACGAGCAGGCGAGCGCCTCCGGGTATTTCGACCACGGCGATATCGAGTATCGGTTGTTCTTGGGCAAAAACCAGGGTGGTTTTCAGGACGATCGGCAACGCCGGGGCGAAAGGCGTACCCGCTAGCGATCGCGGTAACGAGACCAGGGCGATCTTGTTCTCGTCAGATCCGATCACAATTGCACCCGCCCAAACGTAGTCGCGCAGGCTCTCGGAGAGAACCACCTCGATCGTTCCCATGGCTTGCTCGGTTTTGGTGGCGTGCACGCCTTCGACGTGCAACTGCGCTTCGAGGGCGCTGCGTACTTCGCGCACGGACTTGTCGTCGAGCGACGAGCGGTTCGTGACCTCGAGTGCGAAGGCGCCAGGCCCAGAGGCCGCTGCGATCTTGTGCGCCAGTTGACGCGCGGTGTCTCCCAGGCTGGAGGCGCACAAAGAAGAAGGAAGAAAAACCGTAGCGAACAAGAACGAAGTCAGCCAACCAATCCGCAGACCGCTGGAGGTTCGCGCTCGCATGTGTGGAATGGGCTGATTATAGCGCGTGTTGGATGGCATAAAAGTTCTCAGTTCCCAGTTCCCGGTTCTCAGTCTGTGAGTTCGGGAGCCTTTCTGAGAACTGAGAACTGGGAACTGAGAACTAGTCTTCACTTTCCTTCCGACGTTTCCACGTCCTCTGCCTGGCTCACGTGGCCGGGAGCGCCCATGCCGCGCAGCACGTCGTTGGTGAAGAAGAATTTGCCGTCAGCCGGGACCATCATGATCTGCAACTTGTCAGAGAGCCGTTCGGCGACAATTTTGTTGATCAACAGCGGATTCTGTTTCAGGATCGCGCTTTCGCTCGTCATGCGTTCGGCGTCGGCGGAGGCGGTCAGGCGAATGCGCTCGGCCTCGGCTTGCGCCAGTAGTTTGCGACGTTCCATCTCGGCCTTGCTGTCGATGAGCTTAGCCTCGCCAGCAGCCTCGGCATTCTTGACGGTGGCTTCCTTGCGCGCTTCAGCTTCGAGTTTCGATTGCTCAATCTGCTTTTGTTTTAGAGGCAGCGTGTACTGCATGGCATCCGACTCGCTCTTAGCCTGCAGCACGCGCACGGCGGCTTGTCCTTCAGCCTCTTTTACCTGTTGAACCTTGGTTGCGTCGGCATCGGCCTCGGCGATTTTCACTTGCTTCTGGTGAATCTCGGTCTCCACCCCCATGCGGTCGTTCTCTTGTTCCTTCAGCAGCAGCGATTCGAGGCCCTTGGCGTACTCCTGAGGAAGTTCAATATCCCGCAGCATGACTTCCTTCACCACGATGCCATCGGCGGCCAGCCGTTTGCGAATCATTTCGGCGGAGCGCTGACGAACTTCTTCGCGCTTGGCGGAGAACACTTCGCGAACCGTGTAGCCGGGTACCAATTCGCGCCACGCGGTAGCCACCACAGGAGGCACGATTTCCTTTTCCAGAGGCTGCGGCAAGTTAGCTTCAATGTAGTCGAGACGCTTGGGATCAACCTGGTAGCGGACGGTGATGGCGAGACCCAGGGTGAGTCCTTCTCTAGCTTGCACGTGCAGAGCCTCACCTTTCGCCGCGCCCTTCGCTAGAGAGTCTTCGCTGATGCCAGTGGTGAATAACTGGTCGCGCGTGTTGAACATTTCGACGCGCTCGACCAGCGGTACGACAAAGTGCACGCCCGGATACAGAGTTCCAGCCAGCGTGCCTTTGGTCTGGCTTACGCGCACGCCGGCCATTCCGCTGGGGACGATCACGATGCCGGCCGAAATCAGCAGCGGAGCCCAGGCCAGCATCACCAGAGCAACCGGGATGCGCCACCGGACCATGGGCGCAACTTCGGGCGCGAGCCCGGACGCGCCTGCCTCGAGATCTGGATGCAAGCGTCTGCGTTGCCAGGCAACCAAGAGGTAAGCGTCGTAGGTGAGAATTCCGGCGGCGATCACGAACATCGCGATTCCCGCGCTCAACAGCAAATATTTCAGCAGCAACATGGTGGTACTCCTTTCAGTTCTTTTGCGTGTTTGCAGAAGACTGTTTAGAAATTTCCGGCCGCCGGGCGAATGCCACGCGGAAGATTTGCCCAAAGATGACTTCTTCGATCAGCAGAGAAGCGGCCAGCGAGAACGTCAGGCCGCCGATGATGACCAGACCTTGCAGCATCGTTTCCATGATTGCCTCCCCCTACCCTCGCTGGAGAAAAAGCAAACGGGGAGCCAGAGGTAACTAATTGAAACGAAGGAAGTTAACTTTCGTCCTAGGCTGGATTCCGTGTCATCGGCAACGCGACCGTGTCTGGGCCGACACAGAAAGTTAGGGGTCTTCACGAGTTCAACAGGCCAACTACCAGAGAGAGGTTCGCAGCACGAGCAACGGTGATGACCGTCACCGTGAGGCCATCGCCGCTACGCATAAACTGACTTCGCAGGTCGGTCAACTGACCGCTGGCCTGTTCCCTCCCCGGTTTTTGCCAGTCGAAAGGCACATCCATGAAGCCTCCTTCGGTTGGACTTTTTTTTCGCAGCTTGTTCCTGATGTGGATCCTCATGGGCGCAGTTCCGCCCAGTTTGCCCCAGACTTTCGGTCCTCGGCCCACGCCGAGTTCAGCGGCCCCTGCGGACCGATCCGTGCCTGAACGACAGCCACGAGCGCTCCCGGGACCTGGTGTGTGTTGCGGAAGCGAAATCGACTATCTCGGGGTCTATTCCTCGGACGGGAAATTCCGAACGGCGGCACAGACCAATCGCAACAACGCTCGCAGCATGGCCTCATCCTCCAACCTCTCGCAGAACTGGTCGCGGCCCAGCGACGTTCCAGGTTTCATCAATCTTCACCCCAGGGAGCGTGTCGAAGAGAACTATGAACCTCCCGCCCGCGCTGTCAGGCCGGTCAAAGGACAGTCGCTGCTGGCGTCACTGCGGGACAACATTGTCACCCTCGTTTACGGGCGGGAACGAATTCTTCTGGCGCCTCATCACGTGACGGTTGACTCCCGCGGACGCATCCTCATTGTGGACCCTGACATCCGTGAGGTTCACGTCCTTGGGGGCGACCAACCCTTCCGCATCGATGGCGGCCCGCATCGCCGCCTGCATTTGCCCAATGGGATTGCCGTGGACGCCGCCGACAACATTTACATCGCGGATTCAGAGCGCGGACTGGTTCTGGTGTACGACCCCGACGGAAGGTTTCTCCGCTACATCGGCAAGCGCGGAGACGAGAGCTTGTTTCACTATCCGACCGCCATTGCGATTGACCGGGCTAGCGGCCGTCTGTTTCTGCTCGATACGCCGCGTCACCTTCTGTATGTACTGGATCTGGAAGGCAACATTCTCAAACAGGTCGGCCGGCCTCGCCCGAATGCGATCGGAAGAGCCAATGCCGAGGTCATTCCCATGGACTTGGACTATCCCACCGAGATGGCCATCGGGAACAACGAACTTGTGGTGGTGGACTCGGCCAATTCCCGGATCCACGTCATGGATCTGCAGTGCAAACCCGTGGCGCAATTCAGGATTCCCGCCCTCCCAGGCCCGCCCGTCATTGATGAGGTGGGACTCGGCGTGGACCTGACCGGCAATATCTATGTCAGCACCAGAGAGGACTCCCATGTCAGGATTTACGGCCGGGATGGCTCCCTCCTCGGTTCTTTCGGCCGAAGCGGCGCGGAGGTTGGAGAGTTTGGTTCTCCCGCAGGCCTGTGGATTGATGGGAAGAACCGCCTCTACGTTGCCGACACGAACAATAGCCGGGTCCAAGTGTTTCAACTCAGTGACGATTTCGCGGTGGGGAGGAATCCGGGTTCTAGTTCCTCAGAATAGGCCTATCGCCAAACTCCGATCCGCACGTTCCGTTGTAGGGGTTGTCATAAGTTGGCAGTAAGCTCCGATCCAGAGCAACACTCACCACGGAGACACTGAGACACGGAGAAATTCAAAGGATGGAGAAACCTTAGGTTTTCTAGAGATTTGAAGGGTTTCTCTGTGCCTCTGTGTCTCCGTGGTGAGGTTCTCTCCTGCGTCGCTGCGACGTCGCACGCCAGCCTTCATCCGCGACCGCCGAACGACGAACGATCAGCAACGAACGATCGTTGTAACTTAGCCCCCACATCCGCATCCCATTGTGTGCTAAGGTCTGCATTTTGGAAGGACCGCCATGATTACTCGACTCGAAGACAAGGAACTCAAGCGGCAGAGTCGGCGTCAATTGCTCACGCTGGCGCCGGTCGCTGCGTTGGGCGTCTTTGTCTTTCCCAAGGTGAGCGACCGCCTGGTTGCGGCCGGAGTTCGTTTCAGCGATTGGGCCTCCGGCGGCCTGTTCCGTTCCCAGCATCTGGCCCAGACGTTCTTGGATTCCGAAGTCGTCCCGTTTGAGAAGTTCCCTTACAACGGCTATGACGTGCTCGACCCCGAAGTCGACTTGGAGAAGTGGACGCTGACCGTAGAAGGCGACGTGCAGCGTCCCGGGGAATACAAGCTGTCGCAGATCCAGGCGCTGACGAAGATCAACCAGAACACACGTCATGTCTGCGTGGAGGGCTGGGACGTGGTGGGATCGTTTGGAGGTGCGCGTATTTCGGACTTCCTTACCCTGGTTGGAGCCAGCACCGGCGCGCGCTTTTTGGAAGTTGAATGCGCGGATGACTACTACGAGTCGATCGACATGGCGTCCGCGCTGCATCCGCAGTCGCTGTTCTGTTACGAGATGTACGGACAGCCTCTCGACCGCAAACATGGCGCGCCGCTGCGTCTGCAGATGCCGACCAAACTGGGATACAAGCAGGCGAAGTATCTGGATACGATTCGCGTGATCAACGTTCTGAAGCCCGGCAAAACCGGCTACTGGGAAGATCAGGGCTACAGCTGGTTCGGAGGACTGTGATGTCGAACGAAGAAGAGCGCGAAGAGAAGAAAGACGCCGCTCCTCAGCCGGAACCAGTGACACCCGCTCAGGCGGATGGCGCTGAGAGTGCGGAAGCGAAACTGGAGGCGGCTGCCGCCGAGCCCGCGCCAGTTGAGCCGGTCGCGGGAGCAGAGGCGCCAGAGCTAGTTCGTGCCGCCTATGAGCATCCGCTGGCGATTCGCATCACTCACTGGGTCAATGCCATCAGCTTGTTCGTGATGATAAGCAGCGGGCTGCGGATTTTCCGAGCTTTCCCGAGCTTTGGTCCGAAGATCCCGGAACAGGTGTTCCTGGATGTACCCAAGTCACTCACGCTCGGCGGATGGCTCGGCGGCGCCTTGCAGTGGCATTTCACTTTCATGTGGTTCTTTGCCGCCAGCGGGCTGTTTTATGTGGCATATCAGGTCATCAGCGGCCACTACCGCACAATGTTGTTCGCGCCGCGCGATATCCCGGGCGTGTGGCCGATGGCGCGACATTACTTTTTCTTTGGTCCCAAGCCCCCGGCGACGGGGCAGTACAACCCGCTGCAGAAACTGGCTTACACATCGACCGTCGGGTTCGGGGCGTTGTCGCTGCTCACGGGAATCGTCCTGTACAAGCCGGCGCAATTTTCCTGGCTGGCGTTTCTATTCGGCGGCTATCATCTCGCGCGCGGGTGGCATTTCGCGGCAATGTGCGGATTTCTCGCGTTCATTCCCGGCCACCTGATCATGGTTCTGCTGCACGGCTGGGCGAACTTCTTCTCCATGCTTTCGGGATGGAAGCGCGAGCCAGAGTATCAGGAGTAGAGAATCGCTCTGCGGGGAAGGTTGCTGGTGGAGAGGCGGGCGTCCCCGCCCGACCCTCCATCGTAGAACTCAGACCTAGTGCTTCATGCTGTCGTCATGCTTCATTTCGTCCTTCTGCATGGCGTCCTTTTTCATCTCGTCTTTCTTCACCTTCTTGGACTTTTTCTTCTTGGAGTCCTTCGCCATGTCGTCCTTCTTCATGGTGTCGCCGCTCTTCATCTGATCGCTTTTCATCTGATCGTTCTTCATGTCGCCGCTCTTCATGGCATCGCCCGATTGTGCGAAGGCCAGGGCGCCGAACAGCATGATCGTGGACATCAACCTTACTAACGTCGTTTTCATAGACACATCTCTCCTGTTGGATTCTTATGGATTTCATCGCCCTGATTCTGCAGGGCCAGGCATGAGATGCATTGCGTGGAAGGAAGTTACAGCGCTAAGAAGAAAGCCGCTATCAGCTTTGCGCTGATCGCGGCAATCAAGGGAGCGCGAGGAAAACGCGAACGACGAAAATGCGATTGTGCGAATCCGGGTAGGATGACTAGGGCCCTACGATGGCGGACGCTTTGTTGTTTACGTTCACGATCGCGCAGACCACCTTTCCGCTCCCGAGCGTGGCGCACCCTGGATTTCCGACCGTAGTTTGGCCCAAACGTGTGAAACCTAACCACGAAGAACCGTTGTACTGATCAACCCATAAGGCGCTATCCGTCACCCCAAAAGCTCCACACGCGAGCTGGCTTGCAGCCACGTTGGCGCAGCTCGCCTTGGTTCCCACCAATCCGCCCATACCGCCCCATCCCGTCCAAGTCGCCGCTGCCCATGTTCCGCCAGGAAAGCGATTTCCGTACAGTGCGGAGTCCGTTCCGCGCGCGAAGCATACCGCTTCTCCACTCACTCCAAAGTTTGAGCAAGTCGGTTCCCCAGTTGCCCTGCCGCCGAGGTTGATGAATCCATCCCATGCCGTCCCGTTATAGCGATTGGCGATGATGCTGCTCGTCGTATCGAGCATGATGCAGACCACGCGCCCGGCGTCGTCGCTGCCGCAACCGGGAGCCGAGGTTGAAGTCGCCGTCTGGCTGTCAAAAGCGCTCCAGGCGGTGCCGTTGAACACACTGGAGGTCAGCCCGCCGGTCACGCTGCGCGCCGCACACAGCACACGCCCGCCGCCCAGTGAAGCACAACTCGGGGCCGATGCCAGCGAACCCTTCACCTTGACTTCGGTGCTCCATGTTGTGCCGTTGAACGTCGCCGCCGCCATGCCGCCATTGGAAGCGCGGGCCGCGCAGACGACATGTCCATTACCGTCATTCGCGCAACTCGGCGCGGAGGTAATGACTCCTGCCAACTTCGTCCAGCCCGACCAGGTTGATCCATTGAACTGGTTCACAAGCAACGTGTTGGTAAAGCCGCTGGCCGCGCACGCCGCTTGTCCACCCGAGGTCGGAGCGCACGCCACGTCAGAGTTCACCGTCGTCGATCCCATCGAAACAAACGATCCCCAGGCGGCCATCGCCGGATACGCTTGCACAAGTAAAAACACCAGAGCTAGACAAACAACAAACCGGGTTTTCATAATGGATACTCCTTTGCAGTTTCCAAATTGTGTAACAGTCCGCGACAATCAGGTTGGGTCAAGACTCCGTCGTGCCTAATCTCCAATTCTTATCGGATTGCGATACGCCCACTCTCTGTGTGCGCTTCAATTCGCTTGCCGCCACCGTTTACCGTCCGGTGGATGTGCTTGGCGCCAGCCTCGGGCTTGCCGAGATCGTCCCGATCGACTTGAAACTCGCCGGTTTTCGTCGAAGCATCGAGTTCGAACCTGGCAGTTTCCGGCAATTCGAGTCGAATATTTCCCGACACAGAACTCACCTGCCAGTCATCGTGGGGTATCGCTTTTACGTGCAGATCTCCCCCGTCGGTCGAGCCCACAAAGCTGCCTCGCGCTCCACCCACGTCAATTCTCCCGGACCCTTTTTTGACGGTTGCCGTGGACGGTCCGACGACCATCAGCGTAATGTCGCCATCTTCTGTCTCAGCAGTGATCCCTTGTGCAGCGCGAGCGCAAGATATATTTCCGTGGTGGGTCATCGCTTCGGCGTGTTCTCCGATGACCTGGACATCCAGATTTCCGGTATCCGCCTGGGCATGCACGCCCTTCGATACGTAGGAAGCACTGATGTCGCCCCGTTCCGTTGCTGCTTTCACAGGCCCCATGATCCCGCTAATGATTTGCTTGCCAATGTTGACCTGCGACGTGACTTCGGTTCGATACGGAACATCGATTCGGTAAAGAACGTTGCTCCCTGCTTCTGCACGGGCAGGATCGGAAGCGGACCGGATGGTGAAGTGATTTCCATCTTGCTCGATGGTTGGCGGCTTGAAGGTGCTTTCGTTTGGCTTGGCGTTGACAGAAGTCTGCGCCAGTGCCGCGATCGACACCTGTCCATCGCGGCTATAAACAATTTGCAGGTCGGCTCTGGCAAGGTCAACGTCGAGGGTCACAGGCTCTTGAATCGTAACCGTGAAAGTTCGGCGAAATTCGGGAGTAGCCTGCGCCAGAGTCAGCGCACTGCACGCCATCCAGACGATCAAACCCATGATCGTCCCGGCCAGGACTCTCAAGCATCGCGGATTCGTAGTTATGCGCGTTGACATATGAATCGTTGATTAGCTTCAGGCCGCGGTAAGTCGCGGTCCCGTGGAACCGACGACCGATAAGTTCTGGCGAAAACGGAACTGGCGAGAAATAGGGCTCCGACTAGCGCGCCCACAAGAATGGTCCACGCCAGAAAGTGCTTACCAGCCGGCAAAGGGACAGCCGGCTCTGGCGCTCCCACGATGTGCGCCAGCGGTGTCCCGGTGAAGGCCGCATCGTAAAGTGGCATGTCGCGCTGCGCTGAGGTTGTCGCTTTCGTTTCTGTTCCAGCTGCATGACCCGCGGGAGACAATGAGAACGTCAGTGATTGCCCGGAATGCAGGCTGGCGGCCACATAAGTCGATAACCCGTTCTGCTCGCCCCGATTCCAGAAGATGCTCGGGGCTATCGCTTCGAAGCGCAGCGCTTCAGGAACGATCAATGCGACTTGCTCGACGGAATGCAGTACAGGTTTGGTGATCGAGACCTGCCCGTCGTACGGCAGGTGATAGAGCACTCTGATCTTCGTCGATCCCGGACGAATCGGATAAGCGATGCAGTATTGATCCCGCGGCCCACAGGCGGATGCGCCTAGGAGGAATGGAAGAGTTCCGGGTGGTTGCACGGCTGCGGAATCCAACACCGAGCCTTTCGGAAGTTGGAAACTGAAGGGTGCCGACAGAGTGCGCGGGGGATTCGACGGATTCGACACTTCGAAGAATTCGGTGATGTTAAGCCGCGGACCCTCTAACCTCGGGAATAGAGTGTTGGACGCTTCATGTACTACGGCGAGTCGCGGAACGGCGTTATACACGGAGACCGTGATCGGCTCTGATCCGGCTAGCAGGGGAGTATGGTACGACACGTTTTGGTGAAAGACGGCTACCAGGTAGCGTGAACCTGCTGGACGTTCGAATTGGAACGCCCCTTGCGCATCGCTCTTCGCGCGCGCCACTTCGTGCATGGTTTGATCCACGCGGTACAGAATGACTTGGTCACCGGACGAGGGCTTATTGGAACTGAGATTCATGACCGTGCCGGCGATGGTGGAAGCCGCGGAAACGGACGTCAGCAACGACAAGATTGCAATCAGAACCAGTCGCTTAGGCACGCTTCGTTTCCCTGTCGTGGTCATATCAGTCTCTCCGGATAACCGCCTCCCGCTTGTGCGGGAGACGGCTACGTTTTCGGCGCGGCTACAGAGAACGGAGGAAATCCAGGATCGCCTGCTGATCGGCGGGCGACAGATGGTTGAATTTGTGGACGACTCCGTTCGCTTCAGACGCAGGATATTGAGACAACGCGGGCGATGAATGATCCCGAATAGCTTTGAGCAGATCCGTCGTTCTTCCGTCGTGAATGAAGAAGATGCGCTGGCCCACACCCCAAAGCGGAGTGGTTCGGAACTCGTCCGGACCAGCGTGGCCCTGGACGACTTCATCCGCGAGTTTGGAACCCATGTGATGAACGAGCAAGTCCGAGTACAGATTGACCGGCCGATCCTGCAGTACCGGACTGTTCATAACGGGAGCGGTCTGCATCTGCGGCGTGTGACAAAGCGCGCACCCGACATTCGCAAAAATGGCCTTACCCCTTTTTGCGCTGTCGCTTGGATTCGGATCGGGGGCGGGACCATCCGTAAACCTCATCATCACCTGGAACTGCATCCAGTCGGGCAGGATGTGAAGAGGATTATCAAACCACTGATTCTTGTGGTCGTCTGAATCCGTACGAGTAACGTCGTTCGGCGCCGGCTTTTCCGGGCCTTGGCACGCGGGATCCTCTTCCGTCGGGGTGGGGAAAACCTCATTCGTAATGCCCACTTCGACGTTGTAGGCTTCACCCGCAAAAATTGTGATCGACTTGTTTTGGGCCTTCCACCCGAAACGGGTGATGGTGCCATCGTTGCCGCTGCGGTTGGGATGTCCCGCAATGCCAAGCGGAGCGCGCAAGGTAGCGGTCGCGTCATGCTGGGCCAGAATCTCTCGATCCTGGATCGACTCCATCAGTCCCAGTCCCGTCATCTGCAGAGGAATCCGGAAGGCGAGATTGCCCGCCTTGTATTGCGCTTCGAAATCAGGTTGCGTCAGCGCGCAGTTGGGAATGGTCGGGTCATTCGTACTCCCGCGCACGGTCCAGAGCTGGTGTACTCCGCCATCTCGCGTGCCATCCGGGTTGTACTTGAACCGCACCTCACGCGACGGTCCAAATTGCTTTTCGAAGGACGGAACATTGTTCTGTCTGCCGTAGCGATGCGGAACCAGTCGGAACTGTGGATTCTCTGCCTGCTGCGGTGTTGGGTCGCCGGGATTTGGAACAATGTAGCCACCCGATCCGCCCAGTTGTGGTTGCGCGTGGCAAACAAAGCACTGATCGGCATTGTGCCGCGCTCCCAATCCATTGGAGTTGGTGTGGAACTGGGGGAACATGGGATCGAGTTCGCCCAGTCCGGTGACTGGCGATCCATCCGTCACATCGGCACATTCATCGCACGTGGATTCCAGTTGCCCCGCGCGCAGGATTCCTTCTTCAAAAGACGCCAGCTCGTTAGGATTGACCGGGACGCCGGTCGTCGGGTTCGGGCTGATCAGCGGTGGGTGCGGAATTGGAATGCCCTGCTGTTGCAGCCCGCCTCCGGTGTTTTGAATCCCGCCTCGTACGCCCGGGTCCTTCTGAGCGAAGACCGCGGACGGAAGGAGGAGCAACGCCAACGTGGCAATTAGGCTTTGGACAGACCTTTGAGTTTTTCTCATATCGTCTCCGAAGATTCTGGGCTGAACGAGGGGAGAGTTGGTGCATTCGTCGCTGCCCTTTTGCTGCTTCTTACTAACAACTGCGGAAACCAAGGGCAAAATCGGGTCAAGAAACTGATGAAACGCAAAAATAATTCGTGTCGATTACCAATGGCAGGATGCACTTTGCTGTCTTCGTTGACTTGACAGAGGCCTCCAGCTATCTTTACGTCACTTAGGTTGGGGCTGTAACTGACTGTGAATCAACAACATTCGCACCCGGTTAGCGAACTGCTCGTACGCTGGAAGGCGGGCGATCAGGAAGCGCTTGAAGCTCTGGTCCCTCTCGTTTACCGGGAACTCCGCGATATCGCGCGGCGCCATCTCCAGCGGGAACGTCCCGGACATACTTTGCAGAGTGCGGCGTTGGTCCACGAGGCCTACATACGTCTGCTCGACCAGCGTCCATTTGATACCGAGAATCGCGCTCATTTTCTAGCAGTGGCTTCGCGTCTGATGCGCCAGATACTGGTGGACCACGCCCGCACCTATGGTGCTGCCAAGCGCGGCGCCGACCGCAGGGTCGAGCTCGATGCCTCGCTTGTCCTTCCTCAAGTGCGGAGGACCGATGTGGTTGCGCTTGACGACGCTCTAAAAGACTTAGCCAGTCTGGATGAACAACAGGGCCGCATCGTCGAGCTGCGTTTTTTCGGGGGGCTGTCGACCGAAGAGATCGCGGAAGTGTTGGGAATTTCTCCCTCCACGGTCAAGCGAGATTGGAATGTGGCAAAGGCATGGTTGACCAGGCAAATGAAGAAGGGAACCCCGTGACCACACCGGAACAGTGGCCAAAGATTAAGGAGATCGTCGGGGCGGCGCTCGAACGCGAGCCGTGCGAACGGGCCACCTTCCTCGACGACGCCTGCGCGCAACACCCAGAGTTGCGGGCGGAGGTCGAGTCCCTGCTCGCCGCGTATGCCGAGGCTGATGGGTTGTCCGAACATCCCTGGGCGCTCCCCCAATCCGACGTTGCGCAAGAGTCCAAGACGATCGGGCCGTATCGACTAGTTCAGGAACTCGGCGTCGGAGGAATGGGACAAGTGTGGCTGGCGGAGCAAACCTCGCCGGTGCGCCGTCGAGTTGCGCTGAAGTTGATTAAGGCCGGGATGTACGACGCCGCTGTCGTACAGCGTTTCCAGGCGGAGCGGCAATCGCTAGCCCTGATGGATCATCCGGCGATCGCCAAGGTGTTCGACGCGGGCGCGACTGCCGTCGGTCAACCCTACCTCGTGATGGAGTACGTCGATGGTCTTCCGATCACCGATTACTGCGATCGGAAGAAACTGGGGATTCGCGATCGCCTGAAGCTGTTTTTGCAGGTATGCGAAGGCGTGCAGCACGCGCACCAGAAGGCCATCATCCATCGCGACCTGAAGCCTTCCAACATTTTGGTAGTCGAAGTCGACGGGAAACCGATGCCGCGGATCATCGACTTTGGGCTGGCGAAAGCTATGGCATCCACCGTGCCCGGGGCAACATTGTTCACGCAGGTGGGGGCCTTTCTGGGCACGCCGGGATACATGAGCCCGGAACAAGCCGACCCGAACCTACACGACATCGATACGCGAACGGATGTTTATTCGCTGGGCGTGGTTCTTTACGAACTGCTGACGGGATCTTTGCCGTTTGACACGACGGAATGGAAGAAGCAGCGGCTGGATGATGTGTTGCGGCAATTACGGGAGACCGATCCGCAGCGACCAAGTACCAAGGTCAACACGAATCGCGACACCTCGACAGCGCAGGCTGAAGCGCGCAGCACCGAACCGCGGCAACTGGCGACTTTGCTGAGAGGTGATCTCGATTGGATCACGCTCAAGGCGCTGGAGAAGGAACGGGAACGAAGATACGGCACGCCGTCGGAACTGGCCGCCGATATCACACGATTCCTGGAGAACCGTCCGGTGGTGGCGCGTCCGGCGAGCACGGGGTATCGGCTAAGGAAGTATGTGCGGCGGAATCGCGCGGCGGTAGCGGTGACATTGGGCGCATTGGCGGTGCTGGTGGCATTCCTGGTGATGCAGGCAGTGCAACTGCGGCGCATCACGCGGGAACGCGATCGGGCGGACCGCATCACGCAGTTCATGACCAACATGTTTAAGGTCTCCGACCCCGGCGAGTCTCGAGGCAACAGCATCACGGCGCGCGAAATTCTCGACAAATCATCAACGGAGATCGATACCGGCTTAGCTCAAGATCCGGAACTGCAAACGCGAATGATGGACACGATGGGCCACGTCTATGCCAACCTCGGCCTCTTCTCGAAGGCTCAGGCAATGTTTGAACGCACAATCGCCATTGGACGCCGTACCGGCCAGGCCTCGAATCCGGCCGTTTTGAGTTCGATGTCGCGACTGGCGTTCATTCTCATCCGCCAGGGTAAATACCCGGATGCGGAGACGTTACTGCGAGAGACCATCGAGGGCCAACGTCGAACCGTGGGGCCGAATACGGAATCGACCCTGCAATCGATGCGCTACCTCGCCTATGCTCAAGAAGGCGAAGGCAAGTACAAGGAAGCCGAGGTTACGGGCCGGGAGGCGCTTGATACGGATAAGCGTGTCCTTGGCCCTGAACACCCCGAGACGTTGTTGTGCATGAACGAACTGGCCAACATCCTCGACGATGAAGGCAAGCTGCCTGAGGCGGAGAAGTTGTATCGCGACACACAAGCGATTCAAAGCCGCACGCTAGGTCCGGATTATTTCGAGACCCTGACGACTGCTTCTAACCTCGCAGGCGTTTTGCAGGAACAGGGCCGCCTGGCCGAAGCGGAAAAGTTGCAGCGCGAGATTCTCGCCGTCCGCACCCGCGTGATTGGTCCCGACCACCCCGATACACTGCAAGTGAAGATCAACCTGGCAAACACCCTGGACTCCGGTGGACAATACGCGGAAGCCGAAAGAATTTACCGTGAGTCAATCGAGACTCAGCGGCGGGTGCTTGGACCTGAGCACGCAGACATGCTCACCGCGATGCACAACCTCGGCGGAACCCTGCGTAGAGAAGGTCGATGGGGCGAGGCCGAGAAAGTTCAGCGCGAGACGCTCGCCCTTCGCCGAAAAGTGATTGGGCCCGAAAATCCGGAGACTCTGAAGACCGTCGGAGAACTGGCTCTGACTCTTTCTCATGAGAAGAAGTTCGACGAAGCGCGAAAGTTGTACGCCGAACGCATCGATGTTCTAGGCCGCACGCAAGGAAGGGCGGAGGCTGCGGCCGCTTGGTACGATTTTGCCTGTGGCGCTGCCGTCGCGGGGTTTTCCGAGGAGGCTTTCGACCACCTGAAGCACGCAATTGACGGCGGATTTTCAGATTTCGGGCAGATGCGCACCAACGAGCAGCTGAAGTCACTTCGCGGAGATCCACGTTTTGAAGCCCTGATCGTGACGATGCATCAGCGCGCCACCGCATCCGCCAACAAGTCCAACTAGCTCAAGAGCAGGAAAGCTCGATTGACAATTCTCCCTCGGCTGCCCTAGTATCAAACGCATCGTGACTCCGCTGACCCATCGCCACCATCATCATCACCATGCGATGAGCGTGTCGGCGGGGAACCACGGATAACCAAAGCACTCATAGGAAATCCAAGCCCGCTGGCGCAGTACTCGCCCAGCGGGCTTTTTGCTTTTACGCGAGTTATGGAAATTTGGCGCTTGAGATCAGGAGGTTTCGATGGAGATCGATTTCGACAAGATGCAGGGCCTGGCTCCTGCAGTCATTCAGGATGTGGGCAGTGGAGAACTGCTCATGGTGGGCTTCATGAACCGGGAAGCGCTGGACCAGACACTGCACACCGGATTCGTAACGTTTTACAGCCGCACCCGCCGGGCACTTTGGACCAAGGGAGAGAGCTCTGGCAATCGTCTGCAGGTGGTTGCCGCCTGGACTGACTGCGACCGGGATACAGTCCTGTTCCGCGTCCGTGTGCTGGGCGAGGGCAAGGTCTGCCACACCGGAACGCGCTCCTGCTTTACGCAGGAACTCCCACTGGCGAGTGAGCACGGAACCGCTCTGCTTGGGCAGGAGAGGGCGGAGCGATGAAATTGCGGCTGGGCATCCCCAAAGGAAGTTTGCAGGAAGCCACACTCAGCCTATTCACGCGCGCCGGACTTCGCGTGTATACCAACGCCCGCTCGTACTTCGCCGCGACCGATGATCCCGAGATCGAATGCATGCTCATTCGTGCCCAGGAAATGGCTCGATACGTCGAGCATGGAGCGCTGGACGCGGGCTTGACGGGCTTGGACTGGGTGCTCGAAAGCGGCCTCGATGTCGTCAAGGTCGCCGACCTGATCTATGCCAAACAAAGCATGGGTCGCGTCAAGTGGGTGCTGGCCGTTCCGGAAGATTCGAAATTCCAGAAACTCGAGGACCTTGACGGGCGAATCATTGCCACCGAACTGGTCAGTTTCACCCGCAATTACTTTGCGAGCCGGAAGGTTGACGCGCGGGTCGAGTTCTCCTGGGGCGCGACCGAAGTGAAACCGCCGCTCCTGGCAGACGCCATCGTCGAGGTGACGGAGACGGGCAGTTCACTGCGCGCCAATCACCTGCGAATTCTCGAAACTGTTCTGGAGTCGAACACGCAACTGATCGCGAACAAGGCTGCCTGGACGGATCCCGCGCGCCGGGAAAAGATCGAGAACCTGTCCGTCATGCTCAGGGGAGCTATGGCTGCGCACGGACGGGTCGGTTTGATGCTCAACGTGCGCAAATCAGACTTGCCTGCGGTTCTCGGCCTTTTGACGGCATTGAAAAATCCGACCGTCGCTCCCCTGGCGGATGGCGAGTGGGTCGCGGTCAACACCGTCATCGAGGAGAGCACCGCCTGGTCGCTGATTCCGAAGCTGAAGCAAGCCAACGCTCAGGGCATCGTCGAATATCCGCTGAACAAAGTGGTGATGTGATGCGCAAAAACAATAACAAGGACTTGATGCGCATCCTCGGAGGCGACGAGCAGGCTCGTTTGGCGACGGCGCTCGCCGGACGCGGCGCCACCGATCTGGCGGACGTCGAACCGGCAGTCCGCCGCATTGTGAGCGACGTTAAGCGTAACGGCGATCGCGCCGTACGTCGCTATGCGACACGTTGGGACGGGCTGGGCAAGGGCGAGTCACTGCGTGTTCCCGAAGACGAGATCCACAAAGCTTGGGAACAAACCGATCCGGAGTTAAAGGCCGCGATCGAGCAGGCTGCGGGAAACATTCGCCGCTATGCGGAGTGGCAGGCGCCTCAGGAGTGGCGACGTGAAGTTGAGTCCGGCATCAGCATCGGCCAGTTGGTTCGCCCGCTGGAGTCGGTGGGATGCTATGTCCCGGGCGGCCGTTACCCTTTGCCTTCCACGTTGCTCATGACCGTGATTCCCGCGCAGGTTGCTGGTGTAAAGCGGATTTGCGTCGCGTCTCCACACCCCGCGCCGGCAACCTTGGCGTCAGCGGCGTTTCTCGGCGTGCGCGAGTTTTACCGCGTTGGGGGCGCGCAGGCGATCGCCGCCCTTGCCTTTGGAACGGAAGATATCCCGCGCGTCGACAAGATCGTGGGTCCGGGCAACCGATATGTCACCGCTGCCAAGAAGCTGGTAGCTTTCGATTGCGCCATTGAATTTCTGGCGGGCCCCACCGAAGCCGTCATCATCAGCGCCGATGGCGATCCGGCTTGCATTGCCTCCGACCTGGTAGCGCAGGCCGAGCATGATCCTGATGCGCTGTGTATCTTCCTAACGACGTCACGAGCGCTAGCAAAGAAAATTCAGAAGGAAGTGCAAAGACGGACGCGCACCAATCCGATCGCCGCCCAGTCGCTCTTGCGGCGCGGCGCTATCCTGCTGGTCGCTTCGCTGGAACAGGCCGTCGCGACCGCGAATCGCCTCGCGCCTGAGCATCTCACCCTCCCAGCTGCGCTGGCTCCCAAGGTACAGCATGCCGGTGCAGTGTTCCTCGATGAGTTCACGCCTCAAGCTGCAGGGGACTACGTCTCCGGACCGAACCATGTGCTGCCCACTGGTGGCATGGCGCGCGTGCGCGGTGGGCTCAGCGTGCACGATTTTGTTCGCGTCATCGCTTGTCAGCAGGTGTCCCGGACAGGAATTCGCCGCATCGGACCGGCCGGCATCACCCTGGCGACTGCCGAAGGCCTGCAAGGACACGCCGAGGCATTCCGAGTGAGGTGCTCCCGTGCTTAACGCTCGCGAAGCCGTAAAAAATCTGCAAGCGTATCGTCCCCCGTTAGCTGGTCGAACCGGGCTGCGTCTCGATTTCAACGAAAGCACAGTGGGGTGTTCGCCGCGCGTGCTAGCCCGGTTGCGCTCGCTCGATTCCGAACTGCTGGCGCGCTATCCCGAGCGCGAACCGGTTGAAAGAGAAGTCGCCGGCTTTCTCGGACTCGATCCGGCGCAGGTTCTGCTCACCAACGGAGTCGATGAAGCCATTCACCTGCTTTGCTCCACGTATCTCGATCCGGGGGACGAAGCGCTCATCGTAGTGCCCACGTTCGCCATGTACGCGATCTTCGCTCAGGCCGAAGGCGCCCGCGTGATCGAAGTGCGCGCCGGCGAAAACTTTGCATTTCCCTTGCAGGATGTGCTCGCCCGAATCAGCCCCCGCACCCGGCTCATCGCAGTGGCGAATCCTAACAATCCGACTGGAGCAGCGGCCCCCGGCGATGTTCTCCTGCAGATCGCGCAAGCAGCCCCGCAAGCTGCATTGCTCGTCGATGAGGCCTATTTCGAATTTCACGGCGAAACGCTGATCGAGCAGACCCGCAAGATTGAGAATCTGTTCGTGGCGCGAACCTTCTCCAAGGCCTACGGACTCGCCGGTTTGCGCATCGGCGTTCTAGCGGGAGCAACTGGACAGATGGCGATGGTCCACCGCGTCGCCTCGCCCTACAGCGTGAATGCGGCCGCCCTCGCGGTCCTGCCCGAGGCGCTGCGCGATCAGGAGTACGTTGGTGGCTATGTTGCGCAAGTTCTCAGAAACCGCGAGAGATTGCAGCAGGAACTTGGCTATCTCGGATTGCACTACTGGTCGAGCCACGCTAATTTTGTCCTCGTACGCATTGGCTCAGGTCACGCGGAGTTCGTTCGAGCCCTGCGTGATCGCGGAATTCTGGTGCGCGACCGCCACTCTGACCCGGGATGCGAAGGCTGCGTCCGCCTGACCATAGGAACGGACGATCACACGCACCGCCTCATCGCCGCGCTGCGAGACCTAGTTGAAGAACTTGGCTTGCGAACTGGTTTTCGAAGCGAGGTGCGGGTGTGAGGAAAGCCAAACTGCATCGCAAGACGGCGGAAACGGAAATTCGAATTGCCCTCACCATTGAGGGACGCGGGAAGTACGAAGTCTCCACGGGCATTCGTTTTCTTGACCACATGTTGGAGTTATTCACCCGTCACGGCGGCTTCGATTTGAAGCTCGCCGCACTGGGCGACCTGGATGTGGATCAGCACCACACCGTCGAAGATGTCGGCATCAGCCTGGGTGAGGCGTTTGACCGCGCGCTGGGGGACCGGCGCGGCATCCTGCGAGCCGGATATTTTCTGATGACCATGGACGAAACCCTTGGCCTCGCGGCCGTGGACTTCGGCGGCCGCGCGGTGTCCGTCGTCCAGACTAGGGTGCGAGCGACTCGAGTCGGCGATCTCCAGACGGAACTGGTCGATGATTTCTTCGAGGGCTTTGCCCGCGGCGCGCGCGCGAATGTTCATGTGCGTGTCCTGTACGGGCGCTCCAGCCATCACAAGATCGAAGCGCTCTTCAAAGCTTTTGCACGCGCGCTTCGTGTTGCCTGCTCCCGCGACCGCCGCCTGGGACGAATGTTGCCGAGCACGAAGGGACTCTTATGATCGCCATCGTGGATTACGGCGCCGGCAACCTGAATTCAGTGAAGAAAGCGTTCGACTATCTCGGCGCCGAAGTCGTCGTCACCGCGCACCCTGAAACAATCGCAGCGGCCGACAAGATCGTGTTGCCTGGTGTCGGGCATTTCTCTGCGTTGGGAGGTCTCGACAACAAGGGCCTAAGAACTGCCGTCCTGCAAGGCGTACGTGCCGGCAAGCCCATGCTCGGAATCTGCCTGGGAATGCAGTGGTTGTTCGAAGGCAGCGACGAGGCTCCCGAACTGGCGGGCGCGGGAATCTTCGCAGGGAGATGTCAGCCATTTCCGTCGTCGGTGAAATCGCCGCACGTTGGATGGAACTCGCTCGCGATTCGGGATGGCTCGCGCTTGCTGCGTAACGTTGCGCCCGACTCTTTCGTTTACTATACGCACTCATTTCAAGCGCCGGTGGTTGCCTCCACCTCGGCGATGACAGAGTACGGAGCACTGTTTTCGGCCGTCGTCGAACACGAAAACACTTTCGGAGTGCAGTTCCATCCGGAAAAATCGTGGACCGTGGGGCTACTTATTCTCGAGAATTTCTGCGAGGCCGATTTGTGAGGTACGACAAGTGCTAACCAAACGCATCATCGCCTGTCTCGACGTGGACGATGGCCGCGTTGTAAAAGGCGTGCAGTTCGTTAATCTCCGCGATGCAGGGGACCCGGCCGACTGTGCCGCTGCCCATGCTTGCGACGGCGCAGACGAGATCGTTCTGCTCGACATCACCGCCACCAGCGATAAGCGCAATACCATGCTCGACGTCGTCTCCCGCACCGCGCGCGGTTTGTTTATTCCGTTCACCGTCGGCGGAGGAATCCGCGAACTCGCCGATGCCGAAGCCGTGTTCGAGGCCGGTGCCGACAAGATCGCCATCAATTCGGCTGCGGTGCAGGACCCGTCGCTGATCGGGAAAATTGCCGCGCGTTTCGGTTCGCAGGCGGTCGTGGTCGCCATCGATGCCCGGCGGGTGAACGGAGGTTTCGAAGTATTCGTCGCCGGAGGCCGCACTCCCACCGGCCGCGACGCGTTGCAATGGGCGCGGGAGGCTGCCGCGTGCGGCGCGGGAGAAATTCTGCTGACTTCCATGGACTGCGACGGAACCCAGGCCGGCTTTGACTGCGAACTGGTGCAGTGTGTCGCCGACTCCGTTTCCATTCCGGTGATTGCGTCAGGAGGCGCCGGGTCGGCGCAACACTTTATTGATGTGTTTCGCGACGGACGCGCGGACGCGGCTCTGGCCGCATCCATCTTCCATTTCGGCATCGAGAACATCGCGCAATTAAAGAAGGAACTGCACAACGCCAACGTGCCCGTGAGGTGGCCATGCTGATTCCATCGATCGATCTTATGGGTGGCAAGATCGTGCAGTTGGTTCAGGGAGAAAAGAAGAAGCTGGAATTCGATAACTTCGACTATTGGATCGAACGCTTTTCCAAGTTTCCCATTGTTCAAGTCATAGATTTGGACGCGGCCCGCGGAGCCGGCAACAACCGCGCGTTGGTGGAGCAGATTGCCGGCCGCCTCAAATGCCAGGTGGGCGGCGGCATTCGCAACCTCGAAAGTGCGCGGGAGCTTCTGAACATCGGTGCGCACAAGGTGATCATCGGGTCCGCGTTGATGAACGAAGGCCGGATCAACCGTGAGTACGCCCGTACGCTGGCGGAGACGCTATCTAAGTCGGCGCTTATGTTTGCAATCGACTCCCGAGGAGGCCGGGTTGCGATTGATGGTTGGCGTACACAGACTACCGTCACTGCTTTCGACATGATTCGCGAGCTGGAACAGTTCTGTGAGAGCTTCCTGTACACCCACATCGACACCGAGGGCCTAATGGGCGGCATTCCGATGGAAACGGTTCATGCGATCCGACGGGCCACGCAACGACACCTGGTGGTCGCGGGCGGTATTACCGAGCAGCAGGAAATCGACAGCCTCGACGCGCTGGGAATTGATGCCGTGGTCGGCATGGCGCTGTATTCCGGAAAACTTCGCGTTTGAAAGATAGTAAGGATATATAGACAAGCGCCGGAGACGTTCAGGGATGAAGAACGTAGTTCGAAGCAACGTCGCGGAACGCGGCTAGCTGTTTCGTTTTCGTGCTCTCGCCCCAGCCCAGTTCTGAAGCCATCAGGTCGGCGACGACGGGCGCCATTTCGAGGGCCGCGCGTGCATTCAGGAACAGTGCGCGTGTGCGCCTCGCCAGTATGTCTTCCACGGTGCGGGCCATTTCGTGCCGCGCCGCCCAGATTACCTCTGCCTTCACGTAGGGCAGCGCCGCATGCAGCGGCTCTCCAAGCGCGGCGTCCGTCCCGATCAGTTTGCGAATCTCGTACGCGTCTGAACCATAGACCGCCAGCGATCCGAATTCTTTCGCGGTAACGTGGAAGCCATGGATATGTAAATGGTGCGTCACGCACGGCTTTTCCGGCAACTGCGCCAGCGTGGCCGCCTGGTCGACGCAATCCTCGGCCATGTGGCGGTAGGTCGTCCATTTTCCGCCGCAGATGGTGACCAAACCGGAGCGATCGATGTTGATCAGGTGATCGCGCGAGAGTGCCGCCGTGCTGGCAACGCCGGTCGCGCGCACCAGCGGCCGGATGCCGGCGAATACGCTTAACACATCGTCGCGCGTGGGCGCTTTCGTCAGGTATTGCGCCGCAGTCGCCAGAATGAATTGGATTTCCTGTTCCATGGCGACAGGTTCGAGCGTTGCGGCTGCAATCGGCGTGTCGGTGGTGCCTACCAGCGTGTGGCCGTGCCAGGGAATCGCGAATAACACGCGGCCATCGCCGGTGTGCGGAACCATGACCGCGCTTTCTCCCTGCAGAAAGGTCTTGTCGAAGACGAGGTGAATGCCCTGGCTGGGGACGATCAGCGGCGTGGCTCCCGGTTCGGCTTGGAGGCGAAGCAGGTCGCTGAAAGCGCCGGTGGCGTTGACCACAACTTTTGCAGCGGCACGAAATTCGTCGCCGGTTTCCACGTCGCGCGCGCTGACACCATCCACAAATCCCTGCGCGTCCTTCGTCAGTCCTGTGACTTCAACATAGTTCAGCAAGGTGGCGCCCTGCTCGAATGCGGTGGCTACCATGTGGATGAGCAGACGGGCATCGTCGAATTGTCCATCGTAGTAAACCGCGCCGCCGCGCAGGCCATCGGTCTTCAAGGTTGGCAAATGTTCGAGCGTCTCTTCTTTGGAGAGGATGCGCGACGTGCCAAATCCGTATTTGCCGGCCAGCAATTCGTAGAGCTTCAGGCCGAGGCCATAGAATGGAGCTTCCCACCAATCGTAGTTCGGCACGACGAACGCACGGTCGCGCACGATGTGCGGCGCGTTTTGCAGAAGCAGGCCGCGCTCCTTGAGCGCTTCCATGACTAGCCCGATGTTGCCCTGCTCCAGGTAGCGCACGCCGCCGTGCGCCAGTTTCGTGCTGCGACTGGACGTGCCTTTGCCGAAATCGCTCTGCTCGAGCAGCAGCACATCGTAACCGCGCGTGGCCGCGTCGATCGCAACCCCCACGCCGGTAGCACCGCCGCCCACGACAATCATGTCCCAGGCTTTAGGATGGGCTTCGATGCTGCGCCACATGTTGGTTCGATTCATAGTCGTTTGTCTCTGAGATCGTCGGTGGGAGACGCGGCAAGCCGCTTCTCTACAATTATTCCGTCGATTATTCCACCCACCCGAATGAGCGCGTCACTGCCTTTTTCCAGAAGTGATAGAGCCGCTCGCGAGTCTCTTCATCCATCTTCGGCTCCCACCGCTGATCGACTGCCCAGTTCGCCACGAGGTCGTCGGTATCCTGGAAGAAGCCGACCGCGAGCCCGGCGGCGTAGGCAGCGCCTAAGGCAGTGGTCTCCTTCACCGTCGGGCGAACCACCGGTTTTGCCAGAATGTCGGCCTGGAATTGCATCAGCAGATCGTTCATCACCATTCCGCCATCCGTGCGCAGAACGTCAAGCGTAATACCGGAATCTTTGGCCATGGTGTCCACGACCTCGCGTACTTGGAACGCAGTGGCCTCGAGCACGGCGCGGGCGATGTGGCCTTTGTTCACGTAGTGCGTCAAGCCAGCGATCACGCCGCGCGCGTCGCCCTTCCAATATGGCGCGTACAGGCCGGAGAAGGCGGGGACGAAGTAGACGCCGCCATTGTCATCTACGGTACGGGCGAGCGCCTCAATGTCGGAACTCTTCTCGATGATCCGGAGATTGTCGCGGAGCCATTGCACCAAGGCGCCGGTAATGGCGATGCTCCCTTCCAGCGCATAGCATGCCGGCTTTGGGCCGAACTTATACGCCACCGTGGTCAGCAGGCCGAAGTTCGAGAGCACAGCCTTCTCCCCGGTGTTCATCAGCATGAAGCTGCCGGTGCCGTACGTGTTTTTGGCTTCGCCAGGTTTGAAGCAGGTCTGGCCGACGAGGGCGGCTTGCTGATCGCCGAGATCGCCGGCGATCGCAACTCCGGCAACGGCTGGTAGTTTCGCGGTGCCGTAGACTTCGCTGCTCGAAACAATCTTAGGCAGCATCCGGATCGGAATGCCAAAATCATTCAGGACGTCCTGATCCCACTGCAACGCGTTGAGGTTCATCAGTTGAGTGCGGCTGGCATTGGTCACGTCGGTGACATGAACTCCACCATGCGGCCCGCCGGTGAGATGCCAGATCAGAAACGTGTCGATGTTGCCAAACAGCAGATTGCCCGCTTCGGCTTGCGCGCGGGCGCCCACAACTTCTTCGAGAATCCAGCGAATCTTGAGACCGCTGAAATAGGCAGCGAGGGGAAGCCCGGTTTGAGCACGATAGCGGTCCTGTCCGCCACGCGCAGCGAATTCGGCGACCGCTGGAGCAACGCGCGTGTCCTGCCAGACAATGGCGTTGCACACGGGCTTGCCACTGTTCTTATGCCAGACGACCGTGGTCTCGCGCTGGTTGGTGATTCCGATTGCAGCCAGATCTTCCGGCCGCAGTCCGCGTGCTTCCATGGCTTCCTGGATGACATCTTGCGTGCAGCGCCAGATCTCTTCGGGATCGTGTTCGACCCACCCCGGCTTGGGATAGATCTGCTCGTGCTCTTTTTGAGCGGCGCTCACGATGCGTCCGGAACGATCGAACACGATGAAGCGCGAGCTGGTCGTTCCCTGATCAATGGCGCCAATGTAGCTTGCCATCGTTGGCCGTCCTCCTTGTAGGCAGCGGTTTGCCCTTAGCGGCTGTCATTGTGTGCGGCCTCTGGATATTAGCCCTTTGCGCGGGATTGCGAGATCGGCGACGCAAAACGAGGCGAGCCGGACTCAGAAGCTTGGCTATCTGTTCGGGTCCCAAAGGGCTGTTCCGGCGCCCGGAACCCGTTATCACAGTTGGTAATGAACGGTAAGTTAGCAGGATTGCAGGAGTTAGTCACCACGGTAGATCCTAAGTTCTTTCCGTAATACTCAGGGGGATTCTCCTGTAACCCCAGATAGCACAAAGGTGGCCTGCAGCCGGAAACGGATTTGTGGCATCTTACACAATATTGATGGGGGTTTGCGGCTCCAGCAGACCGGGAACGTGGGGTTCCTATGAAGCATCTGGGCAAGGTTATCCGTTCCGTGCAAGCCTTCGGCCGCGAACTGTCCCGCCGGTCGAGTGCGACCGAAGCGCAGCGCATGCCCGCAATTGGTCTCGCCTTGGGTGGAGGCTTTGCTCGCGGCATCGCGCACATCGGCGTTCTCAAAGTCCTCGAAGAAGAAGGCATTCCGGTTCGTATGGTCGCGGGCACGAGCGTGGGCGCGCTCATGGGAGCCGCGTATTGCAGCGGGCTCACGGTAGCGGAACTGGAAGAACTTGCCCACAGAGTCCGCTTCACCACCTTCGCGCGCTGGACGCTCTCCCGCTATGGCTTTGCCACCAACGATCGCATGGTTGCGTTTCTGACCCGTACTTTAAAGGTGCAGAAATTTGAAGAGTTGCGTATCCCTCTCGGGGTAACTGCAACCGACTTCAATACTGGCGAAGGAGCGGTCTTCTCCTCAGGTTCGATCATCGACCCGGTGCGGGCGAGTTGCGCGTATCCGGGAATGTTCTTGCCGGTCGAAATCGGTGGACGCTGGCTCGTGGATGGCATGCTCTCGCATCCCGTGCCGACGCAGCCCTTGCGCAAGATGGGCGCGGAGCGCGTGCTGGCCGTACACCTGAAAGGGCAGTGGTCGAAGACGACCGCGCCCCGGCATCTTTTCGATGTAATCGGCCAGTCCTTCGCCATTGCGCAGGACATGATGAGTTCCGTCTGGAGAAGCGCGGCCGACATCGTGATTGAGCCGGATGTTGCGGGCTTTGATTATGACGATTTCAAACGCGCTGACGAATTGGTTTGCGTAGGCGAAGTAGCGATGCGCCGCGCGCTGCCGGAAGTGCGCAAGTGGCTGCAGGTTCCTGCGGAGACTTTGCCGGTGAAGGCCCCTGTTTTGAGTGTCAGGCCAGCGCCCATGCCAGCGGACTGAAACCGCAGAGCGACGCAGAATAGTTCTTCCGCCGAAATTCATAAAAGATCGGATAGTTTCAGGGAAACCTCCGCGGCTCAAGTGCGCCGGGCGATGCGCGCCATCCGAGGAACAAGAATCAGAGCCACCGCATAGAGGAAGATCGACACGGCGGTGGATGCGGGGTGGCCGTGTTGCAAGTCTTCGAACAACAACTTCGCTGTCACCAAAGCCAGCGCGCCATAGGCAATCCAAACAAGTTCGGCCCGCTGCCAGCGGGACCCGCTGAAGGCCAGCGCGAGTGCGACTCCGCAGGTGATCAGTGTGCGGATCACGGCCACTTGCGACGCGCCCGGAGTCATGCCAATTGCGGCCAGCCACACCAGGACAGAAACCAGGAATGTGATCATCGCGGCCACGGCCAGGATCGCTGAAAGCAGTTGCAGGAACCGTTGGTTCCACCGTTTTGCGCGAAAGCGGCCACCGACCGCGTAGCACGCCACTGCCGAGGCGGCGACGATCCAAACAATCCATCCGGGCGCCGCTGGGAAGGTGCCCGCTAGCGCGCGCCCGGCATAGTCCAACAGGCCAGATGCGTACGCAGCCGCAGCCAGATATGCCAGGCCGTGGAATTCCAGCGTCAGGCGAGATCCCCGCACGCCGAGGAGCGTCGCCATGATCGCCGCCATGCTCAAGCACAACGCGAGCAGCAACGCCGGGAGACAAAGAGAGCTGCCCACCAGGAGAAGAGCCATGCTCCAAGTGGCATACACGTGGAAGGTACGCTGGTCGGGGAAGCGCTCGGGGAAGCGGTCGAAGTAGGCATAGGCGGCCGCGTAACACGCCGCCGAGAGGAGCAAACAGAACGCCCCTAACAGCAACGCGCCGGCGCTTGCTCCAAAATGTAGGATGCTAAAGGCAGCCAGCAAGAACGCAATGACGGTCTGCCCGATTTCGAAGACGCTGATTTTCTGGCGAAGGCGGGTCGTCCGAAGAACGGTGCTTACTCCATAAACGAGAAGCAGCGTGCACCCGAGCGCCAGCAGCAACGGCGCTGCGACGTTCTTATACTCCGGAGGAAGACCTTCCGGGCGGGAATAGAGGTAGAGCAGAATCCAGATGGCAAGGTCCACTGCGACGGCAATCAGCGGTCGGAGGCCCAGCCAGCGGTTGCGATACGCCGTCACTTCGCTGGCCACCGCCATGAGTAGGAGCGCCAAGATGAAAGGCACTAGATCGCGTGTCGCAATCAGCAACGCCAGAGTGGTTAGGACCGCGGCGACACTGGCGACCCAGACCACCGGCACCAGACTGCGCTTCCAGGCCAAGGCGTACGCGGTGACCACGAACATACCGAGGACCCCGGCGGTCGCCATGGTTGGCAAGACTTCGAATCGCAGCGTCAGCTCCCAGAGCATGGGAGCGAGAATCAAGGCCGAGGTGGCGGCATAAACAGTGCTGGCAAAGCGCGCTTCGGCGGGAACTCGCGCTGCCCAAACGAGCCACATCGCAGCATAGGCAAGTGCCAGCACCACGACTGCCAACTTCGGAAATGAACCCGATTCGGCCACGGCCCGGAGCAAATAGGCACCGGCGATTCCGAGCATGGCCTTGCCCAGTACCGGGAACACGCCGCCGTCTTGCGCGAACGGGAGCGTTTCGGAGATCGGCGCCTGTACGACGGGACTGACTGGCTCGGCGGGAGCGGATACGGCTGTTTCGGATGAATGTTCGAGGACGCAGACACGGCGTTCCAGGGTTTCAATGCGGGCGGTGAGCCGTGCTAAAGCGTCGAGATCGTCCATAATCTCCACTCGCTTTGAGGCTGGCAACGAATCGACTAACTTAGTCGGCTGCGGGAAAAACTATTTTGCAGCCTGACCTCAGCGGCTAAAGCCGGTCTTGAAAATGAGTCAGCGATCGCAGCGCTGAAGCGCTGCGCCACCCAAAATCCAACATCCCACAATTCAACCTCCCGAAATTCAACATCGGGCTTTTCCGTATCCTCGGTTAGCGCACGGGTACGGTTTCCGGGATCGCGCCCGAATTCTTCTCGGGCCAGGGAGGTAGCAGCTTCACTAGCACCCACAGAATGACCAATGGCATAACGGTGAGCACCACGGCCACCAGCAGGCCTTCGCGCGTGACCAAGCCCATCTTGTACGTGGTGTATCCCAGGAAACTCTTGGAAAACAACTGGCCGCCGATCACGACGTTCCAGCGCATGGCAAAGATTCCGATCAGAGTCAGGCATCCGGCCAGCGCGTAAATGCGCTTGCGGGTCATTTCGCCGAGTCTCAACACCTGGGTCAAGGCCAGAAGCGCAATGGGAGTAACCGTGCCCAGCACAATCTGGACCACGATATGCGACATGTACAGCTTGGTGTGAACCATGAAATCCAGGCTGCGGAAGCTTTCATCGGACTCGTAGATGCGGTGAATCAGATCGAGCATCTCCAGGCTGAAGTCGATGATGAAGATATAGAACAGGTAGCGCGCCACGGTGTCGACGCAGCGCATGTCGATCGTCTGTTTGCGGGCCCAAGTCAACAGCATGTAAAGGAGCATCACGGCGGCAATCCCTGAGACCATGGCCGAGAAGATGAATACCACCGGCATGAGCGGCGTGGACCACCACGGGTTTGCCTTGATCGAGCCAAAGATAAATCCAACGTAACCGTGCAGGAGAAACGCGGAGGGAATGCCGATGAGAGTAATGATCCAGCCGATTCGGTCATCAACTTCGAGCGCATGCGCACTGATGTTGCTCGAACCCAGTGTCATCATCCGGTAAATCAAGCGCTTCCATCCCGTCGTGGATTGCGACAGCACGACGATGTCGCGCCGGTAGTCGAGCCAGATTTCGAACACCAGGACGGCCATCAGGTACCACAAGTACACAAACCCGAACATAGCCATCGCGGACGTTTTGTGCGGCGTCAGGTACATCTCGTACGACCGTTCCGGGTGTCCCAGATGGAGTTGCAGGGGAAGCGGCGCGACCAACAGGAAAGCCAACGCAGTTAACAGCGCCAGCCGGTAGGTGGGCTTCACCTCCTGCACCTGAAAAACTCGCTCCAGCGACGCCAGAATGAATGCGCCGGCCACGAGCCCCGTGAGAAAGGGGTAGAGCACGATCAGTACGCTCCACTGAAGCTCTACTTCGTTCGGATACATGAAGCCTTCAACGCCAGACATAAACGGTCACAGTCTCCTTATCGCACCGAGCCTTATCGCACCGAACCATCCAGGTTGCTGTAAAAGACCTTGGCATGGGTCGCCATGTTGGGTTTCAAGACCTGAACGTTGTGGGTCTTCAGGAATTCATGAATCGGGTCGCTGGGGTTCTTCAAGTCCGCCAGTTGCCGCGCGCCGGTCGGACAACTTTCGCAACAAGCAGTGGTCAGGCCTTTTGTGATCCGGTGATAGCAGAGCGAGCATTTCTCGGCGACGTTTTTCTCAGGATGAATAAAACGGCACCCGTAAGGACAGGCCTGCACGCAGTAGCGGCAACCGAGGCAGTACTTCTGATCTACCAGCACCACGCCATCGGGGCTGATAAAGGTCGCGCCCACTGGACAAACTTGCGTACAGGGGGAATCCGCGCAATGGTTGCAGAGCTTGGGCACGAAGAAGTTCTTTCCGCTTTCTTCCTTGGCCGGAGGAAATCCCTTCTTGCCGCCGTCGGGCGAGTCTACCTGGGGATTTTCAATGTCGTAGTCCGACACGTGGTAGCGTTCCACCCACGTGCGGAAGTAGCCGTCGGGCACGTCGTTCTCGACCTGGCAAGCACGGACGCAGTTCCCGCATCCGATGCATTTGGGCAGATCGATCAGCATGCCCCACCAGTGTTGGGACAACGTGTAATTGGGGGAGGCTTCGGGGGTCCCAGCCAGGACGTGTTTCCATGCGACCGCCGCCGCCGGCAACAGAAGGAGCATGTGGCGCCGGGTAATGCTCATTTCTTCCCTCCGGTCGTCGGCTCGGCAGTGATGGCCGGACTGTGCGGCTGGTGGCAGGTGTCGCAGGCCAGCCCGGAAGAGTGGTCGGCGGAAGCAACTTGCGGAAATCCTTTCGGCTTGGCGATGTTGGCCTCGTGACATCGGACGCACAACACGGCGGTATCGAGCTTGGCGGGCTGGACCGAGCCCGGATCCTCGACATGCTTTGCCAATGGTCCATGGCACGCCTCGCAGTTTACGTGGACGTGCTTGCCGCTCTTCTTTTTCTCCAGGACATCCGCGTGGCAGTCTTCGCAGGCCTGGTGGCCGGCGAAGTTCACCGGACGAGCGGCGATCTCGGCGATGGCATTTCCACGGTAGTGTCCGTACTGGCCGAAACTCTTCGGCACGAGAAACGCACGGACCCCGAGAAACACCACGAAGCCGACGACGAAAACCGCGACTAACCGGAAGATATGTCCTGCATCTTTGAAGGCATTCATAGTGCTGTTCTTTGTAGATACAGGATTGGGCGGGCAGATCGCTGTGCGCAGGGTCACGCGACCCCTGTGTCTATGTCACAGGTGGGAGTGATTTCAGACCAAGAAAAAGCCCGCCCGCGGTTTCGCCGCGAGCGGGCATGAAGAGCCGACCTTCCAGCGTCGGCCAGGAACACCGGTTATGGAGTAACCACCAGAACCACCGGGATGGTCATCGACTTCGCTGGGTTGGCATATTCGATGACGTTAATCTCTCCGACGTACGTGCCGGCGGCCAACGCACTGGAGTTTACGCTGACCGTAACGTTCGTCGGCGTGTTGCAGCAGCCGCTGCCGCTCGGAGAGATACTCAGCCAGTTGCCGCCCTTGCCCGACGCCGCGATCGGCGTGAAGCGAATGGCCGTGCTGGTGCTGGCGATGGAGATCACCTGGGGCGCCGGATTCGTGCCTTGTGTGACGCTGAAGGCGACGGTCGGAAGCTGCACGAAGACCGGATCGCCCACCGTGACCACCACCGGAATGGTGACATTGCCAGTCGTCGCCTTGAGTAACTGCTGTCCGGTGTAGGTGCCAGCGATCAGGCCCTTGCCGGGCAGACTCTTGGTCGTGACCGATACGGTGTAGGTGCCCGCATTGGTTCCTTTTGTCGGAACAAACTTGAGCCATTTGCCGGCATCGGCCGTGGTGCCAGTGACACTCCAATTTAGCGTCGAGCCGCCGCCGTTTCCAACCGTAATCGTCTGTGACGGCGGGTTGGCCCCGCTGGGTTTGAACGAGAAGCTCATCTGGCCGGGGAGATTGTCGACGAAGGCTTTGCCGGAGGAGACAACGTTGAGTGTCACGGGCACGGTCATTGACGTACCTGGATTCGCATATTGGACGAGGTTAATTTCTCCCGTGTACACTCCCACCGCCAGGGAGCTGGCGTTCACGCTGACCCGCATCGGGAACGATGTGTTGCAGCAACCGCTTCCAGAGGTTGAAATCTGCAGCCAACTGCCGCCTTTCGCGGTGACCGCGGATGCACTGAAGCGAATGGTTGAGTTGTCGTCGGTTGCAATCGACAGCACCTGCGGGAGCGGGTTCGCGCCGCCGAGCGGCATTACGAAGCTGATGGGATTGATCTGCGAAAAGCTCCCGGGACCGACTTTAACGACCACAGGAACCGTGGCGGTGCCAGTCGAAGCCGCGAAGAGCAATTGACCCACGTAGGTGCCAGCGATCTTGCCCGCTCCTGGCAAAGCGGCGGGGTAGATCTTGACCGTGATGGTTTTTGGAGTTGTTGTCCCACTCAGCGGAGTTGGCAGCAGCCAGGCTCCGCCATCGGACGTACTCGGTGTCAGAGTCCACTTCAGCTTGCCACTCCCTCCGTTGCCGAGTAGCAGCGTCTGTGGATTCACTTTCCCGCCAGCATTCATCGAGAAATTCATCTGACCCGGCAGATTGTCGAAGAAGGCTCCGGAGTTGTCCACGGCTAGAGTGACGGGTATTACCATCGACCGCCCGGGGTTGGCGTATTCGGTGATGATGATTTCACCCGTATAATTTCCAGCCGCGAGCGTGCTCGCGTTCACGCTTGCAGTCAGTGCCAGCGGTGTATTGCAGCAACCGCTTCCGGCCGGAGACACCGCGAGCCAGCTTCCGCCATTCGAAGTGGCGACACTGACGCTGAAGCGAGCTGTGGTGTTATCGCTGGTCGCGACGGTAACGATCTGAGGAAGCGGATTGGCTCCCCCAAACGGCATGGTAAAGCTGATCGGGTTGGTCTGCAGAAAGACGGATGTTCCAACCGTGACGGTCACCGGAATTGTGGTTGTATCTCCGGCGGTGATTAGATCCAATTCGCCGACGAACGTTCCGGCGAGCAGGCCTCCGCCCGGCAACTGTGTGACATCGATTCCAATCGTTGGAAAGGAAGGCGCAGTGCCGCTCGAGACTGAAGGCTTCAGCCAGTTGCCGCCATCCGCGGTGGTGGCAGTAAGGTTCCAGTTCAACGTTCCGGTGCCAGCGTTCCTGATCTGCAACACCTGCGAGGTCGCCGCCGCCGCGCCCTTCACGAGCGAGAAACTCATCTGGCCCGGCAACGTGTCGAAAAAGGCCCCCGAGTTGAGAATCGTCAGGTTGACGGGTACGACCATGGACAGGCCGGGGTTCGAGTATTGGGTGAAGATGATTTCCGCCGTGTAGGTCCCCGCCGGAAGCGAGGTGGCGTTGGCCACGTTGGCAGTAATCGCGAGTGGAGTGTTGCAGCAGCCGCTTCCCGCCGGAGTAATCGACAACCAGTTGCCGCCCTTGGCCGTCACTACGGACCCGCTGAAACGAATGGTTGAGTTGTCGCTGGTCGCCACATTCAGGATCTGGGGCAGCGCATTCGCTCCGCCGAACGGCATCGTAAAGCTGATCGGGTTCAGTTGTTCAAACGTCGCGGACCCCACCGTGACCGCCACCGGAATCGTGGTCATGTCTCCAGTGGTTTGGAACACGATCTGCCCGGTGTAGGTACCTGCGACAGCGCCTGCCCCGGGGAGCTGACTCACATTGACTCCTACCGAGACAGTCGAAGGAGCGGTTCCGCTGGAAGGCGTGGCCGTCAGCCAGTTGCCGCCGTCGCCCGTCACAGTTGTAGCCGTCCAACTCAAGCTGCCGGAACCTCCATTGTTGACCTGAACTGTCTGTGGCGTCGACGTTGCGCCATTGGTCTTGACTGAAAAGCTGAGCTGACCGGGCAGGTCAGCCAAGAACGCGCCAGAATTGGCGACCGTCAATGTGACCGGTATGACCATAACCCTTTGCGGGTTGGCGTATTCGGTGATGATGATTTCCCCGGTATACGCGCCTGCTGGAATCGAACTGGTGTTTACGCTCACAACCTCTGCCAGTGGCGTATTGCAGCAGCCGCTGCCCGCCGGAGAAATGGACAGCCAGTTGCCGCCCTTGGCGGTTGCTACCGATACGCTGTAGCGGACTGTCGAGTTGTCGGACATGGCGATGTTCAGGATCTGAGCGAGAGGATTGGAGCCGCCGAACGCCATCGTGAAATCAAGCGGATTGATCTGCGTAAACACGGAGGGGCCTACGGTCACCGCCACGGGAATTGTGATGCTGTCGCCGGAAGTCTGAAAGAGCAGTTCGCCGAGATATGTTCCTGCGACCGAACCTCCTCCAGGAAGCTTGCTCTTCGAAATTCCAATGCTGACGGTTGACGGGGCCGCACCGCTCGCAGAGGAAGCGGTCAGCCAGTTTCCACCGTCGGCCGTGCTGGTGGCCAGTGTCCAGTTCAGCGTCCCGGCTCCGGCATTTCTGATTTGGACGGCTTGCGCGACCGGGATTTCACTGCCCGTAAACGAGAAACTCAACTTGCCCGGAAGATCGTCGAAGAACGTGGTGCCCGCCGCGGCAATCGTTAGAGTGACGGGAATCGTCATTTTGATATTGCCATTGGAATAGTTGGTGATGACCACTTGCCCGGTGTAGGTACCCGCCGCCAGGTTGCCGGCGGCTACGCTGACGGCAACTGCTAATGGCGTGTTGCAGCAGCCACTACCCGAGGGAGACGCCGCGAGCCAACTGCCACCCCCGTTGGTCGAAGCCGCCACACTGAAGCGGACCGTCGTTTGATCGGTGTAAGCAATCGTCAGAACTTGCGGCAGTGGCTCGGCCCCGGCAAAGGCCTTCGTAAATGACAGAGACGGGATCGATTGGAACGTCTGGGCGTGGAGCGAACTTGGCAGGCTGACGATCAAGGCCACAGCGATCATGGCGAAGAAAACATGGAATTGATCAGATCTCGAGACACGATTGCTCATTGGAATGCTCCGTTTCCTGACGATTTGCGGGGTGTCGAGCGGCGCGAAACGGAGCCATGCCGGTTATCTGGTGGCTCCGCTCCTTCCCGTGCGCCGTTTGTACTCACTTCGCATTGCGCAAACCGCGGGCAAGAACCGTCACGTGATTTTTAAAATCGCGAAAGAAATGCGGATGGGAGCCGAAGGCCGGGCCCGGCGACGGAGGGGAACCGCCCGTGGGCTCAGCGATCTATCAGCACTTAACGGTTGGCGTTGGGAGGATTTGCCGCGGCCGCCGCCAACTCGGCGCGAAAGCGCGCCGCCTGTTGCGGTTGATTCAGAGCCTCGTATTCGGCCGCAAGGTCTTTGCGCGCCGCGCGAATAAAACTCGTCGACGGGCTGCTTTGCTTGCTCAGGATTTCATAGCCGGCCATGGTGCTCGCTTCTGCGTCTTGATACCGGTTCTGGTGGAGCAGGGTCCGTCCTAGCTTGATATATGCGATACCGGTATTGACGTTGTCCGCCGGGAGCGTTTCTTTATAGCGGCGGACGACGTCGCGGAAGAGTTGTTCGGCGCGCGTGTAATCCTTCTTGTCATAGGAGATGCTCGCCACGTTGGACAGGGCGATGGCGACCAGATAGTGGTGGTCGCCATAGACGGCGCGATAGATGTCCGCCGCACGCTCGAATCGCTCTTCCGCCTCATCCAAATGCTCGCGCATGGAAGCCACATTTCCCAGTTCATTCAGCGTTTCGGCCACCGACGGATGCGCTGGACCATAGACGCGCTGGTCAATGGCGAGAGCTTGCTCCAGCGCGGACACAGCCTCGTCATACTTCTTCTGATACGTCAATGGTTGCGCTAGTGCGGTCAGGCGGTTGGCCGTTTTGGGGTGGTTATCGCCGTAATAGGATTGAATGATGTCGAGTGCTTGCCGGTCCAACCGTTCAGCTTCGCTGTAGTAACCCAAATCGAGCTGCACAGCCGCCATACTAGCTAGATCATCGGCGACGAGCGGGTGGCGTTCACCATAGATCTGGCGGTGCATAGCCAGGACGCGACTATACAAAGATTGGCAGACATCGTAGTGGCCGGCAGAGTAGTGTGCATCCGCCAAGGTGGACAGACTGGTAGCCAGATCGGCGGGCGCCACACCTGGAGCCGACTGCAGCCGCACCGCCTCGTTCAGCGCATGGATCGCTTGATCGTAGGAGCCGCGCTCCGCCAACACTTTCCCAAAGGCGAGAGTGGCCTTCGCGATCGCTGGATGGTTCGGCGGTAAGTGCCGCTTGGCCATTTCCAGCCCCTGCCGAACCAGTTGCTCGGCCTCCTCTAAGTGTGCCTGATCGGACCGTAGCAAGCCTAGCGCAGTCAGGCTTTCCGCTACCTCCTGGCTATCTGCTCCGAATAATGACTTGCGCTGATCGAGTGCCGACCGCAGCAAAGAATCTGCTTGCTCGAACTTGCCGAGTTTCTGGTAGATACCACCGAGGTTCTGGTAGAGCTCGGCCTGCACCTTGGGGTCCTTGTCGAGGGCCTTTGCTTCCTGTACACCGCGATCCACGATGGTGATCACGCGCAATGAGTCGGAGGGGCCGGCCGCTGCATCTCCACCTTGAAAGAGATTGGCCATGAATTGCTGAATGCGCTGGGTGCGGGCCGCTTCCGCGAGCGCAGTATCGCGCGCCTTCGCCAGCCGCAACGTGAAGAAGGTGACCAATCCAACGATTACGGCAAAAATCACCGTCATAGTTGCGACCGCGTTTCGATTGCGGCGGACAAACTTCCCGATGCGGTACTGCCACGCGTCGGGCCTTGCCTCCAATGGCTCACCCTGCAGGTAATGGTCGACGTCGCGGATCAAGGCTTCCGCCGACCGGTACCGGCGCTGGGGATCTTTGTGCATCGCGTTTAGACAGAGGACATCGAGATCGGCCCATGCGGTCTTGCTCACCGAGATGGCGTGGGAAGTTGCCTCGGAGCCGGCGGTCGGATTGACGGCGGCGGATGGCTTGCCCGGTTCATGATCGGTGATGATGGTAGCCGCTTCCGCAGGAGTTAGCCCGGACAAGTCAAAGGGAAGCTGACCGGTCAAGAGCTCGTAAAGAATGACTCCAAGGGAATAAACGTCGGTACTGATTCCGACTCGATCACCGCGGATCTGTTCCGGCGATGCATAAGCTGGCGTCATCAGCCGCAGCCCAGTCATCGTCTGGTCCACTTGCAAGTCGAGGCTCTCCAACTGTTTGGCAATGCCGAAATCAAGCAGGCGGACCGACCCATCGCTCTTGACCAGAATGTTGGACGGCTTAAGGTCGCGGTGGATGACAGCATTCGCGTGCGCGTGCTGCACCGCCTCAGACACCGAACGGAACAACTGCAAACGCTGCTCCACCGAGCAGTTATGCTCTCGGCAATACTGAGTCAACGGAACGCCGTCCACATATTCCATCACGAACCATGGCGTCCCATCATCCAGCGTGTCGGCGTCGTAGAGGCGTGCGATCAATGGATGATTCAGCTGTGCCAGGGTCCTTTGCTCGCTGGCAAAGCGCTCGCGGCGGGCCGGGGAAATCCAGGCATCGCGCAGGATCTTGACCGCGACTTGAGTGCCGAGGTCATCCCGTTCCGCCAGGTAAACGACTCCCATTCCGCCTTCGCCCAGCAATTTCAAGATTCGATACGGACCGAATTCCTTGAGGATCAGGGACTCGGGGACGGATTTCGTCAGGGTCTCATGGGCGATATCGGATATGTTGCGATCGAGAACCGAGCGGCCGCTTGCGTCCTGATGCAGCATGGCCAGAACCTCGACGACGAGTTCCCGGTCGTTGCCACATGCAGTGTCGAGAAAGGTTCTTTGCTGCGCTTCGGGAAGGTCGGCCGCATCATGAAACAAACTTTGGATTTTGTGCCAGCGCGCACTGTCCATAAGTTCTCTTCCCAAGAGTCGGTGGTGAACGCGAGATTCGTATCAGGGCATCGCTTCAGCGATGCCAACAACTTCAAAATCAGCAAGCCCCTTTAGGGGCTGCGCGTCCGTTTGCGCGACGCAAAGTCAACCGGCTCGGCGAAGTTCTTGCCCGAGCCAAGCCTTGGCCGCTCGCCAGTCGCGCAAGACGGTGGCCTCCGACACACCGATCAGGCCCGAAATCTCGCTGACTTCAAGTCCCCCAAAAAACCGGCTCTCCACAATCATGGCCTGGCGCGGTTCTAAACGAGCAAGTTCGTTCAAGGCCGCGTCCAGCATTAGCAGATCTTCCGGGATGGTGGCTGCGCCATCGAGAGATTCATCGAAAGATACGAAAATGACTTCCCCATCGCCTCCGCGTTTATGCGCATTGCGCCGCCGCGCTGCCTCGACCAGCAATTGGCGCATAGCGCAGGCCGCGATGCGCTTGAAGTGGAGACGCGATGCGGCTGCGATCCCGGGCTGTTTCGCCAGCTTCAACCACGCCTCATTCACCAACGCCGTGGGACTGAGCGTGTTGCTCGGATCCCCGCGTTTAACAGTCGACGCCAGGCGCCGCAACTCCTCGTAGGCCAGACTGAAGAGTTGGTCGAGAGCTTGTCGTTCCGCCGCTGTCTGGTTCGTTTCAACCTGCCCGGACGCAGGCGCGCGCCGAGAATTTCGAAGATGCATGACGGTTTTTCCCCACCCTTTGCGCAATGCGAAATGGAAGCACGGGAAGCCGGAGGGAGGAGGGCGGGACAACAAACTTGGCTTCCGATGCGCAAGAGCTTAGCACACCTTGAACGCTCTCGTACAACTGCGTTCGTTCTTCCCTTGATTCAATCTCAAAAAGTATGAAGAAGCGAGGCAAAATCTTGCGGGACCCCCGCACCGGCCCTGGTCTCCTGATGATCGAGGGTCGGCAGCACCGGTTTTGCGTCGAAAGTGCCTGGAAGTCCGCGGCACCTCCCGCGCCTGGACTGAGCGTGGACGTCACGTTCGATCACGCCGGGCAAATCCTGGCCATAACTGCCGTGTCCGAATCCCAGTTGGCCCAGGAACAAGTGGAACAGTCCATTGCTGCGTCGAAGACACTGGGGGTGAAGATCCTTCGCAAAATCGCCGCCAAGTGTGGCAGGCCTAATCTGTTTCAGAGTTGAATGTCGTCCATCGAAGCGGGATCAGGGCCTGAATCTCGCGAACTTATTAGTCCCTTCAAGGGTGTAGCGGGACTGGACCGTCCCAAATTCCGCGGGTGCGTCCGGACCCGCGAGACGCGGATCCCTCCACGGTATTAGGCTCATGCTGCCGATTCGTGATGGCCGTGAATTACAATACATCCATTCAACCCTGAGTTGCAGTCTTAGACACAGGAGGCGATACGGACGACGGAGCCGGCGTTGTGCTCATCAGGTTTTGAGCATCCCTAAGGTTGCGTCACAGTCAGTGAACTTTGATCTCAACCCTTATGCGTTCCCGGTACTCTCGGATAGTCGCCGCGGCGGCGATGTTTTTCCTGCTGGTGGGAGCAGGTAGTGGGCAGAATGCGACTCGCATTACCCTCGAACAGGCCGTTGATCTGGCGCTGGCGCACAACCATTCGCTCAAAGCTTCGCGAACTTTGATTCTTCAGAATCAGGCCCAGGAGATCACTGCGAACCTGCGCCCCAATCCGAGTTTGGTGTTCGATACACAGTTCATCCCATTCTTCAGTCCGCAAGATTTTTCTGGCGACAATCTAAACAACAACCAGCAGTTCGACCTTGGCATCGGTTACCTTTTCGAGCGCGGCCACAAGCGGCAGCGGCGGCTGCAGGCTGCGCGCGACCAGACGGCGGTCACTCGCGCCCAGGTTGCCGACGCCGAGCGTACACTCGCCTTTAACGTAGGTCAGCAGTTCGTCGGTGTCTTGCTCGCCGACTCGACTCTCCAGTTTGCACTCGACGATCTCAAGGGCTTCCAGCAGACAGTCGACATTGCCGAGGCCCAACTCAAAGCGGGATATATCGGTGAAGGCGATTATCTGAAGATCAAGCTGCAGCTTCTGCAGTTTCAGACCGACGTCTCTTCGGCCCGCCTGGCGAAAAAGCAGGCGCTGGTCGGCCTGCGGGGCCTCCTGGGCTACAACGCGGTGCCCGCCGGCTTCGACGTGGTGGGGGATCTCGAGTATCAGCCGATCAAAGGAAACCTGGAAGACTTGCAGGTACGGGCGCTGCGTGAGCGGCCTGACTTTCGCGCCGCTGAATTGGGGATTACCGCCGCACAGAGCCAAATTCTCCTGGCCAAAGCAAACGCCAAGGTCGATGTAAACGGCACCTATGATTTCACCCACGTCTCCGGCGAGAACACTGCTTCCATCTTCGCTAGTTTCGACCTGCCGTTCTTCAACCGCAATCAAGGAGAGATCGCGCGCACCGGCTACGCGCTGACGCAGGCGCAGGAGCAGCAGCAATCGGCCAGCGACACCGTGCTTTCCGACGTGGCCAATGCTTTTGAGGCCGTCAGGAGTAATGAAGAAGTCGTGCAGCTTTACACTTCCGGCTACCTGAAACAGGCGCAGGACTCGCGTGACATCAGTGAGTATGCTTACAAACGCGGCGCGGCCAGTCTTTTGGATTATCTGGACGCCGAACGCAGCTACCGCTCCGTCCAACTGGCTTATCGCCAGGCGCTGGCATCGTACATGACGGCGCTGGAGCAACTGAAGGAAGCGGAAGGAACGAGGAACCTGCCATGAGGAACCTTTCATGAACATGCGCGCCGGCCGCTATCGATGGCTAGCTGCACTCGCTGCCACGTCCGCGATCCTACTGATGTTTAGCGCCTGCCAAGGGTCTGGGTCCAAGGCCTCCGCGGATTCGAGCAAGCCGAAAAGCTCGGACAACGCGGAACTGTTCACCATCCCGCGGGAGCAGATGTCGCACGTGCAGGTGCTGACCGTTCAACCCTCCACGCTGGCTCGATCCCTGCGTTTGACAGGAGCCGTCGCCTACAACAATTTTCACACCACACCCGTCATCACGCCGGTGAGCGGGCCAGTCAGCAGGATTGTGGTTGTGCCCGGACAGAAAGTACGCAAGGGCGAGCCGATGTTGTACGTGGCGAGTCCCGACTATTCGCAGCTCCGCACCAATTACCTGAAGGCACGGGACGCCTATGCCCTGGCCCAGAAAGCCAATGCCCGAGCACAGGACCTGTATCAACATCACGCGATCGCGGAACAGAATTTGGAGCAGGCGCAGTCCGCCGAGATCCAGGCGGGTGGCGACCTGGCATCGACGCAAGCTGCATTGAAAGTGATGGGAATTACGGACCTCGACGCGCTCGTGCAAGGTCCACCTTCGTTTGAAGTTCCGGTGAAAGCGCCGATCAACGGCGAGGTCGTCGAGCAGGATGTGTCTGCCGGGCAGCTCCTTCAACCTGGCACTACTCAATGTTTCATGATCTCGGACACGGGTAATGTTTGGGTTCTGGTCAATATCTATCAAAAGGATTTGCCTTACGTGCGCGTGGGAGATGCGGTCACGATTCAGACCGATACTTACCCGGAAGTCTTCCACGGACGAATTTCCTATGTTGCGGCATCGCTCGATCCGAACACGCGCACGCTGCAGGCGCGCATCGAGACCAACAATCCGGGCGAGAAGCTGAAGAAAGATATGTACGTGGTTGCAACCGTGAACGCGGGCACGATTCCCAATGCCATTGCGCTCCCGGATGCGGCTGTCCTGCGCGATAGCGAGAACCAGCCTTTTGTGTACGCTGCGTCCGGTGCGAACCAGTTTGGCAGGCGGGCAGTTACGCTCGGGGAAAGCCTGAACGGACAGACGCAGATTACCAGCGGGTTGAAGGCTGGCGACCAAGTGATTGGAAACGGTAGCTTGTTTCTGCAGTTTGCGAACTCGCTGCAGCGCTAACAGAAGCGCGAAGACTTGAGAATAGTTGCACCAACTCTGGCAAGGGTAGGGGTAGGGTTCACCACCATCGAATGATCCACCGAATCGTCCAAGCGGCGCTGCGTCAAAGATTTCTCGTGCTGATGCTGACCGCTTTCATCACGGTCGGAGGCATCATCTCCTTTCAGCGGATGCCGGTGGACGCCTATCCCGACCTCTCGCCTCCGCAGGTCGAAATCATCACCCAGTGGCCCGACCATGCCGCCGAAGAGGTCGAAAGGTTGGTCACCCTTCCTCTCGAACTCCAGATGAACGGCGTTCCGCGCATGGTGGTGATGCGTTCCAAGTCGCTCTACGGTCTGTCCGATCTCATCCTCACGTTTGACGAAAGCACCGACAGCTATTTTGCGCGGCAAATCGTCTTTGAGCGCCTCGCGCAGGCCACGCTGCCCACGGGAGTCATTCCGACCATGGCGCCCCTGTTCAGCCCGAGCGGACTGGTGTATCGCTACGTGCTGGAGAGTCCCGACCGCTCGCCGCAAGAACTGAAGACGATCGAGGACTGGGTGGTACAGCGAGCCTATCGATCTGTGCCCGGCGTGGCCGACGACTCGGGCCTTGGTGGAACGGTGATGCAATACCAGGTGTTGCTTGATCCGGCGCGCATCTACGGATATCACCTGACCATTCCGCAAGTGGTCACATCGCTGGCCGCGAATAATTCGAATGCCGGCGGCGGATTTTATTCTCAGGGCGGACAGTTCTACTACGTGCGCGGCATCGGCTTGGTCCGCAACACGGATGACATCGGAAACATCGTGGTGGGCGCCAACAAGGGAGTGCCGATCCGGGTGCGCGACATCGGAGATGTAACCATCGGGCACGCCCCGCGCCTCGGCCAGTTCGGCTATCAGAAAAATGACGACGCCGTCGAGGGCGTCATTCTGATGCTGCGCGGCGAGCAGACACAGAACGTGCTGAAAGGGGTCGAGGCGAAAACGGAGGAACTGAACCGCCATATCCTGCCGCCGGACGTCAAAATTCATCCTTATTATGACCGCAGTGAACTGGTAGACCTCACTACCGACACGGTGGAAGCGAACTTGCTTCGCGGCATGGTGCTGGTTTTGATCGTGCTGATTTTCTTCCTGGTCAGTTTCCGAGCTGCGATCATCGTTGCCATCACCATTCCGCTCTCGCTTCTATTCGCCTTCATCGTGCTCCATGCGCATGACGTGGCCGCGAATCTGCTCTCCATCGGCGCGATTGATTTCGGAATTGTCATCGATGGCACCGTGGTCATGATTGAAAACATCTACCGCGAGCTGGCGTTGCGCGAGGGACAACAATACAACTTGAACGAAGTCATCCTCGCGGCAGCGAAGGATGTGGACCGCCCCATCTTCTATTCGGTGGCCGTCATCCTCGCCGGGTATCTGCCGATTTACGCGCTCACTGGAGCCTCGGGAAAATTGTTCCACCCCATGGCCGAGACTATGTCGTTTGCGCTGGTCGGCGCGCTCATCCTGACGCTCACGCTGATCCCGGTGCTTGCCTCGTACTGGTTCAAAAAGGGCGTCCACGAGAAACCGAATCGTGCCTTTGAATGGATGAGGCGGAAATACGCAGTTCAGCTGGATTGGGCGCTCAACCGGCCCAAGACCACCATGTTGATCGCAGCCCTGATCTTCGGAGGGACCCTGCTGCTTATACCCTTCATCGGCGGCGAGTTTATGCCGCACCTCGACGAGGGCGCGCTCTGGGTCCGCGCGACCATGCCCTACACCATTTCGTTCGAGGAAGCCAGTAAGATCTCTCCTCAAATTCGCGACATCCTGATGTCGTATCCGCAGGTAACGGTCGTCGGCTCAGAGTTAGGTCGACCCGACGATGGCACCGATGCTACCGGCTTTTTTAACTGTGAGTTCTATGTAGGCCTGAAGCCGTACAAGGACAAATCGTGGACTGGCGAGGTAGGCGATAAGAAGGAGTTGATCGAATCGATCAACAAGAAACTCACGGCCTTTCCCGGAATTATTTTCAACTACACCCAGCCCGCCGAAGATGCGGTGGACGAAGCGCTTACCGGCCTCAAGAGTTCTCTAGCGGTCAAGATCTATGGCGAGGACCTGAACGTGCTTCAGGATAAGGCGATCCAGATCAAGAATGCACTGTCCAACGTAGCCGGGTTTACCGAGATTACGGTGGTGCGGGAACTTGGCCAGCCAAGTCTCCTCGTCGATGTTGATCGGGACAAGATTGCACGGTATGGGATCAACGTCGCGGATGTGGAAGCCGTGATTTCGGCCGCAGTCGGCGGGCAGGCGGTCACCCAGGTCATTCAAGGGGAAAAGCTGTTCGACTTGGTCGTGCGCATGCAACCCCAATTCCGCAGCAGCGCCCACGACATCGGAAATTTATTAGTAGGCACGCCCGATGGCCAGCAGATCCCGCTCGGCCAGCTTGCCAACATTACGCAGGGGAACGGCGCGTCCTTTATCTACCGCGAAAATAACTCCCGTTACATCGGTGTGCAGTACAGCATCGAAGGACGCGACCTGGAGCGGGCGGTGCGAGACGGCCAGGCTGCCGTGAAGAAGTCCGTCATCCTGCCGCAGGGTTACACCATGTCATGGGGCGGAGAATACAGCCAGTTTCTCGAAGCCAAGTCGCAGATGTACTTTATTGGCCCGCTGGCGGTGGTGCTGATCTTCATGATCCTGTTTGCGCTTTATGGAAATTTCAAATTCCCGGTCACCATCGCGCTTGGCGTGATCATGACGGAGCCGGTCGGAGCGTTAGTTGCCCTGAAACTCACGCACACTCCCTTTAGCGTTTCTTCAGTCCTGGGTCTTCTGGCATTGCTTGGCGTTTCGGTGGAGACGGCCGTCATTCTCGTTTCCTACATCAACAAGCTGCGTCAGGAGGGAATGGGCATTCGCGCCGCTACACGGGAAGCATCGCTGCTTCGGCTGCGTCCGATCATGATGACGGCGCTGGTCGCCTGCCTCGGATTGCTGCCTGCCGCTCTTTCCACCGGCATCGGATCGGACACGCAAAGGCCATTCGCCATCGTCATCGTTGCTGGCCTCATCTCCCGGCTCTTCATCGGATTCTTCGTCAACCCGGTGCTATACGAGATGGTCGCCCGTGAGGGCGACGTGCTCCAGGTCTAGTCTGCATTATTCACGACGGGGTGGAGCAGGCCTTCAGGCCTGCATAAAGAAGCAAGAAACCTGAATGCAGGGCTGGAAGCCCTGCTCCACCCGCACCCTTGTGTCCTTCATGAATAGTGCAGGTCTCGACGTTCGTCGTATCAGTTCACTTCGGCGATTAGCAGTCCATAGGGCTCGAGAGTGACTTCAGTGCCTTTGGCGGATGCTCCGGGCGAAGCAATCAGGGTTTTCACGCTCGCCCGGCGGAATCCCTGCTGGGAAAGATTGAAGGTTGCTTTTTGCGGAGTGGCTGACATATTCAGCGCTACCAGCACAGCCTTTCCTTTGTAGCTGCGCAGGTACGACATCACGTTCGGGTCATCTTGATTGACAGCGACGTAGCTGCCCTCCAATAGTGCCTCGTTCGTGTGGCGCAGGGCGAGAACCTTCTTGTAGAGACTAAGGATCGAGTTGGGATCCTTCGACTCGCTCGCTACGTTGTGGTTTTCGTAGCTGGGCGGCACCGGCAGCCACGGATCCTTCTTGCTGAATCCGGCGTTGGGTGCGGTGTTCCACTGCATGGGCGTCCGTTCGCCATCGCGGCCTTTCTCTTTCGGCCAACCCGTGCGGCCGATCGGATCTTTCACGTCTTCCTTGCGCGTGGGATCGTTGTTCTCCATCCCAATTTCTTCGCCGTAGTACATGATCGGCGTTCCGCGCAATGTCAGGTAAAAGGCGCCCATCATCTTGGCGATCGCGTCATTGTTCTTGCCGTTTCCGTAGCGGTTGTAGGAACGGATCATGTCGTGATTGCTGATCACGAATACGGGCCACCCGTGCGCGCCATCCACGGCCGCGATCTGGCGCCGGAATTCCGGTGGAGAAAGTTCGTTGATGGTGGTGAACATGAAGTCCATGGGCATCTGCAGTTCATTCCCGCCCTGCCCGTAATAGCGATCAAGCTCCGCCACGTTGGACGTCCAGGTTTCGCCGATGAGCACCGCGTCCGATTCGTCAGCCACTTTCCGCAGCTTCTGCAACTCCTCGTGAACCTCGGAGAAATTCGTGTTGTTTTTGTTCTCCTCGATGGGATCACCCTGCGCATTGGTGCCGGGAAGAACGGGATTGTCGTGCAACTCGGGATCTTCAAACAGGGTGTCCACCGCATCCAGACGGAATCCGGCAACACCGCGCTTGTACCACCAGCGCGTGGTATCGAGCATCACCTTCTCGACCGCGGGATTGCGCCAGTTCAGGTCCGGTTGTTGCGCGTAGAAGTAATGATAGTAGTACTGGTTGGTGCCGGAATCGAGTGTCCATGCCGAGCCGCCAAAAATTGAAATCCAGTTGTTGGGAGGCTGGCCGGGCGCTTTGCCATCGTGCCAGATGTACCAGTCGCGGTGCGGTGCATTGCGCGAAGACTTCGAATCCAGAAACCAGGGGTGCTGGTCGGAGGTGTGATTCGGGACGAAATCCATGATGACGCGGACGTGATGCTTGTTGCCCTCGGCCACCATGCGATCGAAATCGGCGAGATCTCCGTACATGGGGTCGATGTTGCGGTAGTCGGCAACGTCATAGCCGAAATCAACCTGCGGCGAGGGATAGCAGGGAGTGATCCAGATGGCATCCACTCCCAATTCACGCAGGTAACTCATTTTGGAGCTGATGCCGTTGAGGTCGCCGACGCCGTCGCTGTTGCTGTCGGCAAAGCTGCGAGGATAGATTTCGTAAAACACGGCGTGTTGCCACCATTGATGGCCTTCCGCATCGACCGTCTTTGTCTGCGCCGCGGCAAAGAGCGAATACAACAAGGCCAGCAATGGCAGAATCAGGATGGGCAACGACGACCGCCTGGGCAGCATGAATGTTTTCTCCTGCAAAGAACATAAAGCGGTCGCGGAAAGTTAGCAAATGAAGTTAGATGGTGGAGAGCTGGGCGCCCCGCCCGGCATCCCCCCGCTGCTTGCTTCTATAGTCAGGTTGGATGTAAGGAAGACTTCCAATTATAGGGAGAATCCGAGTCGGACAGGGATAGGTTACTTGGTTACCTTTACGTGGTGACTTTCGAGCAGCCCGCCGCGACACAGGTCACGGGGCATCGTTGGAGTTTTCGTTCAAGTTGGAGCGCGAGTAATCACTTTCCCGGTGGTGGTCACAGTGATGAGTGACTGCAATCACTGATCGACCCTATTGATCCGGGAGATAACCGATATCGTCACATCCCGGGGTGCTGTCGGCCGGAAGGGCACGTTGGAGCCACAGTATATGGGCGGAAGAAGAGAGAAAACCGGTATCGCGCAATACTGCATTCATTCTTAGTCTCGCAAGTTAACAGCGCGCCACCGTTGGCTTCGGTCTCGATCCCCGCCCCTCCACGACTCCACGGATAGCACAACTCAGGTTCGCGAAAATGTTTCGGCCTTGAGTTCACGGGGAATTGCCGACGCGCAGGAAGGCGCTTATGTCCAAGCAACCAACCATTGCAGAACATCTCAAGGCTTGCGGAGTTTCCCGTAGAAGTTTCATCCAGTTATGCGGAATGGTGATGGCGAGCGCGCCAGTCGGCTTGGCGCTCACTAGCAACAAGTCGGTCCTACAGGTAGCCCAGGTGATCGGCAAGACCAAGCGACCCTCGGTGATCTGGCTGCATTTCCAAGACTGCACAGGCTGCACCGAAACTTTGCTGCGCACCTCTGCTCCCGACGCTGCTCACCTCATCCTCGACATAATCTCGCTCGATTACCACGAGACCTTGATGGCTGCCTCGGGCGCGCAGGCCGAAGCGGCATTGCGCTCCGCCATCGCCGACAACGCCGGCAAATATGTGCTGGTGGTGGAAGGCGCAATTCCGACCAGGGATGACGGCGTGTACATGCAGATGGGTGGCAGGCCGGCAGTCCAGGTGTTGAGAGAAGTTGCGTCCAAGGCCGCGGCGGTGATTGCCATCGGTTCCTGCGCTTCGTGGGGCGGTGTGCCGTCGGCAGATCCCAATCCCACAGGTGCGGTTGGCGTTGACTCGGTCGTGTCGGGCAAACCCATCGTGAACCTCCCCGGTTGCCCTCCCAATCCTTACAACCTGCTGGCCCTGGTTCTGGAATACGTCACCATGAACCGGCTGCCCGCGCTCGACGAGTTCAGCCGGCCGAAGTTCGCCTATGAGCGTGTGATCCACGAAAATTGCCCGCGACGCGCCCACTTCGACGCTGGCCGGTTTGCGGCTTCCTTCGGAGACGAGGGGCACCGCATGGGTTGGTGTCTCTACAAGCTCGGATGCAAGGGACCGATTACTCACGCCGCCTGTTCCACGCGACATTTCAACGAGATTCCCGGCGTGTGGCCGATCGGCATCGGAGCGCCCTGCGTCGGTTGCACGGAAAAAGGCGTGGTGTGGCGAATGGGTACGTTCGAAACCGTCCCGATTCACCTGGCAACTCCACCCGATACCTACCCGCCGATTTACAGCGGCACCGGTGGAATCAAGGCAGGCGCGGCGGCGCTGGTAGGCGTCGTGGCGGGAGCAGTAGGCGGTGCTACCTGGGTTGCGTCGCAGCGTTTTCAGAGCAGCGCCGAGGCTGGCGTGAGACGAGTCGCGGCTGATCACGCCCACGCGGAAAAACTCAAGGCGTCGAGCGCCCAGAAGATCGATAAGCCGACCGACAAGAGAGAGGACTGAAGTGGCCATCACTCGGCGAGAACTGATCTCGAACATCGCCAAGGCCGGAGTGCCGGCTGCTGTGGTCATGACTGTCGGCGCCGAAAGCCTGCATGCGGAGACCGAGCACATTCCGGTTCCCAGCGCCGCAGTCGGGTTGCTCTATGACGCCAGTATCTGCATCGGATGCAAAGCCTGCGTGGCAGCCTGTGCCGAGGCGAACGACACGCCGCCCGATACCCGCGGTGACGCACTGCACCAGTCGCCTTCCGACCTCAACGATGTCACCCGCAACATCATCAAGCTGTACAAACCCGAAGACGGCTCGCCTTCGTCGTTCGTGAAGCGCCAGTGCATGCACTGTTTCGATCCGGCTTGTGCGGCCGGCTGTCCCTTCCAGGCGCTGCACAAGGATCCACTAACCGGCATCGTGAGTTGGACAGCCGAAGAATGCATCGGCTGCCGCTACTGCACGATCACTTGTCCGTATCACATCCCGCGTTTCCAGTGGCAGGGTTACAACCCACGTGTCACGAAATGCGAGTTGTGCAGCGGTCGCCTGGAAAAGGGCTTGAAGCCGGGTTGCACCACCGTTTGCCCCACCGGCGCCGTGATCTTTGGTCCGCGCACGGTCTTGCTGTCCGAGGCCCACCAGCGCATCAACAACAATCCCGGCCGCTACTACCAGGACCGCGTGTACGGGGAAACCGATAACGGTGGCACGCAGGCTCTGTATCTGTCTCGCGTCCCCTTCGAAAAACTTGGCCTGCCTGAACTGGGATCGGAGTCGGTGCCCGCCAGAACCCTGCGCTGGCAGAGACGCCTTTATCAGTATTTCGCGCTGCCGGCTGTGTTGTATGTCGGCCTGGTGCAGGTAATTCGCAAGAGCCTGAAAGGGCACGAGCACGAAGCCCATGAACGCGAAAAAGAAACCGGTTTGAGGGCGCAACTATGAGGGCCCAAATATGAGCACGGCAACCATCAGTAACGCGCCGGTCACTATCAACAAAACTCGCTGGGAACGGGCCGTCCCCGTCTACGGATTCCCCGTTGTGAACGGATTCTTCCTCGTGCTGGTTGCCATGACCCTGCTCGCGTTCACGTTAACCGCTTATCGCGAGTTGGCCGGCCTGGGTCCAGTCAGCGGTATGAACGACGCGTTTGGGTGGGGGATCTGGAAGACGTTCAACGTGATGGTGCTGACGGCATTGGGTTCGGGCGCGTTCGCTGTGGGAATTGCCGCGTGGGTGTTCCGCCGCAAGCGCCTGCATGCGCTGATGCGCATGGCCCTGCTGACCAGCTTTCTGGCCTACGCCTGCGGTCTCCTTTTGCTGGGCATTGATGCCGGTCGCCCGTGGAACTTCTACTGGATCGTTTTCCCGTGGAAATGGAACATGCACTCGCCGCTGGCCGAGGTGGCGATCTGCATGTCGATCTATGCCATGGTCCCTCTGGCGCTGGAGAATATTCCGCCGGTGCTGGAGCGCCTCTGGTACTTCGATTCCCGCCTGCGGCCTGGAGTGGAGCGCCTCGAACGCGGCCTGCACAAATTTTTCCCTTGGATCATTGCGGCAGCCTACCTGTTGCCAGGCATGCACCAATCATCGCTGGGCGCGCTGATGCTGCTGGCGGGAGAACGAGTCCATCCTCTGTGGCAGTCACCGTGGCTTCCGTTCCTGTATCTGGGCGCAGCTACCTTCATGTCATTCGGATGCGTCGCCGGAACCACCATGTTGTGTTGCGTGGTATGGAAGCGGGCCATGGATATGGAGGTGCTTGACGAGGCCGCTCGTATTACTTCGTGGCTGATTTTCGGCTGGCTCGGATGGCGCTTTCTTGACATCCTCTTCCGTGGCGCTCTGGGTACAGCATTTCATTTCGATCGCTTCGCGGGCGTTTTTTGGTTGGAGACGCTGCTGTGTTCGGTTGGCGGCTGGATGCTTCGCCTTTCGCTGCAAAACCACGAAACCCGATGGATGTTCCTCGGGTACATCCTGAGTTCGCTGGGCGGCATGATTTACCGCTTCAGTCCTACGACCTTAGCATTTCGCCCCAACCCCGAGTCGCTGTATTTCCCGTCCACCATCGAAGTCCTGGTCTCGCTGGGTTTCATCTGCATGGGCGTCGCTGGATTTCTTCTCATCGTCAAGCGATTTGGCATTCTTCCCGCGCCGCTCCAGGAATGGCACGACATGGCCAGCTACTTCCGGTTCCGCCGGCCCTACATTCGCTGGACGGGATATTTCAAGTACGGATATTTCGGCGAAAACGAAACTGAAACAGACTCTGACTAACAGCAGGCACTCATGGCACAACGAATCACGATTGATCCTATAACCAGAATTGAAGGCCACCTTCGCATCGACGTCGAAGTGGACAACAACGCCGTCAGCAATGCATGGGCTTCTTGCACTATGTGGCGCGGCATCGAGAAGATTCTCCGCGGCCGCGATCCGCGCGACGCCTGGTTGTTCACCCAACGGTTCTGCGGCGTATGCACCACGGTCCATGCCATGGCCAGCGTGCGCTCGGTGGAAGATGCCTTGCAGCTCGAAGTGCCGCTCAATGCCCAGTACATTCGCAATCTCATCCTGATTGCGCACGCCTTGCACGACCACATCGTGCACTTCTACCAGCTGTCCGCGCTCGACTGGGTCGACATTCTGCAGATTCCGAAGGCCGATCCGGGAGCTACGTCAAAATTGGCGGAGAGTCTCTCTCCCTGGACGCGCAACTCCCGCAACGAGTTCAAGGCCGCACAGGACCGAGTGAATGCGGTCGCCGCCAGCGGCCAGCTTGGAATTTTCATGAACGGTTATTGGGGCCATCCGGCGATGCGCCTCTCTCCCGACGTGAACCTGCTGGCCTTCTCCCACTATGTACAGGCTCTCGAGTATCAGCGCAAAGCCCTGCAGGTGGTCGGTATTCTCGGAGGAAAGACACCCCACATCCAAAATCTGACGGTCGGCGGCGTAGCCAACGCCATCGATCTCGACAGCGCCAGCGCCCTCAACATGGATCGCCTGGAAATGATCCGCGTGCTCCTCGATGAGGTCGTCCAGTTCATCAACCAGGTCTACCTTGTCGATGTCTGCGCAGTTGCTGCGATGTATCCCGAGTGGTTCAAGATTGGCAGCGGGGTGAAGAACTACCTTGCTGTCCCCGATCTCCCGTTGGACAGCGCGGGCACCGCGTACGAACTTCCCGGCGGCTACATCATGAATGGCAACATCGGCGGCGTGCATGGGTTCAAAACCGCATCGGACAAAGACTTCCGCAGCGCCGTCAGCGAAGATGTGGCCCACGCCTACTATCAAGGTGGAAAGCCGCTGCACCCGTGGTCCGGCGAGACGGAGCCCGAGTTCACCGGCTGGGACGGCGAGAAGAAATATTCATGGGTGAAAGCGCCGCGCTTCAATGGCGCACCCATGCAGGTTGGCCCGCTGGCGCAGGTGCTGATCGGCTACGCGCAGGGCCATCCGCTGACGGTCAAGCACGCAAATCTCGCGCTCGGCAAGATCGAGGCTGTCGGCGGGATTAAAGTCAGTCCGGACATGTTGCATTCCACACTCGGCCGTCATGCCGCGCGCGCGATACGCGCCAGCATGCTCGCCGAACTGGCGCAGAAGCATCTGCAGTTGCTGACCGACAACATCGCCAAAGGCGACCTCACGGTCCACAACCAGCCGGTGTTTCCAAGCCACAAGATCGAAGGCGTCGGCACCCATGAAGCGCCGCGTGGCACATTGTCGCACTGGGTCGTGGTCAAGGACGCGAAGATCAAGAACTACCAGGCGGTTGTGCCCTCCACCTGGAATGCCAGCCCGCGCGACGCCTCTGGCGCCCACGGCCCCTATGAAGCTTCGCTCCTGCACACGCCGCTCGCAAGGCCCGAGGAACCGTTGGAAGTCTTGCGCACCGTGCACTCCTTCGATCCCTGCATGGCTTGTGCCTGCCACACGTTTGATCCGTCCGGCCGCCAGATTGCCAAAGTGAAGGTGCTGTGAGGAATCTGCTCATTGGCGGGATTGGCGGCGTGCTGTTGGGAGATGACGGTGTTGGGCCATACGTGGCGCGGCTGCTGGCTGCTCGCTATGAGTTCGAAGACGGCGTCGAAGTCGCCGACCTGGGGACGCCAGCCCTGGAGATAATCGATCAGCTCTCAGGAAGAGACGCTGTCATCCTGATTGATTCCGTCGATACAGAAGCAGTTCCGGGAACGGTGTTGCTCTACCGCAAGACCGATATCATGCGCCACCGTCCCACGGTGCGCATGGATCCGCATTCACCTGCTCTGGTCGATGCGCTGCTCAGCGCCGAACTCTTCGGAGTCGCGCCCGCCGAGGTGCTCCTCGTAGGAATTCAAGCGGAATCGTTCGAGCCGGGCTGTAGCTTGAGCGGGCCGGTAAGAGCATCATTGAATCAAGTCATTGCAGAAGTGTTGCGTGAGTTGGATCGGTTGGGCGTCGGCCACCGGCAGCGGGAACATCCCGCCGAGATCGATATCTGGTGGGCGGTCGATGAGAAGATGGAATCGCCGGCGATGATCGTGTAGGGATGGCCGCCCCGGCCGTCCAAGCCGAGCGCAGCTCGGCAGCGCCTATGCCCGCGACAACTCTGGATTCGCGATCATGCTCGCCTTAGGCCTTCAGCCAAACCACGGGAAAGCTGTGACCAAGTTTACGGAAATCGGAATCGCTGGTGACGAGCGTGGCCTTGTGTTCGATCGCCAGAGCCGCCGCAAAACCGTCGGCATAATAAAGCTTATGTCTAAACTTTACGTCGGAGGCTTTGCAGGCCCTTTGCGGCGTGGCATCCAGCACTTCGATCGGCAGAGGACTCACCGCCTGCACGACCGTAAGTGCTTGCTCTGGCCCGTGCTGGCGGAGAACCAAACCGTAGACCTCTCCGTAGTTCACCGCCGACATCAGCACTCTTGCGCGCCCATGCATGGCTTCTTTTAGAAGTCCGTTGACTCGATAGGCACCCGGCTTCTTCTGCAGAAAAGCAAACAAAGCGCTGGCATCGAGCACGTATGTCTTCATTTATCGTGCTTGCCTTCTTCGCGATGTTCCTTTTCCCAGATGGCCAGCAGATCAGGTCCGTCCGCCAGAAAGCCCATGACACGGTCGATGTACTCTTCCGTGATGGGCTGCAGGACGATGCGGCCGAACTGGTCTTCCAGAAACCTAACCTTGGTGCCCGCTTCGATCTTATGTTTGCGGCGAAGATCCGCCGGAATCACAAGTTGGCCCTTTGATGTAAATGTAGCACATATGTCTTTCACGTCTTACATTATACCATAGTAAGACGATTGCTACATAGGTCGAACAGATTCAGGGGCATCTCACGTTTGTCTTATATGCCGTTTGCCGCGGCCACCAACGCCTGTCCCAGACTCAACCCGCCATCTCCCGAGGGCACTTCCTTCTGTGTGAAGACTTCAAATCCCGCTTCGGCCAGGCCTGCTTCGAGCCGCTGCGACAAATAGACATTGTGAAAAGTGCCCCCACTCAGGCATACACGATTGAGGCTGGTCTTTTTTCGCAGCAACGTTGCCAGTTCCACGAACCCTTCCACCAACCCGTTGTGAAAACGGCGGCTGATCGTCCCGGCAGGAACATTTCGCCCGAGATCGTCGAGCAGCGCGGCAAACAGCGGCTGAGTGCTGATGATCCAGCGGTCATCCTCAGGCACGAGCTTCATCGGATAAGGAGCATCTTCCCTTGACGATGCACGCTCTGGCGACCCCATCGCCATCTCCAGTTCGATCGCAGCCTGGGCCTCGTAGTTGACCTGCTGACGGATTCCGATCAGCGCCGCCACCGCATCGAACAAACGCCCGCAGCTCGATGTAAGTGGAGAGTTCACGCCTTGTTCCATCATGCGCAGGAGCAGTTCCACTTTGCTCCGATCCAGTCGCCGCACGAATGGAATACTCAGCCTCAAAAACTCGCGTCCGAAGTGATATGCCAGATAACTTACCGCCATCCGCCATGGTTCACGAATCGCAGCCGCTCCGCCGGGCAAAGGCACATTCTCAAAATGAGCGGCCCGGACGAAGTCTTCGTACCCGGTAATGAGTACTTCTCCTCCCCAAATATTTCCGTCGGTGCCGTAACCGGTTCCGTCCAAGGCGAATCCGATCACTCGACCTTCGAGGTGATTCTCCGCCATACAACTTGCAATGTGGGCGTGGTGGTGTTGGACACCGACGAGCCGAACCCCGGTCTGTTGCAGCGCCCATTTGGTGGAGAAGTAATCTGGGTGGAGGTCGTAGGCGACGATCTCAGGCCGGATTTCGAGGATCCGCTGGAGGTGCTCGATGGCTTCGTGGAAAAAACTAAAACTTTCGACATTTTCTAGATCTCCAACGTGCTGACTTAAGAATGCGTGCTTTCCCTTGGTGAGGCAGATGGTGTTCTTGAGTTCGCCGCCGACGGCAAGCACCGAAGGTTGCTCGTCCTTCAGGAAAACCGGCACCGGAACAAAACCGCGGGAACGCCGCAACTGCCGCGTGATGCCGCCCGCAACCCGCACCACGGAATCGTCCGAGCGCAGCAGGATGTCGCGGTTATGCACGAGGAAGTAGTCGGCGAGGCCGCTCAAGCGATGAATGGCCTCCCGATTGTCAATCGCGATCGGCTCCTCGCTCAGGTTGCCGCTGGTCATCACCAGGGCCTTGAACCCTCCCTCGGCGAGCAGCAGATAATGAAGCGGCGTGTACGGCAGAAAAATTCCCAGGTAGCGGTTGAACGGCGCCACGTGGTCGGGAATCACGTTGGGCGTCTTTTTCGGCAACAGAACAATAGGCCGCTGGATCGACTCCAGAACCGTTCGCGCCGCAACGTCGACCTCACAGATTTCTGCGGCAGCCTGCGCATCGGGAACCATCACAGCAAAAGGCTTCTCCACTCGGCGCTTCCGCTGGCGCAGTAGAGCGACCGCCGCACGGTTCGTCGCGTCCACCGCCAAATGGAAGCCGCCTAGCCCTTTCACCGCCACAACCAGTCCGGCATGGAGTCCGGAGACCGCTTCGGCGATGGGATCGCGGCATTCGATTCGCTTTCCCGACTTGTCCCAGAGTTCTACTCGAGGCCCACACTTCCAGCAGGCATTCGGTTGGGCGTGAAAGCGGCGATCCAGCGGGTTCTCATATTCCGCAAGGCACGCCGGGCACATGGGAAACATCGCCATCGAAGTGCTCGGCCGGTCGTAAGGGATATCGCGAATGATGGTGAAGCGCGGCCCGCAGTTAGTGCAGTTAATGAACGGATAGCGATAACGCCGGTCGGCCGGATCGAACATTTCACGCAGGCAGTCGGAACATATCGCGACGTCCGGAGAAATCAGCGTGCGAACTTCTTCTCCCTCGTGGCTATGGACGATACAGAATTCCTGATCGCCATTGCACGGCACGTCATGGACGGCCACGCTGGTAATCCGCGCCAGGGGCGGTGCTTCAGCGGGCAGGTGTTCCACGAAATCCTGGACCGATTCCGCTGGTCCCTGGATTTCAATCGTGACGCCAGCGGCTGTATTGCGGATCGTGCCGCTAAGATGCCTGCCGGTGGCGAGGCGATAGACGTACGGACGGAATCCGACTCCCTGCACAATGCCGGAAACTTCGATCTGGCGCCGAACTTCCATCATTCATCAGCTCGCAGTCTCCTGTACCACAGGCTTATGGGCCCGACGTCGCTCCTCCAGCCACATCATCCATTCATGCAAACCGTTGCCGGTCAGACAAGACACCTTCACGATTTCCATTCCTGGATGCACCTTGCGGGCGTTCTCCGCTGCCGCATTGATATCGAAAGGAACGTAGGGGAGCAGATCGATTTTGTTCAGCACCAGCAAATCGGACTTGAAAAATATAGAAGGATATTTCAGCGGCTTATCTTCGCCTTCGGTAACGCTCAACACCACGACCTTGGCCGCTTCGCCCAAATCATAGCTGGCGGGGCATACCAGGTTGCCGACATTTTCGATCAGCAGAAGATCGAGGTCTTCGAGTTTCCAGTCCGCCAAATGGCGTTCGATCATGCGGGCATCGAGGTGGCAAGTACCGCCAGTCGTGATTTGCTTTACGGGGAAGTGAAATCGCTTCAGCCGGTTCGCATCGTTCTCGGTCTGAATATCGCCGGTTAATACAGCCACGCGGTCATGCCGCGGCAGCGTTTCCAAAGTGCGCTCGAGCAGACTGGTCTTGCCGGAGCCGGGAGAACTGATGAGGTTCAGGCACAAAACTCCGTGCTCCTGAAATCGGGCACGCAACTCAGCGGCGATGCGGTCGTTCTCACTGAGTACTTTTTGCTGCAACGGTACTCGATCCATATTCTTCGACCTCCAGATAGGCCAACTCCAACTCATCTCCACTGATGCATGTGGTTTCCAGGCTCGCGCATTGCGGACAGCGCGAATCGTAGTCACGCACGATAAATTCGCGTCCGCAGACCTGACACCGATGGCGGCGGGGACAGACTTCGATTCCAAGTTCAAGCGATTCCAGATCGGTCTCCTGAATCATTGCCTCAAAGCAAAAGCGCAGCGAATCCTGATCGATGGCTGCCATTTCGCCAATCCGGACACCGACTTTGCACGGATAGGTTCCCGGATGGCGGGCCATCTCGGTCCTGACCGCCTCGAGCACCGAATTGGCGATTCCCATCTCGTGCATAGATCTTCTTGTGCCCGATTTCTGATTTCCGTAGAGACGCGGCTTGCCGCGTCTCCCGCAGCGTCTAAAGGAGACGGGGCAACCCCCGTTTCTACAGACGCGTTTAGCAAATGCGCGGCAATTGATCGCCCGCGAGCATGTCCACGATGCGAGTCGTACCCAGCGGCGTTCGCATCGTCACCAGGCCCGGGTTCTCTCTCTTCACCGTGCCAATAAGCTGCGCGTCCAATCCCAATGGATGACGCCTCATTGCCTGCAGTACCGCATCGGCCGCGTCAGGCGCCACGATGGCGATCAGCTTGCCTTCGTTGGCGACATATAAAGGATCGAGCCCCAACAATTCACACGCACCGCGAACCTGTTCGTGGATGGGAAGGGAACTCTCTTCCAGTTCGATCCCAACCCGCGAGCGCTCTGCGATTTCGTTCAGCGTGCTGGAGACGCCGCCTCGCGTCGGGTCGCGCATGCAGCGAATGGCGGGAGTTACGTTGCGAGTTCCGTTCGAAGCCGCGCCAAGCATCTCGCCGACCAGCGTGTGCAGCGCGGCGCTGTCGCTTTGGATTTGAGTTTCGAATTCCAGCCCTTCGCGTTGCGCCAGAATCGCAATGCCGTGATCGCCGATCGAACCGCTGAGGAGCACCTTGTCTCCGGGCTGGGCGCGATCGGCGGACAACTCGACTCCTTCTGGCACAAGTCCAATTCCTGTTGTGTTGATGAACAGCCCGTCGCCCTTACCCTTCTCGACGACCTTGGTATCACCAGTGATCACCTGCACACCCGCGTCCGCCGCCGCTTGGCGCAGTGAACTCACCACGCGCCGGAGATCGTCCATCGAGAAGCCTTCTTCAATGATGAACGCGGCGCTCAAAAACAACGGTGTCGCGCCGCCCATCGCCAAGTCGTTCACCGTGCCGTGAACCGCGAGCGAGCCAATGTCGCCGCCGGGAAAGAACAGGGGTTTCACTACGAAGGAATCGGTGGTGATGGCCAGACGCTGGCCGTTCACATTCACAATTGCCTGGTCATCCAACCGAGCCAGCACGGGATTCTGGAATGCCGGCAGGAAGATGTCGCGAATCAACTCGGCGCTCAACTTACCGCCGCTGCCGTGCCCCAGCAGAATCGTGTCCTTGGCCGGGAGCGGTGTGGGGCAAACGAGTTCGAAGTTAATGTCGATGCCGGTCTTGGTAGACACTGTCTCTCCTAAATCGCAACCGCATGGCGCCGATAGTGGTAATAGGCGGCACATGCACCTTCCGTGGACACCATTGGCGCTCCCAACGGATTTTCCGGCGTACATCGCATGCCGAACGCTGGACAATCCGTCGGCTTCTTCAATCCCTGCAAGACTTGGGCGCTGATACACTCGGCGGGTTCATCTACCGTAAGATCGCCCAAATCAAAAACTCGATTGGCATCAAACGCGGCATATTCCTCGCGCAAACGCAAACCACTCTGCGGGATCGGCCCAATGCCACGCCACTTTTGGTCGGCAATTTCAAATACCTCGGCCACAACCTGCTGTGCCGGCAGGTTCCCCTGGTAGCTCACCGATCTCACATACTGGTTTTCCAACCGCGCTTCTCCGGCTTCGAGTTGTCGAACCAGCATCAGGACGGCTTCCAGAATGTCGACCGGCTCGAATCCCCCCACCACAATCGGCACGCGAAAATCGCGCACCAAATCTTCATACTCCTTACACCCCATCACGGTGCAGACATGTCCAGGGGCAATGAAACCTTGCACCCGGTTTTCGCTCGAAACCATCAAGGCGCGGATCGCCGGCGGCACCAGCACGTGCGAAACCAGCATGGAAAAATTGGTGAGTTCTTCGCGCCGGGCTTGCCATGCGGCCATCGCATTCGCGGGAGCTGTGGTCTCGAAACCAATTGCCAGAAACACGACCTTACGATCAGGATTTGCGCGGGCAATCTTCACCGCCTCCGTCGGGGAGTAGGCGATGCGAACATCTGCGCCCTGGGCCTTCGCGCGAAACAAGTCCGCATGCGACCCGGGCACGCGCAGCATGTCTCCGTAGGAAACCAGTATGATGTCGGGGCGCAGCGCTAACGCGATCGCCTTGTCCACGGTTTCGAGCGGCGTAACGCAGACAGGACATCCTGGGCCGTGCACGATTTCGATAGCGCGCGGCAGTAGTTCGTCAATGCCGTAGCGCATGATGGTGTGGGTTTGGCCGCCACAGATCTCCATCAGCACCCAAGGACGCGTGGTCTGCTGGACGATCTCAGACGCCAGGGCCCGTGCAATGCGATGATCCCGATATTCGTCGAGATATTTCATGGCGCAAGATCCGCAGGCATGACTCTAACCACCGGCGAACGGCCTATCGGTGATAAAGATCACATCGCAATGTGAGCCAAGACCAGAGCTGGGCCGGAACCAAGAGAGAGAAGCCAAAAACTCGACGGCCTTCAGGGGAGCCAGAATCTGCGAAAAGCTGGCACGCAAACTGGCGAAAGCTACTGTTCCGCGGGCGGCAATTCCGCTTCCAGCGCGCCCATTTCTTCCAGAAGTTTGTAGGTGCGCTCGGCTTCGGCGGCGTCCACACGGCTGATCGCGAACCCGACATGCACCATCACGTAGTCGCCGAGGCCAGCCTCAGGGACGAAGTTCAGGGACACCTGGCGCACGATTCCGCCAAACTGCACGCGAGCCGAACGCAGCGGACCCACTTCTTGAATTTCGAGGACCTTCCCCGGGATGGCAAGGCACACTGCAACTCTCCCCAGGGTCAGTACAACACTAGTCTGAACCGCGATCTGTGACGGAAAACACACCACCGAGTGACGAACGCACTCAGGGCAAGCATGGGAGAGATCAGGCCAGAGGGGACTCAGGCTCAGCGACTCACGCCTTTTTCGTAGTTTTCGCGGGTCCGGCGAGTTGGCGCAACACGTCGATAAAAGCAGTCGTGGCGCACGAAAGGGTTCGGTCGCGCCGATAAGCCAGTCCCAGCTCGCGAAAAAGTTCGGCATCTTCCAGATCGATTAGCTTGACTCTTCCGGACGCCACCTCATCGCGCGCGAATGACGCGCTAATCAGCGACACGCCAAGATTGGCGGCCACAAAGCTCTTGATCATACCGATGCTGGGCAGTTCCATGCGAATTTGCAGCTCATCGCGGTGCGGGCGGAAGAGTTTGTCCAGGAGCCTGCGGGTGTGGCCGGTCTTGGGCAGGAGGATCGGATGCTTGACGATATCGCGGACGGCCGCCGTTTTATTCTTGGCCAGGGGATTGTCAGGGCTCACCATCAACATCAGTTTGTCACGGAAGATGGGCTGGATTTCCAGGCTCGGAGACTGGATGGGCAAAGTCAGAATGCCGACTTCGATGGAGCCGTTCTCAAGTTTTTCCGTGATCTTGTAACTGAAATTCCGGTAAATGTTGATCTGCACCGGCGGGTAGCGCCGGCAGTATTCCGCAAACACCTCCGGGAGAACGTAGAGGCAGGTAGCTTCGTTGGCGCCCACGCGCAGCGTGCCGCGAGGCGTGCGACTGTGGTCGGCCACCGCCATCAGCGACTCCTCGCGCAGTTGTTTCAGCCGCTCCGCGTAATCGTAGAGAACGAGCCCAGCCGGGGTCAGTTTGACCGTCTTGCCCGAGCGGTCGAGGAGCCGGTCGCCATACTCCTGTTCCAACTGGCGGATTTGGGCGCTGACCGCCGATTGGGAACGGAAAACCTTCTCTCCAGCGCGCGAAAAGCTGCCCTGCTTGGCCACTTCCAGAAACGTGATGAGCTGATCGAAATCCATTGTGTTTATGCGGGATTATAACGGACCCGGCTGGCCTTGCGGGAAATTAGACTCGGGTGTCCCAGGTCTCGTGGTTTTGTAAAGTCCCGGAACATCCTTTACAAAAGCACGAGACCTGGGGCACCCCCGGTTTTCCTCTGTCAGCGCTTAAGGGCGGCTCGCGTTGAGATGTGCGCCACCCGCCCATATGGGGTATGCTTCACAGTCGCACAGGAACTAGTGATGATCGCGTTCAAAAACTCCCAAGACTACAAGTATTACCTCTACATCTCAGTCTCAAAACTAAGAATGCTTTACGAGCAACTGTTAGCTTCCAAAGGTAAGAAAAGGACCTTTGAGTGGAGCGTAAACTTCAAGATCGCTTCTATAAAAAGCAGCGCTACGAAAGAGGTAAGAACAGATCGAGAGGACATGCTCAAGAGAGTGTTGGATGGACTCGAGGCGAGTGGTCAACTCGGTAGCTTGGCAGAACCCAAAAGTTTCATCCGAGACACGTTCCCGATCAGGTGGGGCATTTACAACGACTGCGAAGAGCGCCCCGAAGACGAACCGGCTCTTGTTTACTTCGGAGGGTTTGACAGCAACCTTCTACTCGGACTGGGTGGATCGTCTTGTCACATACTCGGACACGAAGGAGCTACCAGCACATGGTCTCGCTCGTCCACCCCAACGTTAGTAAGATGGCTTCTCTCAGGATTGCATAAGGGCAAGCGTCCGAAAGTTTGGGGTGACCGACGCGAGGAAGAAGACGAGGTGTTTCGCGCCATGGCTGTGGCTCAGTATTACCTGCGGCCTCCGACTCAAAGAGTTGAGTTCGTTGCTAAGACGATAGCGACCGGCGAAGTCACCGGAATGCAGCCTTTCATAGGGGTCGAGAAGGCCCGAGCGATCCTAGCGACACCGCTGTATGTGGCTCAGCTTGACCTTGCTCAGATTCACCGCTTTCGCGACAACCCAGTTTGGGGACTCACCGAAGGTGATTGGGTTCTGAAGGAACCTAAGCAACCGAGGAGGTTGTTGGCACCTCCACATGAGCAAGCCGCTGTTTTGAAACCGCCTCGCTCCCCACGCGGCAGGAAGACTTAGCCCGGACGTCGTTGGCTACTAGAATCAACTGAGGAGGTGAGCCTGCATCGAAGGCCGGCCCGTCCGCATCTAAACCTTGACAGTGATTCGCTCAGGTTTTAGGATGGCTTGGGACATAATCATAATGATATTGATTGTAAAGCACTTATCTATTTAGGAGGATGCGTTATGGGAAAGATTATCGGAATTGACCTTGGCACCACCAACTCCTGTGTAGCGGTTATGGAGGGCGGCGAGCCGAAGGTGATTGCAAATGAAGAAGGTGGCCGGACCACGCCTTCGGTCGTCGGATTCACGAAAACCGGGGAACGGCTGGTCGGGCAGGTCGCCAAGCGGCAGGCCATTACCAATCCGGAGAATACTGTTTACTCGATCAAGCGGTTCATGGGACGCCGCTTCGACGAAGTGAACGAAGAAATGAAGATGGTCCCCTACAAGGTGGAGCGCGACGGCGACCATGTTTCGATCATGGCGCAGGGCAAGAAGTTCACTCCGCCCGAGGTCTCGGCGATGATCCTGCAAAAGCTTAAGAAGGCGGCGGAGGACTATCTGGGCGAGAAAGTCACCGAAGCGGTCATCACTGTGCCGGCTTATTTCAACGACGCCCAGCGGCAGGCTACCAAAGATGCGGGGAGAATCGCCGGGCTCGACGTAAAGCGAATCATTAACGAGCCGACTGCGGCCGCGCTCGCCTACGGGCTCGACAAGGGCAAGGACGAGACCATCGCCGTGTACGACTTCGGCGGCGGCACGTTCGATATTTCGGTGCTGGAAGTGGGTGGGGGCGTCATCGAGGTGAAGGCCACCAATGGCGACACGCACCTGGGCGGCGACAACATCGATCAGCGCCTGGTCGATTGGCTGATTGACGAGTTCAAGAAAGATGAAGGTCTCGACCTGCGCGGCAAGGGCAACGAGATGGCCTTGCAGCGTCTGCGCGACGCGGCGGAGCGGGCGAAGATCGAGCTTTCGACCACCATGGAGCACGAGATCAACCTGCCGTTCATCACGGCGGACGCTTCCGGGCCGAAGCACCTGGTCAAGAAGCTGACCCGGGCGAAGCTCGAAACCATGATCGAAGACATTCTGCAGCGGTCGGTGGGCCCGTCGAAACAGTGCTTGAAAGACGCGGGCGTCGACGCCAGCAAGATTAACGAAGTGGTGCTGGTCGGCGGACAGACGCGCATGCCGCGCATTCAGCAGATCGTCAAAGACCTGTTTGGACGCGAAGGCCACAAGGGTGTGAACCCGGATGAAGTGGTGGCCATCGGCGCTGGGATTCAGGGCGGCGTGCTCGGGGGCGAGGTGAAAGATCTGCTGCTCCTGGACGTGACTCCGCTGACGCTGTCGATCGAGACCCTGGGCGGCGTGGCGACGGGAATGATCCCACGGAACACTACGATTCCGACCAAGAAGACGGAGACGTTTTCGACCGCAGCCGACAGTCAAACTTCGGTTGAAGTCCATGTGCTGCAGGGCGAGCGTCCGCTGGCGGCCCAGAACCGGACTTTGGGCAAATTCCACTTGACCGGGCTGCCTCCGGCGCCAAGGGGCATACCCCAGATCGAAGTGACGTTCGACATTGACGCCAACGGGATCCTGAACGTGACGGCGAAAGACAACGCCACGGGCAAGGATCAGAAAATCACGATCACGTCGTCTTCGGGCTTGTCGAAGGAAGAAGTCGAGCGCATGGCGAAGGAAGCCGACGCGCATTCGGCGGAAGACAAAACGCGGCGCGAAGAGATTGACGCCAAGAATCAGCTCGACTCGATGGTCTACAACATCGAGAAGATGCTGAAAGAACATGGCGACAAGATCTCGGGAACCGAGCGCGGAGACGTCGAGAACGCATTGGCGGACGCGAAGAAAGCCATCGAAGGCGGCGACAAGGCTGCGATGGATTCGGCGCGCGAGAAGCTGACCACGGCGTCGCACAAGCTGGCGGAGCAGATGTACAAGGCCACGCAGGCAACTCCGGGCGCGGCACCGGGTACGGGCGGCGCAGGCCCGACCGATGGGCAAGGTGCTGCATCCGGCACGAACGGTGCGGGCCAGAAGAAAGACGAAGGCGTGATCGACGCTGAGTACGTGGATGTCGAAGACAAGAAGTAACACGTAGGGACAGCCGCCCTCGGCTGTCCGCCGAGCGCAGCTCGGTTTGGCGAGTGGCACTTCCGTGGGGGCGCGTAAGCGCCCCCATTTTGCATCACACTTAATGGGTTGTATTCTCGCGTGCAGGAAAGAGGAAAGCGAATTGAGATTCGAAGTCAATGGGCAGATGTTTTTTGTGAACTTTGTCCCCGAAGAGGGGCGCTGGTATTGTTTCGCACCTACCGACACGGGAGTGCAGCGGATCCCGGTGTCGATGGATGCCTCGCCCTTTGAGGCGTTCACCGTGGCGTTGGATGAGCAAGCGAAGGAAGTGGTGAATTAGGGAAACAGTTCCCGGTTCTCAGTTCTCAGTTCCGTGAAGGTCGCTATGCCCGCGTTACAATGAAGGGCTCATTGCTGATGGCTGATGTCTGAGTGCTGATGGCTGAAAAATGGCGACGACGGCTAACAAAGATTATTACGGCGTTCTCGGCGTAAAGAAGTCTGCCTCCACCGACGACATTCGCAAGGCATTCCGCAAACTTGCACGCAAGTATCATCCTGACGTCAATCCCGGCGACAAAGCAGCGGAAGAAAAGTTCAAGACTCTTTCCGAGGCTAACGACGTCCTCAGCGATGCCAAGAAGCGGAAGATTTACGACCAGCTCGGGTTCTACTCCGACAACATCGATCCCGCGACGGCCGAGGCCTACGCGCGCGGGGGAGGACAACCTGGCTCCGGCGATTTTTCTGGAGGCTTTCCGGGAGGCGGTCGTCAGCCGGGCGGCCCCAGTAATGTCGATTTCGGCGGCTTTGACTTCTCCGATCTGTTCGAAGGCGGGCGCGCTGGCGGGCGAAAAAGCTCGAGCGGCGCCAGCGGCGGATTTCGCGACATTTTCTCCAGCATTTTCAGCGGCGGCGGACACGGCGAGGCGCATGGCGAGGGTCCCGAACCGGGCAGCGATCTCGAGTACCAAGTCAACGTGCCGTTCTGGACGGCGATTCGCGGCGGCGTGATGAAGCTCAATATCGCGCGGCGCGATGTCTGCGGACACTGCCGCGGCAACGGCTTCCTCGAAGCTCCGGGGCAATGTCCGCAGTGTCACGGCAAGGGAACGATCGAACAGACCGGTGGACGGATGAAGTTCAACGTCACCTGCCCGCGCTGCCATGGGACGGGCAAGAACATCTCTACCTGCCCGGTGTGCCATGGCGAAGGCAGCGTCGAACGCACCGATCCGCTGGAAATCCGCATCAAGGCCGGAACGCGCGACGGGCAACGCATTCGGATCGCGGGCAAAGGCAATGCCGGAGTGCGCGGCGGAGGGGTCGGAGATCTCTACGTCATCATCCGCATCGGCGAGCATCCATTATTTCAGCGCGAGGGCGATGATATCTACATTACCGTGCCGGTCACGGCAGTAGAAGCGGCGCTGGGGTCGAAGATCGAAGTGCCCACCATCGATGGCCGGAGCATGTTGAAGATTCCTCCCGGGACGCAATCTGGCCAGAAGCTGAGGCTGCGCGAAAAAGGCGTGCCCTCGGCGACCAAAGACGGCGTGCGTGGAGATGAAATTGTAGAAGTAAAGATTACCGTGCCCATGCCCCGGGACGAGAAGACGAAAGAACTGCTGCGGGAACTGGCCAAGCTCAATCCCGAAGATCCGCGGGAAGAGCTCTGGAAACAAGTCTAGCGTCTCGCTCCCATACCAATTTCCACGCTCCCGCCGGATGTTGACCGCGTCAATAACTTACTTGACTTAGTCAACTAATTGAGCGATCGTATCTGTATGGGTACCGTTCCGATCACTCCCGCTGTTTCAGAGCAGCGCGTCCAATCCATGCGCCGCTTTAATCGCTTTTATACCCGGCAGATCGGGCTGCTCGAGGAAGGCTTGCTGAACAGCCCGTTTTCGTTGACGGAGGTGCGCACTCTTTACGAACTGGCTCATCGCGAGCAGTCGACGGCGGTCGAACTATGCAAGGAGCTTGGTTTGGACGCGGGATACTTGAGCCGCATCCTGCGCAAGTTCGAGAAGCAACGCTGGATTGAGAAGAAGGTCTCTCCTCAGGACGCTCGCCAGACCTTGTTAAGCCTGACAAAGGAAGGCCGGAAAGCTTTCAAACCCCTGGATGCCCGATCGACGGAGCAGGTGAGCGCGATCTTGGGCAAGCTGCCGCCCGCTGAGCAGGATGATCTCACGCACGCCATGCAAATGATCGAGTCCATTCTGGGTCGCGGTAGTACGGGAGGAAAGAGCACAGAACGAACTCCTTACGTCCTCCGGCAACACAAACCTGGGGACATGGGCTGGGTCGTCTACCGCCATGGAGTTCTGTACTCCCAGGAATACAGATATGACGAGCGGTTTGAGGCCCTGGTCGCGGGCATCGTGGCCGAGTTTGTCGAGAACTACAATCCCGCCCGCGAGCGCTGCTGGATGGCGGAGAGTAACGGCCAGATCGTCGGGTCGGTTTTCCTGGTGGAGAAGTCGAAGACCGTGTCCAAGCTGCGCTTGCTTCTGGTCGAACCTTCGGCGCGAGGAATGGGAATCGGCAAACGCCTGGTCGCCGAGTGCATTCGCTTCGCCCGGGAGGCGGGGTACAAAACCATGATGCTCTGGACGCAGAGCGAACTCACCGCGGCACGGAAGATCTATCAGCAAGCAGGTTTTCAGCTAGTCGGCGAAGAACGGCACGACAGTTGGGGGCGTAAAGACCTCGTCGCTGAAACCTGGGAACTGAAGCTCTGAAATCCTCCGCAGCTTTCGCGATGAAGACTAACGTCAAAGGCTTTTAACCACGGGGTACACAGAGGAACACGTGGGAAGGCCAATTTTCCTCCGGATCTGATGGTTCGTGTGTCGGCAAGCGACGCAGAGAAGCCTGATTCTGGAATCTTCTGAACGGACGAAAAAACGCGAGCGACGAATCGCACGAGGTTGACAATGCCTTGCAGAGAT
>JAIQFA010000125.1 GCA_020073525.1 Terriglobia bacterium
CCTTCGGGTCGGAGCCGGCGAGCGCCGCCAGCACGCCCTTTCCAACGTCGGGAAGGGCCGGGGACCAACGCCACTCCCTGCATGATTCCCGTTGCGCTTCTGCTTCTTGCCGCCACGCATGTCGACCTCGTTGATGAGGTCTTCCGGATCCCTGCGGCAGAATGGCGCTATGTCGAACTCGGGCTTCGGCAGAAGCCGGCCTTCGTTTCTGCGGACTTTGAGGTGCGTTCAGGCTCCCCACGCGTTCGTCTGGCACTCATGCGGCGTGAAGACCTGGATCGCATGAGGGGCGACCGGCCGTATGGTGTGCTGATTGCCACGGATCCGGCGCCTTCCGGCCGGCTACGCTTCCAGGTGCGGGAGCCGGGCGAATACGTCCTGGTGATTGATAACCGCTCGGACACCGATCATCCGGCAGAGGCGCACCTGCGGGTGGCCTTGGATTTCGGCGCGCAGACTGGTCCAGCGGTAACCCGTCTCTCTCCGCAGCGGCAACTGACCGTGATTGCGATCAGCTTTGCCGTATTTCTCGGAATCGTGAGCTACTCGGCGCGGCGCCTGCTGCGCGGCATCAAGCGTTGAACGCTTCTTGCGCCTCAGCCACCGTTTTCCGGATGTCTTCCTCGGTGTGCGCTGCGGACACGAAGGCGGCTTCGAACTGAGACGGGGCCAGGTAGATTCCGCGCTCCAACATGGCGTGGAAAAAACGGCCGAATCGCCCGGTATCGGAGCGCTTGGCGGATTCATAATCGGTCACCGGTCGGTCCGTGAAGAAGAACGTGAACATGGATCCGACACGGTTCACCGCGATGCCCGCCGGAGCGGAGGAGCAGAGCTTGGCAGCGCGGGCCTCAAGCTGGCTGTACACTTCCGGATGCGCTTTCAAATGACGCAGCATGGCCAGGCCCGCAGCTACTGCCAGCGGGTTGCCGGATAGCGTGCCGGCCTGATAGATCGGCCCGGAGGGCGCCACCCGGCTCATGATGTCCCGTCGACCACCGTAAGCACCCACGGGTAACCCGCCACCAATCACCTTCCCGAGCGTAGTCAGGTCCGGACGGATGCCGAAGCGCTCCTGCGCACCGCCGAACGCCACGCGGAACCCCGTCATAACCTCGTCGAAGATCAACAGAGCGCCGTGCCGCGCGGTGATTTCGCGCAGCGCTTCCAGGTACCCGGTCTGCGGTGGGACACAGCCCATGTTGCCGACCACAGGCTCCACAATCACCGCCGCGATTTGCTGGCCGTGCTCGCGAAACGCTTGCTCCACGGCGTCGGTCGAGTTGTAGGGCAGCGCAAGGGTCGTGTCGCAGAAAGCCTTCGGCACCCCCTGTGTGTCTGCGATCCCGAGCGTAGCCAAGCCCGATCCAGCCTTCACCAGCAGTGAGTCCACGTGCCCGTGATAACAGCCTTCGAACTTGACGATGAGATCCCGCCCGGTAAAACCGCGCGCCACTCGGATGGCCGACATGGTGGCTTCCGTGCCCGAATTGACAAGGCGCACCATTTCGATTGAGGGCACGGCGTCGCAAATGGCCGCGGCCAGCTCGACTTCCTGCCCGGTGGGCGCCCCGAAGCTGGTTCCATTCGCGAGCGCCTTCTCCAGGGCACTCAGGATCTCCGGATGGCGGTGCCCGAGGAGCAGCGGTCCCCACGAGCCCACGTAGTCGATGTACTCATTGTCATCCGCGTCAAAGATGTGGGAGCCTTCTCCGCGCGCGATGAAGGGCGGATTCCCGCCCACGCTACGATACGCCCGCACAGGCGAATTGACGCCACCGGGGATGATCTCCTGTGCACGGCGAAACAGCTCTTCCGATTTTGAATGGGTCACGATGCGATCCGTTGCGTCCTAGCCCGCTTTGCGCGGAACCAGGCGGCGCATCCCCAGGCTCATCCCGATCTCGTACAGACTGCCGTTCAGATTCTTCAGCAGACGCTGCCGGAGGTCGAGGTACGGCTGCCGGCCGGAAAACAAATCCTGCATGATGGCGGAAAACCGCGGACTGCGGCGCGTGAACTGCACCATCCGCTCCGGTACGGAGCCCCACAGGAACCGCCCCAGGAAGACACGCCGGGCCAAGCGAGAGCCGAACTCCAGGTCCGCGGCGAAATCCCGGCGCAGCAGGCGTTGGTACTGAGTCATCTTCTCTGCCAGCCCGGTCACTTCCGAGAGCAGTGCGCGAACCGCCAGATCAGCGGAACGGATAGCATAGTAGAGGCCTTCACCGGTGATCGGGTCCACCAGTCCCGCCGCATCGCCCACCGCCAGCCAGCCATCGCCGGTCACTCGGTTCTTGCGCCAGGAAGAACTGTGCAGCGAAGGCAGCAGGTGACTGTAGAACGACCCGTGCTTCCACGAGATCTCACGCTCCGTCATGTACTGCTCGAGGCGCTTGCGCAGGGAACCAGCCGGCTCGCCTTTACCGCAGATGCCCACCGAGAGATGGCCGCATCGCGGGAAAATCCAGATGTAGCCTTCCAGGTGCGGCAGAAACTGGATGTCGATCTTCTTTTGTTCTCCAGGCACGTAGTAGCCGAGCGCCGACATCGTGTCTTGGGGCGTCAACTGCGTCCCCACATCGCGCAGTGGATTGCGAGCGCCCGTGGCGACGATACAGAAATCCGCTTCGGCGTGCCCCAGGTTAGTGCGGATCCGCCAGCGCGAGCCTTGCCGCCCCATCTCCAAAACCCGGGCTTTTTCGATCTGAGCGCCGGCACGTTCTGCCCGCTCCAGCAGCAAACGATTGAGATCGAATCGCGAGTAGATCAAAAGGGGCTGGTCCAATTTGAGGCTGACTCCGCCGGCCTTGGGCGCGGCCAGCACGGTCTCGCTCACGAATCGTTTCGGAGTCGAATTTTCCAGAAGAAACGGATACTGGCTGTACGCCTTATAGGTCAGCCCGCCGCCGCAGGGTTTTTCCCAAGCCAGTTTCTCATCGAAGAGGAGCACCTGAAGTCCAGCCGATGCCAGACGCTCGGCTGCGAAGGCGCCCGCCGGACCGCCGCCCAGGATGGCGACCCGCTTCACTTTTTGCCGCCGGTCGGGGGAAGGTCCTCAGGCGACGGCATTCGAGCGCCACCCGGAGCAGCACCAGCAGCACCACCATGGGGATTCTCCGGGCTGGGCACAGCGCCTCCGCCGTGAGGATTGGCCGCGCCCGGCGGGATTGCACCGGCGTGGCCGGAATCCTGCCGGCCCACCACCACCCAACGGCTTCCCTGCTGCTCCAGTTGATACCGCATGCTCATACCCTGCGCCGGGTTGGCGCCCTTGGGCGCAAACGAAATGGTGGCATCGGCCTTGCTGCCGTTGAACTGGACCGAAGTCACGTCGAGATCCATCGACGCGATATTCAAATCCTTACGGCCGGACAGGTAATCGATGACACCCTGTTTGACAGCGTCTTTACTACTCTGGCCCCCGCGATTGCACGCAGTGAGCGAGACGAGGAGCAACAAAAAGCAGCCAGTTCGCACATATCGATTATACAAGGCCGCAGGGAGAAGCCTGTTCCCCGTGGAGCTATCTCCCCGTCACTGAGCATTCGCGCGACGGTGCTTGGCGATGATGAGGTCGAGGGCGGGCTTATTTAAGAGCTTTCCCCTGATCACCACCGCCGCGATGCGTGTCGTATTGCGGATATCGACTAGAGGATCCGCGTCCAGCAGCACCACGTCTGCTCGCTTCCCCACCTCAACCGTGCCTTGCGAGCCTTCCCGTCCGAGAAAGCGCGCAGGGTTGATGGTGGCTGTCTGCAAGGCCTCCAGTGGAGAGAATCTGGCCTTGGTCAGCCACTCTAGCTCATCATGAAGGCAGAAGCCCGGCACCAGCCCGTCGCATCCGGCAAGAAAGCGAATGCCTCGCGAATGCATATCGTGAATGGCCTGAAGACTGAGTCGAGCCCCCAGGCGCAACACGTCCAGGCTCTTCGCGTCCAGGTGGGAAAGCTCTACGTTGTTGCGCGTGAGGGCCAGCAGGGAATCGCTGGCATATTCGGCGTGCCCTAACGGTGCGCCGGAAAAGACATCGGGTAGGGTTTGAAAAAAAGTCATTGTCGGCGTTTGCCAAACACCCTTGGCGACGAGTTTGTCGAACAGCCGTTGGCAATCCGAAAAACTGTAGGTGTCACCGGTGGAACAGTCACCAAATACCCGGTAGTTGGCCAGATGCTCAATACTTCGCATGCCTGCATCGGCAGCCTCTTCCACGGTCACGGCTATCGGAACGTGCCCCGCAAAGGATAGACCGACCTTGGGGGCTTCCTCGGCAATCGCGAAAAATACCTCGCGCGGCGTGTGGTCATGAACCTTAATGAAATCGACGCCGAGCTGCTTCAAGTCCCGCACCGCTGCTCGCGCCTCCTGCGCATTGGTGGTGCGGCGACGGTACGGGAAGCTCGGCGGGGCGTCGTCCAGCATCGGTCCTGCTAACACAATCTCCGGACCGAGAACCTCACCTGAGTTGATGCGCTCGCGCAAGGGAAAAATGAAATCGGCATCGGCGCCCATATCCCGCGTGCCAACCACTCCCTTGGCCACGAATAGATCGACAGACTCGGCACCGGTACCCTGGTGGTGGGCGTGCATGTCCCAAAGGCCGGGAATGAGGAATTTCCCTTTCCCATTCAGCCGGCTTGCTCCGCGCGGGATACTGATTTTAGGGCCGATCGCAGCGATTCGATCGCCTTGCATCAGTACGCTGATGCCGGTTCGATGCGCACCGGAGATAACATCGACTACGGTCACATCCGTGATGGCCACGGATCCGCCAGACCGGTCCGCAGGGGCCGATCTAGTTTGGGGGTAAGCTGGCCACGGCCCGGCCACGAGAGCCAGGGCGCCTAGCCAGGCCAGATTCCATGCTGCCGAGAGGCGATGCACAACCTAAACCGTAGCATGGACGTTCGAGCTGGACGGGTTGGGTTGGAGAAAATTGGATGGGGTTTCCTCGAAGGGCGCACCTGAGGAGCGTCCGCACAGGCATTGCAGCGGAACGGCGACAAGAACAGGCGCGGAACAAATGCCGTCAACCTCTCGTAAGGTGAGGATTATGGCTAGGGTTTTCAGTCTAACGCCCATCGCGGCAAGTCTCCTCGTTTTCAAGTGCTTGTGCGCGCAGGTACCTTCCAGCCCCGCCGCAAGCATTGCGATGGTTCCGGTAGAGGGACACGCAATGCGTGTTCGAACGGCGAACCTGGGCGGAAGGAAGCGCGGGCAACCGATCGTTGTGCTTGAGTCGGGATCTGTTTCCCCCCTTGAGAATTGGAACCCCATCTTCGATCAGATCGCGGCGATCGCGCCAGTGGTGGCCTATGACCGGCGTGGGATCGGTAAATCCGAATTTGACGGGTCGCCACAAACCCTACAGCACGTCGCCAGTTCTCTCCATGCACTACTGTCCGAAATGAAGACGGCTCCGCCGTACGTGCTGGTGGGCCACTCGTACGGAGGCATTCTCATCATGGCCTTTGCCCAGCAGTTCCCGTCCGAAGTCAGCGGACTTGTGTACCTCGATGCCCCAGATGTCGAGAGGACCTACGCCGAAATGGACGCAATCTCCCCGGATACGAGACGTGTCGTTATGAGTGAGCTCGATCAGTTTCCGACAGGCTTGCCTCCAGGAATGCAGGCTGAGTTGGACAACCTTCGCCAGCTCTTGGGCAACGACATGGCGGAATTGCGCTCCGTTCGGCCCCCTAGAGGACTGCCATCGGGCGTCGTGATTGCTGCGGGAAAGTACGAACACTCCGAGACGCCTCTGCCGGCTGAGATGGCTGCAGGCCTGGTGCGACTTCAGATTCGACATGAACAAGAGTGGGCGCTGTCTTCACCGAACGGCTTGCTGCTGGTAGCGAATCACATTGGCCACGCTGTCCACCAAGACGATCCGGCTTTGGTTATGCAAGTCATACGACACGTCGTCAGCGCGGCGTCAAAGAAGTAGTGTCGGAATGCGGAATCAATCGCCGCCATCACAGGAGCGCCCTTGGCCATGTTGAATTTTGACTTGAGATGTCGATAGAATTCCTCGAACCGGACTCGAGGCGCTCGGTGCGAAGTGTTCTTGCCGCATCCCGCCAACAAGCCCAGCAACGCGCGGAGCGAATCGATCGCGCCACCGCCCAAGCGGTTAAGGCCTTGCTTTCGGTGCAGCACCCTGAAGGCTACTGGTGCGGTGAATTGACGGCAGATTCGACTCTCGAATCGGATTACGTTTTGTTGCAACTTTGGATGCACCCCCCGCAAAGCGATGGCTCATGGCACCCACCTGCGCAAAAGCGCATTGAAAAAGCTTGTCGCCAGATTCTAGAACGCCAGATGGGGGACGGCGGTTGGAGTATCTACAAACCGGGACCATCCGAATTAAATGCGACGGTCCGGGCATATACCGCATTGAAGCTGTGCGGCTTTGATCCGGACAGTCCTGAACTGAGGAAAGCACGCCGGCGCGCCCTGGAATTGGGCGGTCTTCAGGAGTGCAACAGTTACACGAAGATCAATTTCAGTCTCTTCGGTTTGTACCCTCGGCGCTACGTGCCGAGTGTGCCACCCGAAATCGTCATTACCCCCGGCGACATTTTGTACGAAATGTCTTCCTGGACGCGGTCCATGATCGTGCCGCTATCGATCGTTCAAGCGCTCGGCCACACGAAGAATACCCCGTACGGTGTTCGAGTCGATGAGTTACTGGCTCCGGGCAAGAAGTTCTCCTTACCTAAGCGCGATTCCGCGTCCCTGGTGTTTAACCACGTGGACCGAGTGATCAAGCTTTGGGAAAAGCGCGGCCTGAAAAACATCCGCGCTAGAGCGATTCGCGAAGCCGAGCGCTGGATGTTGGAGCGAACGCGCTACACGGATGGTTTGGGCGCTATCTACCCCGCGATGATGTACTGCATCATGGCGCTCGAATCGCTTGGCTATGCAGAAGACCAGCCAGACTTGCTGGAAGCGATACGACATTTTGAGAACCTGATCCTGGAATCAGAGTCGCGCTTCCAATTCCAACCTGCGGTGTCTCCGGTTTGGGATACCGCCATCTGCGCGTATGCATTGGGAGAAACGGAGTTCAGCCTTTCACAGGAAGCCATCACAAAGGCGGCCGATTGGTTGCTGAAAAAGGAAATTCGGCGCAAAGGCGACTGGGCCGTGAAACGTCCGGATCTGACGCCGTCGGGTTGGGCATTCGAGTTTGCCAACGAATTCTACCCAGACATCGACGACACAGCGATGGTGCTTATCGCCCTTCGGCACGCCAAGGCAAAGGATCGCGACCGGCAGGAACGCGCGGAAGCACGAGCCCTGAATTGGTTGCTAGGCATGCAATCGTCGGATGGTGGCTGGGCTGCGTTCGATGTAGATAACAACTGGCAGGTCCTCAACAAAGTGCCATTCGCGGATCACAACGCAATGCTCGATCCGACCTGCCCTGACATCACCGGCCGTGTGATCGATGCTCTGCTACAAGCCGACCTGCCCAGAGACCACTCGGCAATTCAGCGCGGCGTTCGCTATCTATTGCGCACGCAGGAGAGGGACGGAAGTTGGTATGGAAGATGGGGAGTCAACTATCTATATGGAACGTTTTTGGCCGTGCGTGCACTAGCAGCCGCGGCTCCATTTGAGGGACAACCATCGATTCAAAAGTCGGCGGAATTCCTTCGGTCGGTTCAAAACCCAGACGGAGGATGGGGCGAGAGTTGCGCGAGCTACCGCCAGAATCGATTCGTCCCAATGGCGAGCACGCCATCGCAGTCCGCGTGGGCGTTGCTAGGCTTGGCTGCCGCCAATGACGTTTCCTCTGCCTCCGCTCAAAAGGGAGTGGAGTTCTTGCTTACGACACAAGGACCAGATGGGCGCTGGAGTGAAGAGTTGACGACAGGCACCGGGTTTCCCAATGTGTTCTATATCAGCTACAGCCTCTACAAGGACTATTTTCCGTTGCTGGCCTTAACTACGATTCGTACGCACTTGCGGAACGCAACCCAAGCAGCGTCCAGCCAACCGACCTAGCGCGCCTGCGGAATCCGGAGCGATGGAACACATTCACCGTTTGGCGGCGGATTGTCCTGGTAGGTCAGCACAAATTGTTTTGACGTCGGCGCCTGCAGGGTGTCGACGGGACAATCGAGCATGGTCACCCGGCCAGGAGAGCAAGGACGCCTAGCCCGACCACGTTCCATTCTGCCGAGAACCGATGCACAACCTAGGCCCTAACAGGGAGGCTCGATGGCTCGATGGGGTTTGACGGGTTGGGCTGGAGAAAATTGGACGGCGTTTCCCCGAAGGGCGTACCTGAGGCGCGTCAGCACAGGCATTTCAGCGGAACGGCGACGACACGCTCGGGTGACTGCTTACCCGAAGCTACGGCATTGAGAGGAGTCGCAGGATCTCTTGCATAACGCGAGTATTCTGGTCCATTTGGCAAAGAAACTGAGCGTGCGCGGAACCATCCAGGCCGATCAGGTCTTTCGGTCCCGGCGCTTTTTCGTGCTGAGCAACGGATGCCCGGAAGCCGTAGCAGGCGCGGGCATGGTCGTCCCCAAGGAGAATGTTGCAATGGCAACATAGAATATGTTGTAATAACAACATGGAGGACCTACCATCATGAAAGACATCCTTGACGTGATCTTTCAAAGGCGAGCGGTGAAGCTCTTTGAGCCCGTAGTAATCGCCCAAAGCCCGCGCGAGCGAATACTCAATGCTGCTCGCCATGCCCCCTCTAGCTTCAACCTCCAGCCCTACAAGTTCTATTGGGTGGAATCTGCGGCGAAGAAGGCCGCAGTGGCAAAACTGTGCCTTGAACAGGTGCCTGCGGAAACAGCGTCGGCGCTGGTTGTGGTCGTCGCAGACATTGGATCGATGCCTGCAACAACGCAAGGCCAACTGGAATGGATGCGTAGGAGCGACTTCGCTGAATCGAAAATTCGCGACTACCAGCGCACGGCAAGGATCGGCCGGATCCTGTTCATGCCAGGGCCATTCGGTATTTTCGCTGTCGTCAAACGCGTGCTGTTCTGGCTGCTAAATTTGTTGCGGACGATTGGAATGCCGCCGCTCTCCCGCCAGGACTTGTTCAAATGGGCGACGAAGAGTACCTCTTTGGCATGCCAGAATCTCATGCTTGCTGCCGAGGCGCTTGGATTCAACACGTGTCCAATGGAAGGCTTTGATCGCCGCAGGCTTTCTCAGTATCTCGGCCTATCCGCCCAGCATCATGAGATTGTGATGGTGATTGCGATCGGGAAGAAATCCGATGCCTACGTTGAGCCACCGCAGTGGAGACGCCCCCTCGATGCGACGGTGACCGTCTTATGAACATCCTCCCTAAAAGAGAGATTCCAGATGACGTTCTCGAAGGCTCAGTACTTGCCCGTATCGCGGCAGCGTATTTCTCGGTGGGGAAAAGGCTGGAACGGAAAACCCAGTGTTCGGCGACCCGCGGCTTTATCTTATCGACTTTCCGCGACGGCGCAACGCTGAATCAGAATCAGATCGCCACGCTCCTCGGTTTTGACCGAACTGTCGTGCACCGGGCTGTCAAATCCATGGTGCAGGAAGGACTCGTGGCGGAACGAAAAGCACAATCGGGCAGAGCAATTAACGTCAAGTTGACAGCCAAAGGAAACAAATATAGGGAGCGGCTTATCAAAGCGAGAACGGCCGCTGACGATTTTATCCGGCAGCAAATGACCCCAGAAGAGCGCGAGACGCTTCTACGACTTTTGAGGCTGGTCGCGGAATGCGAGTTTTAATGGGTTCGTAATCAGGCGACGATATTTTCAATCGGTTGATTGTTGCCGCTGCCGTCTTAAGCCAATCCTAGGCTCACTGGTTCGGTGCCAACTTGACGCATCACGCCCGTTCGTTCCATGTGCCTCTCGAACCAGGACGCCGTGCCGAGTAAAGTGCATGCGACGATCCGCTGAAATCGCCGTGGCACCCGTCCCTGACGACCGCCGAATGTACACTCATTGAGTGACGTTTACTAAGCGGCTTCGCGATGGCATTCGTCGAGGAGAAATCACCTGCAGCGTTCGAATATGGATGCGCCCCCGCGTCACAGTCGGCAAGAGCTATCCCAATGGAAGGGAACGGTCGAGTAGCTCGGCCATTAGGCTTTTGCCCTCACAGATCCGTACGTGCGGCTTTCCCGCATACGGCTCTTCCCGAAGGTAACCCCGCAACAGGCGCTACGTCGCACAGGAATGCGTGATCCTAGGAGTTGGAAGGGGAAAGCGCTCAAGCAATTGCCCAAAGGAACCCCAGGTCATGCCCCGCTGGCTCCGACGCCGTAACGCGCGGAACCAAATGCGCCGTACCTGTTCCAGGTAATTCTTCAGGCAGCGAAAATTGCTGGACAGCCCATAGTAAGCGTAGTGCCCTCGCAGCACCTGGCATAGCCAGCGATACTGGTCTGACACGGGCGCATGCATCCGGCGACAGGCCTCGATCCGCAGCGCCTTCAGCTTAACTGTCAGCCTCTTGCTTTGCGTTTTGCGCTTCACCACGAAGCGTCCGTCCCGGGTTCTCCCACAGTAGTGAGTAAATCCCAGAAATGCGAACGTCTCCAGCCTCCGCTTACCGCGCCGGGCATGATCGAGTGTCGGCAGTCGGCCGAATTCGATCAGGCGGGTCTTTTCCTCGTGTAGCTTCAGACCGAACTTCGTCATCCGCTCCCCAAGGTCATGCAGCATCCTTCGCGCATCATCTGTGTACTGGAAGCCCATCACAAAGTCGTCCGCGTACCGCACGATGATCACTCGACCTCGCGCCTTCCGCTTCCGCCAGTGGTGATGGACCCACAGATCCAGCACATAATGTAGAAAGACATTGGCCAGCAACGGGCTGATTCCCGCGCCTTGCGGAGTCCCTTCTACCGTCTCGATCCACTCTCCACCCTCCAGAACTCCGGCTTTGAGCCAGCTGCGAATCAACCGCAGGACTCGCGGATCGGCGATCCGGTGCGCGATCATCCGCAAGAGCCACTCGTGATCTACCGAGTCGAAGAACTTGCGTATATCGGCATCGAGCACCCAGTTCACACATTGCGTCATCACTGCCGTGTGCAGTGCCGCCAGCGCTTGGTGCGGATTCCGCCCGGGTCGAAACCCATACGAGAATCCGAGGAAATCGACTTCATAGACAGCGCTCAACACCTCGGCGACCGCACCCTGGACGACCTTGTCCTCCAGAGCAGGCACCCCGAGCGGTCGCTGGCCGCCATCCGATTTAGGGATATATACCCGGCGCACCGGCCGTGGCCGGTAGCGTCCGGTCTGCACCCGCTCGCAGAGATCCTTGAGGTTGCCCGCCAGATTCTGCTCGTAGGTTTCTACGGTCTCCCCATCGACTCCCGCGCTTGCCTTCCGCCTCAATCGACGGAACGCTCGCTCCAGCGCGTCAACATCGACATGATGCATCAGCGCCGTAAACTGGGCCTGTTTGTTTCGTCTCGCTGCTGCGTACACCCGCCAGAGGTTCAACGGCAAAGCAACCCGGCTCTGTGTCCGGACTTTGGCTTCCCCTGACTGGCTCCCTTCAGGCCATTCCCTTCCCTCCACTCCCTCGTTGCCTTCGGAAGCTTCGTGGGTACTACGGAATGGTCCGACTCCCGACCTCGGCTCGGCACCACGCTTCGGTTGTCCCTTGCATGTCGCCCCCATCGTTGACCGCTCGATGGACCCGATCGGGCCTCCTGGTTCCCGAAGATCACCTTTCATGCGTGATGCAGCCTCCCACCCCGGCGGAGCGAGACCGTCTCGCATAGCGACGGTCTACATACTGCCTTCGGTGACCGGGACCAACTCGGCCTCCGCAGATTTCGAACTTTCGAGGCTGTTGCTGCCTGCACCCCACATGACTCCTGTCTACGCTTCAGACTCTGCGTTACCACATCGCCTGCAAGACTCGGTTCCGGCCTGCTCGCTAAGCTTTGACCGGACGGGACTCTCACCCGCAAGCTACCTTCAGTTTGACCAGCGCACCCCGGTAAACCGTAGAAAGTAGCGACTCTCCGCTCGAAGCCTTGATAGGCTGAGAGCAATTTTCTTTCGCGAGAAAAAGGAGAGCCGCTATGAAGAAACCATATCAGATTGAAGCGCAGCGAGCAGTGAGACAGCTCGAAGAGATGGCCACCGACGGGAATCCGGCGGTGCAGATGGTGCTGCCGATGGCCGAGATGGTGGGCTGGCTACGCGAGGGCGTGGGCGCCTTGATTCGCCAGGCCGGCCTTCGCGTGATGGAACTGTTGATGGAAGAAGAAGTCCGGGAGCGAGTCGGCGAACGCAGCCAGCCACAGCCGGATCGCACGGCCAACCGCTGGGGCAAGGAGCGCGGTTTTTGCGTGGTGATGGGCCAGAAGGTGCCGATCGAGCGCCCGCGCGTGCGCACCACCGACGATCAAGAAGTCCGGTTGGGCAGCTACGAGATGTTTCACCATGGCGAGCCGCTGACGGAAACCGTGTGGGAGAAACTGATGCTCGGCCTGAGCACCAGAAAGTACGGCCGGGCGGTGCGCGAGTTCGCCGAAGCGTACGGCTTGGAGAAGAGCGCCATCAGCGAGCATTTCATCGAAGCGAGCCGGGAGAAGTTGAAGGCGATGATGGAGCGGCGCCTCGACAACGTGCGGTTGTGCGCGCTGCTGATCGACGCGACGCCGTTTGCCGGCCAGCAGATGGTGGCCGCGTTGGGCATCAGCCAGGACGGGCGGAAAACGATCCTGGGCATTCGGCAAGGAGCCACCGAAAACGCCACCGTGGTGGGAGAGTTGCTGGGTGACCTGATGAACCGTGGGCTCGATCTCACCGAGCCCAGGTTGTACGTTCTGGATGGCGGCAAGGCGCTGCACGCGGCGGTAAAGAAGTATGCCGGCGAGTCGGCGCCGATCCAGCGCTGTCAAGTTCACAAGCGGCGCAACGTGTTGGACCATCTGACCGACGAGCAGAAGCCTTCGGTTGCCAAGAAACTGAATGCGGCCTACGCGCTGGAAGACTACGCCGCGGCCAAGCAAGCGCTGAACTCGCTGCATCGCGAACTGATGGATCTGAATCCGAGCGCGGCACGGAGCTTGGGGGAAGGATTGGAGGAAACACTGACTGTCCACCGGCTCCACGTTCCGCCCCAACTGCGGAAGACCCTGGCCAGCACCAACGTCATCGAGTCGGCCTTCTCGATCGTCGAAC
>JAIQFA010000022.1 GCA_020073525.1 Terriglobia bacterium
AGCCAAAGTTGTCGAAGCGCCCCCAGCGGCTGCCGCCGAACCAGTCGTTGTGGCTGCTGCCGAGCCCCTGCCGAAAACGGCCAGCCCGTTGCCAATGATTGACCTGATTGGATTGTTGGCATTGGGCACGGGCTTTGCTCTTCGGCTTTTAAGAAGCGAGCTGTTTGAGTCAAGCGAACGCGTTGATCCGAGTGGAAGATTTACCAAAGTAAGTTAGCCGGATGCCGGACGGCGAATACTCTGCCGTCCGGCTGCTCCGGGCAGGATTCATATTGCATGGCATGAAAGGACTAGACGGATGACAGAGCTTTCTTCATCCGCGCCGCGTCCGCAAAGTAAAATAGGGCCGCAGGCCGCAGCAAGTGTCAGCACGGGAGTACTCAGCCGAAAGGAATTCTCCTCTGCGCTGCGAAGTCTACTTGCTCTCCTCGTCTTGATCGCTCTACCGGCTCTTGTTCGAGCTCAAGTTTCAACTCCGCCGAGCCGCCAACCCGACGAGTACACCATCAACGTGGATGTGAACATGGTGGTCTTGCACGCAACCGCGCAAGACCATAAAGGTGTTCTCGTGTCCGGACTCAAACAAGACGATTTCCAGGTTTACGAGGACGGAGTCCTTCAACAGACCAAGTATTTTAGTCATGAGGATATCCCGGTCACAGTTGGCCTGGTCATCGATAACAGCGGAAGCATGACGCCGAAGCGCGCTGATGTTATTGCCGCGGCACTGGCTTTTGCCCGCTCCAGCAACCCTCTCGACCAGATGTTCGTGGTCAAGTTCAACGAGAAAGTTTCGTTTAGCCTGCCGGCCAACACGCCGTTTACCGACCAATTAGTTCAGTTGCAAGTTGCCCTTTCGAGAATCGCATCCACCGGTGAGACGGCGCTGTACGATGCGGTTGTTGCCGCTCTCGAACACCTCAAGAAGGGCACCAGGGATAAGAAAGTGCTGATTGTAATCAGCGACGGAGGCGACAACGCCAGCAAACATAAGTTGAACGAAATTACGGCGCTCGCAGGACAGCCTGACGCGATTATCTACACTATCGGAATCTTCGACGAGCAAGATGGCGATCGAAACCCCGGCGTCCTCAAGCGGCTCGCCAAGGACACTGGCGGCGAGGTTTTCTTGCCGCAATCATTGAAAGACATTGTCCCTATCTGTGAACAGATCGCTCACGATATTCGTAATCAGTACACGCTTGCCTATGTCCCCACGAACCGAAAGCGTGACGGAACCTATCGGGTCATACAGGTCAAAGCAAGCGCGCCGGGTCGTGGACGCTTGGCGGTCCGCGCCCGCACCGGTTACTTCGCACCCTTAGGACCCCAACCGCCGCCGGCTTCGAGAGCAACCGACCATGAAGTTCCGAACTAAACGAAAGATGTTTCCAATGCGCGCGCAATCGTTTCTTCACAGGAGTCGGTATCTCTTTTTCATCATCGGCACCCTGGCGCTGGCTTACTGCGGCTATGCGCCGCTTGACGCTAAGCTCTATCAGGCATATGAAACTCGGCAATTTCAAGAAGAGTTGAGAGGCTTGCAGTCGAACACCAGTGAACCCGTCGGTGCTTTGCCCCTTCCTCCCATGGAGGAAGCAAAGCCTGCGAGAGTCGAAAGCCTTGGTCCAAATGATACTGGGCGCTCTCCGCTGGGTCGGATCGAGATAAGCACAATCGGCCTTTCAGCGATGATCCTGGAGGGCATCGATCAACGGACATTGCGTCGGGCCGTCGGGCATATTCCGGGCACCCCACTACCGGGTCAACCGGGGAACGTCGCCCTCGCCGGGCATCGGGACACGTTCTTCAGGGCACTGCGAAATGTCCGCGACGGTGATGAGATCATGCTGGAGACTTTAAGTGGACTCTACCGCTATCGCGTGGATTCCATCCTGGTCGTGGATCCCGGACGACACGCGAGTGCTGGACAAGTCAGACGACGCAATCTTGACCCTGGTGACCTGTTATCCGTTTTCATTCGTAGGCCCCGCACCGCGAAGCGGTTCATCGTTCGTGCGCACAGACCTGCCGGCAACAGCGGCAGGGCCTGCCAGGGCCGATATCATGGCGCGAGGAATACGATGAGTATCTCTTCGCAGGTGCCGCTATCCATTCCGACACCAATCGAGCGCCCCGCGCACATTTCGGAATGAAAGAGCCATTTTGCTCAGTATTGCCACAGCAAGTGCGCGAACTTATTGATGTCCCAAGAGTGCACATGCGCCCAGAGCCCCTGCGGACCCAAATTCTTAAGCCGCTCGCAACGTGCCTTTCTCATGGGAGGAAAGGATGGCTTGGGGCGGCACTTTTGCTGGTTCTTGTGCCCTCATCTTTTGCTTTTGAGCAGTACCACAACGACCATTTGAGACGCATATCTGATCCGGTCCGATAACAGTTACCGGAGGGCGGCTCTGCTGCCCGCGACAGTCGGCGTGGGCGCCACGGCCTTCAACTGGTCCAGCTCGGTCAGCACGGTTTGCCAGCGAACCCCGTTCTTCTTCGTCTCAATCGGCACTGAGAGGTCGGAATAAAACTGCAGGATGTTATCGCGCAGTTCCGGCGACGTCAGATCGAATTTCCGTTCTGACAGCCTGGCCAGCAACTTGGCGTATGTATCGTCGGTCAGCGAGTATTCTGCCGCCTTGGTCGCTTGGCCACTATCAAAATCGCAGTTGGCCAGGACCAGTGTGTCAGAGCGCACCTCTTCGAGAAAAGCCCGATATTGATCGACGGTTGTATTGATGCTCTTGATATATAGGTCCTCTGTTTGCGGGGTCGGGGTGTTGAACGCCAACCCTTTGAAGGGACCGATTTTCGGCATGTATCGCAGGAGCGTTGACAAGATGCGCGTGCCCAAGCCTGGCTTGACATAGTCCTTTCCCCACTCTTTCTCATAATTGGAGCGGGAAAGGCGGTACAGGAACTTCTGTTTCGCGAAATTTGGCGTTTCGCGCATAAGATCTTTTTTGTGGGTCTGCAGCGCGACTTGGGTCATTTGCGGAATCAACCGGCTGACGGCGAAACGATACGAGCCCACCGCCAGATCCTCGTGGGTAAGCACGTCTTTCAACTCCACTCCGTATACAACCGGAAAGGCACGCTCCAGCAAAGACTTGGACACCTGGAATCCGATGAAATCGTGGTACTGCTGCGACGCATAACGATTCTTCGCGACCTGCACCGTGTCGAAGCCGAACTCCGTTTTCAAATGGGCCGTCTTGTCCTGCGCATAACGGACCGACTGGCCAAACTTCGCCCGTAGCTTCGGATATTGGATGGCGACGGACCGGTTGACCGCGGGGTGGCCGGCAATATCCGACGCATAGTGCGACAAGGCTCCCAGGGCGAAAGCGTACTCGTTGACATCTTGGCTTTCGAGCAGCAGCTCACGAACAAAGTCTCCGCTGCGGACGTAGTGCACCAAGTCGCTGAATTCTCTACTGCCGAACGGGTAGTAGCCGAGATCCTGGATGACGGCGCCTCCGTAGGCGTAGGCGTGGGCTTCCTTAATCTGGTCTTCCGACAGTCCCGGATAGCGCTTGAGCAGTAGCGGCCGAATCTGATCGGTCCATAGGAGATCCACGATTTCCTCGTGCGTCAGAACGGAGTATGCCCAAGAACTGCCGCTGCACATGAGCACCACAAGAAGAAGTGCCAACGCGCGGATAGAAGGCAGGCGCCACCCTTTCGCTATGGCGCCTGACGAGATTAGCGGCTGGCGCATGGTTCAAATCCGACCGAGAAGCAGGAGAACGACGACGATGAAAAGGGCCAGTCCCACTCCGCTTGTCGGACCATAACCCCAACTCCGACTGTGCGACCACCGTGGCAGGACACCCAAGAGTGCCAGAATCAGGATGACGATCAATAGAGTTCCAAGCATATTGTGCTCCTTGTCAGGAATTCGTGAGGATGCAGCCTCTCCCGAAGCTGCATCGGGTAGAACCGCTACATCGAGATCTCGATGGCAATTCCGACACGGGGATACCTGCGGTTGAACAGGTAGTAGCCGTTGTCGACGTAGGCGACATAAACGTCGTCGGTGTCGTACCAATCATTCGCCCAGTATTCTGGCCACGGGTCAACCAGGCTGAACCAATAGCCGCTGTATTGGAAGCGGGGATATCCGCCCACAACCAGGAAGGGGAGCCCGTAGATGCGGAATCCATGGTCTGTGCCAAAGTACCCACGGAAACGGTCCTCAGGAATATGGTATCCGTGGTAGCCACCACGTTGTTGCCAGTTGCGGTGGTCAGAGTCCCAGTGTTGTGAGCGATGCTGCTGCCAAGCGCTGTGCTGGACGCGCTGCTGTTCCTGTGTGCGTCGCGGGCGCTCATTATCCCGCTGTTGTTGAGCCTGTGTCTGCCGTCGAGCCTGATCTGACTGCTGCTGTTGATGGGCACGCTGTTTGGACTGCTTATTCTGGTCCTGCTGCTGTTTCTGAGCACGCTGCTGCGTCTGCTTGTTCTGGTCCTGCTGCTGTTTCTGAGCGCGCTGCTGCGTCTGCTTGTTCTGCTGTTGTTGCTGAGCCCGTTGCGGCTGCTGTTGCTTTTGCTCTGGCTGACGTTGCTGCTGAGCGTGTTGTTGTTCGGGCTTGGCTTGCTCGTGCTTGCTCTGTTGCTGTGCGGAATGGTCTTGCTTTTCGCCCTGCTGCTCATGCTGTGCGTACACAGGAGCAGCGATTCCGAGAAGCAAAGACAGAAGGGTTGTGCTGGTGATTCCAATTATCTTCATAAGCGCTACCTCCATTTAGTAGCTGCGACGATTTCGCAATCCTCAAGCCCTGCGTCTAAACTCAGCGTCGAAGGCGGAGTCACTTTGTTTATAGGTGTTCCGCCACTTTCTTAATGGTCAAAACTGCTCAGTGCAGAAGGAAATGATCAAAAGGAGGAAATCCGCTAAAGGCAGAAAGAAAAGGCGCGAGCCCAATGGGTGGACCCGCGCCGATAGGAGTTAAGTTGGGTGCGCTTCCAGCGCCGCACCCGATGCCGCTAAAGTGTGAAGCTGAGGGCAATGTTGATGCCGGGATACATCGGGTTGCACAGGTAATACATGCCGTTAATCTCGACAACAAAAACATCTTGCGTGTAGAGCCAGTTGCTCGGCCACGGATCTACGAATCCGAACCAATAGCCTCCGTATTGAAAGCGTCGATCCCTGCCGTAATCGGCTTGGCTGACACGAAACCTGTGTTCCCGTCCAAAATTGGCCTTGAAACGGTCGTCGGGAATGCGGCCACCACCGTTACCACCGGCACGCTGCTCCTGCTTTCCAGGCTGTGCCTGCCGCGCGTGTTGCTGCCGTGCGGTTTTCTCTTCGTTCTTAGTGTTCTTGTCTCGCTGCTGGGTGTTCTTCTCTTCCTGACGCGCTGCGGGTCTTTCCTCTTGCTTTGCGGACTTCTCGGGTTGCGCCTTCTTCTCTTCCCGCTGCCCAGACTTGGCTTTCTGTTCGTCTTGGTGGTCGCGCTGCTCCTGCTGGGCGTACGCCGGAGCTGCGACTCCGAGTACCAAAGACAGAACTGCTGTGCTGATCATTCCAATTCGTTTCATGGGTGTTGTCTCCAGTCGATCGTTATGCACGCTTGCTCTAGCGCAAGCTTCCTGTGGTCGCATTGATCGGATTGCCGATGGCTTCACCGGATACGAGAAGTTCTACTCTCCGGTTCTGCTGCCGCCCGGCCGAATTGCCGTTAGACGCCACGGGCAAACTGTTGCCGAAGCCTCTGGCCGAAACCGAATTTGTCAACACGCCTTCCTGCACGAGATAGTCGCGTACTGATCCAGCGCGGTTCTCAGACAGGGTTTGATTCATGGCGTCGCCTCCCACATTGTCGGTGTAGCCGCCGACTTCAATGTTGAGTCCGGGGTAAGCGAGCAGGATGCCGGCGACTTTCGCCAGCTTCTCGCGTGCGCCCGGCTTCAACGAATATTTTCCAGTGTCAAACAGCACATCAGACATGCTGACGATGAGCCCACGCGCACTATCGCGAGTCTGGAGAATCGCATTCAACTGTACAGACAATCGCGTGCGCATAGCCGCTTTGTCGGCCTCGGCTTGTTGCGCGCTCGCCTCGGACCGTTGTGCGGCCAAGCGGGATTGTTCTGCGTCCGCCTGAGCGGCTGAGAGTGCAGTAGCTGACGAAGCCTGGCTGTTTGCCATATCGGACTTAGCCTGAGCCGTCGCATTCTGTGCATCGGTAGCGTCGGCGCGTGCCTTGGCTGCGTCGGAGTCGGCCTGAGTTTTTGCTGCTTGAGCTCTCAGCGTGTCGGACTGGGCTTGGTCTTTTTGCCGAATCGCGTCATCGGCTTGCCCCTGCGATTTCGCCTGAGCATCGGCTGAATCCTGGCGCTCGTTCGCCAGTCGTATTTCGTCCAGCTTCTTGACGGCAATTGCTCGCGCATCTTCAGAAGTCTGCACTGCCTCGCGGGCGACTGCGATCAGCGGCTTTCTGTCGATGTGTTTTCTGGTGGCATATTCATCGGAATTGTTCATCAATTGCACGGCGTGCTGATAGGTGTCGCTGGCGTACTGTTCGGCTCCCTCGGATTGGGCGATGCGCAGGGCATTGCGCGCTTCGAAGAACTCCAACGGTAAACGGGCATTCAGAACCACAGGCTCGAACTTGTAGCCGGTGGGAATATAGCCGCCGCGCTCCATCAGTTCATACTTCGCGTCGACCACCTCGGTCGTTCCCTTGGTGTCCGCTCGAACCACATTCTCGATCACAACCACATTGCTGGGCTGCCGAACCGCATAGTAAGGTTCTGCGGTGACGACCAGGGCGAAGGCCTGAAGATCGGTGGTGACATCCACTTTGCTGCGGTGGTTGTCGCCGACGAGTATTTCGCCGAGGTTCACTGCGCGGCCCTCGGGGGATATCGCCCAGAGCACGTAAGTCAGATACTCATTACCGAAGGTGGTGGGGTTTTGCAGGTTGCCAAATTCCACCTCGATTTCGATGTAGCCCTTTTTGCTTTCAACTTTGGCCTGTCCGTTGGCTCCGGGCATCAAGTCCGTGCCCGCGAAATCCACCTTGCTGGCTCCGCTGCGATGCTTGTAGTTGACGGCCGACACGCTGCGGCTGATCACGGTGACCCGGAACGTCGGTGTGTGAGCCATGGGCTCGACGACAACGGCGGTTGGGGAATTGGTTTGAGCAAATGCGCTCAACGTGAGGGTGATTCCGACTGCCAACAAAAGCTTAGTCTTCAAAGTATCTCCTCGGCAGATGTCTGCCAGATTGCCTGGTATCGATCGTTAATTTGCTCAGCCTGCAGGGCTGGCTTTCGTTTATGTGCCGACGTGGATGCGAGAAATTGAACTGAACAGTCCAAATACATTCAGCAGCCACAGGACGACGGCAATAACTACGACGCCGTTGAGAATGGATTTGATGGATCCCTGCATGGGAATGAAGCGATTCACCAGCCACAGGAGGACACCCACCACGATGAGAACTTCCAACAGTTGAATTAAAGGCATAATCTTTAACCTTCCTTGTTGCGCGGGCCAATGCCTCTCATCCGCCTGGAGGCGTTGCCCTGATTTCGAGGTGCAAGACGGTGTTAGGGTCGAATTGTGTCTCGACGCGAGGTTGAGCGACGTACACACGGATGAAGAATGCCGATTGTCTGGATGTGGCCGCGTCACGGCGTTCAGGACGAACCTACAGCGACCTAAGAATCAAAGCTACGGATCAGCATCCGCGGCTTTCTCTACACACTCAGTAGAACAAGAATGACAGGAGTGGAAAATCGTGTCTGAGCAAGATAGCTCACATTCGGAGTTTACGATGGCATTGGCTGTTCCGCGGTTCGATCAAATCAGCACTTCTTTAGGGCATCCAACGCTCTTCAGTTGCGCACCGGAACCGGGAACAACATTCGATCGGACGGAGTGCATCCGCGTCCAGGAATATTCGAACTCCTGCCCGCAATTCAGGCAGACCTGGTAGGTCCGCTTCTTGATCGTAAACACACCACTCTTGTGGCGGTGACGACATCCGAAGGCAAAATGGAGAATCCCGAGGAGAGATTTCACAAGTCTTCCATTCTCTGCCGCCGTTCGCAACTTCCATTGGCATCCAGCCACTCTAAGAGCGAGCGCACGCTGGCCCGCGCCAAAGCAATCGCGCAATCGGCAGCTCCGTAATAAATATTGAGGGTGTCGCCATCGGCGTCCATGGTGTAGCCGCAGGGGAACACGACATCGTCAACGTCGCCGTGGCGCTCGTATGTGGCTTCGGGGCCAAAGATCCACGAATCTCCTCGCAGCAGGCATTTTTCTGGATTGTCGAGTTCGAACAACGCCAAGCCCAAGCGATACAGACAGCCCGAAGGCGTGTGCCGCACGCCGTGGTAGAAAACGAGCCATCCTCTGGAAGTCTCGATCGGTGGCGGCGACAATCCGATCTTGTTGGCATCCCACCAGGCACCGCGGCGCGCTTCCAGCATGAGCCGGTGCCGGCCCCAATAACGCAGGTCGGGAGAGTAGGAAATCCACATGTGAGCTCCGAGTGCGGTCATGGGGCGGTGAATCAGGGCCCAGTATCCGTTAATTCTTCGGGGCAGCAGCGCGGTATCTTTGTCGTCCGGCGGCATGATGACGCCGTAGCGTTCGAAAGTGCGGAAGTCCTTGGTCAGAGCGAGCGAGACGCCGGGGCCGCCGCGCGAATAGGAGGTGTAAGTGACGGCGTATTGCTGCAGTTCGGGCACGAACGTGATGCGCGGATCTTCAATACCCCAGATCTCCTCCGGATACTGCTTCGGGTTGGGCATTAAGGTTGGTTCGCGATCAATCTGCCATCCATCAACGCCGTTTTTAGAACGCGCAGCGCACAAATGCGACAAGCCTCGCCGGTCTTCGACACGGCACAGGAGTAGGGTGGTTCCATCCGGCAACAGAGTCGCGCCGGCATTGAACACACTGTTGATGGAGTACGGCCAATCCTTACGCGTCAGGATGGGGTTGCCTGGGTGACGGAGAAGTAGAGGCGGGTAGTGATTGCTTTCGACGCTCAGAATCGTTGTATCGGGAGCGGTCATGATGTTCCTTCCGGACTTTTAACCGACATCTCAGAGTCTTGTAGCGAGTGCATTTCGAGGAGTGCCATCAAGAATGATAGCGTCGACTCCGCTCCCTGGTTCTGGTTGGCGCGCTCGGGATGCAAGCCGTCCCGACACCCGCCTGTGGCGGAATCATAAAGGGGAACCTGCAGATCGTTGTCGCCCAGGAACCAGTTGAAGGCGGACCATGCTTCGGTGCGCCAGTGAACGTCCCCCGTCACGCGGTACGCCTGGAGACACGCAGATACCGCACCGGCCGCCTCAATCGGTTGCTGATCGAAGCGCGCCTTCTCACCACCCTGGTGATAGAAACCTTGCGAGCCGATCGGGACAAAGTGGCGGTTGGTTTCGCAGCGCTGCTCTGCCAAGAGCCAATCCAGTGCTTCCAGGCCGGCGGCTACCATGCGATCGTCCGAGCACGCCTCGCCTACGAGCAGCAAGGCTTGGGGTAATCTCGCGTTGCCGTAAGCCACGACGTCCTCGAACCACTTCCAATCGGGCCTGCGGATCGACTCATACATTTCGAGGAGGCGGCGGCTGAGAACGGATCGCACCTTCTGCGCATCGCGATCTCCAGGATAGGAATGGAGGTATTCCTGAATGCCGAGCAGGGTATAGGCCCAGGCACGGGGACTGTTGAATTGGAGCACGACGGGGAGGGAGAACTCGAACAGGCGACCGGCGGCGCTTCTCAACCCCTGATTGTCGGAGCGGGCTAGAACCGTTCCCAGGCTCCACAATGCGCGCCCATGACAGTCTTCCGAGCCTACCGGCTCGTTCCACTGACGGTCATAGCCGAGGAAATTCCGGAATCTTCCCTTGGCTGGATTGAAAGCATGTTCGAGGAACGACAAGTATCGGGACGGGAAGTCGGGAGCAAATAGATCGGTTTTCGCCAGTCCTTCTTTGCCCAATTGTTCCAGCATTACGGTCAGAATCAGAGCACGGGCGTTGTCGTCTGTGGTATGACCCTCGCCGCGATTGGGGATGGTGAAGATCGCGTGCTGCAACATTCCCGTGTCATCGGTCAGCGCATTCACGTGATCCAGTTTCAATTCGGGGAGTTGATCGAGCGCTTTAGGAGTCATGCGAGCCGAGAATTGAACGCGTGGATTTTCCATGCGGTCGCCGCGAACTCGCGAAAAGCTGCCCATGTAACCTTGCGCGACTTTCTTCCAGACCATGTCGCGCGCGAATAGGTAGGCACGCTTGCGCATGGCGTGGCGAATCGCGGGCGTATCCAAGAGTTCGATCGTCTTGTTTGCGATGGCAGCGGGGTTTTGAAACGGCACTAGCGCGCCTCGGCGGTCATCCAGCAACTCGATCGCGTGCCAGTAGGGAGTCGAAATGATCGCCTTGCCCGCGCCCAGCGCATAGGCTAGTGTTCCGGAAACCACCTGTTCCTCGTATCGATAAGGAGTGATATAGATATCGGCGGCGCCAATGAATGCAGCCATTTCTTCAGGGCTAGCAAAGCGGTCGTGGAAGATCACTTGCGATTCCACCCCCAGCTCTTTCGCCAAGGCTTGCAAACTCGCACGATACTTGTCGCCCTCGCGGCGGAGAATGTGAGGGTGGGTCGCACCCGCGACGATGTAGGCAACATTCTTGTGTTTGGACAAGATCTGCGGCAACGCTTGAATGACGTTTTCGATTCCCTTGTTGGGCGAGAGCAGGCCGAAGGTGAGCAGCACCGCTTTTCCTTCTACGCCAAAGCGATCCTTGTAGAAATTGGGGTCGAGAAAAGGGAGGTCGGGAACTCCGTGCGGAACCATGTCGATCTTATTGCCGGGCACCTTGAAGATTTCCTGCAAGAACTGGGAGGAGAGCTGGCTCATCACGATGAGGCGATCGGAAAGGTCGGCGATCTCTTCCATGACCATGAGCTGGTCAGGATTCGGCTCACGCAGAACCGTGTGCAGTGTGGTCACGACGGGCATTTTCAAGCCGCGCAGGAGTTCGAGGATGTGGTTCCCGGCCGGGCCGCCGAAAATTCCATACTCGTGCTGCAGGCACACCATGTCGATGTTGTTGAAGTTCAGGAATTCCGCCGCGTCCTGATACGACTTCACTTCGTCTTGGGCTAGCGACCAGCGCACTCGGTCGGGATAGTCATACCCCTGCTCCGAATCGTTCACGGGCAGGGCCATGAGTTGAGTGGTTCCGTACTCCGCGGAAATGGCTGCACACAGATCCGTGGTGAACGTGGCAATTCCACACTGTCGCGGAAGATAATTCCCGATCACCGCAATTCGACTGGGTAGCGACGCCTTGGATTGCGGCCTTGGATGGGCCGCCGACAACGCTTCTCGCACCACGGGACGAGAGGGAACGACTTCCAATCCCTTTTTGGGGAGAACTGTGGTTGATCGCGACATTAATCCCTCACTTCCTTGAGTCCAGGTCTTGAAGAGGCGGGTTTAGACAGAGCCCGCCGGGTTCCGTGCTGGCTGTTTCGTCCACCGTGGGAGTTAGCCTCTAGTATTCAACGAAAGAGGACTGGAGGACTGGTCAAAATTGACCAGACAGAGAGCAGGCATTACCGATTCGCATCGGGTCGATATTGAACAATAGGAATTATCTCTTCATCCATCGCTGAGTATGCTCAAACTCGTGGACTGAGCGGTATTGAACAGTAATTGGGGGAAGCCCCGCCATATACATAAGTTACATGGGCCATAAAAGCAGTCTGTTGTGTATTCACCGTGATCCGCTTCAACTGAGGTTGTTGAGAGAACACGGATATGAACTCGCAACCGCGACCACCAGTTCAGATGGTCTACGGCTATTCAAGTCGAGACCTGTGGATGCGATTGTCCTCGAGCACGACCTCTCTCTCCTGGATGGCGCCGCCATTGCCGAGGAGATCAAACAAACGCAACCCAACATACCGATAATTCTGCTGGCTGACCACGTGGAATTGCCAGCGAGTGCCCTAAAATCCATCGATGCGCTCGTGGTCAAGTCTGATGGGCCTCACTTTCTATTGGCAACTGTTTACTTCATCCTGAATATGAAGCCAGCCCAAAGTCATCAAACAAGATCTCAAGCAAGAGCGCGTCTGCCGCATCCTCGGAGAACATTAGTAACTGATCGGGAAACCCCGCTCTCCCGAAGAGTCTGGCGAAGTATCCAGAATGGGGATATCCAGTTCTGAACGAACGCGCCAACTTTCCTCAGCTTGTGACTACGCACATTCCGGAACTTCGTTGAAGGCGGGGGCGGTACGGACACAAAGCGATCACAATTGATCAGTTTATTGCCGGGGAATCGTGCATCATACGGTCATGAAAGCCGAGAAGGAACAAGCCTTGGGTGTTCGGTGCCCCACTTGTGGCGCCAAGCCACGAGAGAAGTGCGAGCTTAGCACAGGACAGCCTCGCACCGAGCCCCATCCGGCCCGTCGCCTGGCTGCTGAGAAAGAGTAATGGATCTTCAACGCCGTTGCCATGGCTCGACAGGCTCTCTCCAGTAAAGGTGTAGGAATGGCGCAAGTCTGTTTCCAACTATTGGGTTGAGAACGTGACTAACCGCGAGCCCAAGCTGCATCTCGCTGGGACAAGCGCCGAACTTCGGCGCCGTCAAGGTAGCAGCTCTTTTGCAGATGCCGCGAATGTGCCGAAACGACCGTATAGGGGAAGCCCAGAAAATGCTTGGCAACGATTCCAGTTACTTCGAGACCGTTGAAGCCTTGATGGCGCAACTTGGCTAGTATCCGGTCCAAAGCGACCTGAATCCTGTTCGCGCGCTGCACGCCAAAGCACACTACCTTCACTTCCGATGCGATGAAAAACAGATTCCATCCCGCGGCACGAATCTTGCGATCAAGAGCGAGGCTGTCGAACGCCTTGACCACGCTCCAGTGCCCCGAGTAGGGCTCACTCTCCAACCCAAAGAGTTGCGGCCATTCCGACGTCAGGATCGTGCCAACTCTAACTTCTTGTGACATGGAAAACTCCTCTCGCGATCCCACCTCATCGTGGCGGAAATTCGGTGCCGGAGGGGAAGCAGGCCGCCCGGTTTGGCGGACTGCTTCTCCTCGATTCCCAAGGCTCGACCATTGTTCTGCGAAATACTGTGCAGAATGGCTCACTTTCCGAGTCCCGGCGCGATCAAGCTTGACGGGTAGCATCACAGTGTTGTGTTACAAACTGCATTTTGGGACTAGAATCGCAGGTGATGGGTTCCTCATCACCTGCGAATAACAAGAAGAGCCGCGAATTCAATCCCATGACCTTCCTCGCGACCATTGGCGAGGGCAGGAAAAACCTGACTTTCGCCAATAAGCAGGGAATTTTCGCGCAGGGCGACAGCGCGGACTCGGTCTTCTATATCCAAAAAGGCAAAGTAAAGCTGACCGTAGTCTCCAAGACCGGACGAGAGGCAACCCTTGGCCTTCTAGGCGTGGAGAATTTCTTTGGCGAAGGAGCGCTGGCGGGGCAGGCTCTTCGCATGGGGTCTGCATCAGCGATGACGGACTGTGAGATTCAGCGGATTGACAAGAAAGCAATGATGGCTGCACTGCACCGTGAGCCAGCGTTTTCCGAATTGTTCGTCGCGTACTTGCTGAAGCGGAATGTCCGCTACGAGGAGGATCTGGTCGACCAGTTGTTTAACTCCAGTGAAAAGCGCCTGGCTCGAGTCCTTCTTCTGCTCGCTCATTTTGGCAAGGAAGGCGTGCCGGAGACTGTCGTTTCCAAAATCAGTCAGGAGAGCTTGGCCGAGATGGTCGGAACCACTCGTTCGCGGGTGAGCTTTTTCATGAACCGGTTCAGGAAACTGGGGTTTGTAGCTTATTCCGGCGGTCCGGAAGGCGGGCTCCAGGTCCATAGTTCGCTGCTCAGCGTTGTTCTGCACGACTAGTACCGCAACTATTTCAGTGTGACAGACCGCCTACACCTTAGCGGTTGTGTTGAGGCTCGCCAAACACATGGTCTCGTCAAGTAGCCGGAGCGAGCAACTTCCCGCATTCCACACAAGACGTCTTCGCCCGGGGCGTGATTAACCCGCAAAACGGGCACATTCTTTGCGATGCGTACCCGCGAGCCGGTGGTGTAAGTGACGCAAGCCGCTTTGAGACGAGTGCTCTGATGGTAGCGAGCCGTCTGCGAAAGCGATCGCGGAACTGATAGAGAAGGGTATCCATCGGCGGTCCACCTTATCTTCTTGCTCCCTATGCGCGGACGGTGCGCGATGAGAACCGGGCGCGAGATCATCGGAGGTAATTCCTTCCTCTATCTCTGCCAACCTAAAGATGACACGTCAAGGCTAGTAATTCTGAGCAAGATTGCTCACCACTTCGAGAAAGTCCAACGGGGCGATCTCTTTTGGCGAACCGGCCGAAGTGAGCAATGCAGACCAGCTTTTCTCCGTTCGACGAGCGATCATGACACCTGAGACGAGCACCTCTTCTCTCTCTTTCAGGTTATCTGAGCTAAGTCAGCCCATCTGAAGTCTTCTCCTCTTAGTTCCGTAACCCAAAGGAACAATTCATGAAGAAGTTAGTGTCGTTTGTGTTGATGAGCATGATCGGTCTGGTTGGAACCCTTTCGTGGGCAGGCTCGGCGCGTGAAGATACGGTTGACCGCATGGAAAGATCAGTGAATGTTCTTCATGCGATCATGTCCACCCCCGACAAAGGTATTCCCGAAGAAGTGTTAACCGGCACAAAGTGCATCCTCATAGTGCCCGATCTGGTTAAGGGCGGCTTCGTTTTCGGCGGCAAGCACGGACGTGGTGTGGCTACCTGTCGCACCGCTGAAGGCTGGAGCGCGCCGGCATTTGTCTCGGTTGGGGGCGGAAGTTGGGGATTGCAGATCGGAATCGAAGACGTGGACCTCGTGATGCTGGTCATGAACGACCGTGGTCTACAGCATTTGCTTTCCAGCAAGTTCGAACTCACCGGTGAAGGATCGGTTGCGGCAGGTCCAGTAGGCCGTCATGCTTCCGCCGGGACGGACTGGAAGATGAACACTGAATTGCTGACGTACTCGCGCTCGAAAGGCGTGTTCGCCGGCTTAACCCTCGAAGGCGCAGTGGTGGAGCAGGACAACGACTCGACGCGCGCCATTTATGGCAAGCACATGAGCTTCCGCAACATCCTTTCGGGGAAAGCAACCACTCCCCGAAGCGCTGAAGCATTCTTGAAAGCTGTCTCTGACGCGGGCCAGCAGGCCCACATCGCAGAACTCAACGAAGACAAGAAGTAGGTTGATAAGCGCTACGTGCAAGACATGAATTTCGCTGACCGAGATCGCGCATCGATCTCGGTCAGTTTTGCCTGTAGCCCGACAGGTGGTCGAACATGAAGATCAGTCTGCAGAGATATATTGGCATGCAGATAGCGTGCATCGCTTCTGGCCGTTTCTGATGTTTGCACAATCCACGGATCTTTCGTCATTGAAAACAAAATGACTGGAGACCCGGAAGCGGACTGTCACGGCAGAGGCCGCGAGTTCGAGTCCCGTCGCCCCCGCCATTCTTTTCAAGAGTTTAGAGGAATGGCAGATTCAACTTCGGGGCATCTGGCTGCCGGGGTCCCGAGAGGGTCGCAGGACCGCTTTTCTCGTAACATCTCCAAAAGGGGTTGCTGTTTTCGGTCGTGATGAGGCGCTGGCTGAGTCAGTCGACGGTCAGCCATGAAGACCTGCCTGACGAAGCTCGCGGCGCACGGAACGAAAGACTTCGTCGAACTCAGGAAGCGTCTCGATTTGATGACCCAGTCGACCGATCCAAAGTGACTTCAGTCGCTGCTCTTTTCCGAGAATGCGATGTTCGCCATCACGTCCATAACTACTAAGGAACCAGTGGCGGACCTGGTCTTGTCGAACGCGGTGCGGGCTGCAGTGGTTGGCCTGGTTAAAAGTCTGGCCAACGAGTTTGGCAAGGACGGTATTCTGCTGAATAATGTGCCTCCCGGTTATACTGCGACCGATCGTTTGAAGGAGTTGGCGAAAAGCTGTTCCGCCGCTACACGTAAGAGTGAAAAGAATATCTATGACTCTTGGATAATGGATTCTGCCCTGAAGCGTCTCGGCCAGCCTGCGGAATTTGCCGATACCATCGTGTGGCTGGCGTTCGAAAGAGTTTCGTTCGTCACTGGACCGACAATTCTGGTTGATCGCGGCACGTACAAGGTCTCTAGAAAATTTCCTGCGACCCCCGAATCCTTATTGCCAAGCTAGGGGTTTTATTAGTACCCTAGGCGAACTCAATTTCATACGGGAGCCGCGTACCCAAAAATGCCAAACGCTGCAATGGGGTGTCCCCACATCGGCACAGGCAAGAATGGGGCATTGGGCTGTCTCAGCCCGATGATGGACGATCTTCTTTCATCCGCGGTTCGCTGTTGAATCACGTCGGCAGTTAGAAAGGAATTCGGGTTCACAAAAGGGGAGAAGTGTATGCGGAAATTGGGAGCGAGTCTGGTTTTCGTCAGTGTTTTGCTGGGACTATCGGTAATTCAAGTTCTTGCCCAGGGCGGCGCAACCGGCGCGATTTCTGGCGCCGTGCAGGACGTCTCGGGCGCCGTCGTCGCGGGCGCTCAGGTCCAGATCATCAACCAGGACACCGGCGCCGCGGTGCGCACGGTGAAGACCGATGCGAACGGCGCCTTCAGCGCGCCGCTGTTGCCCGTTGCCACCTACACGGTGAAGATTGCCGCTTCTGGTTTTGGGGAGGGGAACTTCAAGGACATCGCCGTCCGCATCACTGAGACCACGCGTCTGACCGCCAAACTCGCGCCTTTGAAAGTCTTGGAGAAGGTAGAGGTTCAGGCCACCGTGCAGAGCATCGAGACCAGCACTGCGACGACGGGTCAGGCCATCGAAGAACAAACCATTCGTGAACTGCCGCTGGCGACGCAGAACTTCCAGCAGTTGCTGACGCTTTCCACCGGCGCGCAGAGTGAACTCAATGCCTCTGCCCAACTCGGTCGCGGCAACGCCCGCGTTATCGTGAACGGCCAGCGCGAAGACAACAACAACTACCTCATCGAAGGCATCAGCGCGACCGACTACAACGTTTCGCAGTCCACCAACGTTCCCTTGCCGAACCCCGATGTCATCGAGGAATTCAAAGTCCAAACGTCGCTCTACGATGCCAGCCAGGGCCGGAACAGCGGGGGCAACGTCAACGCCGTACTGAAGTCGGGCACGAAGCACTTTCACGGCGATGTGTATGAATTCTTCCGCAACGACGTGCTCAACGCGAATGAATTTTTCCTGAACCGTGCCAGCCAGAAACGGCCCTCGGTGAAGCAGAATATTTTCGGCGGCAGTTTGGGCGGACCGATCGGTCCGGACGCAAAGCTTGGCTTCTTTTTTGTGAACTATCAGGGTACGCGCCAGCGCAGTGGCCTGTCGCCGGGGACGTCAATCAGCAATCCAGGATTTCCGATTCTGCCCGCTGACCGCTCAGCCGCCAACTTGGCGGCGGTGTTCAGCACACCGGCCACTCAGAATTGTCCTGCTGTGCCCATTACCATTGATCCGGTAATGGTCGCGCTTCTTAACCTAAAGAGCAATCAGTTCGGAGGCGACGCCAATGGATACCTGCTGCCTTCCTTGCCCGGCACGCCCGGCGTCAACGTCGACAGTAACTGCAACGTGAGCCTGAATAGCGCACAGTTGATCATCAGTAAGCCCGGCAAGTACACCGATGACCAGTTCACCACGACTTGGGACAAGGAATTCAACAGCGGAAACGACAAGCTCTCGGCCCGCTTTTTCCTGTCTAACGCAGAGTCCCTGCTGCCTTTCGGTGCGGGTGGTCTGCAGGCGTCTCTCGGAGGAACCCTAGCCAGCAGCATCAGCGCGACCGACCTGAACTTCCCCTATGATCTTCCGGTTAATACAAGGTTTCTCACCATTGCAGAGACTCACCTCTTCTCGCCGACGCTGGTGAATGACCTCCGCTTCGGATACGTGCGTATCAACAACAGCCTGATCAATGTTCCTCCGACGGGTGTGACCGCCGACGCGTTGGGGATCGATCGCCCCTCCAACAACATCACTCAGTCCATCTATAAGTTCACTCTGGGCAGTTCCGGATTCCAGATCGGCCCCACCCCGCCCGCCAATCAGTTCCAAACGCAGAACAACTACAATTTTGTCGAGACCTTGAGCTGGGTAAGGGGCAAGCACACCTTCCGATTTGGCGGGGAATACACCCGCGTCAACCTCGACAAGCTGTTTCCGCAAACATTCAATGGTCAACTGTTCTTCGTGAACGGCGGCGGCCTCACCGACTTCCAGAAGGCTCTGGCGGGGCAGGTCGACTTTAGCTTTGGCGGTGGCGGTGTCTACAACCACCAGTACCGCAATAACAACTATTCTTTCTTTGCTCAGGACGACTGGAAGGCGGGGCAGAATTTCACCTTAAACCTTGGGTTGCGTACCGAGGTCCTTGGTGCTTTCCACGACAACCTGTGCCACATCGGCAACTTCGATCCCGCTTTGGCGAATGCCGGCAAGTACCCGCTAGTTTACGGCAGTTGTGCCAACAAGCTGGGCGTGTCGGGTATGACCGGCTCCGGCAGTGACACAACTTTGAAAAACGCCTACACCACGGGTCTGGGGCCACGCGTCGGGTTCGCTTGGGATGTCTTCGGACATCACAACACGACGATTCGCGGCGGCTATGGCATTTATTTTGTGCGCGAGGACGTGGGAACCGTTGATCAGCTTTCTTTCCAAGCTCCGATTCTTCCCATCGCCTTCGGAGGCGGACCAGCGGGATGTTTGGGGAGCTTCTTTTCCTCGAACCCGCTGCCGGGCTGCCCCAATCCAAATTTCAACGCTCTACCGAAGGCCGGTGTTCTCGATGGCACCTTCTTGCCGTGTCTAGGTGCGATTCAGAATTTCCCCGGTAATGACACTACACAGTTCCCTAATATCGCCTGTGCGAACGGCAGCCCTGGATTAGTGCCTTCCTACAACTTGTTTGCGCTCGTCGTGCCACGAGATTTCAAGGCGCCGAATACGCAGCAATGGAACTTTACGGTTCAGCGCGACCTTGGTAGGCAATGGGTCTTGGAAGTGGGATACATCGGAAATCACGCGATTCATCTTCGTGAGACTCGCACAAACATACAAGCGCAACTGGCCACAGCAGCGCACCCTCTGACTGTCCAGACCACAGGTGGCCCGGTAACGATTACCGAGAGCACGGTGGCTAATGGGGTAGCCCGCTCAACGCTGTCTGGCGTGAACGGCTATGGCGGAATGCAGTTGTTTGCCAACGACGCGTATTCGCATTATCACTCGTTCCAGACCACGCTTTCCCGGCGCTGGGGAGCAGGTTACTTCCAGAGTGCATACACTTTCGCCAAATCCACCGACGCAACTTCAAGCGGCAACACCGCTCTGAACACTGCGTTTAACGACGAGAGTGACCTGAGATTCTCGCGTGGCCTCTCCGACTACGACCGCAAGCATCGCCTGACCGTCAGCTACCGCTACGAATTACCTTTTTTCTCAGCCACGAGCGGTCTGAAACGCACACTGCTCAAAGACTGGGCGATCAGTGGCATCACCATCCTTCAATCGGGCGCGCCGTTTTCTGTGACGGATGCCAGCGCTGGTACCGCCTACCTGGCTCCAGGACTGACTTCAGCAACTCTGGGCGGTAGTCTGGCACCGGGGCATACGATTGCCGCTGGGCTGACCCATGGAGACATTCACCAACGCATTAACGGCTATCTGGATCGAAGCAACTTCGATGTCGCGCCCCCAGCGGATCTCGTGTCGTGCCCGACCCTCGATACCAACAATCCGTCCTGCGTTACCGCCTTCGGTAATCTCGGCCGCAACATCTATCGCGGCCCGTTCCAGCAGAACTGGGATTTCTCGTTGATTAAGAATTTCCATCTGTCGGAGACGCAGTCGCTCCGCTTCACCGCAGATTTCTTCAACATCTGGAACCACGCTAACTTTGGAAACCCCATACAGACAGATGTGAGCTTCCCCGCTGGGTCGTTCGCCGTAATCAACAGCACAGTCGGCACACCGCGTCTGATCCAGTTTCAGTTGAGGTATGCATTCTAGTGAGCGGCAACAGCAACATGACGCGGATCCCGTTGCTGGAGCGGGACCAAGTCACGCCAGAAGTCGCGAATGTGTACGATGCCCTGCAGAAAGCGCGGGGCGTCGTGCCCAATATGTTTAAGACGCTGGCACACACGCCCGCTCTTGCTCTCGCGACTGCTGGATATCTGAAAGCGCTTCTCAGTGACGGCGCTTTGGCCGGCTGGTATAAAGAATTGATCGCAACCCGCATGTCTGTCTTGAACGGCTCGGAATACGCCGTCTGCGCTCATACACTTTCGGCAAGGCAGAAGGGTGCAAGTGAAGACCAGATCGCAGCCGTTAAGAATGATTTTGAGCAAGGCCCATTCACGCAGCCAGAAAAACTTGGGCTGCGCTGTGCTGAGAAGATTCATCGCTCGGGGCGCGATTTGGATGACGCCTCATTCACCGAGTTGAAAAATGCATACAACGACGCTCAAATTATCGAACTTATCGCCACAGCCGCGGTCTTTGAATTCTTTCCCAGGTTTGTTGACGGCCTTCGCATCCCTGTCACACCAGTTCCTGCAGCGAGGTAGAGTCGTATGCGTCCGTTAGCGTCGCGCATTTCCGTGATGAGCGGCGAGGGTGCGCTTTCAGTTTTCGCGCGCGCCAAGGAACTCGAACGCCATGGCCGCCCGATCATTCATCTGGAGCTGGGCGAGCCCGATTTCCATCCCGCTGCGTCGGTGAACGAGGCCGCGAAACGCGCCTTGGACGAGGGCAAGGACCGCTATTGCCCCGTCGCCGGAGTTCCCGCACTGCGCGAGGAGACTGCCCGCTATTTGCGCGAAACACGCGGCGTCCAGGTTTCCGCCAGCAACGTTGTGCTTGCGCCCGGCTGCAAAATCGGCCTTTTCATGGCAATGATGGCGCTCATCAATCCCGGAGATGAAGTCCTCTATCCTGAGCCCGGCTTCCCGGCTTACCGTTCGATTACCCAAGGTCTAGGCGGAGTGGCGGTCCCGTTTGCGCTCACCGAGCGCAACCAACTGCAGCCTGATCCCGATGAAATCGCTGCGAAGATCACCTCCCGCACGAAGGCCATCATCACGAACTCGCCCGGCAATCCGACCGGCACCGTTTATACCGACGAAGTTCAACGCCACATTGCCGATCTCGCCGTCAAACACGATCTCTTCGTGCTGTCAGACGAGATTTATGCCCGCATCATCTACGGCCAAGACTACGTTTCGATGATGAATTATCCAGGTATGAGCGAGCGCACCATCATCATCGATGGCTTCTCGAAGAGCTTTGCTATGACGGGATGGCGGCTAGGTTACAACGTTGCTCCGGCGACCGTCGTGCCCGCGCTGGAAATGCTGGCGGTGAACAGCTATACCTGCGTGAACGAGTTCATTCAATATGCAGCCATTGAAGCGCTTCGTGATCGCAATGGCAATACGCCGCGGATGGTCGATGAGTTCGAAAAGCGCCGCCAACAATTTGCCCGCGAACTGAACAGCATTCCTGGCTTCCGGTGCGCTCTTCCGCAAGGAGCTTTCTACGCCTGGGTTAACATCGCGGATACCGGAATCGCCGCCGAAGAAGTATGCCGCATCATGCTCGAAGAAGCTGGCGTGGCTGCGATTCCGGGTGCAGCTTTCGGCGATTCCGGCAAGGATTTCGTTCGCTTCTCATTTGCTTCTTCCACCGCGACTCTTCACGAGGCGGTGGAGCGGATTCGTCGCGTCTCCGCAGCGTGGGAGCGAACTGCAGTCGCAAGATAGCTTACGCAATTTGAGGACAATCCTTCATGAGGATGCTTTTGGTGTGGTCTGCTTGCTGTTTTCTGATACCAGGCGGAGTTGCCTTCGGCCAGGCCCGTCCATTTCCCGGCCCGGACGTTCAGCAGATTTATGATCGCCTTCTCCCGCAGATCGAGCAGATCCCGATTTTCGATCACCATGCGCACCCAGGATTTTTCGATGATCCTGACGTTGACGCCATGGCCGCGCCTCCGGGCAGCGCCGCCCTACGTGAGCGGGATAACAATCCCGAACTTGTAGCCGCCGCCAAAGTGCTGTTTGGTTACCCGTACGGCGATTTGTCGCCCGAGCACGCAAAGTGGCTGATTCAGAAAAAGGCCGAACTGAAGAAGAGTCGCGGCACTGCCTACTTTTCCGACATCCTCGACAAATTAAATATCGAACAGGGCGTTGCCAACCGCGCCATGATGGCCGACTATCTGGATCCCAAACGCTTCGTGTGGGTATTTTTCTCGGACTCCTTCCTGTGGCCGTTTGACAACGCGAGTGAGCGCTCACGCAATCCGGATCAGCAGGTCTACATTCCTCTTCAGGAAAAAATGCTCCACCGCTGGATGCAGCAGGAAGGAGTTGCCAAGCTCCCGTCAAACTTTTCTGATTACCTGAATTTTGTGACCCGCACGTTGGAGGACAATCAGAAGAGAGGCGCGATTGCCGAGAAGTTTGAGGTCGCCTATTTCCGGCCGGCGAAATTCAGCGATCCCTCCCGGGAAGAAGCCGAGGCGATCTACAGGAAATACGCCGCTGGCGGAGTACCAACCGAGCCCGAGTACCGCACTTTTCAGGATTACGTATTCCGTTATCTGGTGCGGGAAGGAGGCCGGCTTCATTTGCCAGTGCATATCCACAGTGCGGTTGGGATCGGCGACTACTTCAGCCTGAGCCAGGGCAATATCTTCAACCTCGAAAACATTCTTCGCGATCCTCGCTACTCGGCAACCACCTTCGTCATGATCCATGGCGGATATCCCTATGAGCGGGAGGCCATCTGGCTAGCTGCCGTAAAGAACGTCTACATGGACTCATCGCTCATGGAAATCGCAATGTACCCTTCGGAGTTCAAGAAATCTCTGAAGATATGGCTGGAGACATTTCCAGATAAAGTCACTTTTGGCACCGATTGCTTCCCTTATAACGAGATCCTTGGCGCGGAAGAAAGCTACTGGCTGGGGGTGCAGTCCTCCCGGATGGCCTTGGCAGCTGCGCTTGCCGAAATGGTCTCCAGCGGTGAAGTAAGTGAGGCACGGGCGCTCGAGTTGGCGCATGGTTATCTGCACGATAACGCCGTGGCCATTTACCAGGGGAAGGTTCACTAGACGGCAAATCGTGGTGAAATGCCGGGAGGTGCTTACCGTACCTTCCCACATGCCGGATAAGGCCGAGGCGCTTGCCGAAACGGTCGTCGATGCCTTCACTCCGCCTCGGGCTGATTGGCTCAATCGCGCGGACAAGTATTTGCGTAGCGGTGAATTTCACAGCCGACGACCTCACGTTGGTGTTGCTGAAGCGGTTGTACAGGTCCGACATCCGGATCGATTTGAATCTTGTCATGGGCAAGGTCTTCCCGGAGTCGTGCCCTTTCCGATTCGAGCAACCCCGGCTCAAGTTTTCTATTGAGGTGTCGCGCCTGACTGAAGATGTTCCGGTGCTCGGATGTTCGTGACTCGATGGCCGAAGAATGAACGCTCGAGATCACTTTGTTTCAATAGGAATACGAAAGGCGTATGCATACTGGCCCGGGGATGGTTGCGGAAGCTGAAGGTGCAGTCCGTCAGGTTGCAGTTGCCATATGACCTTGTCATTCGAGCCGAGCAGATCAACGTTCTTAATTCTCTGATTGACAAGGCTGTCACTTCCTAGACTGTGAATCGTCACGTGTCCCTCGGCTGGCCAACCTAGCTCGATAACGTAGAGAACCGAGCCTTTGGTGGTGAAACGGAAGTCTTCCGCTGTATAGGGCTTGGTGTCGGCATCATGGAATGCACCGCCCGCGACCGCGGTCGGGCCTTCGCCAAACCGTTTCCAGGGGCGCGTTCCGTAGATGGCCTCGCCATTCACTCTGAGCCATCCACCGACTTCGCGCAGAATCGCTTGTTCTTGTTCGGGAATTGTGCCATCCGGTCGGGGAGTAACGTTAAGGAGCAGGTTGCCATTCTTACTAACGACATCGGCCAGCAGATGGATAATGAACTTCGGAGTCTTGTAAGTGTCGTTTGGAAGGTATCCCCAGGAAGCATTGCTAATGGAAGTGTCCGTTTGCCACGGGCGCGTCTGGATTTCCGTGAGTTGCCCGCGCTCGACGTCAAAGATGGCAGAGTTCTCCGCGAAGGCGTGGTCCTTGTAGTTGATGACCACGCCAGCATCTTGTTTGGCTGCCTGGTTGTAGTAGAAAGCGGCGAAGCGACTTACGCGGTCCCGAAATGAGGGCTGGCCAATCCACCAGTCGAAGTAGAGGAGATCGGGATGATATTTCTCGACGATTTCCGCCGTGCGCGCCAACCAATCATCCGCGAACTCGGGTGAGACGTAGGTCCAGTCTTCGATCAAGTCGTGGTCATAGCCTTGCCTGAGCAAACGGGGGTGGGCCGGCCCATAGAAAGCAGCGTATCGCGGATCGTTGACATCGGAATCGAACTTGCGGCCTCCATCGAAGAACCAGTCGTGCTCCGAACGGTGCGACGATGCGCCGAAATGAAGGCCTTCGGCGCGAATTGCGCGGGAGAGTTCTCCGAGGACGTCACGCTTCGGCCCCATCTTCCCGGCACACCAATCCGTAAGGTTCGAGTCATACATGGGAAAACCGTCATGGTGCTCAGCCACCGGTACTACGTAGCGCGCGCCGGCTTCGTGGAATAGTCGCGCCCACGCCTGTGGATCAAAATGTTCGGCCTTGAACAACGGGATGAAGTCTTTGTAGCCGACTTTGTTCTGCAGGCCATAGGTGGCCACGTGGTGGGCAAACTCGGGGGAGTCCTGCTGATACATGTTGCGGGAGTACCACTCGTTGGCGAAGGCTGGAACTGAATACAGGCCCCAGTGAATAAAGATTCCGAACTTCGCATCTGCATACCACTGCGGCGGCTGATACTTTTGCAGCGACTCCCAGTTGGACCTAAATGGGCCGTCTTTCGACTGGTCGTCGACCTGCTTCAGGATCGCCCGGCGCGCGCCGTCATACTTGCTGTTGGCCTTTTGCCAGCTGGCGTCGATGGCGGCAGGGTCCTGGGTCGTGGTTTGAGCGAAGCATGTGCTTGCCAGGAGAATGGCGAGAGCGAAAACTTTCATCGATATGTGCCTTCTAGTCGGGTACGATATCCAGGACTTGTTTCAGCTTGATATCGGCTGACGAGTTTCCGATCATCACGTTGAGCTGGTCGAGTTCAACTTCGAAACTTCCCCTCGCAACGTTCCAATAGGCGAGGGCGTCGGCGTTGAGCGTGAAATGGACGGTAGTTGTTTCACCCGGGCGCAGGGTGACGCGCTTGAATCCCTTGAGTTCCTCCAGTGGCCTTTCCACCTTGGAATTGACATGCGCGACATAGAGTTGCACCACATCATCCCCGGTGCTGGACCCGGAGTTATGTACGTCAACACTGACAGTAACTACACCGTCGCGCTTCATATCCTTCGAACTTATTGCCAGATTAGAATACGCAAAGGTCGTGTAACTGAGGCCGTAGCCAAAATAGTAAAGAGGCTTCTGGCGGAAATACATGTAAGTGCGGCCGTGGCGGATGTCATAGTCCATCATCGGCGGCAGCTGATCAAGCGACATCGGCCATGTCACCACGAGACGGCCGCCGGGATTATAGTCGCCGAAAAGCGCGTCCGCCAAGGCATTTCCTTCCTCCTGACTATTGTGCGCCATCTGGAGAATCGCGGGCACATGCTCCTCAGTCCACTGGATGGCATACGGAAAACTCGAGATCAAGACAACCACAGTTCGCGGATTCACCGCCAAGACCTGCTTCACCAGTTCTTCCTGCTCGAGCGTGATTGATTTCCGGTCGATCGCTTCTTTTCCATCACTGGGCAATGGACACTTGGCCCATCCCGCGTTGCAGGTGGGATGGTTGCCGACGACGACAATCGCAACGTTCGCGGAGCGGGCAATGTTGACCGCGGCATTGTCCGTGTTATCGTGCGCGAAGCTCACTTTAACGGCACTGCCTAACTTGTTCTTGATCCCGTCGAGCGCGCTTACTGCATAGGGAGGGGTGCCGCTGTACCAGTCGAGTGCAACTTGGTTGGCGTAGGGGCCGATCACGGCGACAGATTTCAGTTTGCTTTTATCGAGAGGCAAGAGCTTCTGCAAGTTTTTCAGGAGCACAATTGATTCTTGCGTGACTTTTCGAACGAGGGCTTTGTGCTCCTCGTTGTTCCATACCGGCGTCGTGCCTTTGATGTTGCTGTAGGGAATCATTTCCGGCGGATCAAGGAGTCCTAACTTGATCATGACACGGTAAACGCCGCGCAGGTTCTCATCGATCTCGGCGGTGTTGACTAACTTCTTCTCGACGGCTGCCGTGGCGCCTTCACGGTACTTGTCGAGGAACTGATTGATGCCGGCATGGATGGCGCCTGCCGTTGCTTGATCGATGTCGGGGAAGTAGTTGTGGTAGGTCACCATGTTGGTGAGTGCCCCTGCGTCCGTGCAGATAATTCCGTGGAATCCCCAGTCGTGCATCGTCATGTCTTTGAGGATCGGGCTGGCTGCCATGGGGGTTCCGTTGTAGGCGTTGTAGGCGGTCATGTAAGCGCGCGCGCCGCCTTCCATTACTCCCATGCGAAAGGGCACGGAATAGTATTCCCGCAAGAGGCGTTCGTCGAAGTTGGAGGAGGAGCCGTCGCGGCCGTCCTCGTTACTGTTGGCCAGAAAATGCTTCATGAGGGAAGCGGTGAGCCAGTACTTGGGATCGTTGCCCTGAAGTCCCTTGATGAAAGCGACGGCCATTGTCCCGGTAAGGTACGGATCTTCACCGTAGGACTCTTCACTCCTTCCCCAGCGCGGGTCGCGGGCTAGATCGGTATTGGGAGCGCGGACGACAATGCCTTCGCGGCGGTATTTCTCTCCCTGCCGACTGGTGGCGTATTGCGTTTCGCTCTGAAAGATGTATCGGGCTTCGTAGGCTTCCACAGTAGCGGCTTTTTGCAGGAGATCGGGATCCCAAGTTTCTCCGAGTCCGACGGACTGCGGGAATTGTGTTGTGGGGTGCGGCTGAAGGCCGTGTCCCTCCCAACCTCCGGGACCGCCATAGGCAACGCCGTGCAGTCCCTCAATGTGCTTTGATCCCTGGATGCCGAGACGGGGCACGTCGGGATTCGTGCTGAGCGCTCCGATCTTCTCGTCGAGCGTCATCAGCGACAGGATGTTGTTGATGCGAACTTCGACCGGCAAGTTCGGATTCTGAAATGGATATTGGTATTGCTGGGTCCAAGCGAGGCTTGTGGTCAGCATCACGAAGGCTAAGAATATTCGGCGTGCATTCATTGATTTTTCCGAATTGTCATTTCCCGCCGGCGATCATCAGCGGCAGGATCATTTGCGGTTATCGAGAGAGACGGCGACTCCGTACGGACGATCGCGTCACCCTGCGTGCCGCCGAGCACGAGATTCATGGCATGAGGCAGATTCACCCCGCGAGTGTGCTGCGAGTAGTTGATGAGAACGAAGACTTGCTTGCCGGGGCCGACGCGACGGCTGACCTTCACTCCCTCGGGCACAGGTTCGAAGACAGGGGTAACGCCAGACTTGTTCGTCATCCGTTCGGCGGCTGCGCCCAGCAGTTTGTCGTCCAGTACGGCGCCGACGTAAGGGATCCTGCCTTTGCCGTAGGCCGAGAATACGCGCGATGATGGCACGGTTTCCCCCAGGAATACTTACTATGGACTTACAGTGATCTTGTTTCCCGCATACTGCACGACGTTGTCGGGCTTGGCAGCGGGATCGATACCAACACCGTGGTTGTCGCTGACGAACACGACGTGGAAAGTGCGATTCTCGAGCATGCCGGGAAACTTACCCTGGCGATCGCCGATCGTCAGAACGTGGTTCTCTTCGTCCCAATGGATGGGGATTGTCGCATAGACGCCCTTTTCGTAGTCGTAAGTGTCGTTCTCGTCCTCGTAGAGGGTAAAGTCCGCGGCCGCACCTCGATAGACACGCAGTTCGATTGGATCTTCGGGTTTCTGGGTCGACCACTCTTCATCAGGACCCAGCGGGACAATCGAGCCAGCGCGAACGTACAACGGAAGACGATCAAGCGGGGCCGCGCCATCGAGATCGCTGCCACCTGAAGTCGTGCCTCCGCTCCAAAAGTCGTACCACTTTACTTGCGGTAGATAGAGGCGGCGGGTCCGCGCTCCCGGCTCCGTGATTGGGTTAACCAGGAACGCCGGACCGTACATGAATTGATCGCCTGCGTTTTGCGCGCGCACGTCCGTGCGGAAATCCATCACCAGCGGACGCATTGGCGTGTAGCTTTCATTGGTGATCTTCCACGCTAGCGAATATGTGTAGGGCAGCAGGCGGTAGCGCAGACGGTCGAAGCTGACCAGAATCTTCTGTGCGTCAGCGCCATACGACCACAGTTCGTTCTGATCGGTTTTGCGAGTTCCGTGAACCCGCAAGATCGGATTGAATGTGCCGTACTGGAACCAGCGCACGAATAGTTCGCGATAGGCCGGATCGTCGGGGTCGCCCAACACGAAACCACCAATGTCCGTGGTCCAGTAGGGAATGCCGGAAAGTGCGAAGTTCAAACCTGCAGGAATCTGGCGGCGGTAACTGAGCCAGTCGGAATTGATGTCGCCCGACCACGCCGTGACGCCATATCGTTGCGAGCCGGCGAAGGCCGAGCGCGACAAGATGTAAACGCGCTTTTTGTCCGATGCGTTGCGTTGCCCGTCGTATACCGCTCCGGTCGTTAACATGGGAAACAGATTGACGTAGCGGTCGCCACTACCCGCCGCGACTTTGTGACCAAGCTGAATGTTCTCTTCCTGGCCTTCGGTCTCTGGCTCGGTGGTGTCCATCCACCAGGCGTCGAGTCCGATGCTGAACAACCCCTTGTTGATCTGATCCCAGTAAAACTTGCGCGCATCGCCACTGGTGGCGTCGTAAACGGCCATGGCGTCGGTGTGGTAGGGCGGCTTCGCGAACTTGAATTTGTCGATGAACCATCCCTGCTTGTCCATGTAGTCATAGTTGGCCGAGCCCGGCTCGAAGAATGGCCAGATCGAGATCATCAGGTGAAAATTCTCGCGGTGCAGTTCGTCCACCATGCCCCTGGGGTCGGGATAGTTTTTGTTGAAGACGAACTCTCCCTTATGATTCCACCAGAACCAATCCTGCACAATGTTGTCGGCGGGGATGTGGAGTTCACGATACTTGCGGGCGATGCCGAGGATTTCTTGCTGCGATTTGTAACGGTTCTTGCACTGCCAGAAGCCATAGGCCCACTTGCCGAACATGGGCGCTTGCCCGGTCAACTCGCGGTAGCTGGCGATGATTTTGTCGAGGTCGGGACCGTAGAAAAAGTAGTAGTCGATGACGTCGGCGACTTCGGAACTGATGTACAGGTAATTGGCGAAGCGGTTGTTGAAGCGGCTCCGCGAGTCGTTGTTCCAGAAGATGCCATAACCGTTGCTCGAAACCAGGAACGGCACAGCGATATTTGTGTTGTCTTGCGAGATATCGACAGATTCGCCGCGGTAGTTCCACACGCCGGCCTGGTGCTGCCCAAGTCCGTAGAGGCCTTCCCGAGAGCCGTAGATATTGACGAATGACTCGGCGTGATAGGTATCGTCGCCGTTCACTTTCACCGGCGTTAATTTTCTGGTTGCTTCCTGCACGAGTTGGTTCCCAGCCAAGTCACGATAGGTGATGGCTCCGTCCTTACGGGTGACGGTGACCTTCACTTTCGACGTTAGGAGTGAAACTTCATCGTCGCTCTGCTGAATTGTCCACGGGGCTGCCGTCCAGGTTGTTTTAATGACAACCGGGTCGAATCTGCTCGGGAAGGATGATGTTGCCGAGTAGAGCACGTGCACGACGGAATGCGAGCAGATTTGGATTTTCAAGACACCGGACTTCATCGTGAAGAGGACTCCGTCGGCTTGTTGCTGAATTCCTACGACGGGGTTAGGTGGAGTCCACTGCGCAGAAGCGTGTGAAACTATGGCGAGGATGAAGACCAACAACGAACCGCAAGCAACCAATGCGCTTTTCCTGGCCTGCATAAGAGAGCCCCTTCGAAAAAATATTGGCTGTATTCGAATCGAAACGCTGAGAGTAGTTCGCGGCGACGGCTGTCTACCGCGGTTATGGAAATCTTCGGAAACGTTTCCGATACTAGGATGCAACATTCCGTCGCCACTTTGGCACTCGTTGACCATGTTTGTCAATGGCCGGAGACCGGAGATGCGAATCAACTGTTGGGTCGTAAACCCTTATCGCACCACTTCAATCTGCGAAAAATAGACAGCGGGAGTCTGCCCGCTTAGGCCACGGCAAGTATGGATTGTCCTCGGAAAGCGCAACTGCCCACTTGCATTCCGTATACGAAAACGCTTACGTTAGCCTCGAGCGATTTTCAAGCGCCAGGAGGCGCGATGAAGGTAGTTGCTACGCTGTTGCACGCAACTGTCTTACTTACGTTGTGTATCTGCACTATTTCCTGCCCTATCTGGGCTCAACCGCACAAGCAAGTGCATCTGGAGGCCACGGTGGAGACGAGCAGTTTTGGAAGTCTGGAAAACGGCACTGCCGTTGAGATGCTCACTCTCAAGAACAAGAAGGGTGCTGTCGCCAAAGTAATTACCTACGGGGCCACTTTGACCGAACTGTGGGTGCCCGATCGCACCGGGAAAATGGGCGACGTCGTGCTGGGTTTCGACAAACTGCAAGGCTATGTCGGAAAGCATCCCTGGTTCGGAGCCACGGTAGGGAGAGTCGCGAACCGCATTGCCAAAGGTAAGTTCAAGCTCGACGGGAAAGAGTATTCGCTGGAGATCAACGATCCGCCCAACAGCTTGCACAGCGGGTCCAAGGACTTGAGTCGCGTGGTCTGGAAGACTGAAGTCCTGCACGAACCCAATGCCGCCGCCGCTCGTTTTACTTATCTGAGTCCGGATGGCGATGAAGGATTTCCTGGAAATCTCTCGGTAACGGTGGTCTATCGACTGACGGATAGCAACGAGTTACACCTCGAATACACGGCAAAGACCGACAAGGCCACTCCCGTCAATCTCACCAACCACAGCTATTTCAACCTGGATGGCGCGAAGGACGTTCTGGGTGAGAAGCTCTATTTACAGGCGCAAGACTATACACCAGTGGATCCTACGTTGATTCCCACGGGTGAAATAAAGCCGGTGAAGGGAACTCCCCTTGACTTCACGCATCCCGTGGCCATCGGCTCTCGAATTGCGGAGATGAAAGGAGATCCCGGCGGATACGATCACAACTTCGTATTGAGCCGCGAGGCAGGCAAATTGAAACTGGCCGCGCGAGTCGATGATCCGCTCTCCGGACGTGAGATGGAGGTGTGGACGACAGAGCCGGGAGTGCAGTTTTACTCCGGCAATTTTCTCGATGGCACCCTGGTGGGCAAGCGAGGAGTTACCTACGGGAAACACTCCGGGTTTTGCCTGGAGACACAGCACTATCCTGATGCGGTGAACCATCCAGAATTTCCTTCGGTGATTCTGCGGCCGGAATCGGTCTACCGGACGACAACGGTCTATAAGTTTTCTGCCAAGTGAGAGGTGGAGCGACGGGTGTCCCGCCGATCCAGCCGGGCGGGGACGCCCGTCTCTCCACCGACAAGGGAAGCTACGGCTTGGGAGCAGGAGCCTGCGGCTGAGCGTGCCGCAAGGCTTCTTGGATGCGGTCTCTCTGCCTCCGGATCGGAGCGCTGTTAGGAGCGTTCGGAGCCAGTTTGAGGTATTCATCGAAATCCTGCACGACTAAAGAAAATTTCTGTTGCTGGATGTGAGCATTGGCGAGCAACAGGTAGACCTGCGCGTTGTCTGGTTTCAGATCGCGAGCTTGCACGGCGCTGGCTTCCGCTTCGGGGCCGCGCTTCAATCCGACGAGTGCACGGGCCAACTCGAAGGGGCCGTGCCACGAGGCATCTCCGGCCACGATTGCCTGGCGGGCGAGAGGCTCAGATTCGGCGAATCGTTCCTGGTCATTGAACATCGCAGCCAGTAGATGCAGCGCCTCGGGATACTTCTGGGAACTGATCTCGATCGCTTTCCGCAGCGCCTTTTCCGCGTCAGGAAATTTTTGGAGACGGTAGTCGGCGACGCCAACTTGGGTATAGGCCTCATAGTAGGCGGGAAACTGATCGATCGCGTGCTGGAATTGTGCAATCGACTTTTCTGGTTCGGATTTTTCGTAAAGTAGCTTGCGTCCTTTTTCCAACGATTCGCGCGCCTTTTCGGGAATGCTGAGCTGTCGGGTGGTGACGGAGTCCTCGGGACCCGACGGCTTCGTCGCGTCCTGTTTGTGAAGGTAGATCACAATCGGAGGCGCCGACGCCGCCAGAATCGAAACCTGTGTCGTGACCGTATCGTACCCTTTCTTGGTGGCGACGATGTAGTAATCTCCATCGCGCAGGCTGGCAAACTGAAATTCTCCGTCCATCCCGGAGACTACGGGAGGCGCTGCCCTAGTACCGGACGACAAAACGTCCAAGGCAACCGATTGGACGGGCACGTTGCTGGGTTCTTCGCGCACATATCCAGCAAGTTGATGTCCACCGTGCTGAGCCAGGCAGAGGGGAGCGGCGAAGAGAAACAGGAGGGACCCGAGTCGAAGTCGCATACAGACCTCCTACTTGCGGCTGGCATTCTAGCACTCCGCGCGATCATGCCGGCACTCTTTATGCCGTGTTCTCTTCGTGCGGCCGCTTGACTTCCGCTGTTAATCAATCTTAACTCTGGAAACAAAGGGAGCCACTATCAACGTCATTGCATTGTCGGTCAAAAGGGCGCAGGGGGTTGTGAAAGCCATTCTCGTGCTGCTTGCGTTCGGGATTAGCGCAGGCGTCTCCGCTCAGGTCGCTTCACCCGTTCCTGGAGCACAAGATACGCTGAAGAACCATTATGACGCGGCCCTAAACGCCCAATCGGCGGGCGATCTGGAACAGGCGGTTCTCGAGTACAGGGCTTTCTTGTCCGAGGCGCTGCATCGCCTCGCCGATCGGCGAGCCCGCGCCGGCGATTTTGCAGAGGCCAGCAAGTTTCTTGAGCAAACGCTTCCGCTTGCTCCCGACGACAGCAATCTTCGCCTCGATTACGCGGAAACGTTCCGTGGCGCCAACGATCTGGTCAATGCGCAAACTGCCGCTGAGACGGCTCTGCAAGCCGATCCGCAGAATGCGCGAGCGAACTTTGTGCTGGGAGAAATTCTGCTGCGCCGCGACGACAACGAACGAGCGAAGGACCGGCTTGAGGCCGCAGTGCAATACGATTCCACTTTCGAACACGGCTATGCGCTCGCTACCGCATACTTGAAACTCAAGGATCCCGATCACGCGAAAACCATTTTCGAAGAAATGCGCGCGGGATTTGGGGACACAGCTGTCATCCACATGGAGTTTGGGCGGGCCTTTGCGGAAGCTGGATATCCGGAACACGGCATTGATGAATTCAAGAAGGCGATTGCAAAAGATGACAAGCTGCCGGGGGCGCACTATTCGCTGGGCGCCGCGTACCTGGTCGGACTGGCAGATGCCGCGTACCCGGTGGCATCTGAGGAGTTTCACAAGGAACTGAAGAATCATCCCGACGATGTCCTCAGTCTCTATCAACTCGGATACATCGTCCTTAGCCAGCACAAGCTCAAGGAAGCGGAAGACTACCTGGGCCGTGCAGGGACTCTCGACCCGACCAACCCCGATATGCCTCTTTCTCTTGGCCAGGCATATGCGGAGGAAAACCGGCTGGCGGAAGCGGAAGTATCTTTGCGGAAGTCGATTGCGCTGACCCGCGATGTTTCGCGAAATCACTACCAGGTGCAGCGGGCACATTATTTGCTCGGGAGACTGCTACTGCAAACCGGGCGCTCGGAAGAGGCAAAAGGGGAACTGAAAATCTCCGAACAATTGCTGAAGCAATCGGTCTCCGCGAATCAGGGACAGGAGGCCGGTATGTTGAACGACGTTGCCCAGAAGGTCCAAATGCGCAGCGCCGAGCCCGTGCATGCAATGGATCCTGAAGCTCTGAAGCAAGTCGAGGCGTATGAAAAACAGCTCAGTCTCCCCATTGCCGACGCATACAACAACCTGGGAGCGATCGCGGCTGGCCGCAATGAGTTTTTGTCGGCGGCGGAATATTTCCGGCATGCGGCGTTCTGGAATCCATCCACCGATGGGCTCGACTACAACTGGGGCAGAGCGGCTTTCTCCGCCAACCAATATCAGCAGGCGATTGCACCGCTGAGCCGGTATCTCCAGTCGCATCCTAAGGACACCCTGATTCGATCGGCACTGGGTTCCAGTCTGTTTCGTGTCGAGAAGTACAGCGAAGCGGCGGAAGTATTAAAGCCGCTGGAGGTTCAGATTGGTTCCAATCCACGGTTGGACTACATATACTCCGTTTCACTTGTGAAGAGCGGAGCGTTTTCCGCCGGGGTGGTTCGATTGCAAGTGTTGGAACAGGCAACGCCGTGGCTTGCCGATGTGCATGCTGCTTTGGGCGAGGCTTACGCGCAACACGGCGATGACGCGATGGCGGTACGGGAACTCCGGGTTGCCATTGAACTCAATCCCGCGGATGCGAATAGCAAGCAACTGCTGGCCTTGACCCTCGTGAAACTACAGCAGAACAAGAAAGAAGTGCCGCCCGGCTCTCCACCGGCAAAATGAATTCGCTGAGGTTCAACGTCTATTGATGCGCAAGGTCACAATCGCGATGGGAATGCTGTTGGTGGTTGCTTCGCCGCCTGGCAACGCGCCTCCAATGCGCTTCCATGACATTGCATTCCAAGCGGGACTGACCACTGTCCCGCATTTCTCGACGGAGAAGCGATATCTCGTCGAGATCGTCGGTGGCGGCATCGCTCTTCTTGATTGCGACAATGATGGAAAGCTGGACATTGTCGTCGTCGGAGATTCCACGATTGATCGCTATCTCCAGGGAGGCGATCCGCTGATTACGCTCTACCGTCAGGACGGTGACCTGCATTTCACCGACATCACCCAATCGGCTGGCCTGACGGTGCGAGGCTGGGGCATGGGTGTGGCAGTCGGCGATTTTGACAATGACGGGCTCACTGACCTGTACGTCACCGGGTATGGCCGCAACGTTCTCTACCACAATCTGGGCGGATGCAAGTTTGAGGACGTGACCGAGCGGTCTCATGTCGCGGCGGGAGGATTCAGCGTGAGTGCCGCATGGGCCGATTACGATCGTGACGGCCATTTGGATTTGTTCGTGGCCCGCTATGTTCATTCTGACATTCGCGATCTGCCGAAGCCGGGGGCGCGATCGTTTGATTACAAGGGAGTGGCAATTGAGGTTCCGGAGGTCGAGGGCGAGTCGGCGTTGCTGTTCCACAACCGTGGAGACGGCACCTTCGAAGAAGTCTCCAAGAAGGCTGGTGTTCAAAACGCTGATAAGCAACGAGCTATGGGGGTGGTGTGGGGCGACTATGACAATGACGGATGGCCCGATCTGTTCGTGACCAACGACGTGGGACCAAACTACCTTTACCGAAACAGACACGATGGCACATTCGAGGAGGTTGGACTCGCATCGGGCACGGCCTTGAGCACGGACGGCCGCGCCATGGGGAACATGGCTGCGGATTTCGGAGACTTTGACCGCGACGGAAAGCTGGACCTGGTCGTCACGCGCTATGGACTCCAACCCCTAAGCCTCTACTGCAACCAGATGCCGCGCGGCTTCACCGATGTCGCGTGGGATGCACAACTCACAACATCGGGCTACTCTCCAGTGCGTTGGGGAACGGGCTTCGCGGATTTCGACAATGACGGTTGGCCCGACATCTTTGTTTCGAACGGAAATGTTTCGTCAGTGCTTGAGGCTCTTCCGCATGAATTGCCCTACCGCGAGCCGATTCAATTGTTTCGCAACAAGGGAGACCGGACGTTTGAAGAAGTTGCCCCTAATACCGGACTGAATGATGGCCCGCTGCGGTCGCGACGCGGGGCGGCCTTCGGCGATCTCAATAACGATGGCAATGTGGACGTGGTCGTTTACAACGTCGGAGGTCCTCCTTCCGTTTTTATCAACGACACGAGAAATCTGAATCACCGCGTTCTTTTTCGTTTGGTTGGAACGAAGAGCAATCGCGCTGCAATTGGAGCCCGCGTTACCGTCTATACATCGACGATGACTCAGATCGATGAAGTCCGCGGCGGAGGCAGCTACCTTTCTTCCAATGACCAGCGTCTCCATTTCGGACTTGGCAATGAGGCAACGATGAAGAGAGTCCAGGTCCAGTGGCCGAGTGGGCGCGAAGAAGAAATGAAGAACGTGCCGGGTGATGCAATTTACACAATTGTGGAAGGCAAGGGAATTCAGAGTACGGTCAAGCTGGCGCCACCTGACCAGGACGCTGGCCCGAAGAAGACGGCTACTCGCTAACCGCGATTGCGTGTTCTTACTTTCCTGGTTGTGGATTTTCTGTTGTGAAGGGCAGTTTCTGCTTGATGCCTTCGCCTTCCACCATGGTGTAGATGAAGTCGGGGGCCAGATTGTCGAACGTGTCTTTCTTTCCGCTCGGCCACGAGATCTCCACCCTATTCATGAGCGTGTGCCCGGCGAGACCGAAGTGCAGACGCAGATCGTTCTGTGAAAACAGGCTTGCTCCACCGCGCACCTCGTTGAACTGCGTGAAGTCTCCGGCCTTCACGGTTACACGAGCACCGATGGCGGCTTTGTTGCTCTTCGTGCCGATCAAATGGAAAAGGGCGGCGTGATTCGTCGACACGGTGCGGTTGATCAGCAGAACCGGCGGTCCGTCGGCGTCGAGGACCAGAACGTCCACCTTGCCGTCGTTGTTTACATCTCCAAATGCCACTCCGCGCCATGAAGCGGGGCGCAATTTGTCGAGGCCTGCAATCGCCGTCACGTCTTCGAACGTCCGGTCGCGCAGGTTGCGGAACAGCTGGATCGGCTCGCGATAAGGTGCCGAACCGGGGATGGAATCGGCCTGTGGATACACGTGCCCGTTGGTGATCAGAATGTCGTCCCAGCCATCGTTATCGAGGTCAAAGAATCCCGTTCCCCACCCCACGAATGGATAGGTCGGCGCTGCTAGGTGCGCCTTGGTCGTAATGTCCTCGAACCCCTGCGGCCCTCGGTTCCAATACAGAGTGTCGTACTGAAATGCGTAGTCGGGAACGAAGAGGTCGAGCAAGCCATCGTGATCGATATCGGCTGCATCGACGCCCATCGATCCTTGCTGCTTGCCGTTGCCGTCGACGGCGCTCCCCGAGATCAGGCTGACGTCTTCGAATGTGCCGTCGTGCTTATTGCGGTAGAGGTAATTCGGTCCAGCGTCGTTGCTCACATAGAGATCGGGCCAGCCGTCATTGTCATAGTCGAACCAGAGCGGTTGCATGCCATAAGCTCCCGGAGAGTTGTCGACGCCGGCTTTGTTGGTCACATCCTCAAACGTGCCGTTGCCACGATTTCGAAACAGAAAATTAGTTTCTCCGGGCAGTCCGAGTGGGCCGCAATGCACCTTCACCGACATGATCGTGCACTGAGGACTGCCAAACTCGGGAAGATGGTCGATGTCGAGGCGAAGATAGCGTGCGACGAAAATGTCCACGTTGCCGTCGCGATCGTAGTCGCCCCACGCTGCACCTTGCCCAAAGCCGCCAACGTTCAGGCCCGTTTTTTCCGTAACGTCCTCGAACTTGCAGTTGCCGAGATTGCGATACAAAGCGTAAACGCCGAATCCAGTCACGAACAGATCCTGCCAGCCATCGTTATCGTAGTCGGCAACGGCGACTCCCATGCCCCAACCCCGGCGCAGCAGGCCGGCGCTTTTTGTAATGTCGGTGAATTTCAGGTCCGCGTCCTGGTGGTAGAGAGTTACCAGGGGATCGCCGCCGTGATGGAAGCGATCGACCGTGGAACCGTTCACGACCACGATGTCCAGCTTGCCATCGTTGTCGCAGTCGATGAATCCCACGCCGCCGCTCACCGTCTCGACAATGTACTTTTTCTCAGGAGAGGAGATGTGAGGCGCGGTGATTCCGGCGCGCTGGGAGATGTCTTCGAAGCGGGGAATCGGCGCGACAGGGGCAATTTGCGAGAGGCAGGTCGTCCGAAGCAGGAGTAGAAGAACCAGAGTGCGCATCACAGCGGCCGCCATCTTAGCACGGCCCGCAGTCGGCTCTAGCGGAACGGTGGAAAGACGCGAAAGCGGGCGCAGCTAAGCGAATGCATTGAAAACAAGACTCATCCAGGCGTAATCGATTACGATATTTGGAATCTGGCTACCATATTTGGAATCTACCTCTCCTGAGAGTGCTTGGTTCCGCTACAGCTATGAAATTATTGGACCCGGCGCTAATAAAAATACTTGACAAGGCAATCGACAAGGCATAAACATTCGTACGGCATTAACCGTGAACGTTTACGAAGCGCTAGTCAGTTCCCATTATCGTAAACGTTAACGGAACCGTTAGTGCTTCGAGGGCCTCATTACTCGAAAAATCGAAATTTCCCATTCCCCGTGGAAATGGGATGCTTCATAGGAGGCTTCATGCGCCGGCTGCCCGTCTTCAGCATTTTGCGCACTGCGTTTTCTTCTTCTTCTAATTTTCTCCTGACAGCAACAGTGGTTCTCATGCTGGCCGCGTTCCTGAGCGCGCCACTCGCCGAAGCTCAAATCAGCGGTACGCTGAGCGGAACCGTCACCGATCAGACCGGCGCCGTCGTTCCCAAAGCCAAAGTCACATTGGTGAATCAGGTAACGCAAGACACTCGCGAGTCCATCAGCAACGGTTCCGGATACTTCGCCTTTACCGGTCTCTTGCCCGCAACCTACACCTTGAAGATTGAGGCGGCCGGCTTCAAGAGCTGGCAGCACGCCGAAATCACGCTGAACCCTGGCGACGTGCGTACTGTCTCCGATATTGCGCTCCAGGTCGGCCAGACCACCGAGGTAGTTGCCGTGGAAGCCGTCGCTGGCGAAGTAGCGCCCGTAGACTCGGGCGAGAGATCGTCAGTAATTTCGGCGAAGGACATTGATCGGCTCTCTATTCAAGGACGCGATGTCTCCGAGTTGCTCAAGACACTGACGGGCGTCACCAATACCGGCCAAAACCTTAGCGCCGGATCGGGTACGCTTGCCAATTTCCTCAACGTGGGCTCGATGGGCAGTCCGGTGGGCAATGGTCTGGTCACGAACGGCACCCCAAACCGCGGTGGAACAACGCTCCTGTTGGATGGCGCGAATATCATCGACCCGGGTTGCAACTGTACTTCAGTTGCCATGGTGAATGCCGACATGACCCAGGAAGTCAAAGTGTCGTCTACAAACTTTGGCGCCGATAATCCCAAGGGACCGGTAGTTATCAGTAACATCAGTAAGTCCGGCACTACTGCCTACCATGGTACGGGTTTCTTTTACGCTAGGAACTACGTGTTGAACGCAAAAGACTGGCAAACTGCCCATAACAAGAGTCCCTTAAGCCAGGACCATTATTACTATCCAGGCGGCAACTTCGGCGGCCCGATCCCGTTCACGAAGAACAAATTGCTCTTCTGGTTTGGCTACGAGCATTTTCTTCAGAACACGGGGAACGCGGGATTTTTGCAGTCTTCGCTCCCTACGCCTGCGATGCTAAACGGCGATTTCACCATGGATGACCCGGCAAATCAGGTGGTCTGTCCAGGCGGTTTTTCGTCTACTGCCACGAACTGGTGCAACAATCTGGCCGGCACCTACCTGCCCAATGGAACCGTAGTACCAGACAACGGCAGTGCAGGGTACCAGATTCCATCGACGTTCCTCGATCCCGGCTCGGCAGCGCTGGCCAAGGTCTTTCCCACAACTGGCGTCCTAACCACAGCCGACGCCATCGCCGCCAACGGCGGGTACAACTACAGAGGCACATTCCCGGGGATTCACAACGGCTACGTGGTGCGGTCCCGAGTGGACTACAACTTTAGCGACAATACGAAGTTCTTCGTGTCGTTCCAGACAGGAAATGACTCTTCAATTCACAATCAAACGGGCGCCCATATGTGGTGGACTCCCGGCAACGCCATCCCGTTCCCGGGCGGAGGGTTGCAGAGTAAGAACTTTTCGAAAACTCTAACCGGCCATTTCCTGCATGTCTTCAGTCCCACTCTAACCAACGAGTTCATTGCCGCATGGGGCTGGGGGAACTCTCCGATTACGGCGAGCACTGGCTCTGTCAACCGAACCACACTCGGCTATCCATCGACCTACACCAGCGTCTTCGCAGGCAACCGTAACATACAGATGATTCCATCGTTCGGCTGCGGATACTGTGGACCAAACCAGCTGCCCGACTTCTCGCAATACGACATATTTGAGACCGGCGGCCAGTTCTTTGTTCGCACTGAGAACCCCTCATTTGCCGACAACGTAACCAAGGTATACCGGACGCATACGCTGAAATTTGGCGCCTTCTACGAGAGGGTCGGAAAGTTCCAGGGCAATACCGGCTACCCCAACGGCAGCATCAACAACTGGTCGGGTCAGCACCCCGACATGTTCACCGGCGACCCGCTGGGATCGCAGAATAACCGTGTGGCCAATTTCGTAATGGGCATTGCTAACCAGTACGAAGAGGAGAGCGGCCTACCCTCCAACGACATCGGAGCCAAAACGGTCGCTGGGTACATCAACGACAACTGGAAAGTGACGAAGCGGCTCACGCTCGAAATAGGAGCGCGGTGGGAACATATCGGCCACTGGTATGACCGGGCCGGCAACGGGATCGCGGTATTCCTCCCGAACCTGGTGAATTCCGATTTCGTTTCCGGAGGACTTTACCCAGGTCTGCGCTGGCATGCCAACGATCCCGGTGTGCCGATGAGCGGCGCACCCAACCGCTTTGCCCACTTCTCGCCGCGGTTCGGCGTGGCCTGGGACATCTTTGGAACGGGCAAGACGGTTCTGCGCGGCGGCTGGGGAGCTTACCGCTGGAACGACCAGTACAATGACTTCACCGGCGCACTCTCGCCTGGGCTGGGAATTCGTTCGTACTTTACCCCGGGCAATTCCACCGTGCTGCTTTCCCAAGTCAGCTCAATCACTGTGCCTGCGGCGCAATGGTCACCCAATCCCGTGACCGCTCTCAGCGCCAACGACTACAACGTCCCCTTAACTTACAGCTGGAACCTCACCATCTCCCATCAGCTCCCCGGAAGGTCGCTGCTTGAACTCGCCTATGTGGGCAACGACAGCGAACACATTCTGATGGGTGGCGGAAGCGGCGCTGGGCTCGGGAGTGGCGACTTCATGAACATGAACAAGACTCCGCTCGGAGCCTTGTTTAAAGCAGACCCCGCAACGGGCGTTGTGTCGCCCAATCCCGAGGATGTTACCCATGACCTGACTGGCGGATCCCTGGCTAACAGCTACGCTGACTATCATCCGTTTGGAGTCTATCTTGGATCGGGGGCACTCCACGGCGCTCAAATCTACGGAACGCAAAGCATCACCGTTCCCACGCACGTTGGTTATTCCAACTACAACGCCTTTCAGGCTAGCTGGATCAAGCAGAGCGGCCCCCTGACCTTCAATCTCAACTACACCTGGTCGAAGGCCTTGGGCACAAACCTTGCTATCGACCCCTTCTCCCTCCGCGGCAATTACGGTCCCGAGGGCATTGATCACCCGCATGTGATCAACGCCTCCTACGCCTACAATCTGCCGAATTTCACTCATGGCAACAAGGTCCTGGGCGGCGTCACGAACGGATGGACGATCTCAGGAACCACAAACTGGCAAGCTGGCGGAAACCTGCAAGCAATCAATAACGCCAACGGCCCCAACTTCGGCCTCGCCTTGCAGTACGCCCCGGACACCTATCCATCGACCCTCCCAAGCGGAAATTCGCTAACTCAGAGGACCTACTACGGCACGGACTCGGGTACGGGTGGGGCCACGGGATTCACGATTCAGCCGGCATTAACGTGCAATCCGGGAGACGGACTGTCCGGGCTTCAACGAGCTAATCTGAATTGCTTTACCGCACCTGATTTCCAGACCTATGGTGTGCGCAACTTCCCGTACCTGCACGGTCCGGGTTACTTCAACAGCGATCTGTCCATCTATAAGACGTTCCATATCACGGAGAGGCAGGCGGTGCAGTTCCGCTTGGCTGCCTTCAACTGGCTGAATCATCCGTTGGAACAATTCTCTGGTGGAAACCAGTTAGCTCTGCCTTTCGTGATGGACTACAGCACGCACGCAATCAGTCAGAACACTAGTGCGCTGCAGGGCAATCTGTGTACAGCAAACGGTCAGGCTGGAGACTGTACTAACTTCAATTCGCTATGGGGACATCTGAACTACAAGAACGCCTACCCCGGCGGCCGCATCATGGAGCTGTCGGTCAAGTACACGTTCTAGTCGTTCTGACGGCCCCTCGCCACGCGCGAGGGGCCGTCAACAGTGTTACTTAATTCCGCTCTTTAAGAATGGCCTCGGATAGCTACGACTCCTCCTGGAGCCAACCCCCACTACTGCCGAGACGGATCGAGGAAGCATACCGCAACTCGCGAAACGCGGTGAACGGGCGGGGCAACCAACGCTGAGAGATCTATGTCTGTGAGGAAATCTTAGATGTCCACTCCGCAGCGGATGACATTCGGTCTGATTGTAGGGACGCGCGGCTTTTTTCCCGAGCACTTGGCGAAATCCGGGCGAGAGGAGATGCTGCGGGTCCTCGGCCAAGCTGGCATCGATGTAGTGGCTCTCGATCCCACGCAAAGCAGGCATGGAGCGGTCGAGTCCCACGACGAGGCCAAGCGCTGTGCCGAGTTGTTTCGCAAGCACAACGACCGCATTGCCGGAGTGATTGTCAGCTTGCCCAACTTCGGAGATGAGCGGGCGGTGGCGGACACGTTGCGGCTGGCCCGGCTCGATGTTCCGGTGCTGGTGCAGGCGACACCCGACAGTCCGGGACAAATGACGATTGCCCACCGGCGAGACAGCTTCTGCGGCAAGATGTCGGTTTGTAACAACCTGCGGCAGTATGCCATTCCCTACTCGCTCACGGCATCACACGCAGTTTGTCCGAGCACGGAAGAATTCCGGAACGATCTGGACTGGTTCGGCGGAGTCTGCCGTGTGGTCAAGGGACTGAAGAACCTGCGCGTGGGCAGCATCGGTGCGCGGCCGGCGGCATTCAACACTGTCCGCTACAGCGAAAAGATTCTTGAGTCGAATGGCATCTCGGTCGAGACGCTCGATCTCTCCGAGGTTCTGGGGCGCATCAGCCGGATGAAAGACAACGACGATACCGCGGCGCAGAAGCTCCAAGCCATCGAGAAATACGTGCCGACAAACGGAATTCCGAAAGCCGCGCTCCTGAAGATGGCGAAGCTGTCAGCGGTCGTCGAACAGTGGATGAAGTCCGCCGATGTCCAGGTCAGCGCGGTGCAATGCTGGACCTCGATTGAAGAGAACCTGGGCGTCGTGCCCTGTACCGTGATGAGCATGATGAGCGACCAACTGCTCTCCAGCGCCTGCGAAGTGGATGTATGCGGCACGGTGAGCATGCATGCGCTGCAGCTCGCGTCCGGAACGCCGAGCGCGCTGCTCGACTGGAATAACAACTACGGGGACAATCCCGACAAGGCCGTGTGCTTCCACTGCAGCAACCTTCCCAAGCACTTCTTTCGCGAAGTGCGCATGGACTTCCAGGAGATCATTGCCGGCACTCTGGGCAAAGAGAACACGTTTGGCACCTGCGTGGGGCGGGTGAAATCCGGAGCGATGACTTATGCTCGCTTTTCAACCGACGACGAAGACGGCAAAGTGCGAGGCTATCTCGGAACGGGCGCGTTCACCGATGATGATTTGAATACCTTTGGCGGGGCGGGAGTGGTGGAGATCCCGCATCTGCAGAGGTTGCTGCACTACATTTGCGAGAACGGCTTCGAGCACCACGTAGCCGCAAATTTTTCGACCGTCGCCAGCGTGCTCAACGAGGCAGCTGTCCGTTATCTGGGATGGCCGACCTACTGGCACGGGAGGAAGGAAGCGGCAACTTGCTGATGGGGGAGCAACCTTTAGGGGCTTTTTGAAAACTACTCTTTCGTCATTCCGGGGTGGGGTAGCGCCGGGGGACTCGCAGCTCCTCTCGGCCTCTGCGAACTGCAGATCCTTGATCCTCGGCCCCAGCCAGAGAGCTCCACTGGCTGGGGTTTTTCTGCTTTTAGGCAAAGACAACGTAGGGAATGTGCGACCTGGATGGAGTGGCGTGATGAGCTTCTACAGCGCAGACACACTGGTGGGCCTGGCCTCTGCCTCCACGCTGACTTCGTTTGATATCTGGCGCAATGCAGGATAGATTCTTCGGTAAGCCTGATAGACGCGATCGAGGAGCGCCGCATTTTTCGGATTTGGCCTGACCTCGCGCGCGGTGCGAACCACAACATCACAGGCTTCATCGACTGATTTCCAATTTTCCGCGCCGACTCCTGCCAGTATGGCCGCGCCGTATGCGGCTCCTTCTTCCGCTTCCACGATTTCAACGGCGTGTCCGTACACATCCGCCTGAATCTGCCGCCACAGAGTGGATCGGGCTCCGCCGCCGCCCAAACGAATCGATTCGACGGGCACGCTCATCTCGCGCAAGATGGTGAACGTGTCTCGCAGGCTGAACGCGACGCCCTCCAGGATTGCGCGAACGACGTGGGCGCGCGTATGGGAGGCGGAGAGTCCCACCAGGGCGGCGCGTGCATTCGGATCGCAGTAGGGCGTCCGCTCGCCCATCAGATAGGGAGCCCACAGAACTCCATCGGCTCCAGCGGGGGCGGTTGCCGCTTCTTCGGACAAACGTTCATAAGGATCGCGGCCGTCATCGGGCCCAGAACCAAAGCGATCCCGGAACCATCGCAAAGATAACCCGGCGGCTTGCGTGACTCCCATCACGTGCCAACGTCCGGGAATAGCGTGACAGAAGGTGTGAAGACGTCCGAGCGGATCGAGCACAGGCGCATCGGTGGCTGCAAAGACGACCCCGGAGGTCCCAATGGTGGCGCTAACCGCACCGGGGCGCACGATCCCCATCCCCACCGCGCCCGCCGCCTGATCTCCGGCGCCAGCGACAACGGGCGTTCCGGGCTTCAATCCCGTGGCCTCGGCTCCGCGAGCTGAGATGCGGCCACAGACCTGCGGAGACTCCCACAGCGCGGGTAGAAGTTGCCGTTCGATCCCGGTTCCGCTGAGGATTTCAGAAGACCAAGCGCGACGGGCGACGTCGAGAAGAAGAGTGCCCGACGCGTCGGCCATATCGATCGCGCGCTCGCCGGTGAGCCGGAAACGCACATAGTCCTTTGGTAACATCACGTGCGCGACGCGTTGCCAGTTTTGCGGTTCGTTTTCCCGGACCCAGAGTAGCTTGGTAAGTGTGAAGTTGGTGAGAGGGAGATTGCAGGTCAGGTGAATGAGTTGATCCCGGCCGAAAAGAGCAGAAAGCTCCTCGACTTGCGCTTCGGTACGTTGGTCGCACCAGATAATCGCGGGTCGGACGACCTCGTCGTTGGCGTCCAGCAGGACTGCGCCATGCATCTGCCCGGAGAATCCGACACACCCGATCGAATCTCCGCCGGCCACCAGGTCGTTGAGGGCGCGCCGGACGGCCAAGGTGCAAGCTCTCCACCAATCCCGCGGATCCTGCTCCGCCCATCCCAGTTGCGGAGACGCAAACGGCGTGTGTTCTTCGGCTCCGGACGCAACGACTTTCCCGCGCTCGTCCATGATCAGAGCGCGTGTACCGCCGGTGCCGACATCAATCCCGAGGAATTTGATATTTTCTCCGTTTTGCTCCGCCCGGCGGGACCAGATCGACCGCTTCTAGCCGAAGTACTCAGTCAGTTCAGAAGACGTGCTCTGGAGCCTCACGCTTCTCTCCGTGCCTGATTCCTGGGATTGCCGTTGCAGGAAGAAATCGAGATTTCCCCGCATAACCAAATGGGGCGCCAAGGTGACCTGATAAGACGGGCATTCGCCTTCCATCACGAACTCGTGCAGTACACGGAACGCCATTCTGCCTTGGGTCCGAGGTCGCTGATAGATGGTCGCGGCGACGGCTCGGGACCTGATCTCCGGCACGAGGGCAGGGAACAGGTCGGTGGTGATCACCGTCATCCGATCGAGCATCTGCGCGTCTCGAGCTGCATTCAAAACGGGGATGGAGGCTTCGGTGGTGACGTAAACACCAGATAGATCCGGGTGCTTGCTGAAGAGTTCCCGGCACTTCTGATACGCCTCCGATTCGACATCGTGGTCTTCGATGGGTTCTTCCACATGCATTTGGGGGTAGAGCGAGCGCAGCGTGCTCTCAAACGCTTTGCATTTCTCGGCGTGTTCGGTGATGGCCAGCGCGCTCAAAGTTACGGCTACCTTCCCGTTTCCCCGTAACAGACTACCCATTAGATCGGCAGCCAACGATCCGCTCGCCAAGGTGTCAATCGAGACCACCGCCAGGCGGCCGGTATGGGGAGCGTCGGTCGCAACACACACCACCGGAATACTATTGCGCGAAGCTCGCCGCATCCACGAATGCAGACCCTGGGGACGGCTGGGAAAAGTGATGATTCCGTCCACCTCCGCCTTGAGAGCAGCCTCGAAGGCTTCCTCTTCGCCCTCACCCAAGCGGGGATAGGTTCGGTACTCGATCTCCACGTTCTCCATGACCAAGGCTCGGGCCTCTTCGCCGATTCCCGCCCGAACCTCGTCCCAGAAAGACGTTGTCCCCTGCAGGGTGTTGACCGAGATGCGGAGATTGCGCTTGGAAGACAAGTAGCGTGCCGCCAGATTTGGCCGATAGCGGAGAGTCTTGGCCATCTGCAGGACCCGCGCCTTGGTCATAGGACTGACGCCGTGGTGGTTGTGGAGAGCGCGATGGACGGTGCCGGTGGACACACCCAGCGCTTGGGCAATATCGAGGAGTTTGACCTTTCGATTCATTGCGGGACTCGAGTCGCCGAGCAACGGTGGTCTGCCAGCGTTCGGAATATTCCAATTTTCATAGAGTAGGCAGGTGCTTTTACGTAAAATTCGTAAACGTTAACGAACCTAAACACGCCCCTGCTACTTTGTCAACGAATTTGTGTAACAGTCTCAATTGTAGGGAGTTACGACCACCGGGAGTTGACCTCGTAATGCTGAGGAGTCTGCGGGACGACGCGCTAATGAAACTGTAGATGATCAATGATGTGGCCTTAATTAAGGATGTGGCGTTCTTTAGCAGAACGTGACGGGTTTGTCCGCTGGGTGCTCTTTCCTATGTCCAAGCCGGAATCGAGTAGGTGGGCCTTCACGGGGGAAAAGTTCGATAAACTTGGAATATAGACGGTCAGCGACTAATCATCAGCACGAGTCCACGTGCTGTTGAGGCGAATACCCGACCGTTGCGTTGGCGGTGCGATAGTCCCGCTTAGAAGATGGTCCCCTTTGTGACTCGAAGATCCGGCTGGTAGCAGAGCTGCCCGGCAAGATTCATTAAAACACTTCAAAAGTGAGCAGCTGCAGTCTGAACTCCCGAATGTTTTGAATGATCGGATCTTTGCGCGGGCTGCGAAATGAAGACAAGTCTAGAATCAGAGCCGTTGCTGTCAAGAACAGGAAGATCGTTGCAGATTGCAGGCAGACTTTAGCCCGGACGGGGGCCATCGTCCTACTCTCCCGGGGCAGATCATGACAATCTTGACCGAGTTCGGGGTGGGGAGCAGGATCGAAGGTGGGGATTATCTCCAAGGACTCGCAGCACTCCGAAAGGCGTGGTGACGATTTCACGAATCGGGCTTTCTTCTACTGGTTCGACTGTGTGCCAAAATTCGGACGCTAAGCCGCTGATATCAGATGCCCTTGAATCGTCGACAAGTTCTTTGCCAACGATCTGAGATCGCTCGCGGCAGGCAAGTCGGAACTTGTCAAAAAGCTGGCATGGCTGGCCGAGACCGTTTCCAGGATCGATGTTGCCCACTTGCCGAACTCATCTTCGGATCGAGCGACATCGAGCCCTTGCATACTCATTCCTAACCAAGGAGCCACGCCTTGCCAGTCGCTCGCCGGCCCACCCTGCAAGGGCAAGCATATCGCGCAGTCCCAGCTATGCTCTTCTCGGACCAGCGCCAATTCTTCGGGCGAGACTGCATCTTCGAACAGCACAACCGGCAACGCTTCGAAAAAGCGGATCACGTTGACCACGGGATCCAGCAGAGTTCGCCAGCGCTCGAAATCTCCTGGAGACTTCGCTGGCAGAGTACTCTCGGTCAGGATAACCACATCCGCGCCTGCCTCCAGATAACCTTTTACCAATGACGATGTAACTTCTGCGGCAAACTCCAGCACGTCGTCGGGCGGAGAATCGGGCGGAGGACTGGACGGCGCGGTCAGTTGCGCCGCGAGGGTGTGTGGTCCTGTCACCCTTACCATCAGCGCCGGCTCGTCCTTCAGCATCACCTTCAGCCGCTGCAATACTTCCACTGCGACCCGAATTCGGCCCATCTTTGAGATGCCGCCCGACGCTTCTACTGTCTGGCGCAGGCCATCAAGATCCATGGCAGTCGGTCGGGTGAATGTTCTCGAGCCATCGGATTTCCACTCCGCATTGCCACCGAGCGCTTCGATCTCCAGGAACGGATCCCAGTAGCAGGTCAGCCCGTCAATTTTCAGCGTGGAACGAATCTGCCGCAATGCGTTCGCGATCTTGGTTGGGTTTTTCAGGAAATCGCGCAGCGGCTGACTCTCCAGCCGTGATGCGAGCGAGAAAACCACAGGCAGCAGCAGGGGGCGCGCGAGTGACTCGCCGCGCACCAATGCCTTCAGCATCCGCCGCGGGGTTTCTTGATCTGGCATCGGTTAGGGCCTGAAGACGGGCCCTGTAGACTTGGCGTCGGGCCACGTCCCGTAATATTGCAGAATTTCTGATGGGGGAGATTTCTTCTCCCACTCCGCGAGGAATTCGCCATACAGTTTGCCGCGCGCGATTCGCGCCTTCCGCTCAGCGACTCGGAGTTCTGCCGTCCGCGCCTGGTCGACTTTACGCCCTTCGGAATCAAACGCAACTTTATAAATGTTGGCCGCCGTCCAGTTGGAAATAATCTTCTTCTTCAAATCTTCCACAATCATTTCCGGTTGCCGCTCCAGCGGATCTCCGTAACCAGGGCCGCCTCCGCTGAAACCGAATAACAGATCCCCCTCCTGGTAAACCTTGGGCGTGCGCGCCACCAACTCAAACTTCCAATCCCCCTGGATGTCTTTATCCTCGAAGATCGCCCGATGATCCAGATTCACCGACGGATCGCCGTCTTGCATCCGCTTCATCAAGTCTGCTTTCCGCACGCTGATGCCGGGAATTGGAGCGGACGCGTAGCCTCCAAATAACGGCTGCCCCAGCGGTACCTTGCTGCCATTGCCCATGCACAGGCCCAGCATCTCCGGGACCTTGTGAATCATCCACTGCTGCACCGCGCCCGATCCGCCGCGATTCAGACCAGGGCCGGAGGAATCTCGCCAATGCTGCGAGAGCGTAATCGTCAGCGGCAGTTCGCCCTCAATCTGCTCGCAATCGGGAGCGCGACCGAAAGCGCACCACGCGAATCCATACGCGTCGATGCCGTCGGCGGTGCTTCTCCCGCCCTGTCCCTGTGTGTTCAGCGAAAACGACAATACGTCTGACACCGCCAGCTTCCATTGCGAATGCCCGCTGCAGATTTGCGCACAGTGCTGACTGCCCGGAGTCGACGCCACCTGAGACCAGCCTGTCTTGGTAGAAAACATCATCTTGGCAAAACAGTTGTGCGTCGCGCAACGGGTCTGCATCCCGATATAGACACAACAACTGGTGGCAGCCATCTTGTCGGGGTTGAGAATAATTCCTTCCGGAAATACAAAATCAATCGGGGCAAATGTTGAACTGCACACCGGCAGATCGTGAAAGAAGTACTCGTACATGAAATTTGCCAGATGCCCCACTACCGCCTGCGTGTGCACGTTGTAGGACGACGGATTCTCCGGCGAAGTCCCGGAGAAATCGAACGTGATGCGATCCCCTTTCTTGATCAACGTCAGAAAACAGGACCGCACCAGCGCCGGAGTCCAGCCAATTGCGTCATTGAACACCACGGCGCGAAATTTACCGTCGGGAAGCGCCTTGATCTTCTGATAGGCGCCCGCCTCGGCCACATCCAGCATCTTCCGCATCAGGCCAATCAGGAATTCCTCACCGCGCTTTTCTACCTGCTCCAGCAAGCGCACTCGCACCCGGTCGGCGGTCGTACACCGTGCTCGCAAATCCGAAATAAACATCGCCGGAGCTCGCAGGCCATACACCGAGTAGAATTCGAGAAAATCATTCCGCAGTTCGAAGTTCTCCCCAATCTTGATCGGGGGCAGATTCAGTCCTTCTTCAAACCGCGATTTGGCGCTGACCGGCATGCCTCCAGGCTCAATCGCGCCCGTCTCGGTGGTGTGGAGCGCAGCGGTTGCCCACGCCAGCAGCTTGCCCTTGTGAAACACCGGCATGATTGCGACCTGGTCGGGATTGTGAATGCCTCCATAGAGCGCGTCGTTCGTGTAAAAAATGTCGCCGTCGCGGATGCCCGGATTTTTGCTGTAGTACTTCAAAATGAACTTGATGATGATGGGCTGGATGATGGCATGCAGATACGTCCCGCAAGCGCCATTGATCAGGTCTCCGCCGGCGGTGAAGATGGCCACCATCGAATCGCCGGACACGCCGAAGTAGCTGCGAGAGGAGCGCACGAAAATCTCCATCGCTTCGTCGAGAATGTCGTTGGTGATCTGCACGCCGATCTCGTAGTCGCCCGGACGGATCTTCTCCACGCACTCCTGCTCAAACGCCGTAGCCGGCGCGGGTTTGAGCCACGCGAGCTTTTCCGCCAAAGTTGGTATCGCCATCGTCCCTGTGTTCTCCTAGTCCACTGCCCCGCTACTCCAAAATTCCCAATCCGTGTTCGTCGATGCTGAACTTCAATCCGGGAGGCACTACCAGCGTGGTGTACTCCCCCTCTACAATGCTCGGCCCGTCAATCACATTGCCCGGGCGCAGTTTCTCGAACGAATACGTCTTCGTCGCCGCGAAGTCTTTTCGATCCGGCCAATACGCCGGCCTTTCGCCCTTGAACGCCGCTCCCGAATCGCTCCCCTCTAACGGCATCTTCGGGAGCGGCGCCTTCGGTGTCGGCACCACCGCTTTCAGCACGAAACTATCCACAAAAACTCCACCCTCGGGATTCACCACAAACGGGCTGAACGCTTCGCTGAATTCTTTTTCGAAAGCATCGCAAATCGCCGTAACATCTTCCGCGCTCTGGATGCTCAGCCGCGGCGAGAGCGCCCGCTTCACGTGAAACTGCCCGCCGTACAGCATGTCGAGCTCGAGAATGAAATTCGCGCCCGCGGGATCGAGGCCGTCGCCCTTCAGATCCCGCCGCGCATCCGCTATCAAACGTTCGACCGCCCCATTGAACACCTTGTAGTCCTCGGTTAGAACTCCTGTTCGCGGCTCCATCAGGGTCAGCCGTTTCGAAAGCTCGTAGACATGCATGATGTCCATGGTCGAAGACCCATACGCGCAGAACACCGGCGAAAAGGGAAAGAGCACCGCCTTCGGAATGTCCGACCGGAATCCTTCTACGTGCGTCGCACCCGCGCCACCGGCCACAAACAGAATGAACTCCTCCGGACTATAACCGCGCAGATGCACTTCCTTCATGATGGCCGACGACATATTTCCGTCGACAATCTTGCGAATCGTTGCCGCAGCCTCTTCCACGCTCATCCCGAGCGGCTTCGCGATCTTGTCGCGAATCGCCGCCGTCGCCTTCTCTTTATTCAGGTTCAACTTCCCACCGTAATAGAACTGCGGATTGATGTATCCCAACACCACATCCGCATCGGTGACGGTCGGCTCCGTACCTCCACGGTTGAAGCACACCGGGCCGGGCATTGAGCCCGCGCTCTTTGGTCCCACCTGCAGCTGGTTGTTCAGCAACTTGTTCAGGTAGGCAATCGATCCTCCGCCCGCGCCGATCGACAGCGTCTTGATCATGGTGATGCCCACCATCCAACGATCGATTACCGGACGAAAGTCGTAACTACGCACGCTGTCTTTCACCACCAGCCCGACATCGAAACTCGTGCCGCCCACGTCGGCCATCACCACATTCTGGAAGCCGAGCCCTTTGGCCATGTGATGCGCGCCCATCAATCCCGACACAGGACCGCTGTTGAACGTCCGGCTCGCGGTGGTTTTAAACACCTCGGCAATTCCGCCCGAGCTTTGAATCATCGAGAGTGTGCGCTTGTATCCACGGTCGCGCAGCTTGTCCCAACAGGTAGAGAGTTCGATCTGCATGGAGCGCTGCAGATAAGCATCCAGAATCGCCGCCATGGTTCGTTCATATTCGCCCAGTTTTCCCACCACCTGCCCGGCCAGCACCACCGGCATGTAACCGATGTGAAAGTCCTGGAACTCGCTACGGATGATCTCCTTCACTTTCTTCTCATGTTCAGGGTTGAGAAATCCCCACAGCAGCGAGACTACAAACGCTCGCGCCCCTTTGCTCACCAGGTAGCGCACTTTCTCCCGCACGTCGTTCTCATCCAAGGGACGAATGATGCGCCCGCCGGAGTCCATCCGCTCCTTGACTCCTACAATCAACTCACGCGGAATGATCGGGTCTGGCTTCTTCTGCACGCTTAAATTCCGCCGTTCCTGCACTCGCGTCCCATCGATCCACTGCGCCCCGCGCCCGATCAGCGTCGTGTCTTCGTGTCCTTCCGTCGTGATCAGCCCCAGCCTCGGCCCTTTGCGCTCGATCAACCGGTTCAGCGCAATCGTGGTCGAATAGCGGACCATGTCAATCAAGGGCAGCATCGCCTCCATGCGCATGCCCAGCGCCTGCGCGCCTTCGTCGATCACATTGGTAAAACACACCGACAGATCGTACGGTGTCGTCGGCACCTTCTTGATGACCGTGCGCCCGTCATAGTTCAACACAAGGTCGGTGAACGTCCCGCCTACGTCGATGTCGATCGAGTTCATTCCGCAACCTCGAGCCGCTGATCCTTGACGCGTAATTCCCCGCGCTGCAGCCGCGATTTCAATGTATCGATATCAATCTCGATGTCAAACGTAAGAGGATGCCCTGGCGGTAAATATTCCGTCTCCAGTTGTGTGCCACACTGCGGACAATAAAATTCCACAATCCGCACCCACAACGGATCGGGCGCAAAGCTGAATTGTTCTTCGACAATTGGCAGATGCACTTCCCGCGGATCGCGGTCATAGAGCAGGCAGCCCTTCTTGTAATTGTCGCGGCCTGCCCCCAGCGAGTGCCCGCAGCGATTGCACATCCACTGCTCGCGCTCCAAATCGAGATCAAGATACTCCGTGATTCGCAAGCGATTCCCGTTACTTGCCATCAGATCGTTTCCCCTGTGCCCCGTTTCTCTTCCGCCCCAGCGACCGTCGGAACCGCCCGCGTCTCGCCCGACCGCAACTGCGCGTTGCCATACCGATCGACCTTTAGCGTCCATCCTTCAGGCACGAAATACGTGCTGCTCTCCGATACCAGCAGCGCGCATCCTGCGATTTCGTTGCCCGGTTGCAGCGACTCCCACTTGTAAATGCCAGCCTTGCGATTCTTGCTTCCGTAAGACACCGTTCGCTCTCCTGTCCGTACATGCGACGTATCGCGCGCCCCCAAAGACTTTTCCAGCAAGGCCGGCCGCGCCATGGTTTTCCGCACCCGCATCCGTACCACTTCGAGGCTGGCATCGCCGTTGAGCGGCGCCAGCCGCCGTAAGTCCTCGACGCTGTCGAAGCGCAGGACCGATGACTTCGCCTGCACGTTTTCCCCAGCTAAGCGCGAGAATTCCAACTCCAGCGAGCACTCCGCGTTATCGAACCGGATGCCCTCGGCTTTCAAATCGCGCATCCCCGTCGTCCGCATCTCCTGAATCGCCCTATTCAACTCGCCAACATCGACTCCCGTAAGCAAAGGCACGCGCAATGAACGTTCGTACACGTGGCAAAGATCGGAAACCGACGAGCCAAACGCACTGAACACCGGCCCCAGCGCAAACAGGTGCACATTCTTAATTCCAGCCCGCTCTGCGACACCGCACGCGAAGAGACCGCCGTTCCCGCCATAGGCAAAGAGCACATGATCCGACAGATCCTGTTTCAACTCCCGCGCCGCGCTGTTAATCACGCCCGCCACCATGCCATAAGCGCGATCCACGATCGCCCGGCACGCCTCTTCCATCGACCATCCTCGCGGCCGCGCCACTGCCGCTTCGATCGCATCCCTCGCTTGCTCCAGATCGAGATGCTTCGATCCTCCCAGAAAGAATTCCGGGTCGATCAACCCTGCCGCCACAAATGCATCCGTCAGCGTCGGTTTCTCTCCTCCCAATCCGTAACACACCGGCCCCGGAAACGAACCCATGCTCTCCGGCCCTAACTTGATCTCATTGCCCGCCGCCGACACTACGCTTCCACCGCCCAGCGCTATCGATCGCAGATACGGCAACCGCGTCCGCACCGGAATGCCGAACAGATCGCTTTTCTGCGCATACACGGGCTCGCCGTTGTGAATCACGCCCACCTTCGCGGTGGTGCCGCCGACATCGAGCGCCAGCACCTTCTGGAGTCCGTAGATTTTGGCCAGATAACTCGTGCCGTAAATTCCGAGAATCGGGCCGGACTCCATGGTGTCGATGGCCCGCGTCTTGAATACGCCTGCGACGCCGCCATCGATGTGGCTAATCAGAAACGGCCGCAGATATCCTTGCGAATAGCGCAGTTCGTCTTCGGCTTTGAACAACGTCGCCGCCAGTGCGCTGTGCGTGTAGGCATTAATGATCGCGTAATAGGTCCGCGTCATGTCGTCACTGTTCTTGCAGATGTCGCTGCCGGCCAGCACGGGGACGGAACCGAGAAAGTGATCGGGATACTGCTCCTCGATCACGCGCTTGATACGCAACTCCCGCTCCGGATACTGCAGCCCGCCCTTCAGGCTGATACAGATTCTCCGCACGCCGTTTTCAAGCAAGGAACGCACCGCTCCCAGAATCTCCGCCCCATCCCCGCCGTCAATTCCCGTGACATTGAACTCGCTCACCGTCTTGTTCAACACGGGGCTCGTCTTTTCGGCGCCGTACAAATCTTTTTCGTGGCCCTTGCTGACGATCAATCCAATCTTCGGGCCGCGTCCTTCGGCCAACACATTCGAGGTGATGGTTGTCGACCAGCGCAACAGTTCCACCTGTTCCAGAAAACACGCAAGATCGGAAAAGCCCAGCTGGGTCGCGCCTGAAGTGAGACAGTCGAACAGGCAAACCGTCAGATCGTGCGCCGTCGAATCCACTTTGGCGCACACCAGCCGCCTGCCATCGCTGAAGATGCCATCCGTCAACGTTCCGCCCACGTCAATGTCGATGCTGTACACGAGCGCCTCGTGCCCTAGGTTCGCTTACCGCCTGCACAAATTCTGCCGCAAACAGAGACCAGCCGCGAAACAACCCACATCCTGGATCATTGCGTCCTGCAGCAGTGAAGGTTCGGCCCGCACGGAACCGGTCAGTTGGGCATGTGGCCCATCATTTTCCGCAGGCTGCGCAAACCTGTCAAGGAGAATAGATCACACCTCGTCACACGCCCCCCATTGGGCACAAGGGGGTCGACCTACGGCCGGCCGCCCTCCAACCTACTGAGAACCTACCTTGCCTTTGACCGGGAGTGTGCTGAGTGTATGTCTGACTGCGGACCAAGCACGAATCTCATGTTTCGCAAGCGCGGTTTCAAATGGAAGATTCCTCCCGGATGGAACAACCAAGCAGGGTTAGCGCAAGGATGTCTTTTAATACAACCTCAATGTCCGCTTCACCTCGCTGCCCTTACTGTGCAATGAACGGCTCAGCATGGCGAATCGACAACAGAGACTGGGACCGGAGTTCGCGAGCCTTCTGCTTCCTTACCTATTCAAGTTGCGCAGCCAGTTCAAAACCGCCGTGCACACAATCACCGCGACTAGCCCCGCCTGGACCATGGTGACAGTTGCATCCAGGAGGAGCCGACGGCTTTGTCCGTAACTCACCGAATATCGTCGAGCAGGACTGAGGGAAACTTACAGTTAGCGCTAAAGTGTTGGCGGATATTCGTGCCGAGAACTGGGAAATCGGTTTTTAAGAAATCTTTAATGCTCCCTAAAGGACATTCCCGGCCCACTTCTCCAAGCTGAGAAGGTACGGAATACCGTGTCGCACATTAGCGAGCCACACGACGGAGAGACCAGAGATGTGCAAGAGATTGTTTAATTTTGTGCTACTCGCAGGGATATTGGCCTTCTCCTTGTGCCCTAGTGCATCTCCGCAAGGCGAGCCGAAAGCTACGGTCACGGCACCGGACATCAACCGGACATCATCATTCTGACCGGTAATCCAATGGGCAGTGTAAAGTTCAGGCACCGGCTTCACACCGATGTACGTGAAATTGAGTGCGCGACATGCCATTCACGCTTCGAGGCCGCAAATGCCGGCGAGGTCGAAACGGCGCTACTGCTCGCGTCCGTGCCGGAACTGGTGGATCGCTCCGCTTACACCGTCAACTACATTGCGGATATCGGCAATCCTCAACTGCTCTTGCCTGAGAACGCTCCCGCAACCTTTGCCTGGCTTACACGCGACATCGCGTCCAGCGGCGTAATGGGGGACCCGCACCCGGCCACTGCGGAGAATGGAGCGCGCTGGCTGGACCAGGCAGCGACGCGGTTGGCCGCCGCTCTTGTGGCAATGGCCAGCTTTCCGAATCAGCAAACACGATGACCGAGACGCGATTGGTGGATTGTGGCAATGGCGTGCGCCTCGAACGCGGGGTGCGTTGCCGCTTGTCCGACGGAGTCGAGGTGGTCTCGGATCATTACTATCCTCCGGAGCCCGGACCGCACCCTCCTTATTAATGCGTCAGCCATATGGACGCGACATCGCGTCTACTGTGGCCTACGCGCATCCCGTATGGTTTGCCCGGCACGGTTACAACGTCGTGATCCAGGATGTGCGCGGGCGCGGCGACTCGGGAGGCGAGTTCTATCCCTTTCGCCACGAGGCGCGAGATGGTGCCGAGACCATCGCATGGCTGCGCACCCGGTCTGAATCGAACGGCCGCGTCGGCATGTACGGTTTCTCCTATCAAGGGATGACTCAACTCCTCGCCGCAGTCGAACAACCGGAAGGTTTGGTGTGCATTGCTCCAGGAATGACGGCTTGTGATCTTTACCACGGCTGGTTCTATCACAAACGGAGCGCTGCGTCTGGCCTCCAGCCTCGGGTGGGGACTGCAGATGATGAAGGCGGACGCGCGTCGCAAACAACTGCGCGTAGCCAGTGACAAGCTCGAACAAGCATGGGCAAACCTGTTGGCGCAAACCGGCGTGTTGCCCTTCGGTTCTGACCCGGCGCTGTGTACCCCGGGGGCGTCGCAATATGTGCTCGACTGGTTCGATCATCCCGAACCCGGCGAGTACTGGTCATCGATGGACGTGAGCCAATCACTCGACCGCATTGTAATAACTGACAACAAAGGCGCGGTAAATCCGGAAACGGAGGGCAGAGGCTCAAACAGATGCCAGGACGGGATGTCGATTCTTCGTTAGAAGTCTCTGCCTCAGTTCCTCACTGTCAAGACGGGGCAGCCGGCACCGCACACCACCTCATACGCAGTGGCCCACGGCATGTGGGAGGCCGTACCGATATGGCCTGAGCGATGCAAACCCATGATGATCACGTCAACTCTTAGCTCCTCGGCCGTTTGCAGAATTTTTTCACTTACCGAATTCGCCGAGCAGAACTCGACGACGAATTCAGGCCTGACTTCCAGCGTGGCGTTCTGCGTCAATTCCTCGAGTCGCCGGAGGCTGGCCATGCGGGCGTTCTCCCGCATTTGCATGAGATCGCCGGCAGTGTACCAGCGAGTGCCCTCCGGCATCGGGACCGCAGGGAGGACATGGAGCAAAACGAGTCTTGCTCCGAAGTGATTGGCCGACGAGATGGCGTAAGGCAGGGCATGCAAAGAAGCTTCGCCGAAGTCGGTAGCGAACAAGAAGGGCCGAATTGCTCGAGTGTTCTCAACCGGGTTCTCCTGAAAGGAGCCCGGGCCAACGGTCAGAACGAGGCAGTCGGCGTGACGAAAGATCTGTTCCGCTACGGACCCGAGGAGGAGTTTTCCCCAACCTCGTCGACCATGTGTACCGATGACAACCAGATCCACTTGTTCTTGCCTGACCACCTGGTCCAACTCTTCCCATACATCGCCTTGGCGGACGATGACCTCGTGACGCAGACCAGCCAGCGCCCCACGTTGAACAAGGTTGTCCTCGAGTTGACGAGCGTCTCTCCAGACCGCCTCAGTTGCCGCAGTCACCGCCTCTGGACCGACGAGAGTGAATCCCAGAGAGGAGACGACGTGTGCCAGGTAGAATTTCGATCCATAATGGCGGGCAATGGCGAGAGCATGGCGGAGAGGCTTGTCAGATGCTTCCGAGAAGTCAGTGGCAAGCAGGACCGACTTCAGGCCAACGTCTATAGCCGGTGCGCAGAGTGACATGCGAACCTCCTCCCCGGCGATCGAGTCGAGGGAAGCGGTGGCTTCATTTACATGATGACACTTACCCAAACAAGGCGCTGTGATCGCAATCACTGACCTAAGCTAATTAGCGCTCGACTCTACAGTGTTGTTCCAAGTTCGTGCTGCGATTGGAACCCAGTGGTGAACGGCAGCGGAAACGATTACGATCGCATGAACAGACAAAATCATGACCGAACCAGAGCAGCACGGTAACGCTGAGGGTCAGAGCAGATACCGTACGCTCCTGAAAATATCGAGCGCCGCTGCATCTCAACCGAACGTCGACGCTGTTCTTCGCAGCCTTGCGGGTTTGTTGTCAAATGTAGTGGCGTTTGAATCCGTTGCGCTGCTTCTGCTTGATGGCACTCAGCAACAGCTAATACTTCGCGCACTCGAGCGTGGTGTCCAGGATCCGGGTATCGAAATCGGAGCTGAGATTCCATATGTCGTCGGGACGGCCGTTGCACGTGCCATTGAGGAACAGGTCGCAGTGTTCGTTCCTGACGCGAAGCAGGAGATGATGAAGGCTCCCGACTTGGCTACCCGGATTAACCCGGCAGCTCTGCATAGTGCCTATGTTTTTCCCGTCTCAACTTCCCGGAAGAAACTCGGGGCACTGGTCTTCGGTACCCGAGAAAAAGGTGAGTTCAGTTCCGACGATGTAGAACTAATGGGCTCTGTCGCCGAACATGTTTCCGTCGCTCTGGAGAGTGCACTGGCGACCGACGCAGCGGAGGCGTATCAGCTTGAGTTGGCCCACGAGCGCGACCGGCTCAGACTTCTGCTGGAGATCAACAACCACATCGTAACCAAACTCGAGGTAAACGAACTTTTCCGGGCTGCGTCGGCATCGATTCGCAGGTATTTTGGCAGCGATTTCACCGGCTTCTGGCTTTTCGAGGAGCAATCCAATCGTCTGAAATGCGCCGTCCTGGACTTTCCTGGCAGTAGGGGATTTCTTGACGACATTTCAGTGACCGAAGTGTCACAAGAAGGTCTGAATAGGCTACGGACCCGGACAGCGACAGTCATGGCTGCTTCGGATCTGGCGATGCTGCCGACGGTCATCGTGGAAATGCTGAGAGCGGAGTCCATCGTCACGCTTTCCAATGCGCCATTAATTACGACGTCTGGCCCGATCGGAGTAATCGTGCTTGGGAGCAGGCAAGATAAGAGTTTTGGACAGGCTGACTTGGACCTGCTTTCGCAGGTCAGCAACCAAATTTCTCTGGCTCTCGATAATGCGCTGGCTTATGGACGACTCGCTGCGTCTCGGAACCGGTTGGAAGAAGAGCGTCTGTACTTGGAATCAGAGATTCGGTCCGAATACAACTTTGAGGATATCGTAGGAAAGAGCTCCGCCCTGCAAAAAGTGCTAGAGCAAGTTTCCATTGTTGCGCCGACCGGTTCGACGGTGTTGTTGCACGGAGAGACCGGAACCGGGAAGGAGTTGATCGCGCGCGCGATCCATAATCTCAGCCCGAGGCGAGAGCGAACTTTCGTGAGACTGAACTGCGCGGCAATTCCGGCAGGATTGATCGAAAGTGAACTTTTCGGTCATGAGAAGGGGGCTTTCACGGGCGCTCTGATGCAAAAGCGCGGACGCTTCGAACTGGCCGACGGAGGCTCGTTGTTCCTGGACGAGATCGGTGATATCAGCCTGGAATTGCAGCCGAAATTATTGCGCGCACTACAAGAGCAGGAGTTCGAGCGGCTGGGCAGCGCCAAGACGATTCACGTCGATGTGCGAGTGATTGCGGCCACGCACCGCGACCTTTCTGCCATGATCCGCGAGGAAAAATTCCGCGAGGACCTCTTCTATCGGCTCAATGTATTTCCGATTGAGATTCCGCCTCTTCGCGAGCGCCGTGAAGACATCCCACTGCTGGTTCACTATTTCGTGTCGAAGTTGTCGAGGCGGATGCGGAAATCTATCAAGACAATCCCCAAGCTGGCGATGAATGCCCTGACGAACAATCCGTGGAGGGGCAACGTTCGCGAGTTGGAGAACTTCATCGAACGCGCGGTCATCCTTTCTCAAGGCGAACAATTGAACATACCGACTTCAGGACTCGAGAGCGCGTCCACCGGTAGCGCCACTCTCGTTTCGAAATTTCACGATGTCGAGCGCAATGCGATCATCGACGCATTGAAAGCGGCGTCAGGCCAGATCTCCGGGAAGGGAGGCGCCGCGGAGCGCCTCGGATTGAAGCGCACAACTCTGCAAAACAAGATGCGGCGCCTCGGCATCACCAAGAAGGACTATGGGCGCTGACGAACGAAACAATTCGCCAGGTAATCGGCGCCAGAAAACTGCGCTTAAGCTTGGTCAAGTCATCCTGTACGCGTGGGGAAATGGTGAATGAAGAATTCTTCAGTCGAGCGCTTTGTGGAAGCGGAGGACAGCGATCGCGAGCAGGCTGATTCCCAAAGCGCCCATGGCTAGCATTTGGGGCCAGAGAATCTCCATGCCGACACCTTTCAGATAGGTGCCGCGGAGCACGACCAGAAAATAGCGTAAGGGGCTGAGGTAGGTGAGATATTGCAGCCACTGCGGCATGGTGCTGATGGGGAATCCGAAGCCGGAGAAAGTGATGGCGGGCATAATAAAGAAGAAAGCGGTCACCATCGCTTGCTGCTGCGTCGACGAGACAGTCGAGATCAGCAGGCCTACGCCCAACATGCACAGCAGAAATAGAATTGCACCCGCGAACAACACCAGAATCTGACCGCGAAAAGGCACCTGGAACCAAACCGTCCCGACCGTCGCAATCAGCGAAACATCGAAGAGTCCAATCAAGAAGAAGGGCAGCGTCTTGCCCAGGATAAACTCGGCCGGGCGGATGGGTGTGACCATGATCTGTTCGAGGGTGCCGATCTCGCGTTCGCGAACCACGGCAAATGCTGTCAGCGTGACCACAAGCACCACAGTAAGGCTGCCGATAATTCCAGGCACGAAAAACCAGCGGCTCCTCAGGTTGGTGTTGTACCAGGGCCGCTGTTCGAGCTGCACTGAGGGGATTTTCTCGATCATATGCGGCGAAATGCGGTTGATTCGATCCCGCTGGTAGTTCTGGGCGAAGCCGAGCGCGATCTGCGAGATGTAGCCGGAGGCAATCAATGCGGTGTTCGAGTTGGTCGCATCGACGATCACTTGCAGGGGCGCAGTCTGGCCCTTCCGCAGGTTTTGGGCGAAACCAGCGTTGATCTCGAGACCGATCGTAGCCTTTCCCCGATCGATGAGATCGCCGATCTGACGGTAGTCCGTCAATTGACGTTGCACGTCGAAATAGGGGCTGGAAGAGAAACGGGAAATCAGTTCGCGGCTCTCCTGGCTGTGGTCCAGATCGAGCACGACCGTTGGAACATGGTAAATCTCAAAGGTGGCGGCGTATCCGAAGACCAGCATCTGGATAATCGGCGGGCCGAACAGCACGATACGGGTGCGCTTGTCGCGAAACACCTGGATGAACTCTTTGATCAGCATTTGCTTAAGGCGCGCCAGCATAGTTTCCGTCTCTCCTTTACGCCAGCCTCTTGTGGAAGGTAGCCGTGGCGAGCAATGCCAGCACAAATGTGAACGCGGCTAGGGGAACGAGGTCGGTGTAGAGCAAAGCCGTGGGTGTCCCCTTCAGAAAGATCTTTTTTAGCACCGAGACGTAGTAACGCGCCGGCAAAATACGAGTGATCC
>JAIQFA010000126.1 GCA_020073525.1 Terriglobia bacterium
CGGCTGGAGTAAACGTGATTTTTGCTTATTGTCACTGAGTGCTCCTTTTCAACTGAACTATCGCTCCACGGAGCGCATTTTTGACTCTCGGCCCCACGAATTCGCTATCAGCCCGTTGCCATTCTCTTGTGTTTAAAGGCCGGCGGTAGGGATCGCTTCTTGAGAATTTTCCAATTCGCAATATCACCGACCGCATCGGTGCCGGACATCTCAGGTTCCAGGGCAAATGACACATCTGCGCGCCAGCGGAAGGTCGCGCACGTGTTGTCGTTGAATTCGATTACGAGTACTGTGAAATCTGGGTCGTCGTTATAACGGACCTGTTCGATAACTTTGCCCTTGAGTTCCGGGTACTCGACTGTTCCTGGCTTCTTCATCACGCTGCCCGCTACGTCGCCTAACACAATTTGGTTGGTTGGAAACCGGGATTCAGTATCTGCGTCTTTTTTCTTGTTTCTTACTTCTGTTCATTCATCAGCCCTCTTTGGGGTACCGGCGAATCATCTCGAAATTCCCGGTGCTCATGTCAGATAGGTCGATACTCTCTGTAAGGATCTTGGGACTGAACTGCAATGAAAAATCGGTGTTGTCCATGAACCGGATACTCACGTACAAGCTGCCGTCCCCGAACGAGTAGCTGACCCAATCCACTATTTTTCCGTGAATCTCCCGATACCTGTTGCGCAACAGGCTATGCCGTTGTTTTATCTTCTCCGCAAGGAGTTCCCGTTCTTTCGGGCTTATCTGTGTCGCCGTGACGTTTCCCACTCGGGCGGTCTTCGGCTTTGCCATAACTGACGCTCCTAATGCGGCCCGTCTCGATAGCCGTTTGTTTTACGCTCGATGGAGCCTAGCGCGAGGTGCGCACCCAGTGGTGAAATTAAAGTATCGCGGCCCGAATACGGGCCAGCCAGCCGCATCTGTTACCTGCAAGCCAATGAAATCGTTAAGACAACAGCCCGAGATTATCAGGAAAGGAAATGGCGTATCGCTGCAGACAGTGGCCGGAATTCGGGACAAGTTGTTGTCTACGCCGACGAAAAGCCAAGCAACGTTGAGTCAAATCGAGGGGCTGGGCCGCCCGTCGCAGCCACGAGATATGACCTGGGTATGGGAAGCACTTTAAGGTTGGGCAGCAGGGGCGCTGGCTATTCCTACGGCAGCCTGTTTCGCTTGATGCGCTTCGATCGCAGCAGTAATTCGATCAAGAAGCCCCGCGAACCCAGTGAAATCAACTTTTGAGGCGTTTTCACGGATGTATACCGAGAGGATGTGCTTTCCGAAATAAGCCACTGTGTCCTCGTCGCTATTAGCATTAAAGGTCTTTCCTCCAAGCTTCAGATTCTTAATCTCGTCCGCGAAGCAATCTTCTATCGCTGACTTTGTGGCTCCGGCCTTTAGCGGCGTGGGTACCACGTACAAATTTCCTGCAACAGGAACGTAAGCGTCGGACCGGGGTGCCTTTATCTTAGCGAGTTTCCGTATCGTATTGTAGATTTCATCGGCTCCGGAATCATTATCCACGATGAGGACCACTGCGGCCTGCATACCTGGAGCTTTGAACTTGTGAATCTCGCTGACGTATTGCTCGATGAATGCCTTCAGGTACGAAGCCCCGCCCTCCAGCTGCAAAACGCGACCGGTACTCGTTTTTACCGTCTTCAATATGCGAATGTTCAGCGTGATTTTCTTATTTGCAGCCACAGTTGCAAGTTTCGGATAGTAAGCGGCCAGACTCCTAATCGCATGAAGGAGGTAAATATTGTCGGTCTTTCCCTCGCAGACGAGAACCGGCAACGAGGCGGCATAGAAATCCTTAAACATCAGGAATCGCCGATACAATTTTTCCTTGGATCGCAGCACGATCTTGGCCTCGCGAGGATCCGCCTTAGACTGAATCTTAAAATTGTGATGGTCCACCGCGTCGATGTGACCGAATATTCCATGCAGTTGAGCCAGAGTCCCTTCCACGGCTGTCGGCGTTACGACCCCATTGGCATCAGGGATCGTTTTGACATGCTGGAAAGTTCCGGTCTTGAACAGTTCGTGTGCCAACGAACGAGCCCTTCGGCGATATTCGGTTCGAATGTTGACTTTCTTGTTTACGACGAGCCCTGTAACGACCTGGCGTGATCCCCTGTACTGCATCCGCGTCTTCTTTGGATTGATGCTGAACCCGGTATGCGCCACGATGTTCTGCAAACCCCCTCCGACCTCCCATGTGTGAGCCTGCCCGGTCACCCTTCTGGCTATGCTCTCTGGAAAGTCGGGCTTACTGGTCGAAAACGTGATGTCGTCTGCGTATCGCGAATATGTGCAGCCATTGCTCGCGGCAAGCTTGCATAGGTGAATATCCAGCACATGGCCGATGAGATTTGAAATGACCGGCGAGCACGGGCTGCCTTGTGGCAAAACATTTTCATGACACGCTATTTGCGCCAATATCGTCGCCACTTTCGGATGCAACATGAAGTTGGCATCCTTGATGAAAAACCCGCGCACGCGGCCAAAATTGATTGTGCCAAAGAAGTCGTTAAGGTCAATATTGAACACGTAGCGTCTTTTTCGATGCTTTACGGCATTAGTTATGATTGAGCAGTCCCGCTTGAAACCGTGTGCCAACTGGTCCTTCCACTTTTTACCTTCGTTGATTTCCTCGACACAATTTTGCAGGAGATCCGACAGGTTATGCTGCAAAAGTCTTAGCTCGGGAGAAGGGGCATTGATCGTGCGAACGCCGCCGTCACGCTTGGCCATGTTGAAAGAGGTGTATCTCGTCGGCAGAGGCTTCTTGTAAAGGATGTAGGAGAGAGCCTTCGGCTGGAATTGCAGGAGCGTTGCGACCTGATGTAGCGACAATGCCGCTCTGAGTGCCTGAAGTTGCGACATATCACTTACTTAGACAAATGCCTACAGCCACTCTTACGCGAGAGCTATAGTTCGATGGCAAATCGAGTAGCGTCGAGCGATGTGCCAGCAAAGCAACTGACATTGTTGTCACGTGCCACGATAACGCGGCAAAAGATCTGACTGTAGGCGGAATGAAGTCTAACATAGATAAAACCACTAGGTTGCCGGTCTTCTCTGAGGACCGCTGGCGGCATTCCGGTATGGGTAACTGACTGATCCGGCCTGATACCGCTCCATCGAGCGGCTCTGTTTTCCCCGCGTCCATCCCGCAGATTCCTAGATCAAGCCGCGCAGGTCTCCAAGACCTGCGCGGCGGCTTTCTGGTGGAGGTAATCGGCTGCACGCTGGGCATGAGCGGCTGCCGTAAAGATGGCGCGGTTGTCAGTTTTGAGAACCTCCAGCCACGTCGCGATATAGGCAGCATTTTCCTCCCGAGGCTCCTGTTGCAGTTCGAGATCGGCACACAGGAAAGCAGATCCCAACTCGGCAACGAGTTCTTCGCGACTGTAACCTTCATCGCCCCAGCTCTTGCGGCCGAAGTCACGGTTAAGGCGCTGCTGGTGTTTCGTCCAGTGGATCAGTTCATGGGCGAGGGTGGCGTAGTAGCTCTCGACATCGCGGAAGGCTTCGAACGGCGGCATCTGGACGTAATCCAGTTCCTGCGCGTAATAGGCACGGCTTCCAGCGTGTTTGATCGTCGCGCCGAGGCCGCCGAAAAACTTCTCCGCATGCTCGATGCGCGCCACAGGATCACGCGTCGGTACGGCTTTGGCGTAGTAGATTTCGGGCAAGCCTTCGATCTGCTCGACATTGAAAACTGTGTAGCCCTTCATGTATGGGATTTCGCGCTCGACATCCTCGCCGGTATTGTCGTCATGCTCCGTGCGCTTGATGGCGTTGGCGTAGACCACGAGCGAGCCTTTTTCGCCTTTGCGTACGTGGGCGTTCAGTTCGCTGGCCTGGCGAAAGGTCATCCAGATCGGCGCGGCAAAGTTCTGGCTGAGAGCGGACATCCAGAGGGACAGGACGTTGATTCCGGAGTAGGCCTGGCCGTTGAAACGCAGAGGACGGGTAATCCGGCCGGCGGCGTGCTCAGCATTCCATGGACGAGTCCACGGGCGGACGCCTTTTTCCAGATACTCCACGATCTGTGTGGTGATGCGGCTATATACGTCTTTTCTTTCGGTGGTGTTTTGCATTGTCTTCTTCTCCTTCAAAACAATTTTTTCTTCGCGAAAACCCGCGACGGTTTTGAAGGCGTTCAGCGGCGCGGACCTGTCAAGGGCGCGGTCTGTCCGCGTTCATCGAAGACCCTTGACAGGGAGCACCGCTGGAATAACGCCGGTTTTGAGAAGGCGCGGGTTGAGTGGAGAAAGAATGGGAAAGGAGAGGCGACTTCGGCTAAAAACTCCGAATCGAGAGAAGCCGGAGATCGCAGGGTTGTCGGTGTTTTAATAATTGATCCCGGACCATAATTAGCCGCCCGCTCCGATAGGGGAATTTAGTTACTCGCAAAAGCTTGTGCCTAGTCTCGGAATTGAGCTTGACATGGAAATATTCTTCGTTTACTGTTCCCATATAGGGAACAACAAGTTGTCATACGTTTTGGGAACATTGTTTCTGCGCAGGTGGGTGATTCTCGATGCGGTTGGTTGGCCGACAACTCTTGGACGACTTTGCTGCGCAGCACGCGGAAATACGCGGCCCGCTGAATGCGTGGATCGCAGAGGTGGAGGAAGCGGAATGGCGGGGACCAGCGGACGTGAAGGCCCGATTCCCGAGCGCCAGTTTTATAGCGGACAACCGGATTGTATTCAACATCAAGGGCAACAAATTCAGGATTGAGACGAAAGTGAGTTACGAAGTCACTGTGGTTCTAGCCATACGGATCGGCACCCACGCTGAGTATTCGAAATGGAAGTGAGGCCTACGATGATCACAGCGATAAATTCGGAGAACGATTACAAGGCCGCGCTCCATCAAATCGAGGAGCTGATTGACCTAAATGTAAGAGTGGGAACGCCAGAGGGCGACCGCCTGAACATCCTCACTCTGCTAGTCCAGGATTATGAGCAGAAGCGAGTCGAATCGCAGACTCCCGACCCAATCGAAGCCCTCCGATTTCGGATGGAGCAAATGGGACTCACAGCGCGAGACTTGGTACCGCTGATCGGGAGCCGTAGCAAGGTCTCTGAGGTGCTCTCTCGAAAGCGCCCTCTAACCTTGTCGATGGTTCGTGCTCTGCACAAAGGGTTAGGAATTCCTGCAAAGTCTCTACTACGAGAGCAGTCGTTGTTTGAGTCAGACGAAGCTGACATCCAGTGGGACAGGTTCCCGCTCCGGGAAATGATCCGTAGAGGTTGGTTGAAATCGCGGGCATCCGATCTATCGCATAATGCGCGTGAATTAATGATGCAGTTTCTTGCGCCGCTGGGTCAGGAATGGGCGCCAACCGTTCTATACAAGCATGGGCGTTATGTGAGGTCTGCTCGGCAAATGGACCCCTATGCATTAGCCGCTTGGAATGCTCGCGTGTGCATTCGCTCTTTAGAATCTCCTCCACGGGCAGAGTTTGATCGGGCAGTTTTGACGTTAAGTTTCATGCATGAACTGGCTCATCTAAGTACTCTCAGCGACGGCCCAAGACAGGCGTGCGAATATCTGGGGAATGTTGGCATTTCTGTAATAGTTGAACCTCACTTGCCTGAAACGTTTCTTGACGGTGCTGCGCTGTTAGTCGACGAAACTCGTCCGGCAATTGGTCTGACAATAAGACATGACAGACTAGATAATTTCTGGTTCGTTTTGATGCACGAATTGATTCATGTCGCTCGACATCTAAGCGCCGACTGGGTTGGGTTCTACGATGATCTTGACATTGACGACACGTCTAATCCTCAAGAACGAGAGGCGGATAATTTGGCAGGCGAAGCGTTGATTCCTGAGAATGAGTGGCGTAACAGCCCGGCCAGAAATCTTAGGACTTCGGATGCCGTTGAACATCTTGCACGTCGGCTTCGGATTCATCCGGCCATCGTCGCGGGAAAGATAAGACACCATTACAAGTCTTATAGAGTACTTAATCGTCTAGTAGGACAAGGAGAAGTGCGGCGTCTTTTCCCGGATTTCGGAGACGCCGACCGTTGAGAATGTTTGGCACAAACCATTACGTCCCGATCTTGCGCTGGAAGCAGGCGGAGAGGCTTGCCTTGCATCGGCTTCGTAGCGACGACAAGGCAAGGATGACTCCGGTCATTGAGATCACTCCAAAATCCTTCTTCCCGAAGAAGCGTGTTGAAGCTGCGGAGCATAAGCCAACAACTGAATCAATGCTTGTGACTGAGCTAGCCCCGGATCCCGGTTCCGTTCTGCGGCGCCACGCCAAGGAGATCCTGCGAGTTTGGGGTAATTCGCCGTTTTTTTTAGAGTTGGCTCACCTGGAGGGTGCTGTGCCTGCAATCAATGGGAGCGTCCACCCGCTGACCTACTTGTCTGGTCTGGGCCGAGATTATCGGCTGAAGGTAGTGCCCGTAACTGGGTTGGATCGACCAGTAAGGTACCAAACCGCTGTGGCAACCGCGGTCAGAACGGATCGCAATGGACTCTGTTTACGTGTCAGCCCTCCGGAACTGCTCGAAGAAAACCTTCCCCGTCGCTTGGAACAATTCCTAGACGGCCTGGGCACGAGCGCTGCAGAATTGGATCTTCTGGTCGACTATGGAGTGTTCGACCCCGACGCACCGAGGATCAGAGAACTACTTCCGAGAGTGCCACAAGTGCGGAAGTTGCGGTCTTTAATCGTCGCGAGGGGAGCATTTCCCAAGGATCTTCAAGACTTTGACCCAGGCACGCACCGGATTGTGCGGTGTGACTGGACAGGTTGGAAGAGCGAATTGCGCGACCGTGGCCGACTACGTTGGCCGTCATTCTCCGATTACACCATTCAATATGGTCGGTACGTCGAGCCGGTCGATAATGCGAATCCCAGTGCGAGCATCAGATACACATTGGACGAAGAATGGCTAATTATGAGAGGCGAAGGCATTTTTAACGAGGACGGTCCCGGAAGGGCGCAGTGGAATGCCAACGCCATCCTGCTCATGGAACGGGAGGAGTTCTACGGAGAAGCATTTAGCGATGGCGACACATACATCGCGGAGATGAGCCGCAAGCAAAAGGATCACGGATCACCGATGACTTGGATACGCGCTGGACTTAATCACCACATGAGCTTGGTGTCGCGTCAGATTGGCGCGCTCTGATGCAGCAACGGACTCGGTCGCAAAGCAGTGGCAATTCTGTCTTGCTTGCGAGCAGGTCGCAGAGCTGTCGTCTGGATGCAGTACGATCCGGTTCACCCCAGCCCAAATCCGCAATGAAGACATTTGCCTCAGATCGGCGCAGGAGTTGGGCCACGGCAGTCGGGTCTAACGAGGGATTTGTCTGTGGCAGCTTAAGATCGCGAAAAATAGGTTGCCCACCTCCGGAACGCACGACTCGAATCCCCCACCAATCAGGTACAAGATCCACTGCGTTCTTAACGTGCCGTTCTCCAACGACAAGGGTCGCGCAGTTGCAAACACCACCATAGGCTTGCACTTGTTCAGCAAGGCGGCACAGGCTGTCGTGATCGCTTTTGAGTTCGAAGCCATGCAGGACACCATTAACGAGCGCGAGATCAATCCGTGTTCCTCCACGCCGGATACTCAATTCGTCGATGACGACAGTGTCTGGATCTGCACCGTATCTCCGGTGCAAATCCGTCCTTAAAGCGTTCCGTATCTCGGGATCATGCATGGGGGTTGGTGGAATCGTTAATGATACGGCTACAGGTGTGGGGGTGCAATTGCGAACGATATAGCGGTGAACCAGTGAGCTAACTAGTGGCTCATCGAGTTTAAGCGGGAGCTACGAAACAATCGTATACGTTGGAGACAAAATAGGAGCAGTGGTTCGGTGTTTCAACACGACCTGAGCATCGCACCGCTGGCCGCGAAGGGGCTACATTTCCTTCTTATGCCTCTCAAGGATCTCCAGCACATCCTTTGGATGGCGTGAAACGTCGGCAGTCCATTGCCCGAATCCGCCCTGCCCATTCACCGCCCTGACCCACTCGGACAGGAACTCCCGCTTCGTTTGTTGCTGTTGGTCATCCTGACCTTTTACTTCCAAAATCAGTGTTTTGCCGTTGGTGAGCCACACTAGATAATCTGGCCGGAATTTGTGGATGATCCCTTTGAACGAGTACGTAATCTCAAAGCCGATGTGGTCGTTCTTTACCCAAGCGCGCACATTCTTATTACGATCAAGTTCAAGAGACTCATTGGCCTCCCATCGGCTGTCATATACGCACATATTGATATGCGAGCGTTTCGTGTGTTCGCACGCTTTGCCACTGTACCAGGGCAGCATGTCTCCCGTGGAGCGGATCGGCCGCTCGGTGTCGAACACTGGCTCTAAAGTCAGAGCATTTTCAAAACGAATCGCTTCCCACAAATGCTGAACCACTTTGGTCATGTTGAGCGTGATGACTATCCTTCGCCGTTTGTCATCTTCGTTAAACAGCGGCGGATCGACTACGACCCTTCCGCTCTCAATGTACTGCTCCACCAGACGAACGAGTTGAGCGAGCAGATATTCGCGGCTGCCTTTCCACTTGGGTGCCATCTGGTCGTAAACTTCGCTTGCCGTTTCAAAGACAATCCGCTGCATTCGGAAGCGTTGCGCGAGGCCGGCAAGATCTATTTCCTTAAGCTTTGTGAAGTCCGGCTTCCCATCGATCATAGGCGCGAGCTCCGCTATGTTGGGAGTCTTGTAGGCGTCCAGCACGAGCCGGTTCACGTTTTCAGGAGTTAGCTTGAGCAGCGGGCGATATTCGTGGTCGATCCGTATCACGTTCGGCCAAGTCATCTCGTACTGCGCCCGTCGCTCGGACAGAGGTTCTATCCTGGTCTTGCCGGTCGCGGGAGGTGGTGGCGGAGCGTCGGCACTGCCCTCGTGCGGAAGAAAGGTGAATGGCACGCCGAAAATGTTGACGTACTCCGGCTCGAATAGCCCTGTCTTCTCGTTCACGTCGTACGAAGTTCTACGCAGGCCCCGACCCACTACCTGCTCGCACAAAAGTTGCGACGTAAACGCTCGCAGTCCCATGATATGCGTTACGGTTTTGGCATCCCAGCCCTCGGAGAGCATTCCCACGGAAATTACGTTCTGAATCTGCTCACCTGGCTGTCCTTGGCGCCCAATCGTGTCAACCATCTTGCGTAGGTGCTCCGCACGCTCTTTCTTGGTTAGCTTCTTTTTCGGTGCATCGCCGTTTTCTTCCAAAGTTTCCTCAGCACTTTCTTCGTCTGCTTCAGGGACAACGGCGGCATCAACCTGAACCTCACCAGGCTCTTCTTGCGCTTCGGCTTCGTCCAGCACTTTGGAATCAATGTGGAGAATTTTGTCAGGATCGCAGAGTTCCTCAATGCGTATTCGCTTGTGTTCGAATGCATATTGGACGCGCGCTGCTGTGTGAATTAGGTTGGCGACGGTAATCATCACCGGCGGTGTCTTAGCGTTGCCTTCTTCCCTCCACTTCTTCGCTGTTTCCAGCCAGTCTTTTCCCAGGAAGTAATAGCCCATGCCGACAAGATCGGGAAGAGGAATGTGCGCCTCAACTTTTCGGTTGAGATCGGGCTTTACTTCTGGGTCGGTATAGATATGGTAGAACTTCGACTTGTATTTGCTGGTCTGTTCACCGTCATCACGCACTACGACGCGCGGGGTTTTCACCAGCCCTGATTCAATGGCATCGTTCAGTCCGAAGTCACTGACAATCCATCCAAACAGTGTCTCTTCCCCACTCTTGCGCCCGGTGGGCGCGAAGGGAGTTGCAGTCAGGTCGTAGCACATCAGAATTTTGCGTGCGCGATGAATGCGGTCAAGCCCGCCCACCCATTTTGTTGCTTCCTTTAACTCGTCTTTGGAAATGCCCGCGATCTTCACCTTCGGAGGAACACGCCAGGCGTGGTGGGCCTCGTCATTGATGACCAAAATGTTTTCCGCGGACTGCATCTCGCCGAGCACTGCACGGACGTAGGCTTCATCGCTCAGAGCTCCGCGTTTATCAACGCTGCGTCTCTTGCTGAGCTGCTCTTCACTTTCCCAATCAAGCTTGTGCCAGTTCCGCACCTGTACTCGGCAGGTTTGCCCTTGGCGCAGCTTGTCTTCGAGGCCCGGCGGTACGATCTGGAACTCTTGGTAATAGTTTCCGGCGCTACCCGGAACCAGCACTTCCAGCCGGTTCCTGACGGTGAGGCCCGGTGCGACTACCAGAATGTTTTTCGCAAACCGTTTGTCTTGCGGGTAGGTGACTTTATTGAGCACCTGCCATGCGATGAGCATGGACATCAAGATCGTCTTTCCCGATCCTGTAGCCATTTTCGAGCATAGGCGCGGAAAGTCGCCACCGTCTCCCGGGACTTTAACGCCTACACGGTCAGATTCGGGAGCCTCAGCGAGCCACATGAGCGTCTCAATCGCCTCAAGCTGGCAGAAAAAGAAACGCTTGCCCTCGCGTTGTTCGGTGTCTCGCCAATGGTTTATGAGGCGCTTGGTGATACCGCTGGCACCGGGATAGTCGGTGTCTCGCCACGCATCCACGCGAGGGCGAATTTTGTTCACCAACGGCAGCTCAACGAACTCGCCCGGATCGTCAAAAGACTTGGAAGCATCGGAAGCGCGCACGTATCCTGCCGGGCGGCGACCCGGTTCACGGGTAAATCGGCGCGTCTCGCGATCATACTTCCAATGTTCGGCCGGTGCCTCGTAGGGCGAGCTGATGATGAGCTGATCGATGGTGGCCGAAGGCGAGTGGGCGGCCATTACTTCACCTCGACGACTTTGAGGCTTTCAATTCCTCTGTCGTCGATCACTTTAACCGCCACATAGTTACCCGGCTCGAAGGGGAGTGAGACAGTGCCGCGATAGGCTTCGATCAGGTCCGGATCAATCTCGGCCTTTAGATTCTTAGCGAGCGGGGCCCATCCGCCGTCAGAGTCGGCCAATGGAAAAAAGACTTGACGCGGATACAGGCTGCGTCCGTCGTAATCACTGTCCAGCAGCCACATCGCGATCTTGGATACATCGCCTGAATCGATAGTTCCGGTTCGTGTGTTGTAGTAATCGAAGCCTTTAACCTCGACTTCCCATTTACCTTTATGGTCGCCCTTTGCAATCTGACGCAAATCAACATCGGGACGCCCGACGAGCCAGAAGCTTTGGTTCGATGCCCGCTTCTTTTTCAGGTCCGCCGTGAGCAGATCAGCATTCATTTGGGCGCTCAAGAACGTCATGCCCGTTTTTTCTTTGGTCAGCTCGTCAATTTCTTTGGCTGCCTGCGGATCAAACTCAAACGCCGCGAAGACAATCATAGCCGGCCGCGGAATTAAGGTTCTAGCTTCCTGCCACGCACTCTCAACTTGCCGCGGATCGAGGAGGCTATGCTCCGGCCCGAACGAGATCACGACGCGTTCTGGCTTTACGCCTTTCGTCTCAGCATCGGCGTGAAGCCAGCGAGTGCCGGCGAGGGGTTCAACACGAGAGAAGTCGATCTGGTTGCCGCCCTTGCCTCGCAAGCCGGTCTTCAGCAGTTCGTCGCGCCATTCGGTATGCCTAAGCGTTGCTCCAGAGCGCGCGACAGAGGCATCCAGCAGGGGCGTGGCTGCATGGCGGAAATCGGCCAATGATTGCTGGGTTTTAGAAGATTGCGATTCCCGTTCGATGTTCCCGACTTCAATATCGTCCAACGATCTGACCGTCGGAGCTGGAACAGCTTCAACCGTGAACGGCCCCGTTACTCGCACCCGGCCTTTGTCGATGTAAGGCTGATCGCAAAGCGTTTCTTGATCTGCGTAACGAGCGATCGCTAGGTCAATCTGCTCGCGCGTCATTCCTCCCCGAATTTCAGGATTGTTCGCGACAGATTTCAACATGACATGCGGGACGGCCTTGTACTGGAAACCACTAGCGATGCCTTCTTCCGGATGCGCTAGTTCGTAATAGTCAAAGTGCGTAGCCATAAGGCGTTGCTTGGAAAGAGTGACAGCGACGCGCGATGTGTCGCAAGTAATCCAGCGGCGACCCCACTCTTCGGCGACATAGGCTGTCGTTCCGGAGCCGCAAGTCGGGTCGAAAACTAGGTCGCCTGGATCGGTCGTCATCAAGATGCAGCGCTCTATGACCTTTGCGGCAGTCTGAACGACGTATTGCTTGTCTTCTGATCTGCTTGAGAAACGTACGTCGGACCAGAAGTTAGCTATGGGTTTATAAGGGAAGTCTTCAAAGTAACGCACATACGACAGCATCTTCCCGCGAACTTCAATTCGCCGGGCATCTATCAACTTCGCCATTCCGTCGATCCCACTTTTCCAGTAGCCAGTAATGGGGCGATAGGTCGTGCCTTCGAATTCAACTGGAAAGTCGCCGGGCGGCCTTTGCGAAACAATGTTGTCCTGTCGATACGCTCGACTACCTTTTGGAAGTAGCGACCAATTCTCTACTTCTTGTCCAGTCATGCTCCTTCTGTTGCCATCTGCTAGTTCGATGCGGTTATATTCAGCGGTCCCGGGATCATCGGTCGATTTTGGACGCCAAATCTTTCGAAACTTAACCTTCTCCTTATCCTTGGCATACCAGAGGAGGTAATCGCAGACGCTCGGCAGTAGTAAAGCTTCCTGCGCACTCGTTTTCACAAATGTTACGAGTCCACAAAAGTTATCTGCCCCTAAAATCTCATCCAGAACTGATCGCACTCGATGAAGGTTTTCCTCAG
>JAIQFA010000023.1 GCA_020073525.1 Terriglobia bacterium
ACCCCGCTGCTCTGGAGCCTGCCGACCGCGTTCATGATCGGCGAGCTTTCGAGCGCGCTGCCCTTTGAAGGCGGCTACTACGCCTGGGTACGCCGCGCCATGGGAAATTTCTGGGGATTTCAGGAAGCGTGGCTGTCGCTGGTAGCGTCCATTTTCGATATGGCGATTTATCCCACGCTGTTTGTCGCGTACCTCACGCGCATGTTCCCCTGGTTTCAGGAGAACCATCGCGGCGTGGCGGTCGCGCTCGGCGTGGTGATCGTCTGCGCGATCCTCAACATCATGGGAGTGAAGGTAGTCTCGACGACCTCGCTGTGGCTGTTCTTCGCCCTGTCGGCGCCTTTCGCCGCCATCTTTGTGCTGGCGCCGTTCAAGATTCACGCGCTGGCCAATGCGGTAACGAAACCAACCACTTCTAACGTGGACATTCTCGGGGGCCTGCTCATCTGCATGTGGAACTACATGGGATGGGACAACGCCTCGACCATCGCGGCCGAAGTGGAGCGTCCGCAGAAGACTTATCCTCGCGCCATGCTCTGGGCGGTTGTCATCGTCGCCCTGAGCTACGTGCTGCCGTTCGCAGCCATGTGGATTACTGGCCTGTCGCCGACCGCTTGGGAAACCGGAGCATGGGCTGACATCGCTCAGTTGATGGGTGGGCCCGTTCTGCGGATCGCGCTGGTGGCGGGCGGAATGATAAGCGGCTTCGGCATGTTCAACGCCCTGGTCATGAGCTATTCGCGTCTACCGCTAGCGATGGCGCAGGACGGGATGCTGCCAAAAGTATTTGCGAAGTTGCATCCGAAGTCGCGGGCGCCTTGGGTCGCGATCATGGCCTTGGCGCTCGGGTGGGGTTTGGCGCTCAATATCGGTTTCGAGCGGCTCGTTACCCTTGACATCATGATCTATGGCGCCAGCTTGACGCTCGAATTCCTGGCTCTGATCGTGCTCCGCATTCGGGAGCCAGAATTGAAGCGGCCCTTCCGCGTGCCGGGGGGATTCCTCGGTGCGATTGCCGTGGGCATTCCGCCAACGCTTCTGCTCGGGTTCGCCATCGTTCGCGGTGAGCACGAGACAATCCTAGGCATCAGCGCTTTTCTCTTCGGCCTTATCGTGATGGGTGGGGGGATCGTGGCTTACGCGATCAACCATCTGGTAAAACCCGCCGGATGGGCTCAGCCGGAACCTAAGCCTGAACTGGTGGGGTAAACCCGTTTACCACAGGGTACACAGAGGAACACGGGGGACGGCTAGACCAAAACCGATTCCCTAGAGAGACGCGAGTTGCCGCGTCTCTTTGTCTTTTGCGCCTGCACAGTGCGATGATGGGTTTGCGGCAATTCCGATGACGCGATGACCAAACGCAAATCCAAGGGCGCGTACATGATCTCGGCGGTGGCCGAGATGTATGAGATCCATCCCCAGACCTTGCGGCTCTACGAGCGCGAAGGGCTGCTGAAGCCAAGCCGCACCGAAGGCAACACCCGGCTCTATACCGATGAGGATTTGCAGCGGCTTGAGTTCATCCTGTCGCTCGCCCGCGATCTGGGCGTCAACATCAGCGGCATCGCCATCATTCTTCAAATGCGCGAGCGCATGGAAGAAATGCAGCACCAGATCCAGGAATTCGTGCAATATATCCAGCGCGAAGTGCTGGTACGAGCCTCAGCAGCCGCCGATCCGTCCAAAGGCGCGATCGTTCCACTGCGACGCCCCATGGTCCCTGCCGTAGATTCGTCCGGACGCAAAAACTCGTCAAAGTAATTTGGATCCCTTTTCGTCGTGCTCGGCTCAGGACGGCACGAACCCTTAACCACAGAGGGCACAGAGGAACACAGGGGAAATCCACAGGGGAATATAACCTCCGGAATTCACCAAACTTTCATCTCGTTGCAACCAATGTTTCTTGATCGGCGACTAACGTTGGAGCCATGAAACCCGAAAATCCAGTGGCTGCATTGGGTGCTTCGATTTCAGGCGCGCCATCGGCGACCGACCACAGAAACGACAAAAAACTCAAACTTAGCCTGGATGCCGGAGACTACGGTAGCGCTGTGGTGTTGCACTGTCAGGGCCGGATCATCTTCCGCAGTGAGGCTCGGGCGCTCTCGACCATCGTGGCCGAGGTGCTGCCATCCGCCGGCCGCATGGTGGTGAATCTAGCGGGAGTCGATTCCGTGGACAGCGGAGGCTTGGGCGAACTGGTGCTCACCCACATGTGGGCGGAAGCGGCAGGATATTCGCTGAAGTTTGCCAGCCCCAAGAAATCCGTCCGACACCTCTTCGAAATCACCCAACTCGCGTCAATTTTTGACGTCTATGCCAGCGTTCCGGAGGCGATGGCAGCGATGATTCAGGAAGAAGTTCACCCGGCATAGAGTTTGCGCGAGAGTTCGGTCGTCCCTCCGGGACTTGGGTTGTTTGGTCCAGTTTTCCCAGCGCTGAAGCGCTGGGCTGAGTTCGTTCGCCCCTCCGGGGCTGGTTCTCGCGCATTTCATGCCACCGGCCGAAACCGAGCTCACAAGCACACACGCATAGACGCTACTTTTCGCGGTGGAAGCAATAGCGGCCGCCTCTATCTTTTGCTACCTGCTCGGCCACTTTCAAAAACGCTCTTCCCGCGTGCGACAGGGTGGATTCCTGCCGGTACACCAGGCGCAGTTTGCGCTGAAAATGCAAATCGCTCACCGGAACGCGCACCAGGTCTCCGCGGCTGATCTCATTTTCCACGCTGATCTCGGGCACCAGGGCCACCCCCTTGCCCATGCACACGAAACGCGTGATGGCTTGCAGCGTGGGTAGTTCCACGTCCATGTGTAATGGAGTCTTGTGGCGGCGGAACGATTCGATCACTTTATCGCGATAAGGTGATGCGACGATGTGGGCCACGAACGACTCCGCGCCCAGTTGCCGAACGCTGACCTCGCCCGCCGACGCCAGCGGATGACCGGGAGGAACAATCAGCGCCAACTCGTCCATATAAACCACCGCCGAGCGCAACTGCGGCTCCTGCGGATCGTAAGAAAGTATTCCAAGCTCCACGTTGTGCTTGAGCACATCGTCGGGAATGTGACTGGCTAGTGAACGCCGCACTTCGATCTTGATCGTGGGATGCAGGCGGCGAAACTCGCCCAGCACCGGTAACAAGTAGAGTGCGGTAAATTCGTTGGCGGCGATCGCCAGTTGGCCCTTCTGCAGTTCGCGCATCTCCACCAGCGCCGTCTGTGCGTCCTGCCGCAGGTTGAGCAACTTCTCCGCGTATTCCTGCAAGACACGCCCGGCGTCGGTAAGCACCCCCTCACGCGAAGAACGGTCAAACAGCGGTTCGCCGATTTCCAGCTCAAGCTTGCGGATCGTCTGGCTGACCGCCGATTGCGTGCGAAACAGCTTTTCGGCCGCCCGCGAGAAGCGCCGTTCGCGAGCTACTGTGAGGAAGACTTCAAGTTGCGAAAGGTCCATGAGTTTCAGGTCTCAGGTGTTAGGTTTCAGGTTCAAGATCTCCGGTCTTAAACATCCGCGGGCGGGGCTCCTGCGGCATACACCCCATGTCTGGCACATTACCAATTATAGATTCCGCATAAGCGCTTCTAATACTATCAGCTCCACTAATTATGCTGTAAAGATAATAATCTTTTCTTTCAGCCCCCGCGTCGATAAAGTAGAAAAGCAATCTCAGCGGAGGCAAGCAATCCATGGATCGCATCACCATCTTCGACACCACGCTTCGTGACGGCGAACAGTCGCCGGGCTGCAGTATGAATGTGCAGGAAAAGCTGCGCCTGGCCCAGCAACTCGACCGCCTCGGCGTGGATGTGATCGAAGCCGGATTCCCGATTGCCTCGGATGGCGACTTTGAGGCCGTTCAGCGTATCGCGGCGTCGGTGCGGCGTCCGATCATCGCCGGGCTCGCTCGCGCTTGTAAGGGCGACGTGGACCGCGCCTGGGAGGCGTTGCAGGGAGCCGCGCGGCCTCGAATCCACATTTTTCTGGCAACCTCCGACATCCACTTGAAGTACAAGCTGCGGATCACGCGCGAGCAATGCCTGGAGCAGGCGCGTGAAGCGGTTCGCCATGCCAAGTCGCTGTGCGCCGACGTTGAATTTTCGCCCGAAGATGCCACGCGCACCGACGTCGCGTTTCTCTGCCAGGTGGTCGAAGCCGTGATTGCGGCGGGCGCAACCACTGTGAATATTCCCGATACCGTCGGCTACACCATGCCTGAGGAATACGGCCAGCTCATTCGCACGCTGCGTGAGAAAGTCGCCGGAATCGACAAGGTAACGATCTCCACGCACTGCCACAACGACCTCGGTCTGGCCGTTGCGAACTCGCTGGCGGGAGTACAGCAGGGTGCGCGCCAAGTGGAATGCACCATCAACGGCATCGGCGAACGCGCCGGTAATGCCTCTCTCGAAGAAATTGTTATGGCCATGCGGGTGCGCCCTGACCGTTATCCGTACGAAACGGTCGTCGCCAGCGAACACCTCTTCTCATCCAGCCAGATGTTGGCGGAGATCACCAGGGTTCCGGTGCAGCCCAACAAGGCCATCACCGGACGCAATGCATTTGCGCACGAGGCGGGCATTCACCAGGATGGCATGCTGAAGAATCCGCTGACTTACGAAATCATGACACCCCAATCAGTGGGCGTGCCCGATTCGCGACTGGTGCTGGGCAAGCACTCTGGCCGCCACGCGCTGGCTTTGCGCTGTGAACAACTGGGGCACCAGTTTGAGCGCCGCGAACTCGACGAGATTTATCGCAGATTTGTAGTTCTTGCCGATCGTATCAAGAGAGTTCAGGACAGCCATTTGCTCGAACTGATCCAGGACGTAACCAGCGGAGCCGCCAGCCAAGTCAGCGACGCCACCAGCAGTCAGACCAAGAAGTTTCCACCCATCGGCGCGACTATGCCTTTGCCACGTGCTGCCGCCGCGGCCGCCAATGACTCGCATTCCGCGCACATTTCCGGCAGCGCCGGCCAGTCAACGTTGTCGATTCCCTTCGCCGATCATCACAGCGACCAGGAAGATTATCTTTGGGGTGTATAACTATCGCTCGCGGCAACAATTGAAGAACGTCCCGAAAACGAGCTACCCTAGCGGCTTTTCCTCGTATATTCTCTTCGCAAGCGAATCGAGGATTCCATGCAACTCCGCGTCACTTCCCTACCCGGAGACGGGATCGGTCCCGAGGTAACATCGCAAGCCATTTGTGTTCTCGAAGAAGTGGCCGGCGGCTTTGGCCACGATCTTGAACTCGACGAAAAAGAAATCGGCGGAGCAGCCCTGACGAAATTCGGCAATCCCTTGCCCGACGCCACCATGCAAGCCTGTCTCGGCTCACAGGCCGTGCTGCTGGGAGCCGTCGGCAGTCCGGCCTTCGATCACAATCCTCGCGAACTGCGACCTGAAGCTGGGCTGTTGCGGCTTCGCCAGGGGCTCGGAGCCTTCGCCAACCTCCGCCCCGCGGTGTTTTATCCATGCCTGGCTGCCTGCTCGCCTCTGCGGGAAGAAATCGTCAAGGGAACCGACATTCTCATCGTTCGCGAACTACTCGGCGGATTGTATTTCGGCCAGCCGCGCTCCATCGAAGGTGCTCCCGGCGCGCGCCAGGCGCTCAATACCATGCGCTACAGCGAACCGGAGATCGAGCGTATCGCCCGCGTTGCCTTTCAGCTCGCGCGCACCCGCCGCCGGCGCCTGCTTTCCATCGACAAGTCGAACGTTCTGGAGTGTTCGCGCCTCTGGCGCGAAGTCGTCACCGGCGTCGCCCGCGATTTTTCCGATGTCCAACTCTCCCACATGTACGTGGACTCCGCCGCCATGTCGCTGGTTCAGAAGCCCGCCGAGTTTGACGTCATTCTTACCGAAAACATGTTCGGCGACATACTGTCCGATCAGGCTGGAGGAGTTGTAGGATCGCTCGGGCTGCTCGCATCGGCCAGCATCGGAGGCCCGGTCGGTCTCTACGAACCCGTCCACGGCTCAGCTCCCGACATTGCAGGTAAGGGCATTGCCAATCCGCTTGGCGCCATCCTCTCGGTGGCCCTGATGCTGCGCCATACCTTTCACTTGTCCAAAGAAGCGGAGTGCGTAGAGGCTGGTGTCACCTCAACGTTAAAGGGAGGCTTTCGCACCCGCGATCTGGCTCGTCTCGGTGAGCGCACCGTCTCCACGGAAGAAATGGGTGCCCAGATCGCCGAATTCGTGCGCTTGGCAGCAGGCGCGAACAATCGAGCCGCGTCGTAGCAGGTGTGGAAGCGGGGCTCCGCCCCGCTTGGACGGGGCAAAGCCCCGTCCCCACACAAGCTGGGAATGATCTGACTTACAATTTTCCCGGAGAAGGAACTGCGCCGGCTGCGTAATCTCCAGTCATCGCATTCCAACGGATCCGCAGTACCTCGACGAACATTCGCATTCCGTCGCGGAAAGGATGCAGCCGGGTTCCTTCGCTGTGCGCCCACACCACTGGAACTTCTTCCACTCGCAAGCCGGCGCGCCGGGCCAGAAAGAGAATCTCCGGATCGAATCCCCAGCGTTCAATCTTCTGCAAAGGAAAAATGCGTTGCGCGGCGGCGTGGCGAAAAGCTTTGAACCCGCATTGCGTATCCGCGAAACTTAAGCCGAGCATCACCCGCAGCACCAGATTGAAGATTCGTCCAAAGGCCTGCCGATAAAGCGGCTGGCGCTCGGTCTGCAATTCCGCCCGGAGCCAGCGCGACCCGATCGCGATGTCGGCGCCGCGCGTAAGCGCGTCGAAAAGCTTCTGCGCCTCCGTGATCGGCGAGGAAAGGTCGGCATCGGTGAACAGGCAGATATCGCCGCGGGCGTGCAGCATCCCGTTGCGCACGCTATAACCTTTGCCGTGGTTCCCGGGGTTCTCCACCAGCAGAACCTGGGGATGCAATTTGCCAAATTCGCGGACGACTTGCGCGGTATCGTCGCTCGATCCGTCGTTCACCACCAGAATTTCCGCGTCCCAGTTTTGTTCCTGCATGTGGCGGAGAAGCGCGTGCAACGTAGGGCGAATGCGTGCGCTTTCGTTATAGGCGGGAATGACGATAGAGTAAGTCAAAGTCATTAAATCATTGAGGCATTGAGGCATTGAGGCATTGAATCATTGAGGCAATGACGCAGTGAGCCAGTGACTCAATGATTCAATCACTCAATGACTCAATGGTTCACGCCACCTGCCGGCGCTTGTCGAGCATCGCAAAGAATTCCGATACCAACTCCCCATCCCAGAGTCCGCTTTGCGCTTCGGCGTGCATCGTGATCGCGGCCTGCTCGTGCCCCAGTGCCGGTTTGTACGGACGTTCCGTGCGCAAGGCATCGTAAATATCCACAACCTGCAAGATCCGCGGCAGCAGCGGTATCTCGCCCTGCTGAAGCCCATCGGGGTACCCGCTTCCATCCGAGTGCTCGTGATGATGCCGGATGATGGGAAGCACCAGCCGTAACGACTTCAGCGGACGGCAAATCGTCTCGCCGGTCACCGGATGCTGCTTCATGATCGCCCACTCCGCCGGCGTCAGGTCGCTGCCCTTCTTCAGGATTTCATCCGGCACCGCAATCTTTCCCAGATCGTGCAAGTACCCGCCGCGTCCCAGGGCAACAATACTTTCTTCATCCACCCCGAGATAGCACCCCAGATCCGTCGCATTGCGCGACAAGCGTTCGCAGTGGCCTTCGGTGTAAGGGTCGCGCGACTCCACGCTCAGTCCCAGAGTGCAAAGCACGGAATCCGCCGTCTCGAGTTCATCGGTGAATTCCTTTAACTTCAGCAACGAACGCACGCGCGCAAACAGTTCCTCCGAACTGATCGGCTTGGTTAGGAAATCGTCCGCGCCCGCTTCAATTCCTTTCACCCGGTCTTCTCGAGCGCTCAGGCCGGTGATCATGACGATCGGAATCAGCCGCGTCTTGGCATCCTCTTTGAGTTCGCGGCAGAGTTCGTAGCCGGTCTTCCCCGGCATGACTACGTCGAGCAAAATCAGGTCGGGAGCCTCGCGGCCGATTTCCGCTTCCGCTGCCGCAGCGCTCGGGACCGCAATCGTCCTGTAGCCGCGGCTCTCGAGCAATTCCTTCAGCAGCGCCGCGTTCACGACATTGTCATCAACCACCAGAATGGACTGTTTTCGGCGGCCAACCAGCAGATCGCCCATCCCCACATAAGAGTTCGATTGCGGAGAAAGGGTTGTCCGGCGCGGCCGCGGCGGGAGACTCATGGTTCCAGTCTCCCACACCGCCGGAAACTGCGCCAGTATTAGTGCGGTCCTGCCGGCGCGAGAAACCGAACATTTTCGCTGTTCAGCCGTCATTGCCACGGTTTCCGGGTCGTGCCAGCCTTCTCTCATGAGACTCCGGAAACTGTTGCTGGTGCTCGTCATGCTCTGCTTGGCGTGGAGCGATTGCGCCGCCGTCCCGAAACCGCATGTCATCGCTTTTGGAAAATGGATTTCCGCCAAGTGGCCCAATGCAACTGGGCAGAAACTGCTCGACCTGAAAGTGCGTCCATTGTTTGTGGATACGCGGCTCAAGGAATACACCACCGGAACGCCGCACGAACTGACCGACCGCCTATTTGTGGTGCGGCGCGCCTTTCGCTTGAACGATGCACTGCCCACGGAAACTGCCAACGCCCCGCACTGGCAGTGGCAGCGCGGCGGCTGGCTGCTCGTCGACCGCCTCACCGGACGCATCTCGCAACTTAATCTTCCCGAGTTCGACCCCTTTTATTCGACGGCGAGCTGGTATCGCGACTACATCGCCTACTGCGGCGTTTCCGAAGACGGCAAGAAACTCTACGCCGTCGTCGCCCAGGTTGGACGTCGCAAGCCGATCCTGAAAAAAGACGCAGGCGAACCCGCCGAAGACGACGAACCCGACTCCGAGTGCCCGCCTCCAATCTGGGAGCGCAGCCCCATGCGAGTCACCTTTCAGCCAGACAACGGGCAGAAACTGGTGTTCTCCATACGAGGCCGCGTTGTGGACATAGTCAACGACGCCGAAGAAGCGGAAGAATAACCGCCGCCCTATGACAGCCACCCGACAAACAAGCGGGTGCCAGCTAGGATGGAAATCACATCCTATAATGAGTCTCTGTGGCTGACACTTTCTCAAAATCCGCGCGCAGCCAGATAATGCGCTCTGTGCATTCGACGGGTACTGGTGCCGAAAAGAAGTGTGAAGCCCTGCTGCGTTCGTTGAAACTTTCGTTCAGGCGGCACGCTGCCCATCTACCGGGCCGACCTGACTTCATCCTAGGAGATTGCCGACTGGCCCTGTTCGTTCACGGGTGCTTCTGGCACGCACACAAGGGATGCAACAATGCGACCCTGCCAAGCTCAAATACGGGCTACTGGCATCGGAAGATCGACCGAAACCGCAAGCGAGATAGGCGAGTGTGCGAGGCTCTTCGCAAGATTGGATGGCGAACCGCGGTGATCTGGGAATGCAAGCTGCGAAACGCCGATTCAGTCGCACGCCGCTTGCTGAAGCTGGCGAGTGCGAAGGGCAGCAGGAGTAGGAAAAATTTGCGATAGCACGTTTTCTGCAATCCAACCAATCACCGGAACGCAGACCGCATCTCCAAATCCCCACAAGGCTTCGTTGCGTTCAACGTGGATGGGGTAGTTTGGGCACCCCTGAAGACGGGCGTACTCGCGTGGTGTCATCCACCGCATGCGAATCTCACCCTTTCCAGCGGTGAATACAATCTGCTTGCTACTACCGCCTCGCGGTGTGCGAAGGCAGCCAGCCAAGCCATCGGTCCGAATCTCCGACCGCGACTTACCATGCCGCACTCTACGGTAGATCGTCCCTACGCTGATTTCTGCGCCCTTCTTCAGTAGAGTGATGCGCTTCAGATGTTCCGAGTGCATCTCGGCCAAATGCTTTCTGACCCGCCATCCGACCCACCAGTCTTGAGCATCATCTGTATCAATGCACTTGTGTACGCTGCGATTCTCCTTCGGCAAGCGTGGCAAATACAAAGGAATCCAGCCAGTCTTCAGCTTCGTCGTGCCGAGCTTTTCAAGCAGCCGTCTGGGTCGCAATGCGCTCTCTATCGGTTCCGGGTTTTCGGACAACAAACCTTCTGAAAATAGATACGGCTGATAACGTTGAGCCGGTATCAGTGGTTCGTCAAACCCGACCACGAACACACGTGGCCGACTCTGTGGCGTAAAGTGTTTTGCATCGACGACAAATGCGTCAACGAAATAGCCCAGATCGGCAAGGTTCTGAAGTGCTATCCGAAAGAATTTCCCTTCATGAGAGGTCAGAAACCCAATGACGTTTTCGATCAGTGCAGCCTTCGGTGCCCGACCTTGTTGGCGCGCTGGCGTTGCGTGGGAATGCAAACTCAGTAACGCTGATTCACCCGTCAGCCGATATAGTCTAAAAACGAGACTTGGATCTCGGAGGAGAATTGGACATGCTCGGAAAAAGCGCGAACCAGAAAAACAAATCCGGCTCGTCGACGGCTGAGTTCGAAGGACTGATCAAGGCTGCGCGCGCAGTAGTGAGGGCGCACCACCTGCGAGACCGCGACGAAGGCGATGACTGCGACGTGAGCGACGCCATAGCCGAATTGGAAGGCAGCCTTCCTCGACAGCGCAAGCGGACGCCGGGCAAATTGTAGCCCGATCTGACGCTGCCCAGTCAGGACGCTAGCTCGGTCGGGATCTCATTGCGAATGACGATGCCAGCAAGTTTGTCCCCGTCCACAAGCGCGATTGAAGGCTTTGAGTCGTGCCTCGCTTCCGCCAAGGCAGCTCGGGTGAAGTGGCTGGTAGTAATGAATACTCCCTTGGCGGTTGTGCTCAAGGCTCCCCTGAAGTTGTTGATCTCTGGGCTGCCGACCGCATGCCGCCAGCGCTTTACCTGGGCCTGCAGGTGGGTTCCGGCAAAGAACTCGTTCTTGTCGTCCACATAGGCGTTTACGTCCACCCCACCATCGCCCGAGGCCGGCGTAACAGTGACCTTTACGAATCCACTCCGTTCAAGCACCAGCTTGATGAAATGCTCGAAGTCGAATGGTGTGAATTGGAACAACCGTGATCGAACGGTTTCGAGTTCCGCGGGTGGAGTTGCCTCAGCCTCGTCGCGCCGATCCGGGAGAGGAGCGATCTCACGCTCCGCGCCCTCCGGCGGATCGTTCCGGCGCGATTCAGCCAAGAGGGATGCTGAAATGGATGGCGCGCTTTCGATGGGAACAACGTCGGGTTGGCTGTGGATCCGAAATTCAAACACCCACACTCTCCGAAGGGCTCCTTTCTTGTCAGCCTGGTTTTCTTGATAGTGGCGCAGAAGCTCCAGCAGACCGAGGAATCGATACATTTGTCGCCCGATGTTGGTAAATCCAAAAAACGGCGTCGGAACTACATACTGCTCTACGAGGCGTTTGTTCCGACCAGTTAGAGCTTGGTCTCCTTCTCGGCCCTGCGCAGTGTAGATCAGAACGTCAGCTTCTATCCTGTCATGGTAAGGGTTCTCCGTCGGAAGTCTTCCTGAATCCTCGGCAGCGGTCATTATCGCAACATGCCTGACGTTGCGGTTTGAATCCAATGAAGGCCGGATTCCGCCGAGATTCTCCAAATCGAGTGAGAACCGAATTTGGTCGTTCGTGTAGGTTTCACCGACCTTGAAATACGTGACCTTATTCATCAATTGTTGGCCACCTCAACGAGCCGTCCCTTCATCAAGTGGTCTCGACTATTGTGGGTGAAAAGGACGGATAAGCGCAAGAGCGCGGTTGCTGCTACGCGTTCGTCGTCACCTGACCAATCAGCAAACGGACGCACTGGCCATGAGCGTGCTTGATCCCGTTGAAGTGGCCGAGGTGGAGGTGTGGCCCTTCGATCTCAAAGGAAAGAGCAAGGAGGAAATCAAGAAAACACTTGACAACGCCGAATACACGGTTAAAAAGAAAGTCGTTGATGCGTCCAAGCTGAAGTTCGTCCTCAACGAGAAAGACATTCCGACAGCGAAGGAAATCCCGCTGCCGAAATCGTACAGGAGGCGCATTGTCCCTTCCCCGATATATGAAGCCCGCCAGCACCCCGACATCAGAATCGCTCGGCGTGCCGCAACAATCGCGGACCTTGCGAAGATAATCGTAGAGCGAAAGGTACAAAAAGGTCTCCGAAGGACTCTCCACTTTCAGGCTGTGCGTCTCCAATCGCTGGCGAAGGAACGACTGGACGAGATCACCGGGCCAATCGAAGTCGAAACAGGTGACGAGGAGACGGACAAGGATTCCTAAAGAGTCTCCGCCCTGCGGCTGTTTCTCCATTCCTTTCAACATCCTATAGATTATAGGCGAATATACGGCGAACACCACCGCACTCTTGGACGTGCCCTACTCCTCGGCTCAAAGCTCCACTTGGCGGGGTATTCGTCACCGAGAACTGGGAACTGATTACCTCAATCTCCTGCAGCTTCGACGGCCGGGAACTCCTCCGTCGCGGCCCGAGTCGAGACCTTCGCGCTCGTCACCAGCACGACCGAAGCCACGATGATCGCGCTCCCCATCAGGATGTAGCGGTCGATGCGCTCGTGCAGCACCAGCCATCCTAAAAACACCGCGACCACGGGATTGACGTAGGCGTAGGTAGAAACCTTCGACGTCGGAACATGCTGCAGCAACCAGATGTAGGCCGTGTAGCCGATCCAGGAACCGCACACTACTAAGTACAGAATCGCAGCCACTCCACGGAAGGTCCAAGCCACGTGGGAAGGTTTCTCGATCAGCAGCGCGAAGATCAGGTTCGCGATCCCCGCGAAAATGACTTGCCACGCCGTAGCGCTGAACGGATCGACTGCCGCTGTCTGCCACTTTTTCGAGAGCACCGATCCGAACGCCCAACTGAATGATCCGAGTTGCAACGCCAACGACCACCAGAGTTCGCGATGGCCGAGGGCATTGGGATGCCGGAGATCGGGCCAGATGAGTACGACCACTCCGGCAATCCCGACCGCCAGCCCAATTTTCCCCCGCCGCGAGATGTGATGATTGCCAAGCAACAGGCTGTCGAGCACTAGAAACCAAAGCGGCGTGACCGCAACCAACAGCGCCGCGAGGCCCGTGGGAACAATCTGCTCCGCATAGGAAAGCGTGAGATTGCCGCCCATCAGAAGCAGGATGCCAACTGCGGCCAGATGCCAAAGCTGGCGCGCCGAAAAACGAATCCGCCGTCCAGTCAGCCAGCAGTAAGCAAGCATCACCGTGCCTGCAACCAAAAAGCGAGCCGCACACATGACGCCCGGAGGAATCTGCTCGACCGCAATACCGATGCCGAGATAGGTCGATCCCCAGAAGACGTAGACCAGCCCGAAAGCAAGAACGACCTTCCAACGGCTTGGGGACACGGCGCTAGTCATGAAATGGGGGAAATTCAGAATATCAGAGCGGGCGAGGAGATCGGGTCATCGGGTGATCGGGCCATCGGGTCATCTGACTTCAAAGGCTTTTGATTTTCGATGATCCGATCACCCGATGGTCAGATGACCCGATTCCGCTGAAGCTCAGTTCAGCAGGTTGCGCAACACTGCGACTTCCGCCTTGATACCGGTGTGGATTGCCAGGTCCGCGTCCGGCGCGAAATAAGGAGAATGATTGGACGGCAGCCTCGTGCCCGCAGTCTTGGCTTCGGCCAACTTCTGCGGGTCTGCGCCTCCGAGGCTCATGTAAAGGGAGGGCACGCCCTGCTCGACAAAGAAGGCATAGTCCTCAGAAGGCGTAATGGGCTCTTCGGTAATCACGTTGTCCTTGCCAAGCGCAGCTTCCAGCGGCGTTCTGAGACGCTGCGCCAGGGCCGGGTCGTTATAAACCGCGTCGGTGGACTCATAGTGCTCGATGAGAGGTTCCTTCTCCGCGCCACCAGCGAGCGCCTCGGCTTTGGTGATGCGGGCGATGGCCGCGAGAATTTGTTTCCGCACGTCTGCCTTAAAGGTTCGTACGGTCAGACCAAGTTCTGCCTGGTCGGGAATGATGTTGTTTTTCGTGCCCGCCCGGATGTAACCGACTGTCACGACGGCCATCTCTCCGGGCTTCACTTCGCGTGAGACGATGGTTTGCAGAGTGAGGATGGTTCGGGCCGCGATCACGATCGGGTCAATGGTCGCGTTTGGTGCAGCACCGTGCCCGCCTTTGCCGTAGATCGTGATCCGCAAGGAATCGGCGTTCGTGTTGTAGATGCCAGGAGTGATTCCTACCTGGTTGGCAGGAAGCTCGTTGCCTACATGGAGAGCAACGCCGACCGCCGGTTTTGGAAAGCGCGTGAACAGGCCATCATCGATCATTCTTTTGGCCCCGGAAATGGTCTCCTCGGCCGGCTGACCGATCAGCATCAGCGTGCCGTGCCAGCTGGCTTTGCTGTGCATCATGACGTCCGCCGTCCCCACCAGCGCTGCCATGTGGACATCGTGGCCGCAGGCATGCATCACGGGGACGTCGCGTCCGGAATCGTCTTTGGCGTGAACCTTGCTCGCATAAGGGAGTCCGGTTTTCTCCTCGACCGGAAGCGCGTCGAGTTCGGTGCGCAGCATGACTGTGGGCCCGGCGCCGTTCTTGAGAATGGCTACAACGCCAGTGCCGCCGACTCCTTCCGTGACTTCGTAGCCCAGGGTTCGCAAACGAGCGGCGAGTTTGGCCGCGGTCTGGGTTTCGTGCGAGGACAGCTCGGGATGCTCATGGAGATCGACGTAGAGATCGTGGGCCGCCGGATAGACGGCGTCGACTTCTTTGGAAGTCACGATCGTTTGCGCAAATACGGATGTAGCCAACGAGACGAAGAGAAGGAGGCTTGCTGTTTTCATGGTCATCGCATGATAGCTAGCGATAGCCCGCGCGGCAAGGCGGGACCAGCCTTAATACTGCGCAGCCAGTGTGAAGCGGGCGACGAAGAGCTTTAACCACGGGGGACACGGAGGTCACAGGGGACTTCTTGTACGGGCTCAGTCCGCGTGCTGGCGATCGACCGACCAGATTTGAGCTGCGTCTTTTTCCAGCGGATAGAGATGCACCATCCAGTTGAAGACGACGGGGTGGAATTCTCCGCCGGCGGCATCGCACTCTGCCTGTGTCGTGATCGATCCCCGCAGCCCAAACTTGGGATTCGGCCCCAGCATTTCCTGCTTGCGGCCCTCTGGCGCTTTGCAGAAATTCACATGCTCATGCCACTGCGCGACGCTGAGCGGAATACGCTGATTCAAGTCGTCTTCGGTAAAACGCTTTGGAGCCGTGTACATCACACCCACCAACCGGTAGTCGTCGCCATTCTTTTCGTAGAGCAGCGAGGTCGGATGCTCGGGATTGAATTTGAATGCCGCCTCCATCGCGAAGCGGTAGTTGGTGAAGTGGTATTGCTTCTGCGGCACTTCCGGGTGGAAAATCTTGAAGCCTTCGTTGAGGGCCACATGGTAATCCTTGTACTTCTCCATCACGCCGCGGGCCGTTTCCGCGACCTGTCGAGCCTTCTCCGCATCTCCCGGTTGAGGAGCGCGGAGCGCGGTCATTTTCATGTGCGGACCCATGTCCATGTGGTGGCCTTCCATGGAATGCATGGCGTGCGCGCCAGCATCGGAATCTTCTGTAGAATCCTGCCCGCCCATCTGTGACATGTCGTGGCCGGGCATGTTCATGCCCTTCATGTCATATGCCGAATTTTGCTGTGCGAAGCACATCGCTCCCGCGAGACCAAGCAGAGCTAACAGAGTTTTCATAAACCTTCCCCAGCGCGTCAGGTAGACTGACCGTAATCTTACTAACCCTGTCCCAGCCGGGAAGTTGCGCGCAACGGGAAAGCCCGGAGGAGATATACGCTGGTAATTTTGGAGGTTCTATGTGGTGGAGCGACGTTGGATCGCAACGCACTAACTTTCGCGATTGCAGTCTAAGCGGCCGACCACATCCCCATCTCGGCCAGGATTTTGCCGGCCGCTTCTGCGCCGGAGCGAACGCAGTCAGGAACGCCGATGCCGCTATAGCCATTCCCCGCGAGCGCCAAACCGGGAAGTTTCTGGCGTAGCAATTCAATGCGCTGCAGGCGTTCGAGGTGGCCGACCGAATACTGCGCCATGGCGGACTTCCATTTATAGACGCGCGCAAACAGCGGTTCCGCATTGAGGCCGATGATCTGCCGGAGTTCGTCGCGAACAATTTGCAGAATTTCTTCTTCGCTGCTTTGCAGGATTTGTTCGTCGCGCGCGCCGCCGAGAAAGCAGCGGACGATGGCCCGATTCTCGGGTGCGCGGTGCGGAAATTTGTTGTGGACGAATGTCGCCGCGAGCATGCGGTGACCCGCGCTGCGCGGCACCAGAAATCCGAACCCCGGAGGAAGCGAGGCGCGCACCTTCTCGTCATAACCGAGCGTAACGGTCACCGAGGAGCTGTACTTGATATCGCCCAGGTCGCGAGACAGGTTCTCATCGGCAGCTTGCAGGACCGCTGCAGCGGCATGAGTTGGGGTCGCGATGATCACGGCGTCGAACTGATCGGTCTGGTATCCGGCCGAAACCGTCCAGCCGTTATCCTGCTGGATCACCGATTGCACGGGTGAAGAGGTCTTGAGCGCATTCGGATCCAGACGCGCCACCAGGGCGTCGACCATGGCCTGCATGCCGTCTTTGAGCGAAGTGAACAGCGGTTTCGGCGGGCCGTTCGCTGCACCGCCTATTTTCTTACGGGCTGCGAGCATGGCGCGTCCCAGACTGCCGTATTTCAATTCCATGTCGGCGAAGCGAGGCAACACGGCGCGCACGCTCAACTGCGAGGCTTCGCCACCGTAAACTCCGGAGAGCAGCGGATCGGCAAGCAGGTCGACCATCTCGGAGCCATAGTGGCGCTCGACCATGCCGGCAACCGTTTCGTCCTCGGAGGCCTTGTGCGGCGGATGGAACCATTCAGCGGCCATGCGCATTTTTGTGCGCCACGAAAAAAGCGGCGACAGCACGGTGGGCATGATCTTGGTGGGTACCATGAACATCAGCCCATCGGGCATCACTACCAGCTTGCCCCTGGCCAGGATGTAGGTCTTGCGTTCGGAGTCGTTGGAGCCGATGAGTTGGTCGCCCAACCCAATCTTGCGGCAGAGATCCGCGGCCCACGGCTTCTCGGTGATGAACGAATCGGGACCCGCTTCCACCAGGCAGCCATCGACACGATCAGTGACAAGCACGCCGCCCAAGCGCGGACTCGACTCCAGCAAAACATACTCGATGGGCGTGCCGGACTGCCGCTTTTCTTCGATCGTGTACGCGGCCGAGAGGCCGGAGATTCCGCCGCCGATAATGGCTATGCGTTTCACGAATTGGCTCTCAGCTGTCAGCTCTCAGCTTTCAGCTAAATACCCCACGTTTCAGGCGGGCGCTCACTAGTTCCGCCAAGGCCGCGGTTAACGTCTTGGAGCCGTTCAACGATTCGGCTCGCCAGAGGCGCATGCCTTCTTTGTCTGCGAACTGTTTGAAGGCGATGTCGATATCGTAAAGCACCTCGACGTGATCGCACAGGAATCCAACCGGATGCAGATAGACACCGCGATGTCCCTTGGCCTTTAAAGTCCTGATCGTATCTTCTACGGTAGGGCCGATCCACACGCCGCCGGACATGCCTTGGCTCTGGAAAGCAAAGGTCCAGTCCTCGGCTGACAAGCCTGCCTCTTTCGCGACCAACTCGGCAGTTTCCTTGGCTTGCCGCTCGTAGGGATCGCCTTCCGTAATCGTGCGCTGCGGGACGCTGTGCGCGGTGAAGATCACGGGCAGTTTCGCTCCGTTTTCAGCGCTGGCTTTGTCCCAACCCGCCCGCAGTTTTTCGGCGAAGGCTTTCGCGAGCAGCGGCTGATCGTGCCATTCCTCGACGAAATCCATTTCAAAAGGAAGGTTCCCGTCGGCGCGGACTGCGCTGCGGTAGAGGCCGACGCTGGTGCGCGAATTCTGCGGTGCGAGACAGATGGCAATGACGCGCTCGTATCCCTCGCTCGCAATGGCCTTTACTGCATCGCCGATGAAGGGTTTCCAGTTGCGCATGCCGACGAAGACCGGCATCTTCAACGATTGCGAAAGCTGGTCAGCCTGCAAAAGCGTCCAGCAGGCAAGTGGGGAAAAACCGATTAACGAATAGCGATGGCGGATCTCTTCGACCACTGGGGACGGCAAAGGACGTCCGCCGGTGACATAGCTTAGAAACTCGGGAACCTGGTCGGGGTTCTCGGGGCTGCCGTGTGCCAGCAGAAGCACGGCGGTTCTCGCGGACGAGGCGGAAAACGAACTCACCCGATTCGCACAATAACACTGGCCAGCGAGGCCCAGGGGGCAAGCCGTCATTTCTGGGACTCCTGCATTTTGCAGCGAACAGCAGGTCCTTCGCTTCGCTCAGGATGACAATTCATAAAAGGCGACCATCAATGCGTGGTGTTAACCGCTGTCTTCAAATCCGCGTTTTGAACTCGGCCGAGTGCTCGCGGATGTAATCGCAGAGCGCTTTCACGTTGTCCACCGGGGTTTCGGGGAGAATGCCGTGGCCGAGATTGAAGATGTGTCCGGGGCGTCCGGCGGCTTGACGCAAAATGTCCTGGGCCCGTGATTTGAGTTCCTTCCAATCGGCGAAGAGCAACACCGGATCGAGATTCCCTTGCACAGCGCCTTTGAAACCGAGGCTCTTCCATCCAGTGTCGAGCGGAATGCGCCAGTCGAGGCCAATGACTTCGGCGCCGGTTTCCTGCATCGAGGAGAGAAGTGTCGAACTGTCGGTTCCAAAATAAATGACGGGCACGCCGGTGTTTTGCAGGCGCTTCACCAGGTCGGTCACGTGCGGTAGAACGTAGCCGCGATAGTCTTCGACGCTCAAGCAGCCGACCCAACTGTCAAAGATCTGGATGGTGTCGGCGCCGGCTCGCACCTGTTCGGCGGAATACGCGGCGGTCACCGCGACCAACTTTTTCATCAGCTCGTTCCACGCGGCGGGCGCGGAGTACATCATCTTCTTGGTGAAAATATAGTTGCGTGAGCCTCCGCCTTCGATCATGTAGCTGGCAAGCGTGAAGGGCGCACCGCAAAAGCCAATGACGGGGAGCTTGTCGCCGAAGTGCTTGCACACCAGCTTCACCGCTTCAGAGACATAGCCGAGATCGGCGGCTCGATCGGTACGCAGGTGGGAAATGTCTTCAGGAGTGCGCACCGGCTTTTCGATCTTCGGACCTTCACCAGCGGCGAAGTGAAAAGGCAGTCCCATGACTTCGAGCGGAAGCAGAAGATCGGCGAAGATGATCGCCGCATCGACTTTGAGGATCTCGGCAGCTTCGATGGTGACCTGGGCCGCGACCTCGGGCTTCTTGCAGATCTCGATCAGCGAATAACGCTTGCGAACAGCGCGGTACTCCGCCATGTACCGTCCGGCCTGGCGCATGAACCAGACTGGAGTCCGTTCGGTGGGCTGAGCCTTGGCGGCGCGAATAAAGAGAGAGTTTGGGGCAGACATGAAACTTCTAATTTAGCATCTTCGGACGGACCGTGACCGAATCGGCTTACGGGCGACAGATCGCCCGCGTTTTGCGATGTTCAAGTGGTTTCCCTGTGAACCCTGTGCCCTCTGTGGTAGACAACTTCTTAACCACAGAGGACACAGAGGACACAGAGGGACACAGGGGAAGTCTTGCGTCAGCGGCAAGTTCGAACCGGCGAACGCACTCGTGTTGCAACGCACACGACCGTGGAAGCACCGCAACACCGCGTCAGGTTGTCTGTCCCCATGGAGCAGCTCGGAATTTCCCCTTGCTTTTGCGGCCTTGCTGGTGGATTCTTTTGCGCACTATTCGCCGGAAAAACTGAGGGATGCGTCATGCACTGGACTCAGATCTATGACCCATTTGGTCGTTGGTGGCTTTCTACGCTGGTTGCCGCTCTGCCGATTCTTGTCCTGTTCGGGTTGCTTGCCGGTCTCAAGGTAAAACCTCACTTGTGCGCAATCGCGGGAGCATTGACCGCTGCAGGTGTGGCCGTCGTATTTTTTAAGATGCCGGTAACACTCGCAGCCATGAGTTTTGGCTACGGCGTTGCCTTCGGTTTGTTGAAGATCGCCTGGATCGTGCTCGCCGCGGTTTATTTGTATGACATCTCGGTGGAAACCGGCCAGTTCGAAATCATGAAAGAATCGGTCGCCGGGATCACCCCGGACCGCCGCCTCCAGGTGTTGCTCGTGGCATTCTGCTTCGGCGCATTCATCGAGGGCGCGGCCGGATTTGGAGCGCCTGTGGCGATTGCCGGAGCCTTCATGATTGGGCTCGGCTTCCGCCCTTTCCACGCTGCCGCGTTGAATCTGATTGCCAACACGGCCCCGGTGGCTTGGGGAGCGATCGGCACTCCGGTGCATACACTGGCAGCGGTCTGCGCGCTTCCGGAATCCGATCTGAACGCGATGATCGGCCGCATCCTTCCTTTCACCGCGGCCATCGTGCCGTTCTGGCTGGTGCGAACCATGGTGGGATGGAGCGAGACATTTGAAGTGCTGCCCGCCATTTTGGTGGTCGGCTTCTCCTTCGGGCTCACCCAGTTCTTCTGGTCGAATTACGTGGACAGCAACCTGGTGGACATCATGGGCGGCGTAGTGTCGATTGTTGCGACCGTGGCCTTCCTCCATCTTTGGAAGCCGAAAAGGATCTGGCGCTTCGACTACGATCAGAAGGAAGCACCCCTTCCTCCGCCAACCACACCAATCACCGATCAGTTCGGAGCGGAATGGTCCGCGAGCGACTTCGACGGCTATAGCACCGTCCGCTCGTACCCGGTTGGCCAGGTGTTGAAAGCCTGGATGCCGTTCGCCATCCTGTCGCTCTTTGTCCTTCTTTGGGGGCTGCCGAAGATCAAGCTGGCCATCAACCAAGCCACCACCCCGGCGTTCAAGGTAATGCTGCCGGACGGAAAGGTCCGGCCCGGGCCACCGGGATGGGATGTCCCGCTTCTGCACAACGCGATCTATCGTGCGGCTCCGGTGGTGGCGAAGCCGACCCCGGAGGCGGCGCGGTATGACTTCAACTGGCTTTCAGCAACCGGCACGGGATGCTTCCTGGCGGCGATCCTCTCTGGACTGCTGCTCGGCATGAGCCCGCGTCGACTGGCGAAGACTTTCTGGCACACGCTGGTGCGGATGAGACTGGCGGTGATCGCGATTTCCTTCATGCTCGGACTAGGCTACGTGACACGCTATTCGGGACTGGATGCGGTCCTGGGACTTGCTTTCACTCGCACCGGCTGGGCCTATCCTTTCTTCGGTACTTTTCTTGGTTGGCTCGGCGTCGCGTTGACCGGAAGTGACACATCGTCGAACGCACTGTTTGGAAGCTTGCAGCGCATTACTTCGCAACAACTCGGGATCGATCCCGTTCTCATGTGCGCGGCCAACAGCGCCGGTGGTGTCATGGGCAAAATGGTGGACGCGCAATCCATCACGATTGCGACCGCCGCCACCGAGCAGGTCGGAAACGAAGGAACGATATTCCGATTTGTGGTGTGGCATTCGGTTGCTCTCGGAGCGATTGTGGGGATCATCGTGATGCTCTACGCGTACGTGTTTTCTCGTTTCATCCCTCACGGGCTGACATTTGTGAAGTGAGGCGGGATTTGAGGGCAGAGGCTCGATTTTCAAACCCGTAACCACCAAGGCCACGAAGGTGCACGAAGAAAACACGCGAAATCAGATACCCTCGCGATCCTTCGTGGCCTTGGTGATTCTGCGTTTTGTGTGTTCATCGTGAAACCGGCCACCGCCAGCGAGGCGAGGATCGAATACCGCGCGGCATGCGGCTATAATTGCTCCCTTCAACAAAAGGAGCTGCATGCGACCGTTTTCCGCGATTGTGCTGATTCTTACCCTGGTGATTCCATCGTTGTCTTTCGGCGCTGACCAAGTCGGCGCGAGTCCGGCTGCGCTCGTCGGCTATTCGCCACGCGCCAGCCAGAGCGAGCGCGAGTGGGAGACGAAGTTCCGCACCATCCCAGATCCTGCAAACCTGCGGGAATACATGCGGCGGCTGAGTGCGCGGCCGCATCATGTGGGCTCTCCTTACGATAAAGACAATGCGGAGTGGATCCTTGCCCGCTTCAAGGAATGGGGCCTGGACGCGCACATCGAAAGATTCGACGTTCTGTTTCCGACACCCAAGGTTCGCGTGTTGGAGATGGTGGCGCCTACGAAATTCACGGCTAAGCTTGAAGAGCCTGTGCTGGCAGTGGATCCCACCTCCAATCAGAAGTCCGAACAGCTGCCCACCTACAATGCCTACTCGATTGACGGCGACGTTACTGCGCCGCTGGTGTTTGTGAATTATGGCTTGCCCGAGGACTATGAAAAGCTCGACCGTCTTGGCATTTCTGTCAAAGGCGCAATCGTCATCGCCAAGTACTATCACAGCTGGCGCGGAGTGAAGCCGAAGGTTGCCGCCGAACAGGGAGCGATTGGCTGCCTCATCTACTCGGAACCGCAGGATGACGGCTACACGCGCGACAATGTATTTCCGGCAGGGCCAATGCGGCCGGCGGATGGCGTGCAGCGGGGCAGTGTCATGGATTTTGCTTCCGCGAGCCCTGGAGATCCCCTGACGCCCGGCGTTGGCGCGACTCCCGATGCCAAGCGCCTCTCGGTGAAGGAGGCAAAAAGCATCACGAAAATTCCAGTGCTCCCGATTTCCTACGGCGACGCGCAGCCTTTGCTGGCCGCCCTGGCGGGGCCTATGGCGCCGGAGGAGTGGCGTGGCTCGCTTCCAATTCCGTATCACGTTGGGCCGGGACCGGCGCAAGTTCATTTGAAGGTCGCATTTAACTGGGATATCAAGCCGGTCTACGACGTGATCGCGAAAATTACGGGCAGTGGCGCTCCGGACGAGTGGATTGTCCGCGGCAATCATCATGACGCGTGGGTGAACGGCGCCGAGGATCCCATCTCAGCCCAGGTTTCTCTACTCGAAGAAGCGCGTTCCCTGAGTTTGTTGCTGAAGCAGGGCTGGAAGCCTCGGCGCACCATCATTTATGCCGCGTGGGATGGCGAAGAGCCCATGCTGCTGGGCTCGACCGAATGGGTCGAAGCGCACGCCGATGAACTGCGCGAACATGCCGCCGTCTATATCAACACCGACGGCAACGACCGCGGCGTTTTGAATATGGGAGGTTCGCATAGCCTGGAGCAGTTCATCAACGGGGTCGCGCGCGACATCGAAGATCCGGAAACCAAGATGACGGTGTGGCAGCGGGCTCAATTGAACAAGATCGCGGAAGCAAAATCCGTGGATGATAAGAAGGAATTGCGGCAGCGGCCTGATTTGCGCATTGACGCACTGGGCTCCGGAACCGATTTCACCGGGTTCCTCGATCACCTCGGCATCGCCACCCTCGACATGGGATACGGCGGCGAGGACGAACAGGGCATCTATCACTCCATCTACGACGACTTTTACTGGTACACACATTTCTCCGACACAGATTTCGTCTACGGACGGGCGCTGGCGCAAACCGTGGGAACGTCTGTGATGCGACTGGCCGATGCGGAAGTGCTGCCGTTCGACTTCGTGAATTTCGCCGACACGGTGGACATGTACAGGAAGAACCTGGAGAAGTTGCTCGCGGACAAACAGGACGAGATTCGCGAACGCAACCAGCAACTGGATGAAGGAATGTTCAAGGCGACATTTGATCCCAGACGGCCTACGGTTGCGCCGGCTCGGGAAGAGGTTCCGCCGCACCTGAACTTTGCCCCGATGCAGAACGCGATCGACGCTCTGACCCGCAGCGCCAAGCACTATCAGCAGGCGCTTTCGCAGAAGCAGGCGAGTTTAAGAGACGATGCAGTTGCGGCCAAGCTCGGCGCTCTGAATCGAGAACTCATGGATAGCGAGCGCCGCTTAACCAATGCTGACGGATTGCCACGGCGTCCCTGGTACAAGCATTTGCTGTACGCTCCGGGCGTTTACTCGGGCTATGGCGTGAAAACGGTTCCGGGAGTGCGTGAGGGGATCGAGCAGAAGAGGTATACGGAAGCGGAGCAGGAAATTGCACGGGTCTCGAAGGCGCTTGAGGACGAGTCGGCGCTGATCGAGTCGGCAGCGCAAGAGCTAGAGAGATTCTGATTAAGTAGCGACGAAAACCTTGAACCACAGGGTACACAGGGTTGCACGGAGGAACCCTGGAACTTAACCAGAGTTTCCCTAGAGCAGGCGGGGCAGTAGGCGGCTTGAGAAGCTATCGATCCCAGGTCTCAAAAAGGATGTTCCGGGACTTTACAGCTTTTCGAGACCTGGGATTCCGCAGCAATTTGAATTTTGGGACCGCTTGCAGGTAACGGACCCGTCGTGCCTACTTTGCCGGGATCGAATCAAATTTGCCGGACGACTCCTCATAGAACAGCGCTCCCTCTTTCGCATCTCCGCCGCTCCAGTGCTTCTTTCCACCGGGAACACGCAAGAAACTGCCCTGCCCTACACGCTTTTCACCGGCGTCGTCTTTGTACAAATAAGCGCCCTTCACCACGACGATCGAAATATCGTTGGTGTGGGTGTGCATCCCCGCGTCGAAGCCCGGAACGAACTTGGTGAATGTGGCGTGCGCTCCTTTATCGGCGTCTCCCCAGATGGCGGCCATAGAGACACCTTGGCCCATGTCATGGAAATTCGCCTGGTCGGCCGAGACGAAGAGTACTTTCTCCTGGGCGTTGACCTGCTCTAGCTGGCCCTGAACGCGTCCGATGGACCACGCAATCATTAGCATCGCCGACACTCCAACAACCAACAGTGATCGTTTCATTTCATCCTCCGCAAATTTTTATATGGAGCTTTTCCCGACTTCCGACTGAGAGGTCGGATTTTACACCCTTTGTCGGACAAGAGCGGGTGGCCACATTTCCGGCACGAGCATAATGGGAGCTTCACTCAGATCTGTGACCGAGGAACAACGGTGAGTGCCGCCGGTCTCGCGCTTTTCGAGACCTGGGATTCCACGGTCGCGTCAACCTTGGGATTTCGTCTGACAGCGGTATTGAGTCTCCGCAATTTTTCATCACAATCAGCCGGTATCCACCATCACAGACTCCCAACCCGCCCGATGCGACGATAACCTCTGATCGGCTGAGCCGGAGGTACGCCCGTCTTCAAGAAGGTTCGCGAAGCTGCGGCAACCAGTAGCTCCTTGACAACTGAAACGGTGATCGGTCGTCGCTTCCGCTCCCAATAACCGTAGAATCACGCCAAAATTGAGCTAAGTCCTTATTCTTGTATTACGTCCATATAAGTCCTTTGCGCTCTATTATTTTGCGAACGACACTCCTAACGGTTATTATATACTAGACGCACGTCATGCTTTCTGCCACAATCGGGGTGGCGGAAACCGATCCCATGCGATCCATTGCCAAGTTTTTCAAGGATGCAGGCTATCACGGGGGTGGCAGTGTGATTCTAGCTGTCATCCTTTTCGGCTTGACGATCTGGGAACATGCTAACAATAAGGCGGTCGGGGCATGGTGGCTGTGGGCGCTCGTAGTTCTCATGTTTGGGTATGGTGCGGTGGTGGCATGGCACAAGGAATACAGAGCTGGCTTGTTGAAGGACGCTCAGATCGTCCAACTCGGCGCGCGTAAGCACCGCGATTGGAACACAGAGTGGGAGGAATGCGCTGACAGGTTCACGGCCTACATCAATTCTCGCGTGGGAGCTGAGTACCGACACTTTTCTAGGATCGCCGAGACGACCTTGGAGGTTTCTGGTGACGCTAACTTACGTAAGCACCTGGAATCGCTCTGTGGCTTGACGGGAGAGATGATCCTCGCATCTCCGATAGTTTCATCCGCTCTGCCCAGCGAGATTCGAACCGAACCGGATGCAAAGACAAGATGGTTACTGTTCCTCAAGGCACGAGGCGACATACGAATGGATGTTCCGTTATACGAGGTTTCAGACGATAAGCAATTTCCCGTTTATCTAGGCTCAATACCGAACTTGGCAGAGTCATCGCAACTAGCTTGTCTTGATTGCGCTGCGAAGGAATTTCAGAGTATGCGGACGTGACACCATGAAAGCAGAATACGTTGAGGGGCCGCAGGCGACCAAAAACTTTGAAGAGGGCATGAAGGCCGTGTTCAAAGTTCCCAAGAAGGACAAAGCGCAGGCGAAAAAGCGGACGCCAAGAGCACCTAGCGCCCGCAAAACGAAACGCTCCGACAAGGATTAGAAGGGAACCTGTTGCGTTTCCCCCGTCCCTGTCGGTACGTGGCGCGGCGATTCGTTCTTGCCTGTCAGATCGGCATAGGTGAGGCGCTTCCCGGCTACTTGGCTCATGGCCAGCGTGAAGCGATCCGAATCATTCAACGGGTTGTCTTTCGTGGCGCGGTTGTTAAAACGGAACACTTGCTCGTCAATATACTTAGTCAAATGAAACGGCTCTACAGCAACGTAGGTTCCGCGAAGGCCGCGTTTCAACAGCGACCAGAAGTTTTCCAGCGAGTTCGTATGCACGCGGCCTTTGACGTAGGTTTCGGCATGGTTCACAACGTCATGCACAAAACGCGAATGCAGAAGATCGTAACCAACTGCATCGTCGGTGTAGACCGTAGAGCCGTACTTGACGTTGCTAAGAACAGCGTTCTGCAAAGTCTCCCGCTTCACATCAGGGACAACGTGAGCACGAACCTGTCGCGCTTCGCGGTCAAAGATTCCTTGGACGGCAGTTTTCCCGCCATGCATTCCGCCTTGCTTCCAGAGCCGTGCCTTGCGGTCCTTGTGCATGTTCTTGGTGAGCCCCCCAATATACGTTTCGTCGGCTTCCAATTCCGTGTTCGGTCCGCCCATCTTTCGAGTGAAGCCAAACGAGCGGTTGCTCAACGCCGTGCGGAGTCGTTGCAGCATAAACCATGCCGACTTTTGAGTCACGCCAACGGACTTGTGAATCTCCACACTGCTGATTCCGTTCTTGCAGTTAACCAGCATCCAAAACGCCATCATCCACTTGTCCATCGGGAGCGCGGAATCCTCAAAGATCGTGTTGACCTTGATCGTGAACTGGCGATTGCAGCCACGACAGAGCCAAAGCCGACGCGGTTTCCCGCTCTTGGTTTTGGACCGAATATGGTAGTTAGACTCGGAGCTGCAACGCGGGCAATGGACCTTGCCATCCGGCCAGCGAAGTTTAACGGCGCAATCGAAGGCGCGGTCAGGATCGGAGAAGTAAACGATGGCTTCTTGAAGAGTGCGGGGTGCTGTCATGGTTAAAATATACGCCGATTGTTCGCGTGTGTCAAGTATATATTCGCCCTCCTAACTCGCTGATTCCAATAGAACGAAAAAAGGGGGGGGTAGGGGTAGCAGGAAACACGGGGGTCACTTGGCTTTTTTTTGCAAACTGGTGGGCTCCTGTCAGCGAAAGGTCTCGACGGCCGACAGGATTTCCAACGGCTCGGGGCGATCCGCATAGTCTTCGTTAGCGGAGGCGAACAGGATCGTGCTGTCGCGGTCGATGACAAAGGTTGCGGGGATCGGCAGTTCCCAGCCGTCGTCGCCATTGGTGAAGGGCAGGTGGACAAAGGTGCTGCGATAGAGGGCTTGTTGTTCTTCAGGGACGCGGTACACCAGTCCAAACTTGCGGGCGAGTTGATTGTGAGCGTCGACCAGCAGCGGGAACCCGAGCCTGTGTTGGTCGTGCATGAAGAAGGCCTGCTTCTCCGTCTGCGGAGAGACGGCAACGAGCGCCGCTCCGGCCGCCTCGATCTCGGCGGCGATATAGGACATAGCCTCCATCTGGCCGACGCAGAATGGACACCAGCGCCCACGGATGAACGAGAGAACAAGGCGTCCCCTAGACAGAAGATAAGCGGAGGAAACGGGTTTACCGTTGTGGTCCGGGAGTTCGAACGATGGGGATTTCATGCCAACTTTGAGCGCGCCAGCTGCGAGCCCTTGAGCTTTGAGGCTGGCGACGGTGCGGGCGTGAACAGCTTGAACGTCGGCCGGAACGTACGCGGCGATAGCTTCCTTGCGCTCAGCAAAGATTTCGCGCAGCGGCCGCATGTCACGGTAGGAGCCGGATTCCTGGAGAGAACGCCACTTCATGGTAGTCGGTCGTTGGTCCCTAGTCCTTGGTCGCTCGGAGGGCCAACCGCAGTCTGTGGTTTACTTCTGGCCCACTTTAATCTGCCGAGCTTCGGTCGGATGAGCCAGGTCGCCCGTCTCTACGTGGCCTGTGGCGCTGCGAACTTCTGAGACCAGCGAACGACAAGCGACCAACGACTGACTACATCCCCGGGAACTTCATCCCCGCCATGCGCCGCGCGAAACTCGGCTTGCCCATCTGCTTGAACATTTTCTTCATCTGGGCGTACTGGCGCAGCAGGTTATTGACCTCCTGCACGCTGGTGCCGGAGCCGCGGGCGATGCGTTTGCGGCGGCTGCCATTGATAGCTTCGTGATGGTTGCGCTCGTAGCCGGTCATCGAATTGATGATGGCCTCGACGCGGTTGATCTGTTTTTCGTCAACCTTGTCGGCGGCTTTCTGCAGGCCGGAAAATGCGCCGACACTGGGCAGCATGCCCACGAGGCTCTGCAGAGATCCCATTTTGCGAACTTGCCGCAGCTGGTCGCGGAAATCGTCGAGCGAAAAGCCGTCGCCGGCAAGCATCTTGGAGGCCATTTCGTTGGCCTTCTTCTTGTCGATCTGCGACTCGGCCTTTTCGATGAGCGAGAGGATGTCGCCCATGCCGAGAATGCGCGAGACGATGCGGTCGGGGTGGAACGGCTCAAGCGCGTCGTATTTTTCGCCGATGCCGATGAACTTGATCGGCTGTCCGGTGACCTGGCGAATGGAGAGCGCCGCGCCGCCGCGCGCGTCGCCGTCCATCTTGGTGAGGATGACTCCGGTGAGCGACAGCTTCTTGTGAAATTCGTCGGCCGACTTGACAGCATCCTGTCCAGTCATCGAGTCGGCGACGAACAAGATTTCCTGCGGATTGAGCAGGCGCTTAAGCGACTGCATCTCCTCCATGAGTTGGTCGTCGATGTGGAGGCGGCCGGCGGTGTCCACAATGAGGACGTCGCAGCCGGAGTTGATCGCTTCACGGCGCGCTTCTTTGGCGAGGCGCTCGACGGTCGCGGTATTCGCTTCGCCGACTTGGCCCTCGTAAATATTGGCCTTGATCGCTGCCGCAACCACTCTGAGTTGTTCGCGTGCCGCGGGACGGTAAACGTCAACCGAGACGAGGAGCGGACGGTGCCCGCCATTCTTCAGCCAATTAGCGAGCTTGCCGGAGGTCGTGGTTTTGCCGGAGCCCTGCAGCCCAGCCATAAGCACGACGGTCGGCGGCTGCGAGGCGAATTTCAGCTTGGCCGTATCTTTGCCGAGAGTAGCGACCAGTTCGTCGCGGACGATCTTGATGACCTGCTCGCCGGGCGAGAGCGCGGTCAGCACTTCCTGCCCGACGGCCTTGGCCTGGATGCGGTCGATGAGCTCTTTGACGACCTTAAAGTTGACGTCGGCCTCAAGCAGCGCCAGACGAATCTGTTTCAGCGCCTCGGAGATGTTCTCTTCGGTGAGGACGGCCTGTCCGCGGAGAGACTTAAAGGCGCGCTGGAGTTTTTCCTGGAGATTCTCGAACATATCGGCAAACAACTATTCTAACAGCGGTGAAGGCTGTTCCTAGCTGCCGGGCGTGCGCCTTTAGCTGCGGACAGGGGGCTTCCGAATGCCAGTTCCCGGTTTTCAGCCCTGGTCTTCGACTCCCAGGTAGCGCAGAAACATTCTGGGAAGTTCGCGCTCAAGTTGGGCTTCCACATCGGGCAGAAAGCGATCGAAGTCGTTTGGATGGTGGGGCAGGATAAAGATGCCCTGAGCTGCGATGCCGACCATCAGCATGGCGAATTTCACGGCGGATTCAGGATCCGGGTGGCGGATTTCGCTGCGCCGCGTAAGCAACAGTTCCCCGACATCGTGAAAAGTTTTCCATTCGAGTTCCTCACTCTTGCGAACAAACGCAGCGTCGGGATGCTGAAGCGTGAAAAAGAGAAGCGCGCGTAGCAGACCGCGGTGGAGATGATGCCCCCTCAGGGTCATGGCAATCACGTTGCGCGACATTTCCGCCAGGGACATCGCTTTCCATCGCTCTGCCGTAAACAGTTTCTTGCTTTGACTGTAGTTTTCTTCCAAGAGGCGAAGGCAAACTTCGCGCAGCAGAGCGTCCTTATCCGGGAAGCGGCGGTACACGGTGCCGGGAGATAGACCGGCGCGGGCCGCGATGCGAGGGATGGTTGCCCCTTCCAGCCCGTCCTTATTCAACACTTCGGCAGCGGCTTTGAGCAGGCGCGCCAGGGACTCGCGGCTGCGAGTCTGATGGGCCGGGAGCACAGTCTTGGACATACAAAAGATTTTACAAGAAGGGCTTGACATAATGTAAATGTAAATATACATTTACATTAATCATGGAGGTAAATGAATGCTCTTCCTTGCTCACATTTTGGCGGCCTATGTCGTGCTGGCCGCGCCCTGGCTCAGCTGGGTGGGATACCAGAGGGCCAGAAAGCGAATTGCAGCTAGAGTCCCTGACGCCAAGGTCCGGCTCTACCGGGCGCTGGTCGGGGAGCAATTCATAACCACCGGTGTGGTTTTAGTTCTCTGGTATAGCGGCCGATTTTCCGCGACAAGCCTCGGGCTGGTCGTGCCACGATCATGGGGATGGAACGCGGTTGCGCTAGTCGTCGTTGTCGCGGCCCTGGCATGGTCCAGTCTTCGGTTGCGGCCGAAGGCTGAAAAGATCAGAAGAAGCGTGCAGGATGGGATTGGCGCGCTGATTCCCGATTCGCGCCCGGAACGGTTCTGGTGGGGCGCGGTCAGTGCCGGCGCCGGGATTTCCGAGGAGTTGATATATCGCGGATTCCTTCTTTACTACTGCACTTTGTACTTGCCGCACTTGAATACTTCGGAACGGGTATTGTTGACTTCGCTGGTCTTCGGTTTCGGTCATCTTTATCAGGGATGGCGGGGAGCCGTCGCAGCAGGAATTCTCGGGCTGGTTCTTGCCGGCATGTATCTGATCACGGGGAGTTTGCTATTGCCGGTCGTAATCCACGCCGCGACGGACGCTCGAGTTTTGCTGATTTTTCCGCCGGGCGCTTCGCCAAAGACCTTGGTTCAGGGCAATGCTTAGTTGTCTAGGATCTCCCAGAACACTTCCTTCGCCACGACCAACGTCTTGCGGTCCTGGCGGTCGTTTTTCAGAATTCAGCCCACAGACTTTTGAAATCCAATTTATGGCCAGTCGACTGGTGAAGACGCAAAGAATGTAGGATTGCAACGGGATTGAACCTGCGATGACCAGCACCGAAATCATTCCGCCGCCCGATCAGACCGAGTGCCGGTTGATCGCACCGATATGGCACACCGCTGTTGTCTTGCTGATACTGGCGGCACTTTTCGGGTGGACCGCGTATTCGCGAACCTTTTCGCCGATGGCGCGGTCTCACGGACGCATGGCTGGTTACCTGAGCATGCTGACGCTGGAGTGGCTGCTCACGGGTTTGGTCTGGTGGGGCGTTCGACTACGGGGACTGCGACTGCGTGACTTGGTTGGTGGAGACTGGCCCAACTGGAAGCGGATCTTCGCGGACCTGCTGGTCGCGGCCGGGTTCTTGATTTGTTCGAACATTACTCTGGCGGCCGTTGGTTACCTACTGAAGGTCGGCAAGAACCAGACAATTCGAGAACTTGCTCCGCACGGCCGCACGGAGGTGATTGTGTACCTGCTGCTGTCGCTGACCGCGGGGATTTGCGAAGAGATCGTTTTCCGGGGCTATTTGCAAAAGCAACTCACGGCCGTTACCCGGAGTGCAGTCGCCGGATTGTTGATTCAGGGTGTCATCTTTGGCGTGGGGCATGGATACCAGGGAGTGAAGCTCGTGCCAGTCATTGCTCTATACGGTTGCCTGTTTGGATGGCTGGCCCACTGGCGCCGAAGCCTCCGTCCGGGGATCATTGCCCATTTTCTGCAGGATGGGATCGCGGGACTAGCAGCAAGTCATTTCCTCAAGTAGTGCCAGCGCCTTTCTTGAAAGCTCAGAAATTTCTTGAGTCATGCCCGTCTTTGTCGCCCCTTACTCCACCTTGGGCCGCACTATTTCAAACCGCTGCGTGGTGCGGGTATACTGCATCCCGCCCATGCGCCCGATCAGATCCAGCGAGTTCCGGTCGATGCGGCCTTCTTTCAGATGGCGGTCGTCGACGTGGATCGAGACGATTTCCCCGATCACCAGGCTCCCGCCCTCGGGGCTGGGATTGAAGTCGAGAATCTGATGTAATTTGCATTCGAAGCTGACGGGAGACTCCGCTACTCTCGCCGGGCGCACGACTTTCGACGGCGCCGGGGCGAGTTTCCCCACTTCGAATTCATTGATGGACGCGTCATATTCACCGCTGGTCAGGTTCATGGCTTCGGCTAGTTCGTAGGTGACTACGCTGATCACGAATTCTTTGGTCTCACGAATATTCCGCAGCGTGTCTTTCGGCTCTCCTGCGGGCTCTCCTGCCGCCGGCGATTTCTTCGGAGAGCGCATCCCCGGCGCAAACGCCAGCAGCGGAGGCTCGGCACATACAGCATTGAAGAACGAAAAAGGTGCCAGGTTCGGTTGTCCGGAAGCGCTGATGCTCGAAACCCACGCGATCGGCCGTGGAGCTACGGCACTGATCAAAATGTTATAAAACTCGCGGTGCGGAAGTTGAGAAGGAGTGACGTCCATAGGGTCGAGTATATCTTTTGCGCTTCAGCGCCATTCGGTCAGCCCCCGAAAACTTCTTTTGCCGCGACCACGGTGTTGCAGTGGATCATAACTGTGTCTTCTACTTTCAGAGCATAGCCGCCGGCGAGTGTGACCATTACCGGAATGCCGCGAGCTTTGGCGACGCGGAAAACGAGTTCATCGCGCTTCTTCAATCCCTCAAGCGTGAGCGACAGGCCGCCCAGCTGGTCTTCGCAATAGGGATCGGCCCCGGCCAGGTAGCAGATCAAATCCGGGTGAAACTGGCGCAGGCCGGAACTGAGCGCGTTGTCGAGCCACGCGAGATAGTCGTCGTCGCCAATTTCGTCGGGCAGATCGATGTCGATCGAAGACGGAGGTTTCCACATCGGGTAGTTATTTTCCTGGTGGAGAGAGATGGTGAAGACGTCTCCAGAGTGACCGCTGTGCATTCTCGTTTTCGCCGGAGTGATGGGAGATCCAGATGGATTCGCCGCAGAGGCGGCCGACGGCAGCGGCTCGCTGGTGGTACGCGTCCCGGCAAAAATTGCGGCCGTACCATTGCCTTGATGAACGTCGCAATCGACGGTCATGGCGGTGTGAATCTTGTCATCGCGCTGCATGCGCCGGATGGCGATGGCCACGTCATGGATCACGCAGAAGCCTTCGCCATGATCGGGGAACGCGTGGTGGAATCCTCCTCCAATGCTGATTGCCACGCCGTCGTTGAGAGCATGATCGGCGGCCAGGATGGAGCCGCCCGCCGCCAGCCAGAAGGCGCGCACCAACTCCGGGGAGTACGGGACTTCGAGCTCCAATTCTTCGCGGGCGCTAAGCGTGCCGGTCTGCAATTTCTCCACGTACTGCGGCGTGTGTACGAGCCGCACATCGTGGTCGGTAGCCGGGCGGGGAGCGACAAAATCGGAAGGCTCCGCAATTCCGGAGGCGAGCAGCCGGTCATGGATGCGACGGTACTTCTCGGCGGGAAAAACATGGGAGCCGATGGGCAGGTAGTAGTCGTCGCTGTAGACCAGCTTGAAGGGCAGCATGCAGCACGCAGCATTCAGCACTCCGCAAGGCAAGCGCTGAAAACTTCATATCATACGCGATCACTTGCCTTTTGTAGTGACGGGTCGGTGTGCTTTCCCCGTGGTCCTCTGTGTACCCTGTGGTTAAGAATTCCTTAGCTGCTAAACTTGGCTCATTGCCTCCTAAGAAGAAATCACCGCCGCCAGCAAGTCCAGCATCCGCGCCTTCGCCCGCGTCCGTTCATGCCAAGGGCCGGATTTTCCTGATCGATACGATGTCGTTCATTTTTCGCGCCTATCACGCGATGGCGCGGCAGCGGCCCATGTCCACCAAGACGGGGCTTCCGACCGCGGCCACGTACGTTTTCGTCAACATGCTGCGCAAGCTGCGAGACGATTTCTCGCCCGAGTATCTGGCGGCAGTCTTCGATGTGGGGGCGCCGACGATCCGCAATCAGCAGGCGGAAGCGATAACCTCGATCCGCAAATTCGATATCAAGACGCAGACCTTCAAAGAAGCCGAGTATGGCGGCTACAAAGCGAATCGCGCCGAAATGCCCGGCGACCTGGTGCAGCAGATACCGTACATTCGGCGGGCGCTGGAGGGGTATCGCATCCCGATTCTGCAACTCGAAGGCTACGAAGCCGACGACGTGATTGGAACCCTGGCACGGAAAGCGGCGGCGGAATCGTATTCCGTGTTTGTCGTGTCGAGCGACAAAGACATGCTGCAATTGGTCAACGACAAGGTGCATGTGCTGAATCCGCCAAAGGACAACCTGATTTGCGATGCCGCGAAGGTTGAGGAAATTCTCGGCGTCCCGCCCTCCAAAGTTGTGGATGTGATGGCGCTGCGCGGAGATTCCGTGGACAACATCCCCGGCGCTCCTGGGATCGGCGACAAGGGGTCGGTAGATCTCATTCGGCGTTTCGGAAGCGTGGAGCAGGCGCTGGAACATGCCGCGGAGGTAGAGAAGAAGACGTATCGGGAATCGCTGCAGAACAATCGCGACAACATTCTCTACAGTAAGCAACTGGTGACGATCGACACCGACGTGGCGGTCGAACTGGAAGTTGCCGCAATGAAAGTGGGAGAGCCGGATGTGGATGCTCTGCGCGCGCTGTTTGCCGAGCTCGAGTTTACTTCTTTGTTGAAAGAACTCCTTCCTGTGATTGAAGTGAAGGACGGTGACTACCGCGAGATCAAGTCTAAAGCAGAATTCGAGGAGTATTTGAAAGGCTTGGGCGAGACCGCTCCGCTCGCATTGGCCATTGAGTCAGAGCAGCCAGAGAGTATTGATGCCGAGAGCGCTGCGGAAGAAGGCGAACCTCAGCCCGCACAGTCGGGGTTTCTGGCTCTGCAGCCCGCGGACGTGAAGGATGAGAGCGCGCAACCTATCAAGCGTATCGCTGTTTCGAATGCACCGGGAGCCGGGGCAATGGTCGCACTGGAAGACCCCGCCCTCTGCGAACGAGTGAAGAACGCGCTGCAAGACGCCGCTCTTCCGAAGACGATCCATGATCTCAAGTTGGCCCTCCACTATTTTTCAGAGCAATTTCCTGGAGAGGGAATCGCGCTGGCTGGAGTGAAGCACGATTCGATGCTGTACTCCTACCTGCTCGATCCGACGTACTCGTCGCATTCGTTGCCGGAGGTCGCGCTGCGAAGATTCAATTTGAAGCTGAGTGGCAATCTCGCGGAAGCGGCGGACGTGACAGGTAGGCTGGCAATCGCACTCCGGAAGGAAGTCGACGACCAGGGACTGACCTCGGTGTACGAAGAAATCGATGCGCCGCTGGTGCCCGTGCTGGCGCGTATGGAAGACGCGGGAGTGAAGATTGATCTGGCGGCACTGGAACAGATGTCGGGAAAGTTGCAGCGCGAAGCCGCAGGCAAGGCACGAGACATCTATGAGCGTTGTGGAGTCGAGTTCAACATCAATTCGCCGAAGCAACTGGGGGACGTGCTGTTCAACAAGCTGGCCCTGCCGATGCCGGTGAAATACGGGAAAGGGAAGAAGATCTCGACGGCTGTCGATGTATTGGAGGGACTGGCGGCGGAGCACGAGGTTCCGCGGTTGGTGTTGGAGTACCGGCAACTGACGAAATTGAAGTCGACGTACGTGGATGCGTTGCCAGCACTCATTCGTAGCCAGAGCGGCCGCGTCCATACGACGTTTGGCCAGACCGGGACCGCGACGGGGAGGCTGTCTTCGGCGAATCCGAATCTGCAGAACATTCCGATTCGAACCGAGCTTGGACGAGAAATTCGGGCGGCCTTTATCGCCGAGCCGGGACACGTGCTGCTGGCCGCGGATTATTCGCAGATCGAACTGCGGCTGCTGGCACACTATTCGAAAGACAAACTGCTGGTAGAGGCGTTTCGGCGCGGCGATGACATCCACACCTTGACCGCGTCGCAGGTATTTGGCGTGCCGCCGCTGATGGTGACTCCCGAGCACCGCCGCGCCGCCAAGGTGGTGAACTTCGGAATTGTCTACGGCTTGTCGGCGTTTGGGTTATCGCAGCAGTTGGGGATCACGACTGGCGAGGCAAAGAAATTTATCGATGCCTATTTCGAAAAATATGCCGGCGTTCGCGCGTTTATCGATGAGACACTTGAGCAGGCGCGCCGCGAGCAGAAAGTAACTACCCTGTTCGGACGTGTTCGCCCCATCCCCGACATCAATAGCAAGAATCCGAATCTGCGTGGCTTTGCAGAGCGCACGGCGGTGAACACCCCGCTGCAGGGAACGGCCGCCGACCTGATCAAGCTGGCGATGATCCGGATTGATGAGGAGATCAGGAAACGGGCGTTCGCGTCGCAGATGACGTTGCAGGTGCACGACGAATTGCTGTTCGACGTGCCGCCGGAAGAACTAGATGCCGCGCGAAACCTAGTCAAGGAAAACATGGAAAAGGTTTATCCGCTGGCCGTCCCGCTCGTCGCCGATATCGGTGTTGGGCCGAACTGGCGCGACTTAGAGTACTAATGACGCAGGTTCCACCATGAAGGTATATCTATTGGGCGCCGGTGCCTCAAAGAGCTACGACGAGTCTTCGACCGGTATCCGAATGCCGCTGGCGCGCGACCTCTTCCAGGTTTTCTCCAAATTGGCTATCCATACGAATCCGTGGGTGCTTACGGGGGCGATCATAAACTATGTATCGTCTTCACGTGGAATCCCACCGCAAGACTTCTCGGACTTTGCTGATGATATCGAGGAACTTCACTCTGAGGTCCAAAACCGTCTGATCGATTCGATCCGCAACTCGGATGATCTAGGGATCATCGAGTACGGTGGCACAAGCAACCAACTCGTGTTTCTCTTTGCATCTGTCATTAACGAAATCCAGAATGGGCCAGTGTCAAAGGCTCACTTAGCGATTGCGCAGACGCTGGAACCCGAAGACAAGGTTCTCACGTTCAACTGGGATACGTTAATGGACCGTGCCCTCGCTGAATCTTCAGAATGGAGACCAGATTTCGGATATCTCGTAAAACCGCGCTTGATTCACCGAGGTGGTTGGGTAGCACTCGATTCCCAGCCGGCGCCGGCCACAACTGCGCCGGCGCTCTTGAAACTTCACGGCTCAACCAATTGGATCAGCAGCTATAGCATTGTCGAAGAAGGGAAAATAAGTCTCATCCAGTCGTCCGATCCCAACAGATTCTATGTTTACGAGTCGGCAGATAAACCCTATGCGACCTTTGCGGGTCGATATATGGCTGGCTATGCGCCTTTTTCGTACGGCTATTATCCACCCAACATCCCGGACGATCCCGGCAAGAAGGCGAAAGACGGTTATGTGTTTGTCCGAGCCCGCCCCAAGTTTCCGTGGGTTCCAGAGGGTATGGCAGAGGACAAGGGTCTTGTTTCAATGCCGTTGATTATTCCGCCCGTGAAGGAGAAAACCTACGAGCTTTTCGGCGACCTTTTCAAGAGCATTTGGTCGGCTGCGGAAGATGCCATCGCAGAAGCAGACCACATAATCATCATCGGCTACTCATTTCCAAGAACCGACCATAGGAGCAGCACTCTCTTTGCACGAGCTTTCTCAAGGAGAAAATCGATGCCACGCGTGTCCATAATCGATCCCAGTCCTGTCCGTGCCTTCGACAAGATGCGGCTTGATCTTGGTATTGCGGAGGATCGGTTGTCGGCCTATTCTGAACCGTTTTCTAAAGACTTTGATCTCCCCGCCATACTTCAACCAAAAGCGCACCAGATGTCTCGGGGGCCATCGAGAGATCCTTTCGATTAGCTGAGAGCTCATTTCGGTTATACTCTGTGCAACGATTCGCACGCGCGCCGTCTTCGTCCCTGATTCCAGCCGCATGACAGGAATGTCGATCCTGCGGAGGCCTGATGAGTGCAGCTCCATCGCTGGCGTTGGAAAAAACGCCGCAGCGCGGTTTCCACCGGCACCCCATCAACGTACCCCTGGACCTGATTGCACTGCGATCCGGGGTTCCCGAAACTTTACCTGGGCGCTGCACTGACATCAGCGAAGCCGGTGTGGGCGCGGTCGTGGCCGGAGAGTTAGTCGAGGGCCAGCAGGTCGCGGTCGAACTGCGGCTTCCGGATGTTGCTGTGCCGGTTCGCGCCCGCGCGCTGGTTCGTTATCAGGCGCGGCTCCGTTGCGGGCTTGAGTTTTCGGGATTGTCGGTGGAGCAGCGCCAGATGATCCGGTATTGGATTTACCGCTCCGCACCGCCGCCAGTGGATTCTAAACAAGAATCATTCGATTTCAGAAAGGAAGGTATCGACGTTGTTCCCAAGGCCGAGGCGGCCGTAGCCGTTGCAGAAAATGCTGTCGCTCCGTGGCGCAAGATTCGCATCGGGCGCCGCGGATTCTGGGTGCTGCTCGCTTGCACCTTGATGCTAGCCGGTCTGGGATGGTGGCAGTGGCAACGGTCCTGGAGCGAATTGGAAACGCAAGCACAGGGTTCGGAGTCTGGGTTAAGAGTTTCTCCTGAAACCATGGAGAAGCGAATTGTAACGAAGGTCGATCCCGTGTATCCCGAAGTGGCGCGGAAGGCGGGGATTGAAGGCCTGGTGGTGCTGGATGCAGTGATTGCGCCAGATGGCAGCGTGAAAGATTTGCGGCCTGTGTCCGGACCGCCCCTGCTCGTGCGCTCGGCGACAGAAGCCGTGCAGTCGTGGAAATTTGAGCCTTACCTGTCCAGCGGCAAACCAGTAGAGGTCGAAACCACGATTGCGGTCGAATTCCGGATGAATTGACGCGACGTCAGTCGAATTTTTCAGCCCGCTGCAAAGGCAAGCCGCGCTGGTCTTTTGCCGAAACAATCGGTTCGCCGTCGAGTTGCCAGTCGATGTTCAAGGCAGGATCATTCCAGGCGACTGTGCGTTCGTGCTCGGGTGCATAAAAATCTGTCGTCTTGTAGAGGACGTGGGCTGTCTGGGAGACGACGCGGAAGCCGTGTGCAAAGCCGCGCGGAACCCATAACATATGTTTGTTCTCGCCGGAAAGTTTGAACGATTCCCACTTCCCAAACGTGGGAGAGCCGCGGCGGACGTCCAGCGCGACATCGAGAATCTCACCAGTGATGACGCGCACTAGCTTTCCCTGCGGCTGGTGGATCTGGTAGTGCAAGCCGCGGATCACATTCTTTTCGGAAAAAGAATGATTGTCCTGCACAAAGTCTTCTGCGATTCCAAGTTCCTCAAACGTGCGCTGGTTGTAGCTTTCCAGAAAGAACCCGCGGTCGTCGCCGAACACGCGCGGTTCGAGAAGCAGAACTCCAGGTAGGCTGGTGGTGACTTTTTTCATCGGAAAGTCTTCATCAATTAGAAAACACGTTCCCGCAGCAATTGCAGCAGGTAAGCGCCGTATCCGTTGTTGCGCATGGGTTGCGCCAGCGCTTCCAGTTGCGCAGCGGTGATGTAGCCCGAGCGAAAAGCAATCTCCTCGGGGCAGGCGACCATGAGTCCTTGCCGCTTCTCCAGGGTCTGAATGAATAAAGAGGCTTCCATCAAGGCTTCGTGCGTGCCGGTGTCGAGCCAGGCCGTGCCTCGGCCCATCACGCAGACGTTCAGTTGATTGCGCTCGAGATACACGCGGTTGACGTCGGTAATTTCAAGTTCGCCGCGCTTCGAAGGCTTGAGGCTCGCCGCAATGTCGACGACTTGCTGATCGTAAAAATAAAGTCCGGTGACGGCGTAGCGCGACTTCGGCTGCTTCGGTTTCTCTTCAATGCTGAGTGCCTTCCCTTGCGCATCGAACTCGACCACGCCATAGCGCTCGGGGTCATTGACGGGGTAGGCAAAAACGCGAGCGCCTTGGGGTTGTAACGTAGCCTCGCGCAATTCTTTGACCAGGTCGTGCCCGTAGAAAATGTTGTCGCCGAGCACAAGCGCACAGCCACTGGAGCCAATAAATTCCTTGCCAATCAGAAATGCCTGGGCAATGCCTTCGGGCTTCGGTTGCAACGCATACTGAAAATGGACGCCGTACCGCGACCCATCGCCGAGCAGGTGCTGAAAGCGGTGCAGATCCTCTGGCGTGGAGATGAGCAGAATGTCGCGAATGCCGGCCAGCATCAGCGTGGAGAGCGGGTAGTACACCATCGGCTTGTCATAAACCGGCAGCAGGCTTTTCGGCAGCACGTGGGTGACGGGATAGAGGCGCGTGCCCGAGCCTCCCGCGAGAATGATGCCTTTGTAATTCGGTGGGGCTGTCTTAGTCATGTCGAGTTTCGGTCTCGGCTTTACGTTTCAACTTTCGGTAGTGTAATTTTTCGCCATCCATTGACGATAGCTGCCGCTGGTAACATCACGAACCCAGTCTTCGTGCTCAAGATACCACCGGACGGTTTTGCCGATGCCGCTTTCAAACGTCTCCAGCGGCTGCCAGTTCAGTTCGCGCTCGATTTTGCGCGTGTCCATGGCGTAGCGGCGGTCGTGGCCGGGGCGATCTTTCACGAACGCGATGAGTTTGTTGTGGGGAACCACAGGATCGTTCGGCCGCAGTTCGTCGAGCAACTTGCACACTGTTCCGATGATGTCCAGGTTCTTCTTTTCGCTGCGCCCACCGACGTTGTAGGTCTCACCGATGCGGCCGCGGGAGAGCACCGTGCGAATGGCGCGGCAGTGATCCTCGACGTAGAGCCAGTCGCGAACGTTTTGACCGTCACCATAGACGGGAAGTGGCTTGCCGGCGCATGCATTCAGGATCATCAGCGGGATGAGTTTTTCGGGAAACTGGTGCGGGCCGTAATTGTTAGAGCAGTTCGTGGTCAAGACCGGAAGGCCGTAGGTATGGTGATAGGCGCGGACCAGATGGTCGGAAGCCGCCTTGGACGCCGAGTACGGGCTGTTGGGCGCGTAGGGAGTGGTCTCGCTAAAGGCCGGGTCGTTGAGGCCGAGCGATCCGTAGACCTCATCGGTGGAGACGTGCAGGAAACGGAATGAGGAGCGATCGGGTTCCAGAAGAGCCGACCAATAGGCGCGCGCTTCTTCCAGCAGGCTGAACGTGCCGTTGACATTGGTCCGGACAAAATCATCGGGACCGTGGATGGAGCGGTCGACGTGGCTCTCGGCAGCGAAATGAACGATGGCGCGTGGTTGATCGCGCTTCAACAAGCCGCTCACAAAATCGCGGTCGACAATGTCGCCCTGCTCGAAGCAATAGCGTGGATGGGTTTCGATGGCACGCAGATTGTTGAGATTGCCCGCGTAGGTCAGCTTGTCGAGATTTACGACGCGCGCCGTTTCATCGGCAATCCATTGAAGAACGAAGTTCGACCCGATGAAGCCGGCGCCGCCAGTGACGAAGATGAGATCGTCCATGCTGGATGTGCTGCGCTGTGGAAAAGCGCTGCATTTGATTCTAATCAAAGATGAATGTGAAGTCGCCCCCCATCTTTGGCAGAAGGTCGCTTTCAGAATGGAGCGCGGAAAACCAATCAACCACTAAGGACACGAAGTATCACGAAGGCTTGTAATCGCAGGAGTTTCCTTCGTGTGACTTAGTGCCCTTAATGGTAAAGGTTGGGCTTTGTCGAACTACCACCCCGGTTTCGGCGGCAGTGATTCGGATCAGGCAGTTACGCTCTGACTGGGGACGACCGCTTCGGTGTCGAACACCGTCGCCAGGCCATGAATGACGGATGCCAAACGCACAGCCGCGAGGATCGATTCCTCCGTCACGCCCTTGTTGCGGAGAACCTGCTCGTGAGAATCGACGCAGGCTCCGCAGCCGTTGATCGCCGAGACGGCTGTGCACCAAAGTTCGAAATCGGCGGGATCCACGCCGTGAGTCCGCAAAACGTTCATGCGAAGGCGCGCCGGCAAAGTGGCATATTTCGGATTCTTGGCCAGATGCTGGAAACGATAATAGATATTATTCATGCCCATCACAGCGGCGGCGCTCTTGGCCGCTTCCAGAACCTGCGGTGACAGGTGGGTAGCTGCTTCCGCGAGCGCTGCCTCGAGGATTTGCGGGTTGCGGGAGGCGATGGCGGATGCGGCCACGGTGCCCCAGATCTGCTGCTCGCTCAATTCCTGCTGCTGCAACAGCGACGATAGATTCAGTTTCAGGTCCTTGGCATACGCGGGTACGGTATCGAGAAGTTCATTCAGAGTCATAAGTCGCTCACAGTTATAAAGAATCGAGCTTTGTTGCGATCTCCGGCGACTGCCGAGCTGCGTTCGGCTTGGACGGGCGAGGGCGCCCGTCCCTACACGAGCCGTCTGCGAATTTAGACGACGAGTGTCGCTTCGCCTTTCTTCCAGTTGCAGGGGCAGAGTTCGTCGGTCTGCAACGCATCGAGCACGCGCAGAACCTCCTGTGGGTTGCGTCCAACGGACAGGTCGGTCACCATCACGAAACGGATCACGCCCTCGGGGTCGACGATGAAGGTGGCACGCTGCGCGACGCCGGCTTTGGGATCAAGGATGCCCAGCGATTCGCAAAGATCGCGCTTGATGTCAGACAGCATCGGGAAAGGCAGGTTGTGGAGATCTTCGTGGTGAACGCGCCAGGCGCGGTGCACGAACTCGGAGTCGGTGCTGCCGCCGAGGATTTGGGTATCGCGGTCCAGGAATTCCTTGTTCAACTTGCCGAACGCCGCGATTTCTGTGGGGCACACGAAGGTGAAATCCTTGGGCCAGAAAAAGTACACTTTCCACTTGCCGGCATAGTCGCCGTCGGTAATTGTTTTGAATGCTTTGTCGCTGTTGTCGGTGCTGACGGTGGCCGTCAGCGAGTATGAGGGAAATTGTTCGCCTACTGCTAGCATTTTGCGTCTCCTTGGTACGGGTCTGAATTTTCGAACACTGTCGCTCTGGGAACACTTCCGGACAGAACCGAGCCACCACATCTGTCATTTCCGCTTCTTGGATCTTCCACGAAGCTTGTGGGGGAGCCGAGCGGGAATACCTGAAATTCCCGAGGCATTTATATCGACAAAACCGTGATTCGTCTGTGATCCGGCTCAACCCAGAGTGTGCTTTGGTGCACATCAGGGTGCACGCAGAAATCTTGCTGTCCGACGAAGCGATTCCTCAGCTACAGCGGTATTCAACTCACCATATTTAGACAGGCGCAGCTCCCTGTCGGATGCAAATTTCTTTCTCTGCAAGCTGCTAATCCAAGTCAGACGAACGAGGCCGGGTTCTGGAGCGTTTTCGGGGACACGGCAGCAAGGATCGGCTCAGTCAACATGCGTTCACTGGGGCTCCAGTCCAGGACCTTGTAGTACGCCGTTTCGATCGAGTGCGCTATGGCGGGCCAGAGGTACTCGCTCTGGATCCGCTCGCGTTCCAGGGCGGCTGCCCGGCGGCGAAGTCCGGGATCGTGGACGAGTAACTCAAGCATGCGTTCCAGATCGACTGGGTCGCTACGGTGGAAAGTGAAGCCTGCGCCTTCGACCACCTCATTATTTTCGGGAATATCGCTGGTCAGCACACAGACGCCGGCCGCCATGGCATCAAGGAGGGCCAAAGACATACCCTCCAGTTCCGAGGGAAGCACGAATAATGCGGCATTGGAGAGAAGTTCTTCCAGATTGCTTCCACAGATCCAGGGAAGAAAACGGATCTGGTCGGATTCGTGGCGGAGCAGGCTCTTGACGTAGGAATCCGAGTGGCTTGATCCTCCAGCGAGTACCAGTTTCATGCTGGTGTGGAGGTTTTCGAAGGCATTGATGAGGAGGTGGCAGTTCTTTTCCGGCGAAAACCTGCCCAAAAAAAGGACGTAGCTGCCCGGGACGAGATCCCACTCGATCAGTTGCCGGGGCAGACGCCGCGGTGCCGGCGTGGCTCCGTTCGGGATGTAGATAGTGTCGCGATTGTACTGTTGGCGGTAGTGCTGCTGCAGGGTGCGTGACACGACCATGGTGGCATCGGGGATTGAAACAGCAGCGGCTTCTCCCCAGCGCAGTACCCGCGACGCGATCCTGCCCCATTTGCCGCGCTGCCAGTCGAGGCCTTGCACGGTGACGATTGTCTTCTTGCCGGCAAGGCGTGGAAGAAACGAGAACAGCGCCGGCCCAAGACAGTGGTAATGCACGATGTCGTAGTCCGACAGCATCGCGTGCACCGTGCTAAGCAGGGTGTGGACAACCGTTTCGAGGTGTTTGGAACGGATGGTCGGCAGTCGCCGCACGCGCATACCGTTGTGCGCATTCATCGGAGGAGTGAAATAGGTGCGGCAATAGACCGTGACTTCGTGTCCGCGGCGGGCCAGCTCGTGGCCCACCTGCTCGTAATAGGATTCGATGCCGCTGTACTTGGAGACCAAGCCGCGGCCTCCGATGAACGCGACACGAACGCTGCGGCGTCGGTGAGGGTGCTCCGGCGCAGCGGGAACGGACGCAAGCTTCTTGGAAGATGCGACCCGGTGGTAGAGCGCGAGCAACTTCCCCATGTGTTGTTCGGGGTCGTGATTTGTCTGCACGCGCTTGCGAGCTGCGGCACCCATTTCTTGGATCAGATCGGGGCGGTCAAAAAGGAATCCGATGGAGTGGGCGAGCTGATCGCGGTCCCCGTCGGCATACAAGAGGCCGGTGACTCCATGTTGGACGATTTCGCGCCGTGAACCCAGATCGGAGGCGATGACCGGCCGTCCCCAGGCATAAGACTCGAGGATCGATTTCCCCAAGGTCTCGTAGGCGTGGGACGGAAACACGGAAAAGCTGCAGCCGGTGATGAGGTTCTGGAGTTCCTCGCCATGGACCATGCCTGCGAAAAGGACTTGGTTCAAATTCAATTCTTTCGCCAGCGATTCCAGCCGGGGGCGCTCGGGACCGTCTCCCGCAATGATCAGAGGAATGTGTGGTAGCTGCACCATCGCGCGCAACAGATCGTAGACACCTTTCTCGGCGGAGAGCCGGCCGAAGTAGAGCAGGTATCCTTCGTCAATGGTGATGTCTTCATCGGCGGGCAGAGTCTGAAAGTGGGGGAGGACTTCGATGCGCTGCGCAGGCAAACCGCTGGCCACGAGCTTATTGCGCACGAATTCACTGGGAGCCAGGAACATGTCCACGCAGCGTTCATACGTTCGCAACCATTTGTGCAGATAGGCTTCGGCGGCGAGAACCATGGCGCTGGAGCGCGGGCCCTTGTAGCAACCTTTGGTGACGACGTTGCGGAACGCACCATTCCTGCAATGTTCTGTGCAAGCGCGGCCGTCGGCCACAAAATTGTAGGCAGGGCACAAGATCTTGAAATCGTTCAAGTGGTAAAGCACGGGAACTCCCTGCCGCTTAAGTTCCCAAAGAATCGAGGGAGACAAGTGGTGGTAGATTCCGCGAACGTGCGCCAGATCGGGTGAAAAATCAGCCAGGCAACTCCGCATCGCGCGCCGGGCCGACGGCGAATAGAGTGCGTGGGCCGCCATCCTGACCTTCTTCAGCAAACCGGCGTTTGGATCTTTGAAGTCCACATGCGGAATGCGATAGCTGCGGCCGGGGAAAGCCGGAGTCTGGCCATGGTCCATGCTGAACAGAGCGGTTTCCTGTCCGCGCTCATCCATCCGATGGATCAGGTCGAAGAGGTACGTTTCCGTGCCGCTAAACGGATAGTCGTATTTGTTGCAATACAGGATGCGCATGATCGGCCCCCGGTTGGGCAATACGGGCCAGGAATTCATCCGCAAAATTGCGGAGATTACGCTGGCGGTTATAGGAAGCGGCAATGCTGGCCGCGGCCGCGCGCTCGATTCCGGCCAGGGAAGCATGGTTGGCCTGAATCCAACGGACGGCGCTGACGAAATCGGGCAAAGAGCCAGGTTGGTAAAGAAATCCGGTGCGCTGGTGTTCGATTAGTTCGGGAATCCCTGTGATGGCGGGAGCCAGAACGAGTTTTTCGTGCGCCATCGCCTCCATCAAGACCACCGGGATCCCTTCGCTCTTGCTAGTCATGACAACGAGATCAGCGTACCGGTAGTACCCGGCGAGGTCGGTGCGAGGCAGGTGCCCCACCAGGTAAACGTGCTCCTGGAGTTGCAGGGCCACGATCTGCTTCTCGAGAGCTGGGCGTTCCGGCCCCTCGCCGACGATCCAGCAGAAAAAATCCAGGCCTTCGTCGCGAAGCACGGCGCAGGCCTGGAGGAGGAAGCTATGATCTTTCACGCGATGGAGGCGCCCGACGCAGAGGAGACCGAAGCGCCGGCCCGTCGCTGCGGTAACAGGCGTGGTGGTTGGCCAGGGGAGAACGCAATCGACCCCCAGACGCTGCACCATAACTTTCTCCGGGAGCGTGGACGGGTAATTGCTGAGAATGTACCGGCGGTTGTACTCGGACACCGTTATGCAGAACTGACAAGCGCTCAACTTGGCCGAGAGCAGGTCGGCGCGCTGTAGCAGATCGGAGCCGTGCAGCGTGAAACTGAAGCTAATGCCCAGCAGGCGGGCGGCGACCAAGGCCATCCATGATGCGAAGTATCCGTGATGAGCGTGGACATGTTCGACCCGGAACGGTGCCAGTTGTTCTGCGAGTGCGGCGCCCATCAGAGTGTGGCCCAGCGCACGAGCGCGGCGGACCGGCGACACGCCACGCACCCAAAGCACGGGGCGCAACAGCTGCCAGAAGCGGCGACGGTCGCAACCGAGCCGGCCTGCAGCTCGTGTCAGTTCATCGTCGGAGAGCGGCTGAAAATAGCACGTCTCTTTCCAGAAAGCGCGTTCCGCCAGGCTGAGTTCATTGGGCGAGACGCGTTTCCCACTGCAACAGACTACTTGCACCCCGCGCTGCCGCAGTTGCGTGATTTCGTCCATCACGTAAGGTTCGAGCGAAGACGGAAACTCGTTGGCGATATAGGCGATGGTAGTCATGCGGCGGCCTCCTCGGAGGCGCAGAGCATTCCGGCAACGGTGAACACGAGTCCAATGACAAACTGGTACGCCATGTCGACAGAGAAAGCGTTAAAGAGATAGACGCCGAGCACAATCGGCCAGACTTTGCGCAAGGAAGCAAGGCCGCCGGATTCAGCGGGCGGCCCACGCCAGGAAAGCCGGAAGAGGTTGAAGAAGAGAATGCCGTACAGGGCCAACCCCGGCGCGCCGAACTCAACCAGCAAGGCCAGGTAAGTGTTGTGCACATAGAACGTGCGGAGATGGTAGCCCTCCATGCGACGGGCCAGCTCGGCATACATCCCGCCGGCCAGCCAACCGGTGAACGGGCGCTCCTGAAACATCGCCCATCCGGCGTCGTACACGGCGAGGCGGGCCTCCACCGGACCACGTTCTGCGGTGCGATCCCAAAGAGCGGTCTTCAGCGAATGGTCACTGAAGCCGATTGTCATGCCAGCGAGAAGCCCCGCAACCACCAACAAGACGCACACCGTTTGCAGACGGTGTTCGACCAGGCGGAATCCGAGAACGATGCTGGAGACCGCAAACGAGATCCAGACCGCTCGTGTCATGGTGGCGAGCACGGCTAGGGGGAGGGCCAGCCACAGCAACTTGACGACGATCTTGCGCGCTGGTGCGAGCGCGCTGGCAAGTATCCCGAGGATGTTCAACGAAACGCCGTTGGCCACCGCCTGGAGAAATGGGCCGCGAGCGCGGTCGGGATGAAAACCAAGGCTTTCATCAAGAATGAAGCGCGGGAAGATCAGCGAGCGGGCATCCGCAAGGAAGGCAATCGCAATGAACACGAGGTAGGCGAGCGCAAGAACAACGAAAACTTCAAAGTGCCTTCGTTGCGATGCGCCCCGGAAAACGAGCACAGCAATGTGAAACAGTGCAAAAGGGACGACGAACTTGCTGGCAACGAGACTCCAGGTTTGTGCGTCGAACGGCTCCTGCAGCGCGCGGAACACGGCGAGTGCCATGAGGCTAAGCATGGGCAGGCTAAGTCCGGGAAAGAAAGGGATCTTGTCGCGCAGCGCCAAGGTGCGCAGCGCGACGAAGAAGACAAGAATGCCGAAAGCGATGCGGTCGGCATAAAAGGAGAAAAGGTCTGGTGGCCGAAACAGGAAAACGGTCATCGCAGCGACGTAAAGGATGGAGGGAAAAGCCAGTGCCAGGTGAAGGGGACGAAACAGTAGACCGGCAGCACCCCAAAGAGGATTGTCGTCACGGTCCCAGGTTAGAACGCGGCTGCTCATGGCGAGATTCAGGCTCCTTCCGGCGCGAACAGCACGCGAACAGTGCGTGCCAGAATGAGCAGGTCGAGGCGCAGGGTCCAGGTCTCAATGTAAGTGAGATCGAGATGCATGTTGAGTTCGAACGACGGACAGTCGCGCGCCGTAATCTGCCAGAGGCCGGTGATGCCGGGTTTCACGTCAAGGCGGCGGAAATGTTGAAGTTCGTAGTGATTGACTTCGTCGACAGGATGAGGCCGCGGTCCGACCAGGCTCATCTCTCCGAGCAGCACGTTCCAGAGTTGCGGCAGTTCGTCGAGACTATAACGGCGGATGATGCGACCGACGCGGGTGATTCTGGGGTCGTCGTCAATTTTGAAAATCGGGCCGTGCCTCTGGTTGCGGTCGCGCAAGTCCTGCTTGAGGTGTTCGGCATTGGTGACCATGGAGCGAAACTTGTGGCAACGGAAGCGGCGGCCTTTGCGGCCGGTGCGTTCAGCGGAGTAAATGACGGGACCGGGCGAGTCCAGCCGGATGAGCAGGGCGACGAGCGCCATGAGAGGACTGGCCAGAACAAGACCGATGGCAGCGCCGACTACATCAATGGAACGCTTCAGAAACAAGGCGGCTCCCGGCAAGGGTTCGCGATGGAGTGTGACAATCGGCACTTCCCCGATGTGGTCAACGCCTGCATCGGGCCACGGACCTCGGGGAAGATCGGGTACGGCAAGAATATCCAGATGGTTACGGAAGGCGACATCGGCAGCTTCTCGCGCCTGGGCTGGCTGGTGGGGAAGAGCGAGGATGACCTCGTCAATGAATTCGGCGCGAGCGAGCCAGCCCAGGTCTTCAATTCGCCCCAGTACCGTCGGGGAAAGAGGCCGCTCGTCGTCCAGAAAGCCGCGGACGGTGGTGCGATGGAGGGGATCATCGCGCAGTGCCTGGGCGATGCAAAGGGCGATCGGTCCCCCGCCTACGATAAGGACATTGCGTGACTCTGTTTCGCGGCTCCGATTTTTCCATGCCACGTATTTCAACCTGCGCCACAACACGAGGCCGGCCAGGCTGCCGGCAAATGTGGTGAAGGCGGCGAGAAGACTCATCTCGTCCTGCGCAGCGATGAAGACCAGAGCGATCGCGAAAAGAGTCGACCGCGCCAGGGATGGGGCCGCTCCGGCGGGATTCGGATCCGCAGCGCTTTTGTAGAGTCCCTCCGAGAACGCGAAGAGGGTTACCAGAGCGGCAAAAACTGGCAGGTGTGCCCGTGGCAGGCCCCAAGCCGGAGAGACAAAGAACGATGCCGCGCCGCACACAGCCGTGACGATGATCAGATCTTGTATTACCAGCTGAACAAGCAAGAATCGATCGCCGGTAGGTTGGGGGAGAAGCCGTTGAATTGCCGTGCGCGCCTGCGTCCGTCGGGTGGGGGTTTCGCTAATCGCGATGACGGAAGGCTTCGCGCTGGCGGCGCCTGCCGATGCGGACGTTGTCGGCACGACCCGGAGGCGCGGCGTGGCAGGAATTCCGGGAATCATGCGGGCATACTGCGAGGGGCCGTCTTTGGGTTCGGTGTCCCACAGCCGGTTTGTGGTCAGTTGGCCCATAAGATTCACAGACTCCGGTACAGGCCCTGGGGCACAGGGAAGCGACGTCCCGTGAGCACGGTTCCGAGCACAGGAACTTGCGCTTTGCTTAGCTGATCTTTCATTTGCGAGGCGACCAAGCGCCTGGTTTTATTGGCGGCAAGCACGAGCACCAAACCGTCCCAGGTCCGGGCAATGCTCACCGTGAGCCAGGAGACCGGAGCGCACCAAAGAATGGAGAAGTCGAACTCGGTGGTGAGTTCGCGGAGCCGCGACAGGTTCTGATCGGTCAACCGATGGCCGCCGGCATCCGGCAGCCAGCTCTGGCGAGGAACCATCCACAGACGCGGTGCGATCGGCCAAGTGGCCTCAGCACGGCTGGGGGAGGTAATTTGCAGTTGCGTCTGCAGAGGTGCCAAGTCGGTGTGGGCATCGATCAGCCCGACATCGTACCGGCCTTCCTCAGCCAGAGCTGTCGCGACTTCGAGGCATAGAGTCGCAGTCGCCGTCGATGCTTCGATCGGAGCAAACCCGACGTGCCGCACCGGCTTTGACTCATGCCGGAAGAAAAGTTGCTGAACCAGTGCCTGGATCTGCTCATCATGAACCGAAACCGCCCTGGAAACTGCTTTGCGCGGGGCCGGCTCGCGGATCGCCGTTACCCGCGGCTGCTCCGTGGCGGTTGTCAGCTTGATAGGAAGCTCACGGAAAGCGTTCATTTGACTACCACCTTGGGTTGGCCGAAGCGAGAGGTAGCAGCGCGGAGAACCGCAGGCTCGGGCACCGGCAACCACGCCAGCACTGGAACATCCAGCAGGGCGCAGGCTTCGCCGGGAGTGCGAATGGTTGGGTCCAGATACTCGGACGTAAAAGCCATACCGAGGCTGAACACCACAGCCAGTCCGAAAGCGAGAAGGAAATAGAAGGGCATGGAGTGTAGGGGGAGGGCTGGGGCTACGGGCGGCTCCACGATGGCCACGTTGAGAATCCGGCGCTCGTCGAGCGCGTCGCCGATGCGCGCTTCCTCGCGCTTGTGAAGGTAGAGCAGGTAGTTCTCCTCGTCGGCCTTGGCGGCACGCATCAGATTGGCTTGATCCACGGAGTCGGACTGTAGTTGTTGGGCAGACGCGCGCAGGGATGCGACTTGGGTGGCGGCATGAGATTGCCGCGCCCGCAAGCCCTCCGATTGCACCTGCGCCTTCTCCATTTCCATGCGGGCCCACTCGTAGTGGGGATCCTTGTCGGTGGTTTCGTCGCGAACCGGGGTGAGCGCCTCTGCGGCAATCGAAGCGCGTGTATCCGCGATTTGCTGTTCGACTTCCTGCACCAGCCGGTAGGACGGTTCAAAGCGGCTGCGAAGCTCGGTGCGCTTGAGTTGGAGTTCCAGCAGGTGCGTCTTCATCTTTTCAAGAACGGCCGGATTATCGGTCCAGTGCTTGAGCGTGACCGACCGGGAAGGAAGCGACTTGAGTTGTTCTTCGAGCGACGCAATCCGGCGCTCGGTCTCCACGCGGTCCTGGTCGATCTGGCGGCAGGCCGCGTCCGCTTCGCCCAATTTCTGCAGCGCGATATCGCGTTCCAGCGCTGCCGAAACGACGCCTCGATCACGAGTGAAACGCACGAGTCCAGCTTCCGACTGTTGCAGTTTCTTTTCGTATTCCGCGGTTTGCTGATCAAAAAACTGGACCTCTCCCTGCGGGCGGTGGAGATTCGTGTGCCTTTGCACGTAGAGAGTAGATAGCGCGGAGAGTACGCGGGCCGCCCGTTCCGGATCGGTGTCCTTGTAGCGGACCTGGATAAGGTTCGACTTCTTCCGAGGTTCGACATCCAAACGGCGCGCCAGTCTGCGAACGGCATGCTCGATTTTGGCGGGACGCTCGGGGTCAGGGGTATTCGCGGCAACAAGGTTCGCCGCTTTCACAACCTGCTTGAGCAGGTCTTCGTCGCGCAGGAGTTCGACTTCGGAATTGAGTTCTTCTTCCGTAATGCCGGGACGGGCGTAGTCCATCGTGCTGGGCGGTTGAGGAGAAACCATCGGCTCGAAGCGTCCCCGCCGCAGCAGAACCTTGAAGTGCGCTTCATATCGCGCCGAGAAGACTGTGAAGAGCATCGTTGCCAGCAGCACGAGTCCAAAAGACGCAGCCACGAGTCGCGGACGCCGGAATATGGCGGCAGCAAGCTCGCGGGGAGTCGGAGAAAGAGGGGCGTTCGAGTTTTGGTTCAATTCCGCGGACATGGCCGTATACCAGGCCGACTGCACGGGTGAGCTCTAGGGGGGGCCGGCCGGAGGCTTAATTCAGAGAACGCTGCGCCACTCCTTTCCCCTAGAACTGCAGGGGGTTCATGTACCAGCTCATGGAGTTGGTCGGAACATATTTGCGAATCTTTGAAACTCGGCTTTGTGGCACAAAGATAAAATCGCCGGGCTTGAGGTGGAGATCTTCGCGGAGATTGCGAGAACCCAGCATCTTCTTCAGGTCAATCACGTGGCTTTCGGCCACGTTTGCTGAAATTCGGCGAAACAGAACCACTTGCGAATGGCGCGCTTGCTGCGTAAGACCACCGGCAATCGCCACCGCCTCGTTTATGGTCAGATCCCCGCGTAGCTCATACTTTCCGGGCCGCCCCACCTCGCCGGAAGCGAGGAAGTAAGGCTTATCAAAATCCTTTAAGGTGACGGTAATCTCGGGTTCGTGCAGAAAGCCGCGGTAGGCAGTGGCAAGCGCCTGCTGCATCTCGGGGATTGTGAGTCCCTCCGCTAACAGTGTGCCCGCGCCCTTCAGAGCCACGAAGCCATCGGGCTGCACCGTCAGCGTCTGATTGAAGTCCGGAGAAAAAGTGAAATTCACCTCTACAGTGTCCAATTTGGAAAGCCGATAAAGCGGGTGGCGTTGCCCTCCGAATGCAGGATCTCCCAACTCACCCGCTTTTCCGGGCTGTGTGGTTGCCCCGTTCGCGGAACCGCCCGTGCCATACCGCTCCAGGCTCTGCGAGCTCTCCGCCGCTGCGAACTTGCCGGCAGGCGGAGCAGAGGACCCAGGCGGCGCAGGCGACGGTACCGTTTCCTGAGCGGAGGTAACCACGGCGAGCTGCAGGATGAGCACGCCCGCAGCTCCCAAAACTACGTGTTTAACCAACGAATGCATCTCCGGACTCTCACCGTTGCTCAGCACGGCGATCTAAGCAGCTCGAGCTTTCGAGCTGTTCGCCACAAAGTACCGTCAAGCACCAAGGACAACAAGACTTGGAAAGTCCTGTCTACCACCGTACCGGGGCTCATTCCGGCCATCGAGAATGTGATGAAAGCAGCCAATGCCCCGTCCGGTCCATGTTTTCGGGACTCGGGAGCTCTCACCGAGGAAGAGGGTTGCCCTAGAGACTGTGCACGAGAGTGGCTCTGCGAAAGTAGACATCGAAGAACGAATTCATCACTAACGGAATGTGACCGCGCCTACATCCGGTCCCTACGCTTTTGGGCATGATGGAGGTATGAAAACGATCCGCTCTCCGAAACCTTCCCCCGGAACTGAACCAGCCGAAACCGAAGTGGTGCAAGTCTTGGTCGCCGATTCGGGTCCCATTCAATCGCAGCTCCTGACGCGGGCCTTGAAAATCCGGCGGGACTTTAAGGTTGCTGCTGTCGCTCTGGAGGCATCCGCTCTTAGCAACTTCATGCAATCCAATCGCGTGGACGTGATCTTGATCGCGGGGAATCACCTGCCGGATTTGAGCCTGCTACGCTGGTTGCGAGTTTCCTATCCGAACATCGCACCCGTAGTGCTGGCGGAGAGCGATGACCGCGAACCGGTTGTCAATGCCCTGCGCGCCGGAGCGAAGGGCATTTTTCTCTTCACCGAAGCTTCCTTTCCGATGCTTTGCAAGTGTATCCATTGCGTATTCCGCGGACAGGTCTGGATCAACAGCCAGCAAACGAATTATGTGCTGGATGCGCTGTCCGAGGTGCCCATGTTGCGGGTGGTCAACTCCAACGGGAGGTCGCTGCTGACGCCCCGCGAAGAGCAGGTGGTCGCGCTCGTAGCCGATGGTTTGACCAACCGCGGAGTTGCCGACGAACTGGGACTGAGCGAGCACACGATCAAGAAGTATCTGCTCCGCATCTTCGACAAGGTGGGAATTTCGAGCCGCGTAGAGCTGGTTCTCTATGCCATGTCGCACGGCGAAAATCGACCGGCGGAGTGGATGCCGGGCAACGCCTGAGCGCGGAAATAAAGGCTGGCGGATACAATGGTAATATGCGGAAAGGCCAGGAGATAGGCCGGTGACGGGTCCGGGGTCCCAGTCCAATTCCAGTGTCGCGCGCCGATGGACCGTTATCGCCTCAGGTCTGCTTCTTCTGGCGCTGGCGCTGGTTGTGATCTTTACCGGCCCCAATGCCTTTTACAGTCCCGTCGCTTTGGTAGTGATCGCCGCGATCGGACTGGCTGCACTTCTGCTCCAGGTTTGGTTTCACCGCGATCTCCCCATTCACTCTCCTCTCTGGCTGAACATCCTCGGCATTCTCTGCGCCATGGTTACGTTGTTCGCCGACTACCTCCGGATGAACCGCGGCATGCTGGATCTGGTGGCATTCGCCGCCGTGGTCTGCTTCGGCATCAGCGGGTCGCTCATTCTGCACGCACTGCGGCGTCGGGTGCGGCCACCGCAAACTCCTGAAGCCGAATAGGCGTGGCTGCGGGAACCTCAGGTTTCGTATCAGGGTATCGCTTTAGCGATACCGTAACTCTTCAAAATCAGATGCCCCTTAAGGAGTTGGTCGTCGACGTCCCATTTTCCCGCAGCTTCCGATTTACAATCCCGTTATGCGCGTCACGCTATTCGGTGCCTCTGGACTGCTCGGCCAGGACTTGGTTCAGGAATTGAGCGGCGAGCAGTTGACCGCGCTGTCCTCCAAAGACGGCGACCTGCGGGACCGCGCGCGCATTCGCGACGTAATTCGCGATTCCCGTCCCGACTGGATTATCTTGTCTGCCGCCTACACCGATGTGGATGGCTGCGAGTCCAATCGCGACCGGGCCTTCGCGGTGAATTGCGAGGGCGCCATCAACGTGGCGCAGGCTGCCCGCGAAGCCCGATCGCGATTGCTATTCCTGAGCACGGACTACGTTTTCGACGGCACGAAGCGATCGCCCTATCAAACTACCGATCCCAGAAATCCGACGAGCGTTTATGGCGAGAGTAAAGCCCGCGCCGAGGAACGCCTTCTCGAACTCCTTCCCGAAGTGTGCATCGCCCGGACTTCCTGGCTGTTCGGGCACGGAGGCAAGTGTTTTCCGGCAACGATTCTGAAGCTGGCGTCGACCCGTCCCGAGATTTCCGTGGTAAACGACCAGCGAGGCAGCCCAACCTTCACGCGCGATCTCGCCTCCGCTCTCGTGCAACTCTGCCGCGCATCTGCGCGCGGAATTGTGCACGTCACCAATTCGGGAGACTGCACGTGGTACGACTTTGCCACGGAAATCGTACGCTCGTCCAAGTTGCCCACCGTAGCCAAACCCGTGACCACCGCTGAATTCCCGCGTCCGGCACGACGGCCTGCCTATTCCGTTCTGTCGCCCGACAGCCTGCACGCGTACAACATCCATATGCCCGAATGGCAGGATGCGCTGCGACGATATCTGGCGAGTGCTCCTGCCGTCTAACCACACAAGGACACAAAGGAACACGAAGGCTAAGCTCAAGGATTCACACCTTCGTGTGACTTCGTGTCCTTGGTGGTTGACAAGTTTGGCAGACTACCCCGATTCGACTGTGCGCTGTCCAATCGCCGCTGCCGTGGTTTATCCTTGCCTTTCTTCGAGGACAACCCGTGAACAAGCGACTCTGCTGGATTCTGTTCGCCTGGCTTTGTGTTTTGATTTTCCCTTTCGCGCTATTCGCCCAGCAATATGACCCCGCGATCTACCAGGAACTGCGCTGGCGCATGATCGGCCCGTTTCGCGGCGGCCGTTCCGTGGCAATTTCCGGCGTGCCCGGCCAGCCGAACGTCTTCTACATGGCGCCGAACAATGGCGGAGTTTGGAAGACGACGGATTTTGGCCGCACCTGGACTCCAATCTTCGATGACCAGCCAACAGGCTCGATCGGGGCGCTAGCCGTAGCGCCGTCGAATCCGAACACGATTTATGTTGGCAGCGGAGAAGGCCTGCGTCGCCCCGATCTTTCCGTGGGCGACGGAATCTACAAGTCGACCGATGCAGGCCGCACCTGGCAGCATCTGGGACTTCGCGACGCGCAACAGATCGCATCCATCATCGTTGATCCCAAAGATCCCAATCGCCTCTTCGTCGCCGCCCAAGGACATCCCTACGGCCCCAACCCCGAACGCGGCGTCTTCCGTTCGCTAGACGGAGGCGAGACATTCCAGAAGGTTCTCTACAAAGACGAGAACGTAGGAGCTATGGACCTCGTTTTCGATCCCCGCAACTCGCAGGTGATCTTCGTCAGCATGTGGGCGTCGCGCCGTCCGCCATGGACCATCGGCGGTGGCTACAACGGCACAGGCAGCGGTCTCTACAAGTCGACCGATGGCGGAAACACTTGGCGGCAACTCACCAAAGGATTGCCCGGTGAAGCCGAAGGCATCGGACGAATCGGTCCCGCCGTTTCTCCTAGCGATCCTGACCGCATGTACGCCTGGGTCAACGCGGAGAAGCCCAACGCGGAAAAGCCGAACGCCAGAAAGGCGAGCGGCATCTACCGCTCCGACGATGCCGGCGAAAGCTGGCAGCAGGTGAACGATGAAGATCGTGTCTGGGGACGAGGCGACGACTTCGGCTGCGTCCGAGTCGATCCACGTAATAAGGATGTGATCTACGTAGCCAACACGACCACCTACAAATCCACCGATGCCGGCAAGAACTTTACCGCCATCAAAGGCGCTCCCGGAGGCGACGACTACCACACCATCTGGATCAATCCCGAAAATCCCGACATTATCGCCATGGCTGTAGACCAGGGCGTGACCATCACCGTGAACGCCGGCCAGACCTGGAGTTCCTGGTACAACCAGCCGACCGCGCAGTTCTATCACGTAATCACCGACAACCAGTTTCCCTACTGGGTTTACGGAGGCCAGCAGGAAAGCGGCTCCGTAGGCACCGCCAGCCGCAGCGACTTTGGCGAAATCACGTTTCGCGACTGGACCACGGTCGGCGTCGAAGAATATGGATACGTTGCGCCCGATCCGCTGCATCCCAATCTGATCTACGGCGGCAAAGTCACTGTGTTCGACCGCAACACCGGACAGACGCGCGACGTTTCGCCGGTAGTTCTGCGCACCGGACAATTCCGCTTCAACCGCACCGCGCCGCTGATCTTCTCGACCGTCGATCCGCACGTCCTCTATCTCGGATCGAACGTCCTCTTCAAGACCAGCGACGGCGGCAACAGTTGGCAGATCATCAGTCCCGACCTCACGCGCGAAGATCCCGGAGTCCCCGCGACGCTCGGCCCGTTTGTCGAAGCCGATCCGGCGAAGGGCAAGCATCGCGGCGTGATCTATTCGATTGCTCCGTCTCCGAAAGACGCCAGCCTGATCTGGGCCGGAACCGACGATGGCCTGATTCAGGTGACGCGCGACGGCGGCAAGAACTGGCAGAACGTGACGCCGAAAGATTTGACTCCCTGGAGCAAGCTGGCGCAGATGGACGCGTCACATTTCGATACCCCAACTGCCTACGCGGCGGTGAACCGCTTCCGGCTCGACGACCTGCATCCTTATATCTACCGCACGCACGACGGCGGCAACACCTGGCAGAAGATCGTCACCGGCCTGCCCGACAACGAGCCCGTCAACACCGTGCGCGAAGATCCCGAACGCAAGGGCCTGCTCTTTGCCGGAACCGAACGCAGCGTCTATGTCTCGTTCGACGACGGCGACCACTGGCAGTCACTGAAGATGAATCTCCCGCCAACCTCGATCCGCGATCTCGTCGTTCATGGTGACGATGTGGTCGTCGGAACTCACGGACGTTCGTTCTGGATCTTGGATAACATCACCGCGCTGCGCCAGTTCGGTCCAGAGACGGCAAACGCTCCAGCACAACTTTTTGCGCCGCAAGCTACCTATCGTGTGCGCCGCAACAACAACACCGACACGCCTCTGCCGCCCGAAGAACCCGCGGGACAGAATCCTCCGGATGGCGCGATGGTCGACTACTGGTTGAAAGCCGCGCCGTCTGCTCCCGTCACTCTGGAAATTGTTGACGGCCTGTCAGGAAAAGTCGTGCGCCACTTTTCCAGCGCCGACAAGCCCGAACCGGTCAACCCGAAAGAACTGAATGTTCCCACGTACTGGATACGTCCGGCGCGAACCTTGTCGGCCGCAGCGGGCATGCACCGCTTTGTCTGGGATTTGCACTATCCCGAGCCCGATGTTCTCAGCCACGAGTATCCGATCTCGGCCATCTATCACGACACGCCGCGCTATCCGCTGGGAGCCGCAGTCCTGCCCGGATCGTACCGAGTCGTGCTCACGGTTGGCGGCAAGAGCTACACGCAGCCGCTAACCATTCGCATGGATCCGCGAGTGAAAACTCTGCCCGAAGGCTTAGCCCAGCAATTCGAACTCGACCAGAAAATTGCCACCGCGCTTCATCAGGACTACGAAGCCCTGCAACAAGCGCGCAGCCTGCGAGCGCAGCTGAAAACGCTCTCCGGACACGGATCGGACAAAAAAGGACCAGACAAAAAATTCGCCGCGATCACAAGAGCGGCGTCCGACCTGGAAGTGAAGGCCGCGCTCCTCGAAGGTGAAGAAGGCGGATACGGCACGCGCTACCTGAGCACTCCCGAAGGCCGCAGCCTGGCTCGTCTGAACAGCGGCTTCAGCGCTCTCGTCAGCGCTCTCGATACTGCCGACGCCGCGCCCACCACCCAGCAAACCGCGACGTTCGTGGAACTGGAAAAGGCGCTGGAAGAGCAGTTGTCCGCGTGGACCGAACTCAAGTCCAAAGATATTCCGGAGCTCAACAAGGAGCTGAAGAAGGCAGGCCAGCCGCCAATCGATCTGCAAAAGCCGGTTCCGGGAGCAGCCGATGCCGCCCAGACCACCTCGCAGGACCGGGACAGGAACGAGGAATAGGTCGTGTAGCGCGGGCGCCCTCGCCCGCGAAAAGCCGAAGCCATGATCGAGGGTGAGGTATCGGAATCATGTGGCTGGGAGGGCAATGATCAACTAAGACCGATCTGGCAGAGCGGGGAATGCAGCGGCTAGCAGAACGAACGACGAAGGCGAAGCATGATCCAAAAGCCAAGACCTCCTGAGAATAATATCTGAAAACGTGCGTGAGTATTATTCCCCAAGTTGAGGAACGGCTGCTTCTGGCGGTAGGAGTCCGCGTTCGCGAAGATGGGCAAGGTAATCATCGCGGTACTTCGTGCAAGTACCAATTTGTTTCGCAAACCCGGCGTTAATATTGAGACTTCTTGGCACGTGGTCGTGACCGGCTTCTTTGTTTGAGCCTCGGCGAATGCCAAACTGGGCTATCAACTGACCGTTGAAGAAGATTCCCCAGACGTCATGCACAGCGTTCTTCTTGGAAATCTCACGGCCCTCCAGTTTCTTGCAGATCTTAAGGGCAATTTCCTTCGTGATGTTCCGCGCCATTCTTATTCGATCCTTTTGACGACATCTCGCAGAATAGCCCACTGGCGGGTTGGCAATGGCCCAAGTTCATTCGACGGCATCTCCTCCAAAATCTCGTAACTAGACAATAGCGAATCCTTGAAATTGGCAATGGCGTCAGCTTCCGTTTCGCCGGACGCGCTGACATTTGCTTCCACGAAAGTGGCTGTGAAGTCCTCACCATCTCCCTCAATCGTCACCGGAATTTGCTGGATCATTCGAAAAGGTTCCGGTGTGAGGGTCGCCAACGGGACGACGTAAGTTCGTAGCTTGTGCAATCTCTGAATCTCGCACTTGAGCGTAGTCACTTCGTTAGTGAGGGTGCGAACACTTTCCCTCATAGCGATGACAGTTGCATTCCAGCGCTGCTGCCGTTGTTGGGACTCTACAACGAATCTCTGTACCGCCACCATCATCCCCGACATCAGTGGATCACTTCCGGTGGGAGGAGACAGAATTACACCGCGGAATATTCCTCTGCCGCCGCCAAAGAAAACCCCACCCTGGTTTCGAGGACCGGGCTGAAACACCAATGTCTGCCCTAGCGGCTCCGACCCCGGCGCAAATGGCTGGGGGGTCGACAGAGGCGGAAGAAACTGTGGTGCTTGCGACGTGACGTCATCCATTACTTTTTGCCTTCTTGGCCGCCCGGGTGTTCACGGCGGCCACAATGTCGGTACAGACAGTCTGTGATCCCAATCGAAACTGATCAAACCGCGCCTTCACAAGGTCTCCCAAATCGACATAGCCGCTTGGCGCCTTTGGCACTTCGTATTGGCGCTGATATAGAACAAAAACGGAACGTTCACTTAAATACGATGGCTGGAGTGAAGCGGTAGCCTCGTAGTCTTGCTCCACGACGGATAGAGTTATTGTGCTTCCAGTGCTCTTGCCTTTTGGGAGCCCAAGATTGAGTTCGGTAAGGCTCGCAGCGAGCACAGATTTCGTGTCAGAAGCGTCCGTTTCAATGTGGCGTTGCATCACTAGTCCAAAAGATGCCAGTGGTGTTTCTTTCAACTTGGCAAAGACAAGCGATGCAACTTCCAGCATTCGCGGCCACGAAGCAACGTCGCCAGATTGAATCCACCACTGCTCGGGTTGGCAAGTAACGATGAGAGGTGGTGTGCCAAATTGAACTTGGGACGAAAACGAAGTTGTGCTGTTGGTCGGAATTCTAAGCGAGGATTGCAACTCTGTCTCATCAATCGCGCCGATCACACGGTACCATTGCGGACTATGAATAGCTGGATTCATCGACCCGCTCACGACAACGAAGTATGCCTCACGAGGCGTGGTGACTTCAGCGTCAGGCATGAGCGGCTCCCTCCAACGGTAGATGATTCAGTAAGGGGCAAGGTATTGTCAACCGAAAGGATAGGCAGGCCCATATCCGAAGTGCTAGCGAGATGGAAAATTGGAAGGTTCTCATTAACAGTGTTAAGGCCTTGGCTTCGGGCAACGCTTCCGAGTGATTAGAAGGGTACTTCATGACTCTTACCTATGGGTTGAGCGAAGGTCGGACTCTTCCCGGCGACCTGTGAGAGTGCCAAGAGAAAGCGGTCTGAATCGATGTAACATGTGCTGTCTCCGCCAGCGAGACACCGGAGTGATTCTGTTTAGCACGCCTTAGTGGGCACGAGGCAGCTTCGCTAAATTGCGATTGCGAACTTCGGGCCAGGGAATGGTTTTTGCCTTGCCCGAATCCAGCTCAGTGATGCGCTTCTTGATTTCGTCGTCCCAAGCTGCACGGACGCCCTCATCCACTTTTCCACCGAGACTGGAAATAAGGGAATCCGCGAGCGCTTCCTGCTCCTCCACCGAAAGCGAAAGAGCTTGTTCGAGCAGCTTGGAAACTTGCGGAGTCATCTGCGCCATCGCCACCTCACAATGCTCAGCCGCCCGCTATAATCCGCGCAGTCCTTTCCCGAGCTCTCCCATGGCCCGCTTCACCGGAACCGATACCTACGTTGCCACCGAAGATCTGATGATGGCCGTAAACGCCGCCATCACCCTGGAACGCCCGCTGCTGATCAAGGGCGAGCCGGGCACCGGCAAGACCATGCTGGCGATCGAAGTGGCCAGGGCGCTCGACCGCCCGCTCGTGCAATGGCACGTCAAGTCCACCAGCAAGGCGCAGCAGGGCCTGTACGAATACGACGCGGTCTCGCGCCTGCGCGACTCGCAGCTGGGAGAGGAGCGTGTGCACGATATCGCGAACTACATCAAGCGCGGCCCGCTGTGGGAGGCGTTCGAGTCCGAGTCGCCGGCGGTGGTGCTGATCGACGAAGTCGACAAGGCCGACATCGAGTTCCCCAACGATCTGCTGCGCGAGCTGGACCGCATGGAGTTCTACGTCTACGAGACGCAGCGGCTGGTGCAGGCGCGCAACCGACCGACCATCATCATCACCAGCAACAACGAGAAGGAGTTGCCCGACGCGTTTCTGCGCCGCTGCTTCTTCCACTACATCAAGTTTCCGGATCGGGAGACCATGGAGCGCATCGTCGATGTGCACCATCCCGGGATCAAGAAGCAGCTACTGCGCGAGGCGCTGGAGGCGTTCTTCGAAATCCGCGACGTTCCGGGGCTGAAAAAGAAGCCGTCGACCTCCGAGCTGCTGGACTGGCTCAAGCTGCTGATGGCCGAGGACATCTCGCCCGAGGTGCTGCACTCGCGCGACCAGCACAAGATCATGCCGCCGCTCGCCGGCGCGCTGCTCAAGAACGAGCAGGACGT
>JAIQFA010000024.1 GCA_020073525.1 Terriglobia bacterium
ATAGCCCAGTTCAGCTTCCCTTTTTCCGCTCCCTGGACGACTGCCTGGTGGTCGTGGCATGCGCTTCGCCTCATGGCATATGCTTTGGTATTGGGATTCGCGGTATTCGAGCGCAAGGAGGTGGAAGAGGCGATCGGGAAACTGAATAAGGACCTGCAAACCCGTGCGGCAGCTTTCGTCTTGTTTGAGGGGATGTGCGGAACCCCCTTGCCTTCTCGCTTGAGCAGGTGTCAATGCGAATGCTGAGAGAAGAGCGACTGAAAGAAGCAGGACCCCACAGCGGATGTTCCATCGTCTGGCGATTTCTGAGCTTGGCATCCTCTTCGACAAACCTGCTCTCCCCTCCGGCCTACTTCATGCCCAGGTCAGTCAAGACCTTGGGTTTTTCTTCCCCTGCCGCCAAAACTTCATGGCACGCGGAACAATCATTGGTGATGGTTTTGCCGTCGGCGCTGGTATGACTGCCGTCATGGCAGCGGAAGCAGCCCGGTGAATCATTGTGGCCAAGATTGTTGGGGTGGGTGCCCCAGGTGATGCGCATGTCCGGGAAGATGTTGCGAAGGTAAATCTTCGCAACCTCCTCGCCCGCCTGTTCCACCAGCGTGCGGCGCGTCTGATAGAGATTCGAGTAATTGGTCCGGTAGAAATTGTTGAGCTCTTCCTTAATGCGGCGCTCCGCCACATCGCGAGCGGAGTAATTCACCTTGAGAACCTCTACCGCCTTTTTCCGGATATAGGGAAGCTCGGGGCTGATGCTCCCGTGCGACATTGCCTTGTCCACCGCGTTTTCCGGCAGGTCGAAGGCATGCGTGGGCCGGTTATGGCAATCCACGCAATCCATCACACGATGCTCTCCCTTGTCCAATTGTTCTTTGGTGGGCTTGGTATCGGTGGAAATAAATTCGGTGGTCTTTCCCTGGTCGTCGGTGTAATAGACGGCCGCGATCGTCTGCCGCTCGGGGTCGGTAGAGATGTACTGGATGCGCGCATTGTCGGCGAGATGGCGTCCGTGAATGCCGACCGAGCCCTGCCACGTGCGGCCACCCACTTTCAGCAGCAATACGTCCGTTTGCGGCGTGTTTTTTTCGTCGTCCTTGTAGCTGGTGTTTACCAGGAACTTGTCGCCGGTAAAGCGCTGGGGCCAGTGACACTGTTCACAGGTCTCGCGCGCCGGGCGGAGGTACTTGACTGGTGAAGGAATGGGGCGCGAATAAGTATGGAAGGTGACCGCGAAAACCTGCCGCAGACCGGAAAGCTTGGAGCGCACAAACCAGCCCGCGCCGGGTCCGATGTGGCACTCCACACAAGCCACCCGCGAGTGCGGAGAATTCTGATAGGCCGTGTACTCCGGGTCCATTACGGTATGACAAGTCTGCCCGCAGAAACTCGTCGAATCCATGTACTCGACACCGCGATACGATGCGGTCCCAACAATCAGGAGATTGAGTATGGTTGCCGCGCTCACATACTCCAGGGTGCGGCGCACCACGGGCAGCCCGAGGTCGATGGGGGGGAAAACCGCTGGCAGTTTCCCGCTGGCGCGCAAAGTTCGCCGCCTGAGCCAGATGCCGATTGGAATCAGCACCAAGCCGAGCACAAAGATGCCCGGAAGGATTAGAAAGACCAGAAGGCCAATATAAGGATGCACCGGTCCCGGCAGGAAAATCTCATAGAACCAGAAGGCGATGGTGGTGAGCGCCGTGCTTGTCGTGATCACGGCGCCCACAAGTGTGATGGGATTCTGCCCCAGAAAATAGATTGGTTCCGACCACTCTCGGATGCGTTCTCGCAGACTCATTGGAAAGCGCTACTCCCTTTTCTCTACGCACCGCGGCGTAGACACACTCTCGCTCTCGCCGCCGGATCATCCGCCGCGCTGGACAATCTACCTAAATCTTTGTCGCAAAAAGCAGCCAGGATTATTTTTTCAACGTGCGGATGTGAGCGACCAGGCCCTTAACCTCTTCCGGCTTCAACTTATCTCCATACTTGGGCATCTTGTTTTTGCCGTTCGTAATGACTTCGGTGAGTTCCGCGTCCGACATTTTCTGCACTTCGGCACTCGTGAAATCATGGGCGCCCATCTTTTTCCCGACCGCCGAACCGGTTCCGTCAGCACCATGGCAGGCGGCACATTTTGACTTGAACGTATCTGCGCCGCTTTGCGCCTGAGCTGACAAGGAAAGGGTGAGAACAAGGGCTATTGCGAAAATAAACATCTGAACGTTAATTTTCTTCATCGTTACTCTCCGTTCGAGTCTCTCGTGCCAAGCATCGGCAGCGAGGGTGTTTAATTATTCCGCACTAATATAGTCCAATTTTGAAGGGTTTGCGGGCGCTGTTCTGTGACCGCTGTCACAGGTGAATGTAATCCCAAATTGTCGGGAAATCAGAGGTCCAAAGGGCACGGCGTAAATCTTTGCTTACTTAGCGGTTGGAGCCATCTTCGGCGATTTGCAGGTCCTTGCCTGGCTGGACGGGCGAGACGCCCGTCGCTCCACTGCTTAACTACGCAGCGTAGCCGTTCGCACAAGATTCCAGCATTGTTGAGCGATCATCCAATCTTCCTGGGCGCGAATGATTAGGACGCGTACCGCCGCATCTGGAACAGAAATATCCGTGTCCCCGGGCGATTGTGGGTTCTTCCCCGGGTCGAGCCTCATGCCCAGGAAGGCAAAATTCTCACACACGGCAGCGCGGACTTCGGGTGAGTTTTCGCCGACTCCCGCGGTGAATACCAGGGCGTCCACTCCCCCTAGCACGGCAATCATCGCCCCGATCCCCGACTGCAGGCGATGAACATAGACGTCGAACGCCAGCTTGGCGCGCGCCATTTTTGCGGGTTTGTTGCCGTTCTGGCTGGCGGCAAGAATCTCCCGCATGTCGCTGGAAATTCCCGACACACCGAGCAGTCCCGACTTCTGATTCAGAACCTCGTCCAGTTGCTGGCCCGACAGGTGCCTCTGCCGCATCAGATAAGTAAGGATGCCCGGGTCCACGGACCCCGACCGGGTTCCCATCATGAGACCCTCCAGGGGAGTGAAACCCATGGTGGTATCCACGCTTCGCCCGTCGCGAATCGCCGCCAGTGAGCAGCCATTCCCCAGGTGACAAGTCACGAGTTTTAGCGAACTCAGGCTCTTGCCCAGCAACTGCGCCGCACGTTGCGCGCAATACTGATGATTGATGCCGTGAAATCCGTAGCGTCGAATTCCCTGCTCGAACCACTCATAAGGACCGGGGTAGGTAGCCGCCGCTAAAGGCATGGTGAGATGAAAGCCGGTGTCGAAGACGGCGACCTGTGGCACCGGGCCCAGCAGTTTCGCGACAATTTCCATGCCCTCCAGTTCCGCGCGGTTGTGGAGAGGCGCAAAAACGGAAACGCCTTCGATCGCCGCCTTCACCCCGGCGGTAACGAATGCGGGCTCGAGAAATTGCGGACCGCCGTGGACCACCCGATGCCCCACGACATCAACATCGGACGGGCTGGAAATCGCCTGCGTCTCGCCGCTCCACAAGCTGCGCAGCAAAACTTCGATGGCTTCTCCACGAGAGCGCGACGAGGTCAGATCCTGCCGGAAAACTCCGCGGGAACTCTTGATTGTGAATTGGGCCTTGTGATCGATCCACTCGATCTTGCCCTCCCAAACGCAAGCCGGCGGAGCATCGGGAAGTGTATCTCCCATCGCGTAGAGACAGCTCTTCTGGCTGCTGGAGCCGGAGTTCAGAACAAGCACGTTCATCAGTAGGGCCAAGTCCAGTCCCGGATTTCCGGCAGATCGTCTCCGCGCTCGTGAATGTATTGCCGATGCTCGACCAGCTTGTTCCGTAGCAACTGCTTGAAATGCCCTCCGACGCTCTGCAGTCTGGGGACCCGGTCCACCACATCCCCGGCCAGATGGAAGCGATCCATATCATTCATGACTGTCATATCGAAGGGCGTTGAGGTCGTCCCCTCCTCTTTATAGCCCCGTACGTGGAGGTTGTCGTGATTGTGCCGGCGATACGTGAGGCGGTGAATCAGCCAGGGGTAGCCGTGATAGGCGAAGATCACCGGCTTGTCCACCGTGAACATGGAATCGAAATCCAAATCGGAGAGACCGTGCGGGTGCTCACTCGAAGGCTGAATGGTCATCAGGTCAACCACGTTCACCACGCGAATCTTTATGTCGGGAAAATGCTGCCGCAGGAGATCGACTGCCGCCAACGTTTCGAGCGTCGGGACGTCCCCGGCGCAGGCCATCACCACATCGGGTTCGGCTCCTTTGTCGTTGCTTGCCCACTCCCAGATGCCAATCCCGGTAGTGCAGTGCTCGATAGCGGACTGCATGTCGAGAAACTGCAGCGCCGGTTGCTTGCCGGCTACGATCACGTTCACATAGTTTCGGCTCTGCAGGCAATGATCGGCCACGGAAAGCAGGCAGTTGGCGTCGGGCGGAAGGTATACGCGGACGATATCCGCCTTCTTGTTCACCACATGATCGATGAAGCCGGGATCCTGATGGGTAAATCCGTTGTGATCCTGCCGCCATACGTGAGAGGTCAACAGGTAATTGAGTGACGCGATCGGACGCCGCCACTCGATCTCGCGGGTAACCTTCAGCCACTTCGCGTGCTGGTTGAACATGGAATCCACAATGTGAATAAACGCTTCATAGCAGGAGAAGAAGCCATGGCGTCCGGTGAGCAAATAACCTTCCAGCCAGCCTTGGCACATATGTTCACTGAGCATCTCCAGCACACGGCCGCTCTGCGAGAGGTGTTCGTCCACCGGAAGGATGGGCTCCATCCATTGCTTGTCAGTTACTTCAAAGAGCGCCTCCAGCCGGTTCGAGGCCGTCTCATCCGGGCCGAAGACGCGGAAGTTCTGGGCGTTCAGCTTCATTACGTCGCGCAACAATCCGCCGAGCACTCGCGTAGCTTCGGCATTCTGCGTGCCCGGCTTCGGAACGCTGACGGCATAATTGCGAAAGTCGGGCATGACCAAATCGCGCAACAACAAGCCGCCATTGGCGTGCGGATTCGCTCCCATCCGGCGCTCGCCCTTGGGAGCCAATTCCGCGAGTTCCGAAATCAACTTCCCGTTCTCGTCAAACAATTCCTCGGGCCGGTAACTTCTCATCCAGTCTTCGAGGATCTTCAAGTGTGCCGGTTTCGACTGCAGGTCCGCCACTGGCACCTGGTGGGCACGCCACGTGTTCTCGATGGGCTTGCCATCGACGACCTTCGGTCCTGTCCACCCCTTCGGACTTCGCAGCACGATCATCGGCCAATGGGGCATGCCTGCATCTCCCCCGCGGCGCGCCTTGTCTTGAATTGATCGAATTTCGTTGACGATCGTATCCAAAGTTCCAGCCATCAGCTGATGCATGGCTTCCGGCTCGTGTCCCTCGACAAAATATGGTTTCCAGCCGTAGCCGGTGAAGAGGTGGGTGAGTTCCTCATCACTCATGCGGGCCAGCAGAGTGGGATTCGCGATCTTGTAGCCATTGAGATGGAGAATGGGCAACACTGCGCCGTCGCGCGCCGGATTCAGAAATTTGTTGCCATGCCAACTGGTGGCCAGCGGCCCGGTTTCGGCCTCCCCGTCTCCCACCACGCAGCAGGCGATCAGATCGGGATTGTCGAACACTGCGCCGCACGCATGCATGATCGAATAACCCAGTTCCCCGCCTTCGTGGATCGAGCCGGGAGTTTCGGGCGCCGCGTGGCTCGGAATTCCTCCGGGAAAGGAAAACTGTTTGAACAGCTTTCGCAGGCCCTCCTCGTTCTGTGTGATGTTCGGATAAAACTCGCTATAGCTGCCCTCGAGGTAGGTATTGGCAACCATCCCGGGCCCGCCATGGCCCGGGCCAGCCAGGTAGATGACATTCAGATCGTCATTCTTGATCAGGCGATTGAAGTGGACGTAGATGAAGTTCAGACCGGGCGTCGTTCCAAAGTGTCCCAGCAGTCGAGGCTTGACGTGCTCGACCTTCAGTGGCTCGCGCAGAAGCGGATTGGCGTACAGATAAATCTGGCCAACGGAAAGATAGTTGGCCGCGCGCCAGTAAGCATCGATCTTGCGCAATTCTTCAGGCGTCAGGGGCTGTGTGGAAATACCATAGTGAGTGGAATCTACTGCGGCTGGGGGAGTCATCGAATCCTGCCTTTCTATTCCATGCTGTCTTCTATCTTAATTTCCCTGAGTCGCCTCCGCCAACACCCGAAAAGTCGCACCTCCGCACCTTTGTTTACCTAAAGAGTCGTGGGCGTCTTTCGCCGCTTAAATACGAGGCGAAAGCATCCAATCGCCAGACGGCCCGCATCCCATCTTGAACACTATGTCAACAATTGTTTCGCCTCCAGTTTCGACATCCACGTCCAACTACCAGGATTACGTGAACCCGCAGTGGGTCACACTGCTCAACTTGCTGGGCATGAATGTCGAGTACGAGCGCTGCCTGGGCTGTGAGTTGTTCGCGAAGGACGGCCGCCACTTCCTGGACTTTTTGTCGGGCTACTGCGTTCACAATGCGGGTCACAATCATCCCGACATCATTCAGGCTTTAAAGGACGAAATGGATCGTTGTGGCCCGGCGATGCTACAAAGCCACGTGCCCGAGATCGCCGGTGAACTGGCGCGGCAGTTGTGTGAACGGGCTGGCGGGGAAGTGGAAAAAGTGTTTTTCGGCAGCAGCGGCAGCGAGGGTGTGGAGGCGGCGATCAAGTTTGCGCGAGCTACGACTGGCCGCGCCGGTATTGTTTACGCAAAGAGCAGTTTTCATGGACTGACCAGCGGCGCGCTCTCGCTGATGAACGATGCATTTTGGCGCGAGGGGTTCGGTCCGCTATTGCCGGATACGCACGGTGTGCCCTTCGGTGATATTGCGGCCCTGGAGAGCGCGCTAGCGAGCAAGCGACACGCCGCCTTTGTCGTCGAACCCGTGCAGGCGGAAGGTGGGATTCAGGTGCCCACGCGCGCCTACCTGCAGCAAGCGCAGGAGGCGTGCCGGCGGACGGGCACCCTTTTCGTCCTCGATGAAGTGCAGACGGGAATGTATCGCACCGGAACTTTCCTGGCGGCGCACCAATTTGACGTGCAGCCCGACATGGTGGTCTTGGCCAAGGCGCTCAGTGGCGGACTCATGCCGGTCAGCGCGGTTTTGATGACCAACCGGATTTACCACGCGGTTTATTCCTCATTGAGACGGGCCATCGTCCACACTTCGACGTTCAGCGAAAATAGTCTCTCGATGCGTGCCGGCCTGGCGACGCTGGAGGTTCTCGAACGCGAGCAACTCGGCCCGCGCGCGCTGCTGCTCGGCGAAGAATTTCGCGCCAAGCTGCGCCGCGAACTGGCGGACTTCGACATGGTGAAGGAAGTGCGCGGCATGGGCCTCTTGAACGGAATTGAATTTGTTCCGCCAAAGAAACTCGCATTTCGCGCTCTCTACGAAGCATTTAACAAAATCCATCCCGCCATGTTTGGGCAGATTGTGGTCATGCGCATGTTCCGCGAGAAAGGCATCCTCACACAAATCTGCGGCAACAATTTCATGGTCCTGAAAGCCGCGCCGCCCCTGATGGTGACGGAAACCCAGCTCGACGAATTCGTGGCAGCCATTCGCGACGTGGTCGAAATGGCCGAGACATCGCCATCTTTCTGGACCGAGGCGTTGAGCATGGTGCGCCGCGCGGTAAACATTTAAGGCAATTCAATAATTAAGGAGAACGATGAGGGTTTCTGGGGCAAGATCTTTAGGTATTTGGGCAGTGACCATTTTCTGCGTCGCCATTTTTCTCGCCGCGGCGCCTTTGCCGCAGGAACACGCGGCTCCGACCAGCAACTCGGAAATTGTTTTGACCCTCGATCCAGCACAATCCCGAGTGCATTACTCGGTGGAAAGCACGCTGCACACGGTACACGGCACCTTCGCGCTGAAAAGTGGGACCGTACATTTTGATCCCCAGACGGGGAAAGCCGGCGGCGAGATTATCGTTTACGCGCCCAGCGGCGAAAGCGGAAACAATTCGCGCGACAAGCGCATGCACAAAGAGATTCTGGAGACGGCAAAATATCCCGAAGTGATTTTCCGACCAACGCAAATCGAAGGCAAAGTTAGCCAGTCCGGGCCGTCGGACATAAAGCTAGGCGGTGTCTTTTCCATTCATGGCTCCGACCATGACGTTAGCGCACAAGTTCACGCCGAATTGACGGGAGACCACTGGAGCGGGACCAGCAAGTTCGAGATCCCCTACGTAAAGTGGGGCATCAAAGATCCCAGCAATTTCCTGCTAAGAGTGAAGCCGGTAGTAAATGTGGAATTAGAAATGTCAGGCGGGGTCAAGGCCACAAACTAGACTCGGCTTGAAGTGCTGCGAGTTCACAAATTGCAGAAGAAGTGCTGAAGTCGCATCCTTCGCACAAGCGCTCTCCACGCTGTTTCAGTAGCTATCACGCCAATCCCCAATGGATTGCGCGTTAGGGCCGTCGATTGTCTGGTGTCGATCCTGTCCTTCAGGCCGTTAGCTCGGCGCAGGTCCCGAGTTCAGATTTAGAACGGAAATCCGATTCAGGTTCCCGCTCCGGGAATGAACCAGCAGCGACTCTGGCCAACCCGCTCATAACCCCAACGAGCGAAACAACCAAACACAAATCCACAAATGCAACCGCAGTGGTTGGGTACTTGCAATAGATGATGTGGGTAGTCATTCCCAGGATTTGAAAGTTCTAAACCAACCTCGCTAAGCGGGGCTAGCGAAGCTGCACCCGAAGGGGAAGGCAAATCATGCAGACCGGCTTGGCAGCAAGACAACCAGCTGCAGAGAAGATGGCGGCCGCACCTCGAGACCTTTCTGCAAACTGGTTTGCAGTCTACACCAATTCGCATCACGAAAAACGCGTGGCCGCGCGTCTGGCCGAGCGACAGATCGAATCGTTCTTGCCGCTCTACATCGCCCGCCACCATTGGAAGAACCGGTGCGAGATGAACCTCGATCTGCCACTTTTCCCTAACTACGTGTTCGTCCACATCCATCCGCGGGAGCGCGTGCGCATCCTGGAAGTACCGGGCGTGCTGTCGCTGGTGGGCTTTGGACGAACCCTCGCACCGCTCCCCGATTTTGAGATCGAAGCGCTCCGCTCCGGGCTCGGACAGCGGCGAATCGAGCCCCACCCCTACCTCGTGATCGGTGAGCGCGTCCGCATCAAGGCCGGTTCCATGACGGGGCTGGAAGGCGTGCTGGTCCGCAAGAAGAGCAACTTTCGCGTGGTGCTCGCACTCGACGCCATCCTGCAAAGCGTGGCGGTGGAAGTCGATGCGGACGATTTGGAGCCGGCGTCAAAGTACTCCGGCGGCGGAATCCTGCCGCCCGACTTTGCGGCCCAGTCGTACAGGCTGCTCTAGAGCATGTTTTCCCTCAACAAATTCCGGGGTCGTTGTTACCAGCCTATGTTTGTAGCTCTACTCTGCGGCGCTGCGGGAAACTCCACCTGGGCATCCAATCCTGAAATTCTGAACCCCTGTACCAGTCAAAGCGACCGTCAAAGTGCAGGTCCCACCATCCGCCAGCGAATCAGCGCAGCAGAAGACAGCCCTTCGGCCCAGGCGCCCGGAGCAGATGCGGCGGAAGGAAATCGAGCGGGACGGAAAAGTCCCGGTCTCTGTCTGGCGCACTTCGCACAAAATCTGGTGTCGGATCAGAAAACGATTTGGACCAGTCCGTTACACCTGCACTCCAGAGTTTCAGGACCCGATAGAAACTGGCTCGTGCCCTTCGCGGCTGGCACCTTCGGCCTGGCGGCGGCCGACCGCGACCTCATGCGGCATTTTGGAAATTCTCCGCCTGCCCGCAGCGGAAGTATCAGCAACTACGGACTGGCAGCCATGATGGGTACAGCTGCGAGTTTGTACCTGCGCGGGGCAACCATGCACAACGATCACAGCCGCGAGACCGGTCTTCTCGCGGGTGAAGCGGCGTTGAACAGCATGATCGTGGGGGAGACCATGAAATTCGCTTTCCAGAGGCCGCGTCCGAACGCCGCAAATGCCGGCAGCTTCGGAGCGGGAGGCACCTCATTTCCCTCGGAGCATGCCCTGGCCGCCTGGTCAATCGCAAGCGTCATCGCCCACGAATATCCCGGACCCCTCACGAAGGTATTAGCCTACGGCGGGGCGGCCGGGGTCAGCCTGTCGCGCGTGGCGGCCCAGCAACATTTCCCCTCCGACGTGGTTGTAGGTAGCGCCCTCGGCTATCTGATCGGCCGACACGTGTACCGGGCGCACCACGACCCGGAGCTGCCGGGCGCGAGCACGAACGATTACGCTTTCGACGAACCATCGCTACCGCGCTCGCGTACACCGGCGGAACTCGGATCGCCCTACGTCCCCCTGGACTCCTGGGTGTATGCCGCGTTCGACCGCCTGGCCGCGCTCGGCGATGCGCCGAGCGCCTATGCCAACCTGCGGCCCTGGACGCGCATGGAGTGTGCCCGGATTGTCGCAGCCGCCGCGGACGACCTTCAGATCGACGATGTTCGCATAGACGATGTTCCCAGGAATGATTTTCAACCCAACGGTCCTTACAAACGACGTCGGAGCGCCGGAGCGGCTCCCAGCGCTGAACGCGGCTTAGAAGCGTACAACCTTTACGCGGCGCTCAAGACCGAATTTGCGAACGACCTTCGGCGCCTGAACGGTTCCGGGACTTCCGAAATCCGGGTTGAGAGTATTTACACTCGCTATCTCGGCATCGCCGGCGCGCCGCTCGACGACGGTTATCACTTTGGCCAGACCCTCATGAATGACTATGGCCGCCTCTACGGCGAGGGTTCGAACCTGGTCAGCGGAGCTTCGGCGTCGGGATCGGCCGGGCCGGTGGCGTTCTATGTGCGCGGCGAGTATCAGCACGCTCCTGCGCTTTCTGCCAACAGTCAGTCCGTCCAGCAGATGCTCGGCACAATCGATGGGACGACGCCGCAGCTTGCGACCCACACTACCGTCCTCGATCGCTTCCGGCTGCTCGACGCTTACGCCGCTTGGAATTTCAAGAGCATCCAGATCTCGGCCGGCCGGCAAAGTCTGTGGTGGGGTCCGGGCCACGGCGGGCCGGCGAACTTCAGCGATAACGCCGAGCCCATGGACATGCTGCGTCTGACCAACCCATCTCCCTGGAGGCTGCCAAGTTTCTTCAGCCACCTGGGCCCGATGCGCTGGGAATTCTTTTTCGGATTGTTGGCCGGGCACCACTATCCTCCAGACCCTGCCGTCGATGGCCAGAAGGTCAGTTTCAAGCCCACGCCCAATCTTGAATTCGGGTTCTCGCGCACCATCGTGTTCCGTCCGGTCACGCTCGGCATGTTCTGGAGAGGGGTCAGCAGCTTTGGCGACAACAAAGGGACGATTCCCGGCAGCGTGGCCGACGTCGGCGACCGGCGCGGCGGCTTCGATTTCAGCTATCGCATTCCCGGCCTCCGGAAATGGCTGGTTTTGTACAACGATGGCATGACCGACGACGACCCTTCGCCGCTCGCGGCGCCGCAGCGCGCGCTGATGAATCCGGGCATCTACCTGCCCCAGATTCCCCGGATCCGGAAACTTGATTTCCGCGCCGAGATCGCTTGGTCGGACCCTCCGGCGCTTTCCAACCGTGGAGGCAAGTACGTCTACTACAACGGCGCCTACCGCGACGCCTACCTGAACGGCGGACACCTGCTCGGTTCCTGGGTGGGCCGCGAGGGCCACGGCGTTCAGCTCTGGAGCACCTACTGGCTCTCGCCGCGTAACTCGGTGCAAGTGGGATACAGGCAGGCCCATGTCGACCGCGATTTTATTCCCGCGGGCGGCAATATTCAGGATTTCCTGGCGCGAGCGACTTTTCAATTGCGCCCAGAGATGGAGATGACCACATTTCTGCAGTACGAACGCTGGAACTTCCCCGTCCTATCCCCGCTTGTCAGACCGAACACCGTGGCCTCCGTGGAGGTCACTTACCATCCGGAGTGGCGCAAGGTGCTGAACTTCCAATGAGCCTCGCCATGCTGATCGCACAACTATTGTTCGTGGAGCGCCGGGTATCCCTGCCCGGCGGACGGGTGAGACGCCCGTCTCTCCCTTGTTTCGGTGTGGCGCTGCTCGGTTTACTCGTCTTCTCTAGCCTCGGATGGGCTCAAGTCACGCTACGCACGCCGGCCCAGAACGATCCGCAATGTACGGAGAACGACTGTCCGAATGCGCTAACAAACTCCGAAGGCACGGCCAATTCATCGCCCCGCAAGTCTGAGAATTCAGCTGTGCCGCCCGCAGACGATGGCTCGTCGAACCGTTCCCTGCCAGATCGTTCCGGCCAGCCTCTGCTGAACAGTCCTAACAATCCCTGGCAGACCGACATGGCACAGGACCATGAAGCAGAACCAGCCCGACATCCAAAGCGGACTCTTGCCGTGAAGACGGACGGGATTCCGGAGCCAGCGCCCACGGAATTTCAGGAATTTGTTGCCAGCTCCGTCGGCCGCACGCTGCCCATTTATGGAACCAACCTCTTTGATCACGTGCCCACAACCTTCGCTCCCGTCGACCGGATTCCCGTGACCGATGATTACCGGATCGGACCGGGAGACGAGATCCTGATCCGCGCCTGGGGGCAGATTGATCTGAATGGCAAACTGGTGGTCGACCGCGGCGGCGAGATCTTTCTGCCCAAGGTGGGCACGCTGTCCGTTGCCGGATTGCAATACCAGCAACTGCCGGACTACTTCCGGACGGCGATTGGAAGAGTGTTCCGCAATTTCGATTTAACAGTCGGCCTGGGCCAGCTGCGATCCATTCAAGTCTTCGTAGTGGGGCAAGCTCGCCGTCCCGGGAGCTACACCGTCAGTTCCCTGTGCACGCTGGTCAACGCCCTGTTCGCCTCCGGTGGGCCCTCGACGAGCGGTTCCATGCGGCACATCCAGTTGAAGCGCGACAACCACCTGGTCACGGAATTCGATTTCTATGACTTGCTCCTCGAAGGCGACAAGTCCAAGGACGCGAGATTGCTGCCGGGGGATGTCATCTATATCCCGCCCGCCGGGCCATCGATTGCCCTCGCCGGCAGCGTGAATGTGCCCGCGATTTACGAGTTGCGGGAGGGAATGAATCTAGGCGGAGCCATCGAGATGGCAGGAGGCCTGGCAACGACAGCGGATGGACAGAAGGCGATCGTCGAAAGAATCGAAGACCACAATGTCCGCCGGGTCGAAGAATTTCCGCTGGATGGCGAAGGCTTCGAGCGGGCGTTGCAGGATGGAGACGTGGTCCGCATCTTCTCGCTCTCTCCCCGATTCGAAAACGCCGTAACCTTGCGGGGCAACGTCGCTCATCCCGGACACGTGGCCTGGCATAGTGGCCTGCGTTTGCGGGATGTGATCCCCAACCAGGACGCTCTCGTCACCCGCGACTACTGGCGCGCTACCAACTCGGCTGCGAACGTGGCGGAGCCCTGGACTCCAGCCACCGAAAGACCGGCAGGCTCGGCCAAAGCCGCGACCGAGGCCACCACTGCGAAACTGCGTAACCGGATCACGCGCAATGCTCCGGAGATTAATTGGGACTACGCGGTGATTCAGCGGCTGCACCCGCAGGACCTGACCATGCGGCTGATCCCCTTCGATTTGGGAAAGCTCGTGTTGCAGGGAGACGAGCAAAACAACCTGGCGCTGGAGCCGGGCGACGTGATCACGATTTTCTCCCAAAGCGATCTCGCGGTTCCTCTGGAAAAGCAGAGCAAGTTCGTGCGCCTGGAGGGAGAATTTCGCGCCGCTGGCGTCTATCAGGCCGAGTCCGGCGAAACCGTCCGCCACCTGGTCGAACGTGCCGGCGGATTCACTGCGAATGCGTATCTCTACGGAGCTGAATTTACGCGGGAGTCGGTACGCCTTGACCAGCAGAAAGGCTTGGATCAATTAGTCGGGAAGCTCGAGCAAGACATGACCCACAATGCGCTCGCGCCTTCCGGCGTCAATCCCGAAGAAGTTGCCGACCACCGCGCGAAACTCGAAGCGCAGCGGCAACTGGTGGAGAAGCTTCGGCAAGTGAAGGCAGCCGGGCGCGTTGTCCTCGATCTGAGCCCGAGCTCGACGGCGATAGGCGACCTGCCGGAGATTGCGCTCGAAGACGGCGACCGCTTCGTAATTCCCTACCGCCCGTCGACGGTCGCGATCCTGGGCGCGGTTTACAACCAGAACTCGTTCCTGCACCGGCCTCAGGAGCGCGTGGACAGCTACCTGAAGCGGGCGGGAGGGCCTACGCGGGACGCGGACGCGAGCCGCATGTTTGTGATTCGAGCCGACGGCTCGGTGGTCAGCAGCCAGGCGGTCAAGGGTTTGTGGAACGGGGGCTTCGCTTCCCTGCGCCTTATGCCGGGCGATGCCATCGTAGTGCCGGAACGCCTTACCCATGGCTCCTTCCTCCGCGGACTGAAAGACTGGAGCCAGGTCTTCTCGCAATTTGCCTTGGGCGCGGCGGCCGTGAGGGTCATTCAATGAGGACCGGGCAATGAACAGCGTCACCACGGCTGAACCCGAGAACGGGGCCGCTGAATCCGCGAACGAGGATGGAGCGAACCTCGTCCCGCCCGGTTCGCGGAGGACATCGGGTAACGTCGAACCCTATGAGTCGCGCGTGCTCGATTTGCTGATCGTTCTATCGCAGCGCAAGCAGGTCATCCTGCGGACGACGCTGGTGGCAGCCGTTCTGGCCGCAGTCGTTTCCCTGCTCTTGCCCAATCGCTACACCGCCACCACCAAGATCCTCCCCCCGCAGCAAAGCCAATCGCTGGCGGCATCGATGATCGGGCAACTGGGCGCCTTGGGGCCGATGGCGACGATGGCGCAGAAAGATCTGGGGCTGAAGAATCCGAACGACCTGTATGTAGGCATGCTGCGCAGCCGCACGGCAGAAGATGCCTTGATCCGGCGCTTCGATCTACTTCGGGTGTATCGCGACAAACTGAAGATGTCCGATGCCCGCGAAGACCTGGAAGAATCCAGCAGCATCGTCCTCAGCAAGGAGGGCTTCATCACCATTTCGGTCGAAGACAAAGACCGCAGGCGCGCGCCCCAAATCGCCAACGCTTATGTCGACGAGTTGCGCCGGCTGACGCAAGACCTGGCCATCACCGAAGCCGGGCAGCGGCGGATATTCTTCGAGCGCCAGCTGGGAATGGCCAAGAACAACCTGGCCGACGCGGAACAGGCTTTGAAAGAAACCGAGCAGAAGACGGGGCTGATCCAGTTGGATGGTCAGGCCAAGGCGATCATCGAGTCGGTGGTCAAACTACGGGCGGCCATCGCCGCCAAAGAAGTGGAATTGCACGCCATGCGGCTGTTTTCCACCGAGCAGAATCCCGACGTCCTGTTGGGCGAGCAGCAACTCTCCGGCATGCGCGGGCAATTGGCACGGCTCGAAACGCAAAGCCGGGGCCCAGCCGGCGTCCAGGTTCCGGCCAGCAACGTCCCGGAAGCCGGCTTGCAGTATGTCCGCAAACTGCGCGATCTGAAGTACGCCGAGACCATCTTCGAACTGCTGGCCAAACAGTATGAAGCCGCACGACTTGACGAAGCCAAAACCGCCGCCATCATCCAAGTCGTCGACCCTGCCATCGAGCCCGACCGCAAATCCTGGCCGAAGCGGACTTGGATCGTTGGAATCGTGACTTTCCTGGGGTTTTTCGGTTCGGTGGGCTACGTCTTGTTGGTCGAGGCCCTCCGCCGGCTGCGTTTGAACCCCGAGGTCGATGCTCGCTGGACCACGCTGAGGACGTCAATGCCGGATCTCCAACCCCACACTTAGCCCAGCCACACTCTGGGCCAATATCGAACTCTCGAATGCGATGAGCTCTTTTCCTCCAAACTCCGCAACCGGCGCGGCCGCTTCCCCCAAACTCGGAGCCGCACTGGAAGTGCTCGGGTACCTGACCTTGATCGCTGCCGCCACCCTCTGCTACCTCATGGGTTGGCTCAGTTGCGAGGGAGCGGAGGTTCTCACCGCGCTGCTGCTGATTTCGCTGATTGGCCTGGCGTGGAAACGGTTCGATGGCGGACGGCATCCTTGTTTCTTCTTTCTGTGCACCTTGACTCTGTTCCAGGCCGGCCAACTGCTGGCGTACTGCGCCGGAGGAACGTCTGACATCTTTCATGTCACGCTGATGACGTGGTATCAATTTGGCCTGCCCCGCAATGTGGCGGCGTTGGCGCTGCTGTCGCTTGCCCTCTCGGCCATCTGCATCTATGCGCCCTGCCGATGGAACTACCGCTCCTTTGCTCCGCCGCGCAGCGGATCCTTCCGCCGCTTCTTGCCTTACCTTTACGTTCTGTTCTGGCTGAGCGTGCCCGTGCAGCTGTTCAAGAATTACCGCTACTACGAATACGCCAAGGAACACGGTGGATATCTCGTCCTCTTTCTCGACCATGGAGGCATGGCTGCGAGCATCCCCATTGCGGTGCGTGCCATTTCGCTGATCAGCCTTCCCGCGTTCGTCGGCATCTTCGTCCTGGAGGGGCGGAAGAAGTTTCTCCGCGTTGCAACTGTGATCTACTTCTTGATTACGGCGCCGGTTCTCCTGACCGGGTCGCGAGGCGCCATTTTCAGTCTGGTGCTTTCGCTCTGGTATGTCGCGAAGGTGAAATCGGGCAAACCCGCCCGGCTGTACGCGCTGGGGCTGGTGGGAATCGGTCTCATCCTGGTGGCGGCCTGGATCGGCTCGCTCCGCATCGAGAATGACAAATCCCGCCCGTTCGCCGCTCCTTCCCAGTTCCTGGCGACCCAGGGCGCATCCTTCAATGTCACCGAGGTTGCGATTGCTTATCGGCGGCATTTTGCTCCCTACATTCCTTCCTATCTTGCCAGCGAATTGCAGTCGGCGTTCGTCGCACCCGATCAGGCGAACTACAGGGTGGGGAAACATTTCAACGACGATGTTGCGATGTTTCTGAACCCGACGGACTTTCTCTTGGGACGGGGCACCGGCTCGGCGTATCTGGCGGAAGCGTATTTGGTGGGCGGACTCTGGGGAATCGTGCTCGTCTCCGGATTGCTGGGCGCTCTCCTCCACGGAATGCAGGCGCATTCCCGAAATCCCCTCACACTCTTCCTGGTCGCCATGATCCTGCCGGACGTGCTGTGGATGCCCCGGGGCGGGCTTTTGGACTGGGTATCGGCGTCGCTACGAGTTGGAATCTCGGTGCTCTTGCTGCTGCTGGGATGGTATTTCTACCGCGCCCTGGCCCGAATCGGCTGCGTTCTTTGGCGAGACTACTCCGCCGTCGACCACCGCGTGCCGACACTCGGCATTTAGGACAATTCAGCCGCTATCCGGAGGAAACGTATGATTTCACTCATCGTCGCTACCATGAACCGCGTGGCCGAACTTGACCGGTTGCTTTGCAGTCTCGAGGAGCAAAGTTACCGCGATTTTGAAGTCATCATTGTGGACCAGAATCCCGACGAGCGGTTGATCCCCATGTTGCACCGTCATACCAGCCTCGCGATTCAACATCTGCGGTCGGAACGCGGGGTCTCCCGGGGTCGCAATGTGGGCCTGCGCACCGCCAACGGGGACATCCTTGCCATTCCCGACGATGATTGCTGGTATCCCCAGCATCTGCTGGCATCGGTCACGAGATGGTTCGAGGCCCATCCTGCAGTCGGGCTGCTGAGTGCCGCGCTGCGTACGGCGGAGAATCAGCCTTCCCTGCCCAAGCTGCCGGCTACGTCGTTTCGGTACACCAGCAGCCGTGTTTGGGGATGCACGATCTCTCCGGCTCTGTTCCTGCGACGGACGGTCGCGCTCGCGGTCGGCGGTTTCAATGAGGACCTCGGCGTCGGTGCCGCCTCCGACTATCAGGCTGGCGAGGAAATCGACTATGTGCTCCGCGCCCTCGAGAGTGGGTTCCAAATGTGGTACGAACCTTCGTTGACGGTCCATCACCCGCCGTTCGCTTCGATCGAGCATCTCACCAGAACCACCTACTCGTATGCCCTAGGCACGGGGCGAGTGCAGCGGATCCATCACTATCCGCTGCATCAGTTCGGCTGGCATCTGATTCGCACCTTTGGCGGAGCCGCCGTCAGGCTGTGCCGTGGAGACTTCGTCCAAGCGCGGATGTATGTGCTGCGCGGAACGGGTCAACTGCTGGGTTATGTTTCCAATGCCGCCGTCTAAGTCTTGCCGCGCTCGCTGCCGGCAAGCCGTCCCAATTGTCATCCCTCCGAACCTAAATGAAGATTCCATTCCGCGGGCTGCTGAAGAATATCTTGCACCTCGGGTCGGGCGAACTCGTCAGCCGACTGTCCAATATTGCGACAGTGGTGCTGCTCGGCCGCCGCTTTGGAGTCGCGATCCTGGGGGTTTACGCGCTGGGCCAGACAGTGACGCAGTACGCGCAACCGCTGATCGACTTTGGCTTGCGGCACGTGGGAGCGCGCTTGTTGGCCATGTATCCGCAGGCCGCGCGCGACGTTGTCGAGCGTGTGCAGCGGCGACGCCTCGGGATGGCAGTCTTGGTCCTGCCGTTGATCCTGGTTTACTCCCTGTGCGCAAATCTACCGGTGGAGATGAAGCTCTTCCTGTTCGCCTTTTCGGCAGTGGGAGTCTTGTATGCCATTTCACTGGACTGGGCCGCATGGGGCCGGGGGCAGTTGCAGATCGTGGGCTTGGCGAAATCTGCCGTGCCGCTCAGCATCCTGGCGTTTCTTGCGATTGGCAGGCCGCCAGCGGACCGCGTTCTTTGGTACGCAGTGGCCGGCAATGCCTTTGGGTTCCTCCTGCAGGGTGCGGTCTCCTGGGCGTGGTGGAACCGGCAGCCGGCACGGCTGGTACAGGCCGCAACACCGACCGAGGTCCACGAATCGCTGGCCTGGCGCCGCACCAGCATCATGGGGATAGCCTGGCTGTGCAATCTTGCCTTCAACAACATCGATATGCTGATGCTCGGCCTCATGTCGAACCCGGAGCAGGTTGGTCTGTATGGTGCCGCCTACCGGGTGTTGAATCAGGTGCTAGCCACCTACTACTTGCTGACTCAGGTTCTCTATCCTCAGTTCGCCCGGCACGACATCAAACACCGCGCCCGCATGCTTCGGGCGCGCATCCTGCTGCCCCTGCTCGGGACTGGAATCCTAATCGCGGCCGCCGTCTCGCTTTCCCGCCGCATCGTGTTGACCACGGTGTTTGGACATCAGTTCCTGGCGGCAGGCCCATTGCTGATCTTGCTGGCCTGGTCCATACCACTTGACTTCATGACTTCCTATTTGAGCAACGCCTTTATTGCCTGGGGCATGGAAAAGAAGATCCTGCTCTGCACTGGAATCGGCGCGGCCAGCAACGTCGTCTTGAACCTCGCTCTCATTCCCACCCAGGGAGCCCGCGGAGCCGCGGTGAACACCCTGCTTTCTTACGCAATATTTCTGATTGCCCTTTGCTTGGTCGGAAGGACCGCGAAAGAACTAGGTCCCCGAACTCGGCCCGAGACCGACGCCGTCATTGCTGCTCACGCTTAATCAGCATGCCGAGTGGAGGATCGGAGAGATCCCGCTTGCTTCCTATCATTCTGTTTGGGAGAGATGATGACCTGCGATGTAAGTGTTGTTATACCAACTTATAACTCGTCTACTACACTCAGAAGGGCACTGGGCTCGGTGCATGGCCAGTCATTGCTTCCGCGGGAGATCATTGTCGTGGATGACGGCAGTGATGATTGGGTACAGTCCCAGCTTATCGCCGCTTCCTATTCCGACATCATATCGACCCGCTTTATTCATCTGGAAGAGAATCGTGGAGTATCCACTGCCCGAAATGTAGGTGTCTCTGCCGCCGTCTGCCGTTACCTGGCATTTCTTGACTCGGACGACGTTTGGTTTAAGGACAAGCTCGCGATCCAATATGGCCTAATGACGAGCCGCCATCTTGATCTTTCGATGCACCAGTATCGTGACGATCTAGGTTGCCCTCAAGGCGACGCGGAAGATCGTCAGGATGTGTCTTCGCCGTCGGTTTCCTCTCTCTCTGCGTGGACTCCTCTGCTCCGGAACGATAACACCAGTACGGTGATGGTATTACGGCAGAAGATGGTTTCCTATGACACCTCGTTGCGAAGAGGCGAGGACTTTAAGTTGTACATGGAGCTGCTCTCAAGGCACAGGTGTAGAGGCGCTTATATTCGGCATGCCCTTGCCGGAGCATTCAAGAGCACCATTGGTGCGTCGGGCCTAAGCCAGGATGTCAAGGGAATGCATCTGGGAAGAATGCTCGGACTTCAGAAGCTGATAAGTGAGAGCAGCATTGACGTGCTTCAGTACATTTTCGGAGTCACCACGGAAACGGTGAAGTATCCAATTCGAGTTCTGAAGGTTTGGCTACGCAACCGCGCGGCGATGTCTGGGGGAGGAATGTAATTGACCACTCCTAGGGTGCTGATCACCGGCGGTCTCGGCTTCATCGGCCTCGAAGTCGCTAAGCTGTTAGTCCGGCGGAAATATCCCGTCTTGCTGTTCGACAACCTAAACCCGCAGATTCACGGGGCCATTCCCGACTTCTGCGCGCTGCAACTGCTGCGCAGCGCCCAAGTGGAGGTGTTTCGCGGCGACGTTTCCAAGCCCTCCGATTGGGCGGCGGCGCTCGACAATGTCAGAGCGGTAGTCCACCTGGCAGCCGAAACCGGCACCGCGCAGTCCATGTATGAGATCTCCCGCTACGCCGAAACCAACGTCGGCGGTACCGCAGCGCTCCTCAATTACCTCGCCAACCACAAGCACGTGGTGTGTAAGATCATTCTCGCTTCCTCCCGGTCGGTGTACGGAGAAGGCGCGTATGAGTGCAGCCGTTGTGGCCTGGTGTATCCGCCAGCGCGGTCGGATGAAACTTTGCGGGCGGCCGCGTGGCAGCCCAGGTGCCCAACCTGCTGGCGCCCGATCGATGCTACGGCTACACCGGAGGACGCGAGGACAGCGCCCGCGTCGATCTACGCCGCCACCAAACTGGCGCAGGAAGACCTGGTGCGGGTGGCCGCCAGCGCTTTGGGGATTCCAGCGGTGGTCTTTCGCCTTCAGAACGTCTATGGCGAAGGCCAGTCGCTCAAGAATCCTTACACCGGCATCCTCTCGATCTTCTCCAACCAGTTGCGCATGGGAAAGACCATCCACCTGTACGAGGACGGCCAGGAAACCCGGGACTTCGTGCACGTTTCCGACGTAGCGCGGGCGGTCGCGCTCGGACTCGCGTCGGACGGAGCCGACGGTGCCACGCTCAATGTCGGGTCGGGGAAGCCAACTTCTGTCGAACAGGTCGCTCTGCTTCTCGGGGAGCGCTTGGGCGCCAGGACCGCGCCACGGGTGACGGGTGAGTATCGGTTGGGCGACGTTCGCCACGGATACGCCGATCTCACCTCGATTCACACGCGCCTTCAATTTACGCCCGAGGTCTCGCTCGACGAAGGTTTGACGCGCTTCGTCGAATGGGTGCAAACCCAGCCCGTGGAACCGGATCGTCTGGACAAAGCCACCGGAGAACTCGTCGCGCGCGGCCTGATGCCGGCCCATCTTCCCGACGATGCCAGGGCCGATCTCACGGCCAAGGTGCAGGACCATGCCCACGCTAAAGCAGCTTCTCGCTAGCGATCTCCAACGTCAGGCCGAACTCGAAGGCCGGCCCATCACGCGCCCCACATTTCTCGGGTTCCTCCGCCGCCTGCTGCACCACCGGTTTCTGCCTATCGTGCTGTGCCGCGGCAGCCGGGCCGCCATGCTCGCGAAAATTCCTCTTGTGCCCGAACTGCTGACCTATCTCAACCTCGTGCTCTTCGGCCTGGAAGTCGCGCCGCGCTGCGAAATCGGGCCAGGGATTTTCTTTCCGCACCCATCCGGCACCGTGATTGGAGCATGGCGCATCGGCAGCCACGTAACCATCTTCCAGGGCGTCACTCTGGGCGCGAAAGAACTGGATATGAGCTTTGACGAGAGGCTGCGTCCGGACATCGGCAACAACGTGATGCTCGGCGCGGGCTGCAAGGTTCTGGGCGGCATCCACGTTGGCGACAACGTGACCGTGGGCGCGAACTCAGTAGTAGTGAATTCGGTCGAAGACGGCACTACAGTGGCTGGCATTCCGGCCCGCAAGTTAGAAAGCAAAGTTGAGCGACAACGGGCTCGAAGCCGCGACGTCAATGTGCCAGCACTGAGAAATTAGTCCTGCGTGTTTCCTGCTACCGATCAGGCAAAGTCTTGCTCATGTAGCGCCACCGGCCTCGGCGACGTTCGGCGGGCATCCGCGCCTGCCGCGCCTGCCGTGCCGAGGCCGAGACGGCCTCGGGACAGCCGGCAAGATGCCGGCGCTACGAATTTTTCACAGCTCTGCGAGGGGCCAGAAGTAATACAGGAGAAGTGGATGGACAATCTCTTAGATCTTACCGTCATCATTCCCAGCTACAACACCCGGCGCCTGCTGCACGATTGCATTTCCTCGATCTATGAGCACACGCGCGGCCTCCACTTTGAAATCATCTGCATCGACGACCATTCACCGGACGGCAGCGCCGACATGGTGGCCGAAACGTTCCCTGAGGTCATCCTCGTCCGCAACCCAACCAACCAGTTCTATGTCAAAAACAACAATCTCGGGATGCGGATGTCGCGCGCTCGCTATGCCTGTCTGTTGAACAGCGATACGCGGCTGATCGGCAATGCCTTCGCGGCGCTCGTCCAATACATGGACGAGAACCCGCAGGTTGCTGCCTGCGGCCCGAAGCTGCTGAACCCCGACGGCTCGGTGCAGCACTGTATCCGCCATTTTTCCGGGCCCGCCACCATGGTGCTGCAAGCCCTCAACTGGCACAAACTGTTTCCCCGGAGCCGCCTGACCGATCGTTACTATGCCACCGGCTTCGATTACTCGAAAGCCCAGCCCGTGGACAGCATTGGCACGACCGCCTACGTGATCCGCCGCTCGACCTGGGAGAATGCCGGCATGCTGGATGAACGTTTCCGGCTCTTTGTCTCCGATCTGGCCTACAACTTCATGCTGAAACAAAAGGGCTACATGGTGCACTACACCCCGTGTGCGGAGATCATCCACTTCGGGAGTCAAAGCGTCAATCAGCAGGCGCAAAACTCTCTTCGCGAACTGCACGAGGCGCTAATCGCGTTCAACGAAGCCTACAACTACTTTGGCAAAAGCGGCGCCAGCAAGTGGCTGGTTCGTCTCGCGGTGAAGGCGCGCGATTACTGCAAGCGCGCCGAATACTACCTGGGTTCGGATAAACGCGTGATCAAGGGACCGGGCGCGCCTCCAAAAGCGCGGGCTTCCGTATCGTAGCTTCCGCATTCCCGAAACACCATTTCGCAAACCACCCAGCCTTCCGGCAGATGGAGGGGCTCTATTTTTTCATGGTCACGACCTTAGTCACCTCAACTCCCGCTCTTTCGGCATACAAACTGCCGGCATGGAAGCGGGCGATGGATCTGGTCTTGGGCGGAACGCTCCTGGTCCTGTTCAGCCCTCTTTTTGTGCTGTGCTGGGCCGCGGTGCGTCTAACCTCGCGCGGCCCCGCTCTGCACTGGTCACGGCGCGTAGGAAAAGACAACCGTCTCTTTGCCATGCCCAAGTTCAGGACGATGCGCATCGAGACGCCGCAACTGGCAACGCATTTACTGCAACAGCCGGAGCGCTATCTGACCCCGATCGGCGCCCTGCTGCGCAAGACCAGCCTCGATGAATTGCCGCAACTGATCAGTGTGTGGCGGGGTGATCTGAGTCTGGTGGGGCCTCGTCCGGCGCTCTTCAATCAGGACGATCTGGTCGCGCTTCGCACGCGTTACGGTGTGCATCACCTGGTTCCCGGCATGACCGGCTGGGCACAGATCAACGGGCGCGATGATCTGGAGATTCCGCGCAAGGTCGGGTACGACACCGCATACATGCAGGCACAGTCCCCTCGCCTGGATTTGAAGATTCTAATCCTCACCTTCTGGAAAGTGCTCCAGGCGCAAGGGGTGCAACATTAGGCCCTTCCTTGGACTCTCATCCAATCTCCCCCCGCCGCTCTACCCCGCGCATCCAATCGCGCCGGCCCCTCAAGCAACTGCCACGCAATGACGATCAACACATTAACTGCCCACAAATGAGAAAGCGTCCTAGTTGTCCTATGAAAGAAATCAGTAAGAAGTCTGCTGCGCGGTTACGATGCCGGTCCCTGCTGGTGCTGGCGTTGCAAATCGGTCTTATCCTTGGCTCTCTGGTGTGCGCCTGGCTCCTCGGCTCCGACTTCCGGATCCCGGACCCGAACCTGCTGTGGGCGGTCGCTCCCGTGCTCATCGCCGTCCGCCTCCTGGTCATGCCGCTTTTCAATCTGATGCACGGCTGGTGGAGATACACAGGAATCAACGATGTGGTGGACGTCTTCAAAGCCACTCTCGCCGGTTCGTTCCTGTTCTTCGTCATCGTGCGCTATGGCTGGGGGCCGAAAACCATTGCGATGTCGGTATATGCCTTGGAGGCGCTGATCACCTTTATGTTCTTGATGGGCGTCCGCATACTTTCCCGCGTGCTTGCGGAAACGGTGCGGGCAGACGCAACCTCGAAACGTCTGCTCCTGGTGGGTGCAGGCCATGCCGCCCAGATGATCATTTGCGAAACCCAGGAAGTGGAAACCGGCTATCGGGTGATCGGCTGTGTCGATGACAATCCGCTCAAGGAGGGATTACGGGTTCTGGGCGTGCCGGTGCTGGGTCCGGTAGAGGCGCTGGCGAAAGTCGTCCACGAGCAGAGAATCGACGAAGTCCTGATTGCGATCCCGTCGGCGACTCACACCCAGATGCATCGGTTAGTGAAGATCTGCAAAGAGGCAGGCATTCCTTTCCGCACCGTCCCGGAACTGGCGGAATTGATCGCCGGCCGCGTCATCCTGCAGCAGGTTCGGGAAGTTTCGCTCACCGATCTGCTGGGACGAATCCCGGTCGACCTCGACTTGGAACCGGTGCGCGAGCATATCCGGGACCGCGTGGTCATGGTGACCGGCGCGGCGGGATCGATTGGCTCCGAACTCTGCCGGCAAATCAGGACGTTCCAACCAAAACTTCTGTTGTGTCTCGACCAGAATGAAACTGGAATCTTTCACCTGCAGCACCAGCTTGCCCAGGGAGACGGCGACGCGCAAAAAGTATTTTGCGTTGCCGACTTCTGCCACCCGGACCGCATGCGCAACATATTTCTGACCTACGGAGTGGAGATGGTTTTCCATGCCGCCGCCTACAAGCACGTGCCGGTCATGGAAGAGAACGTGGAAGAGGCGGTAAGCAACAACATTTTCGGCCTGCTGTCGTTGCTGAACGTGGCCCAGAGCGCGAATTGCTCGACCTTCGTGATGATCTCGTCCGACAAGGCGGTGAACCCGACCAACGTCATGGGCTGCACCAAGCGAGTGGGAGAATTAATCCTTGCCGCCTGGCCGGGAGATCGGATGCGCTGCGTGTCGGTCCGCTTCGGGAACGTCCTCGGATCGAACGGCAGTGTGATTCCGCTTTTCCAGGAACAGATCCGTCAAAACCAGCCTCTCACCATCACCCATCCCGAGATGACCCGCTTTTTCATGACCATTTCGGAAGCGGTCAGCCTGGTGTTGCAGGCCTTCGCCATCGGCCGGCACGGCGACATTCTCGTGCTCGATATGGGAGAACCGGTTCGAATCGCGGACCTGGCGAAGACTCTGGTGCGGCTCTCGGGCAAATCCCACCAGGAATTTCAGTTCATTGGCCTGCGTCCGGGCGAAAAGCTCTTCGAGGAACTCTTTTATCCCGATGAGCGGGTTCTGCCCAGCGCCTGCGCCAAGATCGCTTGCACGGAAAGTGCGAAGCTGGACTGGCCGGCGCTGAAGCGTGGCTTGGACAAACTCTATGTCGCAACGTCGCTCGGAAAGCGAGCTTCCATCCTGGCCCGTCTCCAGCAGATCGTGCCACAATTCGCATACGCGGATACGGATCAGGCGGGGAGCCTGGAAAACATGCCCTCGATCGCGGCCGATGCGCAGGTAGCCTCGGAGCCTGTGGATATGCCCTCGCCTACGGACTTGGTCGTCGACCCATTGTTGGGACCAGTCGGTGGCTATCCTGGCGATTAGAATTGCCCAGGGTCAGCGCCGGTCACTGCATCCTGACCGCCAGCCGAGCCGCTCCGCACTCCTTCAGTTTTACAAATGCTTCCTGAGTCAGCAGAGGGGTGGTATTCGGAGTCATGGAAATCCGTGCACCGCAGGTTGTCGCGTATTCGACAAGCTCAAAGATGTGGGGGCGCTTCGGGGGATCTCCGCCGGCTAGAACAAAGACGGGAGCTTCGAGCGCGGCCACCCGTCGATAAGGCGTTTGGCTTCATTGGTGCTCAACTCCGGAACGGCGAACTTCCGAATCCACTCGATCGACGAAGAGATAGAGTCCGAGGCAAATGAGAAACATCACTCCTGAGAACACCGCCGCGGGCAGAGCCGTGTGGTGATTGCCGGCCAGGAACGATTCGAGAGCCGCGCTCAGCAGCCAAACCTGCACAATCAGCAAGACAACAATCAGGGCCATTGCTCCTGCGATCGCCGTCAGTCCGCGAGCCTTCGGAGGTACGTCAAAAGATTCTTGCATGGTCATCACACCTTCACGTCCACGGCTATGACTTGTTCGCCGCGTGTCTCCAGAACGATGCGGGGCAACGGCCGCGATGGAGGTCCCTGAAGCACCGCGCCGTCCTTGATGGAGAAGAAGCCCTGGTGGCAAGGGCATTCGAGCTGGTTGCTCGCCTGAGAATAGTACACCGCGCAAGACAGGTGCGTGCATTTCTGGCTGTAGCTCACGTACTCGTTCTCGCCCGTCCGCACCATGATGCAATGGTCTTCTTGGGTCGGATACGCGAACAGCTTCACTCCCCCCACCGGAATCTCTCCCACGCGTGCCACGGGCTGTTGTGGATACGAGGGAGCTTTATAGAAGATCGATTTGATCAAAATCCAGACGTTTCCGACGAACATCCCGAAGCTCGTCAGCACCAAAAACTTGGTCAGCTGTCTGCGGGTAACGTAGCGCTCGTCGGCCGCATGGATGGAAAATTCTTCTTTCCACAGCGGTTCGTTATTCGGGCGTCGCAGCCAATTCATGCTTGTCCTCCCACATGTAGTCCACGACGTCCAAGGCGATAGCATCCCGTTCCGCGGGCGCCATCATGTAAACCTTGGTCGTGATTTTCTGGTTGCCGAAATAGAAGGTGTTGGTGGGTTTCTCCCGGCGACCGGCAATCTGCTCCGGCCTCACATAAGCCAGCGCCTGGCTCGGACACACCGTCGCGCACATCGGCCGTTTCCCCACCGAAGTGCGGTCATAGCACATGTCGCACTTCATCATCTGCTGCTCAGGCTCCATCATCTTCGGTATGCCGAACGGACAGGCCAGCACACAGTTGTTGCAGGCGATACATCGCGGTTTTAGCGACGAATGGACGATCCCATCCTCACCCTTCTTGATCGCATCTGCCGGACAAACCTGAGCGCAGGTAGGTTCATCGCAATGCCAACACACATAGGCTGCGGAGCTGATGCTCTCGCGCCGCTCGATGAAATCAAAGTTGATCATCGACTTTCCGCGGTGGGTTTCGCATTCCTCGCATGCCTGCAAGCAGGAGCGGCAACCGATACAGCGCGAGGGGTCGACATAGAACTCGTAGCCGAACACTAGGCGCCTCCCCGCAAAGCGCCGTCAAGATGCGGGCCACGATCATCCGGCGATGGGTCTGCCGCAGTGGCCTTGGCAATCCTGCACGCCGAAACTTTGAATTCGGGGATCTTGCTGCGTGGATCGAGAGTTCGATGCGTCAGCCGGTTGGCGCTTCGAGTTCCGGCCCAGTGGTACGGAATGAAAACGGTATCGGGGCGAATGGTCTTCACCACCAGGGCGCGAATCGTCAGATCGTCGCGGCGAGTGGTCACTGTTACCCAGTCTCCGTCTTTGATGCCGTGCTGTTCGGCCAAGCGAGGATGGATCTCTGCCCGCGGCTCCGGATTCTGATCGACCAGCGCGCCGATGCGCCGCGTCTGCGTCCCCGACAAATATTGGCTTACGACCCGGCCGGTGGTTAGAAATATTGGGTATTCGTCATTGACCGGATCACCGCTCGGACGCCATTCCGTTACGTTGAAGTGCGCCTTGCCATCCTGGGTATAAAACTTTTTGTCCGCGAAGAGGCGGGGTGTTCCAGGGTGTTCGAGTGACGGGCATGGCCAAAAAATGCCCATCTCCTTATCCACTCTTTCGTAGGTAATCCCGTAGTAATCAGCCACGCCGCCGCGCGAGGCAATCCGGAGTTCTTCAAGAATGTCCGAGGGATTCTTAAACGGGAAGTACTGGCCGCGCCCTAATCGATGCGCCAAATCGATGATGATGTCGGAATCGGTTCGAGCTTCCCCGGGAGGATCGATACTTTTCTGCCAGTGAATGACTCGTCCCTCGGCGCTACAACCGAGCCCGTCTTCTTCCTCGTGCAAGCTGCCGGCCAGAACCACGTCGGCATGGTGGGCGGTCTCGGACAAGAAAAAATCGACGACGCCGAAGAATTCCAGTTTCGACAATGCCTCTCGCGTGAAGTTGGCGTCGGGAAGTGAAACCAGAGGATTGAAGCACATGGAAAGCAGGCCTTTGATTTCACCGCGATGAATCGCGTTCATGATTTCTTGCGCGCTGTAACCCGGTTGGGGCAGTTCGTCAGGCCGGATGCCCCAGACTCCCGCAACGTACTCGCGGGCCGCGGGATCCGCGAGTGAACGCTGGCCGGGGAGTTGGTCACACTTCTGTCCGTGCTCTCGTCCACCCTGGCCATTGCCCTGGCCGGTGATCATGGTGGGGCCCGCGCCCTCGCGCCCGACGTTTCCTGTCGCCAGCGCAATGTTCACCACCGCCAAACAGTTCTCCACACCTTTCGACTGGTGTTCCAGACCGCGAGCGTGCATCAGGATCGCCCGCTTGGACTTGCCAATCCAGCGCGCTGCTTTTTCGATCGCTTCGGGCGGGACGCCTGTCATCTCGGCAGCCTTGCGAAGGTCCCACTGCCTGGCGGATTCTGCTACCGCCTCAAAACCAGTCGTGTACCGGTCGATGAACTCGCGGTCCTCAAGACCGTCTCGCAAGATCACGTGCAGCATTCCCATCAATAATGCGAGGTCGGTTCCGGGTCGTAGCGGGAGATAGAGATCCGCGTTCCGCGTAATCGGCGTCATGCGGGGATCAGCGACGATCAGCCTGCCGCCAATATCGCGGCAGCGCCAGACATAATCGGTCGTGATGGGAGCGCAGTCGCCGATGTTCGCGCCAATCACGAACAGAACTTCGGCTTTGGGAATCTCGCTCCAGGGAAGCGTGCTGCGGTCGATGCCAAAAGCGAGTTTGTATGCCGTCCCGGCTGACACCATGCAGAGTCGCCCGTTGTAGTCGATATGCCGGGTTCCGAGCGCTACGCGGGCGAATTTCCCCAGCAGATACGATTTCTCGGTCGAGAGCGACGCGCCTCCATAGATCGCAAAGGCATCCTTGCCGTACTTGGCCTGGATTTCGCGCATGCGGCTCACGGTAAAATCCAGAGCCTTGTCCCAGCTTGCCGGCTGAAAACCATTCTCCCGCCGCATCAGAGGTGTAAGCAGACGATCAGGATGGCCGCTCTGCATGTAGCGCTTCACACCTTTTGGGCAGAGCATGCCACGGTTGAAAGGAAAATCTTCCCACGGCTCAAAACCGATGATGCGATTCTCCCGGACCTTGAGCTGGATGCCGCACTGCTGCCCGCAGAAGCAGCAATGGGTCTTCACCAGTTTCTCCGCCGGATGGATCGATTCATCTTTCCACCCGCCGGGTGGGACGTAGTTAAGGTGCGGCCCGAACTGTTCTTTGAGCGTCTCTTCGGAGACAGGAGCCTTAGCCATTCGCTTCCTCTTTTAATCGCAATTGCACGAGGGAAAGTGATTTGCGCTTGCAGGACGGACAAAGTTCCTGCCAATTGCTCACGGGTCCCGACATGGAATAGTTGAATCCCACCTGCGGGAGAACACGTTCGAGGTCATCGATGTGCATCCGGGAGGCATAGCGCTCGCCGCAACGCGCACAGTTCGCGCCCTCGCCCTCCGCTCCCGCCTGCTGGTACAGTTTCACTCCCAATTGTGCCGGCCTCTGAAAGATGTGAAAGAACTTTCCAAATGGAAGATAAAGCAGAGCGGCAATCACCGTGATGGCGTGCAAGATGGCGATGAAATCGTAGAAACTGCCACCCAGCCAGACTTGCGAAACGGTCAAAGCCAAGCCGGTGATCGATATGGCAAAAAGCAGGATCAGCGGCCAGAAATCCATGGCAAGGGTCTGCACAGCGCGTGCGCCTTCATCGCGCATTCGTCGCCACAACGAGAGACCGATGCCGCCCAATACCAGGACCGCCGCTATGTCCAGGCCATGAAACAGGACCAGGGCCGTGAACGTGTGCAGATGGAATCTGCCGGCGGGATATCCGAACAGATGAGTGACATACACCATCTGATCGTCAGGGGCGCTGGTGAAATGAATCCAGCCGAACACAAGAGGGAAAGTGATCGCCACGGCAAGCAAACATCCCCAGAAAATCAGCTGATGCATGACCCAGCGCATTCGCGAACGTTTCGCGATAAATGTTTGGGCAAGCAGATGGGTTCCTGCCGATTCGACCACGCGCCCCAAACTGCGGACGACGCCACGCTCCCGGACTAATTGCCAGCCGCGCCGCCAATACACGTAGGTCGGAGGTTTTCGAATCCAGACCATGTAGTGATAAATCACACCCCAGGTCGCGAAAACGATTGCGAAGGTGTAGATGACCAGTGCGGGATCAAAGTTCTGAAGATTGCGCGACCCGAGCACGATGGCGGCGACCAACACTCCTGTCCACAAGGTCGCAAATGCCCCGGCGCGAACCCTGTCCGCGGTGCGCGTCAGTTCGGCGGGAAGCTTGGCCGCGAGCGCTTCTTCCTGTGGTAAGAAGACCCGTCCGTTCATCCACCACAGAAGACAAGCCACGACGGACAGCAGCAGGAACCCCGGCCAGACTACTCCCAAGCGATCACGAAACACGCCCAGAAGCAACGGAGGGAAGAATCCCCCCATGCCGCCCATCGCACCAACCAACCCTGTGACGGTAGCCCTCTGAGCGGGAAAATATCGAGGCACGAGTTGGAACACCGCCCCGTTCCCGATGCCGAGCAATGCTGCGCAGCCGAGTGCTCCAACGGTGAACGGCAGCATCGTGGGGATGCCAAGCAACAAACCAAAAGCTGCGATGGCGGGCAGAATCCACGAGAGCACCCGCGCCCCGCCAATCTTGTCGGATAGCCATCCCCCGAGAGGACGGCACAGTGTCGCAAGCACGACGAATCCAGCGGTCCGGAAGCCGGCATCGGCGGGTCGAAGGCCAAACTGATCCCGCAGAAGTGTGGGCAGGTAGATCGAGAAGGCGACAAAGCCGCCAAAAGTCAGGAAGTAGAAGCCCGCGAGCGCCCACGCCAGAGGCTCGCGTCCGAGGACGCCCAGCATCTCCGATACACTCTTAGGGCGAACCGTCTCGGCGGCGTTTCTGCCGTAGATAGCGAACACTGCGGCCCACACCAGCAAAATGACCGACATCCCCCAATACACCGCGCGATATCCGTAGGCGGCAGCCACCACTGGTCCAAGAAATACCGCAGCGGACTGGCCAATATTTCCGAGACCGTAGACTCCGAGCGCGCTGCCCTGGCGCTCCATCGAGAACCAGCGGGAGACGTAGCCGACACCGATTGCGAAGGAGGATCCCGCCATCCCCAGAAAAAAGGCCACGATCAGCAAATTCTTGTAGCCGGCGGTGACCGGAACCAGAGCCACAGGCGCAGCGACAAGAAACATCAAAGCCGTGAAAACCGCGCGGCCGCCGAGGCGGTCCGTCAGCATACCCATCGGAATACGCGCGAGAGACCCGAGCAGCACCGGAACCGCGACCAGAAAGGCCGTCTGTGTCGCCGAGAGGTGGAGCAACTGGCGGAAATGGGGGGCGAAGGCGCTGATCAGGCCCCAGGCTGCGAAGCACACGGTGAAAGACACGGTGCCCAGCAGTAGATGCGTGTTCTGCGAACTTTGTATACGAGCCACGAAGCTCCTTACCTACATCCCATCCCAGAATTCTACGCTCAGAGTCTGTGTCGCAGAGATTCGCGACGACCAAGTCGCGCACTGCGCTGGCTAAAAGGCACTACGCCTTGTGTCGACGGCGGGCAACGCGCGAACGTGGCTATATATTCTTTTGGTAACCCTCCAAAACACCGAAGTACTGCCGCGGGGTGCATTCACCTTGACGCTGTACATTCAAATATGCAAATATACCTATTCATGCCCGAGTTGAGTCAATTCAAGGCAGAGTTCTTCAAAGCTCTGGCTCACCCCTTACGAATCAGGATTCTGGACGAGTTACGCCGCGGCGAAGTCGGCGTGAATGAGCTTTCTGTGCGCCTGGACGTGGAACAAAGCACGTTGTCGCAGCAACTAGCCATCCTGAGGAACCGCAGCATTGTAGTAGGCAGGAAAGACGGACAGAGTGTCTTGTATTCGGTTCCCGATCCTGAAGTCTTCAAACTGTTGGATGTCGCCAAGAAGATATTTAACAACCACCTGATTGATGTAAAAAATCTGCTCGCGCAGTTAAGGGTCCCTTCTGCCAGCAGAGGCTAGGCCCGTATTTTTTGTGAACTTATATTCAAATCTCGTAATATTTGGCTCTTCAATTTTATTCGCCGACGACTTATTGCCGACACACGGCCGGATCGCCGCTTCTCTGGCTCCTCCTGTTTTGCAGGCGGTGCTCCCTGCAACAGGGGGCCTGGGTGTGGCGCCTTCCAGAAGTCTCTCCGGTCAGCAGCAGGGTTCTGAAGTCAGCCGTTCCGACGCTTCACTTGCACCTTCAAGCAGAGTTGTCCGATGCACGGTTCGGTCACGCGGGTTTCGCGGAAAGACGGTTCGGGCTGCATTTTGGCCGAAGATGGAAATGAAGTTTGCTTTGAGCGGTCGGAGGCAAGCAGCGAAGGGGTGGACGAGGTCAGAGTAGGTCACTGGGTGGAGTTTGAACTTCAATACGGGTTTGAGCGGCCATGCGCAGTAAACGTCAAGCGATTACATAGCGATGACGGCGGTTCTCGCCCGGTTGAGTTGGCTTACAAGGGGGGCCCTTAATGTACTTTCCTGCAGAACACATACTCGACAAGCTGCAAATTTCAGCCGAGGAACTGGGCGACCTGGAGCAAAAGGGGATCGTTCAAGGACTCGCCAGAGGAGGGCGCGTCTTTTACTCGTCTCGGGATCTCTACCGGCTTAAGGGAATCCTGCTCTTCATTACTCGTGGTTTGACACTCGAAGAGGCGCAAAGCCGAGTTGACCACCCTGCGGAAACGTTTGCCGCTGAGAGTCGCAGATAGAACGAGGGGATACCGAGGCAAGCAAAGTCGCAATCAAGCAGTGGCGCAACGGGCGGGTCAATTTCCTTCCACTCTAGAAGCTTCTCTGCCGCTTGCCACTACACTCACTATGAAAGTTTTTCAACTTCTTACCAAACGGGAGAGTATCCGGAACGATCGGCATTAGAAAAATAACTATGAACAATTGGCTGCCGAAATCTGCGCTCTGTTTCAAGTCTTACACGAAGCGGATGTTCGTGTCGGACCTTCTTGCCGGCATCACCGTCGGACTCGTCGCCCTTCCCTTGGCGATGGCCTTCGCCATCGCTTCGGGCGTACCCCCTCAAACAGGTCTGTATTGCGCCATCGTCGCGGGCTTTGCGATCTCCGCTCTGGGAGGATCTTCCACGCAGATTGGCGGTCCGACGGGCGCATTCGTCGTGGTGGTTTTTGGCATTGTCGCGAAACACGGTGTTGACGGATTGTTCATGTGTACCCTGATGGCCGGGGTCATACTTCTGATCCTGGGCGCGACGGGTTTAGGGACGGCGGTCAAGTTCATACCGCGCCCCGTGGTTGTTGGTTTCACAAACGGCATTGCGGTCATCATCGCCAGCACCCAAATCAAGGATTTCTTCGGGCTGAAAATCGACAAGGTTCCAGGTGAATTTGCGGCCCGAATTCTGACCTATGTGCACAACTTTTCGTCGTTCTCGCCGCTGGAAACAACCCTGGCGGTTGGTGCGCTGGTCGTGATTATCCTCTTCATGATTTTTGTGAAGAGAGTCCCAGGTTACATCGTTGCTCTATTTGTTGGGACAGCGGCGGTGGTTGTGTTCAAACTCCCGGTTGAGACGATTGGCACCCGCTTTGGCGGGATTCCCTCCGGATTTCCCAAGCTCATGATTCCACACTTTCGTGTGGATCTGCTGCGGCCGCTCATCTCCCCAGCCATCACCGTCGCCATGCTCGGCGCGATCGAATCGCTGATGTCCGCGGTGGTTTCCGACCGCATGAGCGGCGACAAACACAACCCGAACGTCGAACTGGTAGGTCAGGGGGTCGCCAACATTCTTTCGCCGCTGTTCGGGGGACTACCGGCCACAGGAGCGATTGCTCGAACCGCCACCAACATTCGCTCTGGCGCCAAGACGCCCGTCGCCGGAATCATCCACGCTCTCACCCTTCTCGCGATCATTCTCTTTGCCGCGCCCCTAGCCCGGTTCATTCCGCTGTCCGTTCTAGCGGCCATTTTGCTGGTGGTCTCCTACAACATGGGCGAATGGCGGGAGATTCCAGAGCTCTTCAAACAGTCCCGGTTCGAGATTGTCGCTTGGTTGGTCACATTTCTGCTGACCGTTTTTGCCGATCTCACTGTGGCTGTGGAAGCGGGTATGATTCTGGCGGTGCTGGTATTCATACGGAAGGTTACACAAACCACCACGGTGTCAGAGGCGACCACCGAGTACATTCGCGAGGGGCATGTTCATATCCTGCAGCACAAGGAAATTCCCGCTTACGTCAGCATCTTCCGCATCCACGGCCCCTTCCTGTTTGGCGCAACCGACAAAATCGATGCGATCGTAAATCGTCTGCCCGATCTGCCGCCAATCATTATTCTTAGGCTCCGCAATATGACAGCCATCGATTCCACGGGCCTGCAGGCGCTGGAGAATTTTGCCGACCGCGTGCACGAATCCGGACGCCAGCTGATTCTTTGTGGGGCAAGGGAGCAACCGGCAATGCGAATGCATGAGGCCGAATTTCACGAGCATGTGGGTGAGGAGAATATCTGCGGTAGTGTGGCTGAAGCCCTGGACAGGGCCAAGAGCATGTACCCCGAAGCCTCAAAGCAAAGGCCGGCGGGGGTCACCTGGGGCAGACGAAGTACCGATGTTTCGCCGTCAACGCCAGCATTGGCCGTGGCGACATCGTCGACATCCGGGCCCGAGAAATAGGCAATGATGCCCTGATACTGCGCTGCAGGCACGCGAGCGGAGATTGTACGAAGTCACAGCCTGGTAATAGGAGATATGGCACGCACAGATTCGTTGAGCTAAGCTACCCGAGAATGCTTTCATCGAACAACGGTGACCAGGTCTCATGAGCACGATGCCAGTTGTCGCGACCTTTGTGCTTGGTGTTGCGACCTATTCGACCGGGGCTTGCGCTTCTCTCGCGAGCTGGCGAAAGCCGGCCCTCGGTCGCTATATCTGTTGCGGCATGGCCTTGGCAGGTGCTGTCCTCGAAGGGTTCGCCGCCGTTCTCGGCATCCTTCAAGGAACCGCAATCCGCTGGTCGGTCCCCTCGGGCATTCCATTATTTGCATATAGCTTCTCCTACGATGCCCTGGGCGGTTTCTTCAACTTGATCCTGGCGATTCTTACGATCGCAGTTTCAATCTACTCGCTCGGGTATTTGAAGGAATTCGAGGGGCGGAGGAACATCGGCTTCTTTGGGTTTCTGTTCCACCTCTTGCTTCTCAGCTTGACCATTGTTTTCACCGCTGACAATGCGTTTCTCTTCCTGATTGCTTGGGAGGTGATGGCGCTGGCGTCCTACGGACTGGTGGCTTTTTACCACGAACAACGAGAGAGCCGGCAAGCGGGATTGCTCTATCTCATCATGGCCCATGCGGATGTTGGGTGCCTGCTCCTTGGTTTTGCCCTGCTGATCCAGGGGAGCGGCAGTGCGGAGTTCGCCAGCTTCCACGCCGCCGCAGCACACTTGTCCAGCACCCGGCAATCGGCCGCGTTTATCCTTTTCTTCCTGGGCTTTGGAATTAAGGCAGGTGTGATTCCCTTTCATATCTGGTTGCCGGCAGCTCACCCCGTGGCACCGAGTAACATGTCGGCGCTACTTTCCGGGATCGTGATCAAGACCGGCATCTACGGCATGACGCGCATTTTCCTCGATTCACTGGGAGGCGTGCCATCCTGGGCGGGCCTGGCAGTGCTCATCGTGGGAGTTGTCTCCGCCGTTCTCGGCGTCTTGTACGCCTTGATGGAACACGATCTGAAACGGCTACTGGCCTACCACAGCATCGAGAACATCGGCATCATTCTCATGGGGCTGGGCGCCGCTTTGATCTTCCGCGTGGCGGGGCATCCGGCGCTCGCGGGGATCGCTCTGATCGCCGCAATGTTTCACACCCTAAACCATGCCATCTTTAAGTGTCTTCTTTTCCTAGGAGCGGGGTCGGTGCTTCATTCGACGGGAACGCGCAACATGGAAGAAATGGGCGGCCTCATCCGTCCCATGCCGGTGACAGCCTTCTGTTTCCTGATTGGCGCGGTTGCTATCTCCGGGCTTCCTCCGCTGAACGGATTTGTCAGTGAGTGGCTGACTTACCAGAGTCTGCTCGCAGGTTTTGGCGCGACCGGAGGCTTGACGCGCATCCTGTTCCCGCTCGCCGGCTCGATGCTGGCGCTGACCGGTGCGCTGGCGGCGGCTTGCTTTGTGAAAGCCTTCGCCATCACATTCCTCGCTCTACCGCGCGGCGCCGAAGCCAGCCATGCGCACGAAGCGCCACGCTCGATGTTGGTGGGCATGGGCAGCCTGACCACGCTTTGCGTAGCCCTGGGCTTAGGCGTCACTTGGTTCCTCCCGGTGTTCAACGCGATGACGGAGCAACTGCTTGGACAGCGAGTTGTCGCCAATCTGATTAGCGGTGGTGGATTCGTGCTTTCCGCTGGCACGCCCCATGGCGGCACAGTGTCCACCGCGATCATCGCGGTCGGTCTCCTGGTTCTGACGCTTCCGGCTGCTTTACTGGCATCGAGGGCGACGAGGCAGTTCGGACGCAAACGCGGCCCGGTGTGGGACTGCGGCTTGCCTGGACTTTCGGAAGAAAATGAATACACCGCCACGGCATTTTCGAAAGCGCTGCGGATGATCTTCTCAGTCTTGTATAAGCCGCGCCGCGAGATTCAAGCCGTCTTCGACATCTCGCCGTATTTTCCGAGAGAGATCCGTTTCGAGAGTGAAATCGAGCCAACGTTCGAGAAGCGGTTGTATGCTCCTCTGCAAGAGTTCATCTTCCGGGTTTCCAGCAGAATGCGAACCATTCAGGCGGGAAGCGTTCATGCCTACCTGGCCTACATCTTTGTAACCCTCGTCTTGCTCTTGCTGTTCGGGGTGCGTAAGTGACCGAATTGCTCACCAACTCGGGGCTGCAGTTAGTGCTGTTATTGCTAGTTGCTCCCTTGCTCAGCGGCGTGATCAAGACTCTGAAGGCCAGACTTCAGACCCGCCGCGGGCCGGGCGTCCTGCAATCCTACCGGGACATCTTCAAGTTGCTGCGCAAGGGAATGGTGATTCCAGAGACGGCGTCCTGGATTTTCTCTGCGACCCCGTACATGGTCTTTGGGACAGCCACGCTGGTCGGACTCATGATTCCCATGACTACAACCCACGCCCCTTTCAGCCTGTTCGGTGGCGTGCTCGCAGTGGTCTATCTTCTGGCGCTTGGTCGCTTCTTCCTCGCCCTTGGCGGGCTCGACACCGGAAGCTCGTTCGGTGGTTTGGGCAGCAGCCGGGAAATGACGATTTCTGCGATCGCGGAGCCAGCCATGATGCTTGCGATTTTCACCGTGGCTCTGGGAGCGAACTCGACCAACCTGAGTGAAATGGCGAAAGTTGCGGTCGGGCAGAGCTGGAGGTTTCTGGCTCCGTCGCAGATGTTGGCATTTGCGGCGCTTTTCATCGTGCTGATTGCCGAGACTGGCCGCATCCCCGTGGACAACCCTGCGACCCACCTCGAATTGACCATGATCCACGAGGCGATGGTCCTCGAGTATTCGGGACCGTATCTCGCTTTGATCGAATGGGGCGCTTCGATCAAGCAACTGGTGCTCATGACGCTGCTGGTCAACACGTTCTTTCCGTTCGGTTTGAGTTCTGACTGGACGGCCCAAACAATCGTTGTGGGGCTGGTTTTTTATCTTGTGAAGTTGCTTCTGCTCGCCTGCCTCGTGATCCTGGTTGAAACCACCAACGCGAAGTTGCGACTATTTCGCGTACCGGAATTGCTGATGGTCGCTTTTATTTTGGGAGCGCTCGCGCTCATTTCGACGTTTCTGTTCTGAGGCCGCGTATGCCGTTTGTCCCCAATCCGGAGCTGGGCAACAGAATCATTACCCTGATGGCGGCGCTGGTCCTGGTGCTGCAGATCGCCGCGGTCGGACAGCGCGGGCTCGTTTCCAGCATTCGCATTTTTGCGGTGCAGTCGTTTCTCTTGGGATCGATTGCGGCCGTCATTGCTTACTTCAACCACGCCAGCCACATCTATATTGCCGCTCTGCTCACGGTCTTCTTGAAAGCAGGACTGCTCCCCCGGTTGCTGGAGCGACTGGTGGGGAGGATCGGCATTCGACGCGAGATTGAGCCGCTAATCAATGTACCGCTGTCGATCCTGATCGCAGGCGGCCTGACATTGTTGGGCTACGTGGTCGCGGAGTCCTTCTATCATCCGGAAGAGACTTCTGCCCGGGCGGCGCTGGGACACAACACGCTGGCTGTCGCCATCGCGCTATTCCTTATCGGCTTTTTTACCATGGTGAACCGGCGCAAGGCATTGACGCAGGTCCTGGGGCTGCTGTCGCTCGAAAATGGCCTCTTCCTGGCCGCGATTTCGCTGACCTATGGAATGCCCTTGGTGGTTGAGCTTGGCATCTTTTTTGATGTTCTGGTCGCGGTCATGGTCCTCGGCATTCTCGTCTTCCGTATCCGTGAGACGTTCGACTCCATGGATGTCAGCAAGCTGCGGAAGTTGAGAGAGTAAGCGCACCCTATGATTCTGCTCGGACTCCTTATCGTCCCCTTGGCCGCCGGTCCCTTGGCCTTCTTCCTCAGGAAACGGCGCGCGATGGAACTGGTCAACCTTGCGGCCTTTGCCATTCTGCTTGGCATGGCCGCCGTGTTGGTCGCTCAAGTACTTCGCAGTGGTTCCGTTTCGCTCTGGAATGGATTCTTTTATGCCGACGCTCTTAGTGCGCTGGTCGTGCTCTTGTCAGCGTTTGTAGCCCTGGTCTGTTCTATCTATGCGGTCGGCTATTTTCGTCACGAGGAGAGCCACGGACTTCTGCTGGAGGCCGAGGAACTGAGCGGCCGCCTCGGCATCCACAAACTTCGAGAATATTACACTCTCACGCCGCTGTTTGTTTTCTCCATGATCCTGGTCGCGCTCGCCAACAACCTCGGAATCCTTTGGGTGGCAATCGAAGGAACCACGCTGGCGTCGGTGTTCCTCGTCATGTTTTATGGACGCGAAACGTCTCTTGAAGCCGCCTGGAAATACGCCATCATCGGCGGCGTTGGCCTGTCCATGGCGTTGTTCGGTACGATTCTGACCTATTATTCCGCCTTTGGGGCACTCGGCACCGATGCGCTGGCAGGTTTGAACTGGTCCGTCCTCGCGGGAAACGCCACCCAGTTTGACAAGCCGACCATGCGGCTGGCCTTTATCCTTATTCTTCTGGGGTATGGAACCAAGGCCGGCATCGCTCCCATGCATACTTGGAAACCGGATGCCTATAGTGAAGCGCCGATTCCGGGGGCAGCGATGCTCGCCACCGGGGTCCTCAACTGCGCTCTCTACGGTCTGGTGCGGTTCTACATTCTTAGTTCGAAATGCCTGGGCCCGCAGTTTGGTTCGCAGCTCCTGATCCTATTCGGGCTGCTCTCGATCGGAGTGGCCGTCCCCTTCATCCTTGTGCAGAAAAACTTCCGGCGGCTCTTGGCTTACTCGAGCATCGACCACAGCGGGATCATGGTGCTGGCACTGGGCTTCGGAGGGCCGCTGGGCATCCTGGGCATGCTTCTGCACATGACCTTTCATTCGGTGACCAAGCCCTTGCTCTTCTTCTGTGCCGGAAATGTCCAGCAACATCTGAACACCGACCTGTTCCGGAAGGCGAAAGGCGGATTGATTCACTCGATGCCATTGACCGGAGCCGTATTTCTTATGGTGACTCTCGCGGTCACTGGCTCGCCTCCCTTCAGCTTTTTCCAGAGTGAGTTCACCATTCTGCGGGCAGGGTTCAACGGCGGCCATTTGGTGCTGGCGATCTTTTTTGTTTCCTTTCTCGTGCTGATTTTTTCCGGCTTCCTCGTGCACATCGCCGATCTGGTTCTCGGCGAGGACCCGGGCCTCCCTCGGACCGACATGTGCGGATGGAAAAAGTACTCTGTCGTGGGTTTGGCGGTAGTGGTGGTCGTGATGGGCTTCTGGATACCCGCTCCATTGTTTAGGCTGATTCAGGGTGCAGTGGGCATCGTGGTGGGTGGATGATGACGCAAGCAATGTCCGCAATGTTTGAGGGTCTTCGGGAGAGGTTCGGCCAGCAGGTTCAGTCTGTGCGCGCTGACCGGGAAGATGAAATCTATCTTCTCCTCAGTGATCCTGACATTCGGCCCATCACAAAACACTTGCGAGACGAATTCGGGGGCAGACTGGTTACGGTATTCGCGGAGGACCGGCGTGCCACAGAAGGCGTTTTCTTCATCTACTATGTCTTCGAACAAAAGGATAGCGCTCCGTATTTGATCGTGCGGGCGCCGGTGCGGGCTGACAGTCTTGAGTTTCCCTCGCTCTCCGCCGAACTACCCGCGGTGAACTGGCAAGAGCGCGAAATCCAGGACTGGTTTGGTCTGAAGGCCGTGGGACACCCGAATCCCCGCCGGGTCGCCTTGCATGACAATTGGCCAGACGTTTATCCCTTGCGCAAGGACTTTCCTCTCGCAACCGTGTTGCCTCCCTTCGAGGGAGAACGCCACATCTACCGGCCTGCTTTGGGCGAAGGAGTTTTTCAAGTGCCCGTAGGGCCGGTCCATGCCGGAATCATCGAGCCGGGTCACTTCAATTTCGCAGTCGCGGGTGAACCCATCCTCTATTTGCAGCTGCGAATGTTCTACACCCATAAGGGCACCGAAAAACTCTTTGAGCAGCTGCCCATACACAAAGCCGTTTTCCTGGCAGAAAGCATTTCGGGCGATTCGAGTTTTTCCCACGGCACGGCGTTCTGTCAGGCCATCGAACGCGCGGCCAGCATTGAAGTGCCGCTGCGCGGTCTGGTGATGCGGACCATCCTGCTGGAGCTAGAGCGAATCTGCAATCATGTCGGCGACATTGGGGCCATTGCGACCGATGTCGGCTTCGTCATCGCAAACGCCCATGCCAGCCGCTTAAAGGAGATGATGGTCACCGTAAGCGAGCAGTTGACTGGCAGCCGCCTCTTGCGCGGCATGGTCTGCATCGGTGGAGTGCGCAGGGGCTGGGACCAGGCACAACTGGATGTGCTGAGCAATGCAGTCGATTCTTTCGAGCGCGAATTTCAGGACCTGATCAGTCTGGTGGATTCGTCGGAATCCACCCGCGACCGCCTGGAGCAAACAGGAATCTTGCGGCCCGACAAGGCACGCGATCTGGGCATCGTGGGCGTGGGAGGACGCGCCTCCGGGGTCGATTTGGACGTGCGCCGCGATCACCCTTACGCCGCATATTCTCGCTACTCATTCCGTGTCCCGGTCTACCACGCTGGAGACGTTTGGCACCGGATGCAGGTCCGCATCGATGAGGTGAACGAATCCATTGGCATCGTACGGAAGGCTATGACGGATGCGCTACGGAGGGAGTTCCGTGTGCCCGCGCCGGCCATCCCGTCAGACCGCTGTGCGCTGAGCGCCGTTGAAGGATGGCGCGGAGAAATCATCCATTGGATTCGTACCGGACCTGACAATCGTTTGCAACGTTGCAGGATCAAGGACCCCTCGCTCAATAACTGGCCCGCCTTGGTCGAAGCAGTCCAGGGAAACATCATTGCGGATTTTCCGGTGATCAACAAAAGTTTCAATCTTTCCTACTCGGGGACGGACCGGTAAGCGATGTTCAAGATTCTTCAAAAGACGGTAAGCACGGGAACGGTAACCGTAAACTATCCGGCCGAGACCGCTAAAATCTCCGAAAGGTTTCGCGGGCGTCCGAGGTTCGACTTCGAAAAATGGAAGGACGCACGACCGGCTGCCGAGGTGTGCCCAACCGGGGCCATTTCCCTGTCCGACAGCGATGATTCCCGGAAAGTCACCGTTGATTACGGCCTCTGCGTCTTCTGCGGCTTGTGCGCGGAGGCGTCGTCCGATCAGGCGGTGCGCATCACCCAGGAATTTGAACTGGCGACGCCGGATCGCCGCAGCCTGATTCTTACCGCGGAATACAGTCTGAATGCCGACCGCACGCACCACGGGTTGCGTAAAGTTGATCGCCAGTTGGTGAATGCTGAAACGGACGTCGAGAGCCTGGGGAAGAAAGCGCGCGAAACCATCCAGAAAATTCTGGGACGATCTCTTGCCATCCGTGAGGTCGATGCGGGATCATGCAACGGCTGCGAACTGGAGATTGTTGCTCTGAACAATCCGGTCCACGACATCGAACGCTTCGGAATCCAGTTCGTTGCCTCTCCTCGTCATGCCGATATGCTCCTGGTCACCGGCCCAGTAACGCGGAACATGGAGCTTGCGCTTTCAAAGACGTATCAGGCAATGGCAGACCCCAAGGTAGTCGTCGCGGTTGGCGCTTGCGGCATCAGTGGTGGCATCTTTGGCGAAACCTACGCGTCTTTGGGAAGAGTCGACAAGGTACTGCCGGTGGACGTCTACATTCCAGGATGTCCACCCCGGCCGCAAGCTCTTCTGCATGGAATCCTCCTTGCGATCGGACGTTTGGCGGAACGACTCCACGATGATCGCAAGGGTTGATCCGCTATTCGGATGTGGCTTGGTCAGGGATTCACGGGCTCGGAGCCCTGGCGTCTCTATTGGGTATTGTCTATGGTCAGATGGGGAGCGGGCCAGCGCGCCATAGCGGAACTAACCCAAGCCGAAACGCTGGAAAGGGATGACTCGATCACTCCAATTCTTCTTGAGTATGAACTGGCGCGGACTGGCAAGCGGGCCAAGGCGGCCAGAAACCTGGAAAACGTTCTGGCAAAATCCCATGGCGAGTGCATCCCTGACTGCTATCCGGCGGCGGTGTGGACCGCTATAGGCGACAAACGGGAAGCTTTACATTTTCTAGAGCGGGCCTACCATTTCCGCTCCAATTGGATCGTCTACTTGCAATACGATCCCCGCTTTGACGGCCTCCGTTCCGCTCCGCAATTCAAGGCGCTTCTTCATCATCAAGTTGCGTTTCCACCCAGCGACTCTCTCGCCATGCAGCGTTGAACTCTCTTCCGCCTTACGTTCGAAATAGCGCGACAGCACTGCAGTGGATTCTTTCAGTGGAAGGGTAGCCGACCTTTCTTCGTCTTGGCTGAGCGTTCCTTCTTCAAAGAAAGGTATATACCCTCGATAACGCGTCGATCACCATTGCGGTCGTGAACAGATGGTTCTGGTCAGAGAACAGTTGGTCAGGATCTCCGGGCTTCCATGCTTCCAGGTGATCACGCCTGCTCACGCGCAACATCGGCCCACTTCTCCAGCTTCCATCGGACGCCTGATCTTCGATCAGTTCAACCACCAGGGGCCAGATGTCATGGTCTTGCGGACAGCGTGGCAGGGACAGAAGGCTCGATACGAGAAGAGCAGACTCGAACGGATGCTGGGGACAAGTATCCAGCAGCGTTTCCCGTGTCCCCCGCAGGTTCATGTTCAGTCTGGCTGCCTTGAGCAGAAGCAGACTTATCTCTGTGCTATAGAGAAAAGAGGTCCACCAGAATGGGTGCCATATACCGGCAGGAGTTTTGTGGTTGAGAACAAATTGAAGACCGCGATCGACCGTCTCACCCGCAACACCGTATTTCGTCATCATCGCGAGAACTGCCGCCGGCGTCACGTCCGTATGCGAGACAGCCCAAGATCCCAGATCCGGGTGGCCGCGATAGGTGGCAAAACCGCCGTCCGTGCATTGAAAGCTTTGGAGACATGCATAGGAGGCCTCACGGACTCTCTTTCCTTCAGACGCCAAGAACAATATCGCCAGAGCGGTCGAGTCGGCATCTGAGCCGACTTCTTCGTTGTATCCCCAGCCGCTGTCGGGAAACATTCTCTCGTCCAGCCAATCCGACGCAAGACCGGTCGAGACCGACGCCCGCTCCCTGAGACCGGGGGGGAGACCCCTCAACCTACAGCCGACAAATGCGGTCGTCCAAATCGAGGACTCTCCTGGAGGCAGGTCCCAATCGACCCAACTCCCGTCGCGGCGTTGTTGGCTCAATATGTATTCCAGGGACCAACCGAGAACGCGCTCCAGACCCTTTGTGCGCTCACAATTCATCGGACGTGCTTGCGCAGGGGGGATGGGGTTTCAGGTAAATGGTGGTGTACTCCTGCTGCCCTTTCCATCCCAGTCCCGAATAGATGTGCGTGCTTACCTTGGCCGGACTCGTCTGCCCGGCGGCGATGACATCTAGCAGTTCCACGTAAGGAAGTGCATCTACCTTTCGAAGTGCCAGCCAGCGCAGGCACCGGTCTCGGGCCTGCGAGTCACTCTGGAACAAACAATGACCGCAGAACTCGATTTTTGCATCCGTCCGCCGGCTTAGAGTTGTGCCAATTCCAACCGAGAAGACGACCGATTGTGTAGGGTACGCGCGGTCTTCCCCCAGCATCACTTCTGTGTATTGCGCGAACGCGTCTGCATACTGCTCGCCCCCGAAATGCTCAAGCAGGCCCTCATAATAGGGCACACGATTCCCGTAGCCGCTCAAGTAGACTCTGCCAGTCGGATTGTCGTCTCCACTCAGTGAGATCGCCATCCCGAGTGGCGACATTTTGCCTGCGACCAATCGCCTGAGTTCATGTTGTTGTTTGGGATCTCCAAAATGCGCCGCGAAGCGATCAAGCCTGTCCCATTGCTCGCTCTCTGTGCCGTTCTTGCCGTTGATGTAAACCTTGAGTCCGCACTTTCCTCCGGGCGCGAAACTCGCTCCGATCCAGAATGTTCCGCCACGATCGGGATCGGCTTCGTGGGCATTCACTGTCGCGCTTCTGTCGATCAGAGCGCCAATGTAATCCAGGTCTCCTTTAAGCCGCAGCAATGCCGAAAGTTCTCGTACCCTGCTGTCGATAAATTCTCTTCCGTCGGTATAAGACAACCCTGGATCGCCGGCCTCACTCAGAAATTGCAGCGGTACAACTCCATGGCCCAATGCCAGCGCATACTGAATGGGCGTGCCGTCGTGGTTCAACGTTGAGGACCGAATTGCCTGTGCGCCTGGATGCAGACCCAAAGACTCGCTGCATATGAGTTCATAGGCCCGATGGACCCGAGCCGATGCTCGCTCCAGCCCAAACCTGGGTATGAGCGCCTGAAGTTGCTCGGAAACGAGATCGTACCAGGAGCTTTCCAGGCGCCCACGCGGTTGAGTGTTTTGCAGCATGGTCAAGAGACGCCCCCTAGGCTTTCCCCTTCTTCTGCGGCAGCGCCGCCTTCTTCCATCCAGGCCTGGTGTGCTGATCGCGGCGGCCAGGACCGTCTTCCGCCTTCAACAGTTCAAGCTTGATTCGTGACGGGACCTTGCAGTGGAAAAGTACGGCCTGACCCGGTTGCAGTTCCACCTTGCCAGGTTCGCAGCCGCGCTCGGAACACTCGACCTTCACCGGATTGGGCGGACGATACGGCGTCTTGCCAATCTTCGGGTAGCTGACGGTGACCTCTCCCTTTCCCTTGCCGAGCACGTTCGTAACGGAATAGGTTCCGGGACGGAGAATAACTGCCGAGAAAATGTCGTCGCCTTTCAGTTCGCGGCTGTCGAATTGGTTTTGTTCCTTGGGATCTTCCGCTGCCTTCCCGACGCGCACGGCATAACCACCAGCGCCCGCGGAGACGTGGAACACGGCATATCCCTTGGGGTTGAGTTCGAATTTGGTCAGCGCCTGGGCGCCCTCCTCGTGGCAGCCGCAGCCACTATCCCCGCTATTGGCGGTAGGGGTCGCCGGACGGGTCCCGAAAGCTGCCAGATCAATGTTGGCCTGCGCCACCGCACTGTTCCTGTCCACATTGATGTAGAAGCCCCCCAGACTCTCCTTGCCCTGGTACACCACTCCCCTGTATTGACCCGGCTCCAGGAAGCGGTGTGTCACTCCTCCAAGCATGGTGAGTGAAGCGCTGTCCAATCCGATTTGAGTGAAGAGATTCTTGTCAAAGGTCATTTTCATAGTCATGCTCCCACATTCGCTTGGACGATCATTTCTTTCGGGGTGATGGTTGCGGCCAAGTCCCGGATGGGGATCTTCACCGGAATGAGTCCACCCGTCGCTGGAAGGATGGGGAACGGATCTTCGAACTGATAGATGGGATACTGGCTGGCAAAATAATCCGCAATTGCGGTCTCCAGTATTCCCACCAGACCGAAGACATTGCTCAACAGGTCCGAGAGCCATTCCGCGATGCTGGTCGTGATACCAAGCAGGCTCGTGATCAAGTCAACGATCGGCCCAAGGAACGCCATGATGATGTCGATCGCCCAACCTGGCAGCCACGACGGAAACAAGTTATGGATCGCGTTGTTGATCGCGTTGATCAGAATGTTCTCGACCGTGGCCGGAACGTCGATCAGCGCCACATTGACCCATTCCGGATCAATGAAAATCTGCCATTGGTTCGAGTGGCCGTTAAGCTCGGCATCCAGATCGGTCCAGTTCGGCAGACGGGCCGGATCGACGAAGTATTTCGGCAACAGGCTCGCCTTCAGATCGATGATCTTGGAAGTCAGGCCCGAAAGGTTCAGGTCCACACAAATCGGACCGCCGATACAGAAGCCTGGAAATCCCACCAGACATCCGTTCCACGGGTCGGGAACGATGCAGAAGCTGGGAATACAGAACCCGGGCAAGTCGAGGCACAGTTTGAAGTCGAGGGTCCCAAAGACGATCTCGACATCCTGTAGTTCGATCGTGTTGTCGTTGTTCAACTGCAAGTTGCCCCCGGCGAGATGCACGCTGACGGCATAACTGGCGGAGAACGGCCCGAAGTTGGCCGAGTCGGACTTGGAGAGGCTGAAGTTCTTCTCCACCTCGTTGAACAATTGTTGGAACGCTTTTGCTGAGGCTGCTATCGTGATGTGACTCATGGCGCCACCGTTAGAGTGATGAATACCTTCAATTGATCGTCTTCAATTGCAGGGTTGTTGGGAATTGGCGGATTCGGCGTGAGCTGCGCGGTGATGGTGGCGAGGCTCAGCAGCGGGATATCGAAGAGCATTGTGGAGATCGGGAAAATCAGCTTTTCCTTCAACAGCAATTCGAACGTCGTCTTCAAATAGCAGTTGATGTTGGCGGAAAGCCCTTTCGGCTCGATGCCGACGACATCCACGCCGTCCACGATGCCAACCAGACAAGGTTTCCCCCCGACGTTCTGCACCGCGACGTGGGCCACAAGAAAAGCGTCAAGGCAGAAACAAAGCAGCTTGCGGGTGGGTGGAACGACTTGTGGTGGCGGCTGTTTATTGTCCCTGGCAGGCGACTGATCCGGCGTCGGCAGGAACTTGTCGAGGAATTCAGACGGGCAATCCATCCCTCCGCAAATTCGCACGTGCATGGCAAGATGCTGTTGCGGAAGCGGGGGGTTGAGTGGCGCCGGCAGCTTCACCACATTCCCAGGGTAGAAATCCACTTCCGCCTTGACCAGTTGCACGCAGAAATTCAGGCCCACCGGCGGCGAGTCTGCGCCCAGAATCGGAATTGGGCCTACAACGGTGAACAGTGGATTGTTGTGATTGGTGACATCGATGGTGTGGGCCACCGGGCTACAGGCAAGTTGTGGGTGGTCGTTCACATATTGCGTCGCATAGTTGAACCACGAAGGACGCTGTCGCATCACGTGCTGAGCAACGAGATTGATGCCGTCTTCATGGACTGCGGCGTACAGGTCGCATTGGTCGGTAAATGCCATACGCACTCCACTCGTACATTTGGATTTGGTCAACCGGACTTTTCAGTGGTCGACGGACCCAGCTACTGGCGAACACCAGACTGGTTCCATTTCCATCAAAGAGATAGTGCGTCGACGAGTGAATTCGTTTCATGCGGAAGAACATTATCCCAACGAGGAGGCAAAGAAATTCCTTAGAACGTCTAACAAAACCTCGGTTCTCAGCAACCGCTGGAAAGGGGCAAAAGGTCGCTACGGGCGGGAGTTGTCAAATGGCCATCGATCTCTTGCCACGAAAGACGAGCGGGCCGACGTCACGGACGGCACGGCGGATCAAGTTGATCTGGGAGCGATGTTATTCTTGGACCGATATACAACTTGCCTTCGAATCGGTGATCCGGCACTGGCCTGCAACACCTCGGCTGAGCACTGTCGCAGATGTGCAACTTCCTACTATCCAGGGCCTAACTCTCGATCTTCTTGATGTACAGCCGAAGCCCGGCCAAGACTATCCCGATCGCGATGAGGGACATTCCCAACCCGACACGGCGATGGTTGCGCTCAACCATGGCTTCCTTCCCAGCTTGCAGGTTCTTGGCGGCGATCTTGAGGCCGGCTTGAATGTCCTGATCTACCAAGTCCGTCCGGAAGCTATGGATGGTGACTCGAGCCTTGGTCAGCGAATCCCGTGCCTGGTCCTGTCCCAGCCGTGCCTCGCTCACTTCCATGCCAGAAGACTCGGCGACACGGAGAACTGAGTCTGCGCTTTTAATGGCCGCGTCCAATCGAGTCAAGCTACTCAGTAATCCTGCCCTTGATTGATCACATGCGTCACCTGGGGTATGACACCGCATGCAGAGGGCGTCAGGACCCGTGCCAAGCTTCGCGTCGGTTGGATGGCTGATGCCGTGATTGCTGTGACACACGACGCATCCTGGAAGAGAAGCCGCTTGAAAGGCGTCTTTATGCGAACTTTTCTCGTACATCTGGGCTTGGAAAGTGTGACAGTTCGAGCACACATTCTGAACCTTGTCGACTCCGGGCGGCGCCGCGCCATGGTTTCCATGACACGTTGAACAGGTTGGCGCACTCAGATCGCCTCGCACCGCCAGCGCGTCGTGGTGCACGCTCGTGCTGTACTTCGCAAACTGATCCGTAGGAATGGAGTAGCCCTTCATGTAATCGGCGTTAGCGTGGCAGCGAGCGCAGGTGTTCGCCACGTTGACCGGGTTCACCGTAGAACGGGGATCGCTCGGCGCCCTTAGATCGTGGACACTGTGACAATCCGTGCACACTGCAACCTTCGTGTCTCCAGCCGCAAAGCGCTTGCCATGCACGCTGGTGTGGTACTGGTCCAACTGGTCCGTGCGCAAGCTGGGGTTGAACTGCCGAATATAGGCCGGATCCGAATGGCAACTTCCGCATAGCTGCGGGATCTGCTTGCGCTCAATCTTGCCCTTCCACCCAGCCTTCCGGCTCATGGCTTTGTCTGGATCGTCGCTGGTGGGGTCGCCTCCATGGCAACTGGCGCAACTCAAACCCTTTTGCGCATGGATGTCCTGGCTGAACTTCTCCGCGCTGACTCCCAAAGGATCAGGCAGGGCGGAGTGACAATCCAAACAAGAGTTCGTGGTTTGCCCGTAACCCAGGCACGTTGCGAGCAGGATGCAGCCAGCCAGCCCGACATAGCGGACTGCGCTGAACGGTCGGATCTTATTTCGCAAGATGGCCATAGACACTCATACCTGCCACGTACGCAAGGGCAAAAACGGCAAGCCCTGTGATCCACCCTTTCATGCGTGAAGGTTGGTCGCTCTCAAAGAACGGCAACAGAAGCCACAACAATCCAACCAGGCCGAAACCAAGTACACCCATAACCTCCCCGTCGATGAACCACACTTTGGACGGGATCAGCTTGAGCGTCTGGAACATGAACAGGAAGTACCACTCGGGTTTGATTCCGGCTGGGGCAGGCACAAAAGGATCTGCCTTGACACCGAGGTTCCACGGGAAGACTGCTGCCAATGCGCCCAGCACTCCCAAACCCACGTACCAAGCCATCAGTTCCCGCAGCAAGAAGTTGGGAAAGAACTTCATTTCCCGCTTGGCAGCCGGATTCGCGGTCCACTGAAGTTCCAGTTTCGGGGGAATGCTCATGCCAAGACGTTGCACGAGCAACAGGTGCAGCAGGATCATCAAGGTTGCTAGTCCGGGCAGAACAGCGACATGGAACCCAAAGAACCTGGTAAGCGTCGCTCCCGTCACCTCTTCGCCACCGCGGAGAAAAATCATCATAGGCTTGCCGATGACCGGAACCTGTCCCGTAATCTCGGTGCCGACCTTGGTGGCAAAGAAGGCCAGCGTGTTCCAGGGCAAGAGATAGCCGCTGAACCCAAATCCCATGACAAGAAACAGAAGAAGCACACCACTGACCCAGGTCAGTTCCCTGGGTTTACGATAGGCCTTGAGAAACAGCACGCTGAACATATGCGCAAAAGCAGTAAAAATCATGAGATTGGCTGACCAGGAGTGGATGGAACGAATCAGCCAGCCAAACCGCACCTGGGTCATGATGTACTGCACGCTTTCGAAAGCCTCATTGGCACCCGGACGGTAATAGAGAAGCAACAAGATTCCGGTCAACACCTGGACTACGAAGAGAAAAAGGGTGATGCCTCCCAGGAAATACCAATAGGACAGGCGATGAGTGGGGACGGTCTTGTGGCGGAGCGGGGCAGTGAGGTCGTCCCAATCCAGGCGTTCATCAAGCCAGCGGCGGACGGCGGCGAACAAGGTCACGCCTCCCGCTTCCGGCTGACGACAATCTCATCGCCGCGCAAGTGGACATCAAATACATCGAGTGGCCTGGGCGGAGGACCGGAAACGTTGCGGCCGTTGAGATCGTAGATTCCATTGTGGCAGGCACACCAGATCTGGCGCAGATCGTTGCGATACTGCACTGTGCAGCCGAGGTGGGTGCAAGTGGCGGAGAGCGCCCGATAAGTGCCATCGGCGTTCATGATCAACAGGCCGGGACGGCTGCCAAAACGGAAGATCTTGGCAGAATTCGCCTTCAACTCGGTTATCTTGGCGGCGACGATCTCGTCTCCGCCCAGATCTGCCACCGCCGGTGGGACAAGATAGCGCAGCACGGGATAGAAGAAAGAAGCAAAAGAGGCGAGTAGGCCGCCTCCGAGGAAGATTCCAATTACGCGGCGGCGCGTAGGTTCGGCTTGGGTGAGTTGGTCAGCGTTCATCACCGCGCCTCCTGCCGCAGGAACCACTCAGGAATCCAGATAGCCAGCATCACGAATTTCATGGACCGATTCCTCGGGTTAAGCAGAACGTACTTCCACGGCACGCTGCATCTCGCGCACCCACATGGTTTGGAACAATTGCAGGCGATGTCCAATCACCACTGCCAGATTCAGGGCGATTTTGTGCCCAACCGCCGGATTCGCGGCAAAATACGCGCACAACGCCTCCCGCGGCAGGGCGATCACTTCCGCTTCATGCAGCGACGCGGTGGCGGTGAGGGTGAACCGGTAGGGCGGAATCAGGGCCGACCAGCCCACCGTCTGACCGGGGGATCTTTCTTCCACGAAAACATCTTCTTCCCGGCCCCGGACTTGCATCGGCAGCGTAAGCCTGATTCGGCCGCGCTGGGTCAGGAACAGGCGATCAGCTGGGTCTCCCAGCTGGAACAGCGAGGTTCCGCTGGGAACGATCAGCCTGGTGCCAAGAGCCAGAACTCGCTCGACTTCGGCAGAGGAGAGACCGTTCAGCAGTTCATGAGTCATGAGCTTCCTCTCTCAGTTCACAAACGGCGTTGTTGTCTTGCTGTGCAACTGGGCGTGCGTGGGAGATGCCAGGAACGATTCCGCGGCAGCCTGCTCCATGCGAACGTGGTTTTCGATTTGCAGCAGCAGGACCTCAATAGGCACCTGCCGAGGCCGCACAACCGGCGGCACATTTGGCGTGGCAGCAGCACGGTCTGAGAAGAAGTGGGCCGGGGCAACCGCCTTGACCAACGGAAGCTGGGGATGCACTGCTGAATCGGACGACCTCGAACGCGTGGCCGCGCCAAACGCAACCGCCGCGATTGCCAGTCCAAATACGCTAAGGCACAAACCCATCAAGAGCATTTCCATGGCAGAAACCCTCCATCGACATTTGTTATCGCACGTGCTATGCCAACGTTGGCCGCGCCTTAACTCCTTTCCTTCAGCCGATGTGAAGATGTGCGAAACAACCGGACTGCCACAATGTCAGGCGGAGCCTGACAATTCGTCAGTCGTTGACGGCGATCCGCGCGTGTGCCATGATCCCGCCATCTCTTTGCCATCATGATGAAGCTGCGTTTTGCCAGCATGACGGTTGGCCTCGCGCTGGGTGTCACTGCGGCGGTGGTTGTCGCCTGCACGGTCGCCTCCTACTTCTATTCGGTCCATCACTTTCAAAGCCTTCTCGAGACAGCGCGCACCAGTGCGCTCGCCGAAGGAGAATTAATCCGCACCGCGCTCGAGCACCAGATGCTGGAAAATGACCGCACCCTGATGGCGCAAATGATCGAGAGCTTCGGTAAACAGTCGAGCGTCGAACAACTCATACTGTTGGATCGCAGTGGTGTGGAACGCTACTCGAGCAAGCCGGGGACCGCGGGGAATGATTTCCGGATCGACTCTCCCACCTGTCAGGCCTGCCATCGCGACCCGCCGGAACGCCGCGGATCCAGCCGCGTGATCGAGACCCGCGGTGGAACGATTCTGAGGACCGTCGTACCGATTCGCAACCGCGAGGAGTGCCACCGGTGCCACGATCCCCGCCAGAAGATCAATGGCATCCTGATTCTGGACTACAACGCCGGAGAGGTCCGGGCCGCGATGACGCGGGACCTGCGTTGGATGGTTGCTGGCACGGGCGCCTTGACCTTCGTCATCGTGGGGGCTATCGCACTCGTGATCCGGGTGTCGGTCTTGCGCCGCTTGCAGCGTTTTGAAACCACGGCGCGACTGATTTCCCAGGGCGACCTCGAACGTCGTGTGCCTGCGGAAGGCTCGGACACCCTGGCGTGGCTGGCAAGCGAGTTCAATGCCATGGCCGACTCGGTGTCAGGTCTGGTCGGTGAAGTGCGTACCCAGCGGGAGCGGCTGGAAACCGTGATCAACAGTATTGATGATGGGATCGTCGTCCTCGACGCGGAACGAAAGATTATGGCCGCCAACGACGCCTTTCTGCAGCGAGCCAGCAACTCGCGCGAGCAGGTTCTGGGCTGCTGCTGCTACGAAATCGGACCGAGGCCGTGCAACCTGTCCGACTGTCCCACCCTCGCCTGCCTGCGGTCGGGTGCGCGCCAGGTCCGGATCTGCGAGCGCAAAACCGGCAACGACACGGTAGCCTGGGAAGAAATCCACGCTTCCCCGATTCTCGACGCCTCGGGGCGGTTGGTTCAAGTAGTGGAGGTGTGGCGCGACATCTCTGAGCGCCGGGCGGCCGAGGCGAAACTGGCCGAGTCTTACCGCTTGGCGTCGGTCGGAGTTCTGGCCTCCGGGTTTTCGCACGAGATGAACACCCCTCTGGCAACGACCCTGATGTGCGTGGAGGGAATCCTCCGCGAGACTCCAGCCGGGCAGGGCGGGCAAATGGATCAGGCCAGAATCCGAGACAATGCGACGATCGCGCGCGACCAAATCCTGCGGTGCCGCGGTATCACCCAGCACTTCCTGCGCTTGTCGCGCGGACAGCGGCATGCCGGAGATATCGTGGACCTGTATGCCGCCATCGCGGCCGCCCAGAGACTCGTCGATCCGACGGCCCGCGCCAACTCCGTGGACGTCGTCGTACAACCGTTCACAACGACCCTGCACGTCCGGGCTGACGAGGCCGAGTTGCAGAACCTGCTGGTCAATCTTCTGCTCAACGCGATTCAGGCGTCCAAGCCGGGCGGTAAGGTCGTCGTTGCCACTCAAGGCGGTGATGCTGTGCACATTTGTGTCACCGATGAAGGATGCGGGATTGCCCCGGAATACCGTCAGAAGATCTTTGAGCCCTTTTTCAGCCTCCGCCAGGGTGGCACTGGCCTCGGTCTGTTCCTGTCGCTGAACGCTGTCCGGAGCTGGGGAGGCAACATCTTGGTTGAGAGTACTCCTGGCAAGGGGTCTATATTCGAAGTCGTGATCCCGGTCATCGATCCCGGTCCGCAACCGAAGGACGGTCTATGAAGGCTCCCTCCCTCCTTCTGGTCGATGACGATACAGCATTCCGGCAGGTGATGATGGGCGAACTGAGTCGTCTCGGCTACGAAGTTGACGCGGTGGGCACGGGTGAAGAGGCAATCCAGCGGGTGGCAGCGGCGGAACCCGAAGTCGTGTTGCTCGACTTGCGCTTGCCTGGTATGGGCGGGCTCGAGACGCTGAAGGCCATCCAGGCCGCCACGCCGGCAACCGAGGTCATCATGTTGACCGGACACGGTTCCATCGATACCGCAATCGAATCGATCCGCATTGGCGCCTTCGATTACGTGGTAAAGCCTTGCCCGCTGGATGAACTCCAGATTCGCATTCAGAGGGCGCTCGAACGGCGATCACTGCGCCAGCGAGCGAATATTCTGGAGCATGGTCTGACTCCCCCCGATCTCGGCAATTCCTTCATCGGCGACAGTCCGGAATTCCGCCGCCTGCTGAGCCTGATCGATCGGGTAGCCCCCAGCGATTCGACCGTGCTCATAACCGGCGAGACGGGCGCCGGAAAGGAACGGGTAGCCAAGCTGATCCATGCGCGCAGCTCCCGCCGGTCGCGGCCGTTCGTGGTGGTCGAGTGCGCCGCGCTGCAGGAAAGCCTGCTCCAGAGCGAACTGTTCGGCCATGAGCGTGGCGCATTCACCGGAGCGGACCGCGCCAAGCCCGGATTGTTCGAAGTCGCCAACGCCGGAACGATTTTCCTGGACGAGATCGGGGAGGTGAGCCCAGCGACCCAGACCAAGCTGCTGCGCGTGCTCGACACCTCCACGTTCCGCCATGTCGGCAGCACCCGGGAAATTCGCGTGGATGTCCGGATTCTGACCGCGACCAATCGCGATGTGCCATCCATGGTGCGGCAGGGCCTTTTCCGCGAGGACTTGTTCTACCGCCTAAGCACGATCACGGTGGAGGTGCCGCCCCTGCGCGCCCGAGGGGCCGACGTGGAGCTGCTGGCACAACACTTCGCGACCGTGCTTAACGAGCGCTTTGGCTCTAACAAACAGATCAGCGAAGCGGCCCTGCAACTACTGCGACGGCACAACTGGCCTGGGAACGTGCGCGAGCTCCTGCACGTGGTCGAAGCGGCCCTGGTGCTCGGTGAGGGATCTCTGGTTCTGCCGGAGCACCTCCCGGCCGCCTTGCGGAATTCGAAGCCTGTTCCGCTTGCCGGTCCTTTAGCGCAGGACGCCCCGCTGCCGACGCTCGAAGAAGCGGAGCTTACGCACATCCGATTGGCGATCGAGGCCAGCAAGGGTCACCGGGGAAACGCGGCCAGGATTCTCGGAATCAGCGAGCGGAATTTGTACCGGAAATTGCGCGAGCACGGCCTGCTCTCGTGATCCGGCGCGTTCTCGGATTTTTCTGAATCCCTGAGATCTTTATCGCCTTCCAGCACATCGAAGAATCCCGTGCCACCCCAATCCGGGTCCTTTCCGGCGGCAGGGACATCAAGGGGACGTGACAGAGGAACGGATTTATCGATCGACGTGTGAAGTTCGGTTTCTCAATATCGCAAGAACCTGCGGTAACAGTTCGTGGTTACTAGCGCGACTGCAATGGGCCAGTGGAATCTCGAGCCCGGACGGGGTTCCACGGTGTCAAAGAAAAAAGAGGGCACTGGAAATGATTCCTGTTGCGGTTCGTGGCACTAAGGTGATTGATTCCATTCTGGCCAGATCAGTAACATTTGTTATCGGAGTGCTCCTATGACCGTGCAAAACATATTGTTCTGCTGGATCTTAGTGACGTGTCTCCCAGTTGCTGCTCAGGTCCCGGCTTCGTCGTTTATTGAACCGGCGCAGGCATCTCTGGCCGTAGGACAGTCACAAACATTCCAATTGCTTGATCGTGATGGGCAAGAGATTGATGTTAGCGGCTGGAGTGTCAGCAATACCGACATCGCGGAGCTCCAGATCGATGGTGTACATGCCATTCTTACGTCTAAGGCAAGAGGGCATGTCGTGTTGCGAAGTGGCGACGGAGCAGAGGCCCAGATAAAAGTTGTCTCCGAATCTGACCTACAGGGGTGGCCTCCGACCCAAGCCCGATGGACCCTGCGACCTATCGACGGCGAGTTTACCTCTGTATTCTGGGCAACCGGTGCGTGGGGCGGCTCAGCTCCCGATGCTGATCCTGCGGGAGAAACTGATCCTTTCTATTTCTATGAAGACCGTGGCAACAGTGCGTCGCATTTGCGAGCCATCCGCAAGAGCGGATTGCAGGTCTGGCAATGGCCTGACCACGGTTCAGCGCCGGCACTGCGCCTGATTTGTGGCGATATCTACAACGGTGTTCTCATTCGCCTGGGCGAGGGGCAATCGACCACTCTCGTCGACCTTGATTCAAACGGGCAGGAGCGCTGGCGCATTCCTGCTCCTGGCTTCAGCGGAAGAGAATTTGCTTACAACATGTCCGGCGCGTTGTATTTTGTCGAGGAAGACCACAATGCTACCTCCGTCCACCTGGTCGGAGTCGACGCCCATACCGGAGGTCAGATCTTCTCCTACAGCCTGCCAGGCTCGCGCGAGCGAGTTCGCAATTTCACGGTCCGCAATGGGAAACTGATTTGCTCGCCGGGTACGGAAACCTCGACGTCAACGCCTATTCACTACAGCAAAATGATGAGCGACTTCGACAATGTTTCGCACTTCGTCTATTCCGAATCAACCCTGACCGCGGATGCCGGATGGTGCTCGCCAGGTACTATCCTCGATCCTGGGAAAGTACACATCGATGCTGTGCAGAAATTAGCGACTCTCCAAGTCTACGAAAACCATGCAGTGTCCACGCGGACTCTTGAGGAAAATAGGGCGCATGGTGAAGCGGCAACCACGCTGATCAGATCGGCTGTCCCCACCGGCGACATTACGTTTGACGAGCAGCAAGGAGTCGCAACCTTCTTTGCGGTTCGCATGACAACGGGGTACTGGCGCGGAGATAGCTCGGCAAAGATTGAGAATTTTCAATACCGCATCACAAATGAACCCGGAGTCAATTACCGATTTCCCGTGCCCGGCACCGGAAAACAGAACATCATGATGCTTGGTAGAGAGGGGCTGGGGTTTGTTACGTTCGGCAATACAGTCACGGCGTTCGAAGGTGAGACCGGACGAGAAGTTTGGCGCTGGCAATCGAAGAACAGTGACTTGATGCCCTATGAGGTCCTGGCAGATGGCGGGGTGGTTGTCCACGATGGCGACCGTTACACTGTCCTCAAAGACGGCAAGGCCCAGTTGCAGTTGGATGAAACTTATGTTCGTTTCGTTAAGATGTTCCGTCCACCTGAAGACAGTTTCTGACGGAGGCCGGTACGCCTGAGCGCAGAATGCGTGTCCGGACGCGGGAATATTCTGAGAGTTCAATTTGTTCGAACCGCATCACGAGAACCGGCACGTTGCCTGACATCGACCGCGTTTCAACCTGCGCGGAGACGTCTGAAACCACTACTTCGTCGCAACAATCTTCACCGATTCCAGTTCCGACTGCTGTCTCGCTAGGACGTTGAAATCAGCTCGGCATCGACGGAACAACGAAGATCCTCCCCGACGGAGAACGATCAGTGTGTCCGGGCCTCTGTTCCAGCAACTTGGCTCAACACTCTGTCCGCCGCATGGACGCCCCGATATTGCGCTTCCTCGAAGATGGAGAATCCGCTGAGATCCGAATTGGCGAACAGAATTCGCCCGTGCATTTTGGCAAGATTGCGGCGTTCGGCGGAGAAGATAGCTCCGACCTTGGGGCGGGCCATGGCGTGTCCCAGGCGCATGATGTCTATGCGCGATACGCACTTGCGGATATCAGGATGCACGCGTTCGAGGTCGTGAAGAATCGCGTCCTTCCAGTAGTTCCAATCCTGGTTCAACAGCAACTGCCGGTTCTCCGACGGCAGTCCATCGGCCAAAGCCCAGTAGAACGTCCAGACGGTGCGGTCCACGTGAGAACGGAGGCTCTGATGGGTCGCATCCACGTAACCGAGTGTCGGGGATTCCATGAAGACGTTGTCCCAAGTAGGATCGGTACCGTAGGATTCGGGGAAATGTTCGAGCGTGAGATTGGCGGTCAGCCACGGCGAATATTCGAAATCGTACAGTGGAGCCATGCCCTCCATCAAGTACGGCGCCAGGAATGTTGGTGCGGCGAAGATTACAAATTCTGTTTGATATTCGGTGTCTCCGGCCAGAACGCTGAACCCCTTTCCGCGTTGCAGGATCTTGTGCACCATTCGGTTGGTATTTACAAAGCTTCCAACTCGTTCAAGGAGTCGGCGTACGATCCATCCGTTTCCTTCGGGCTAGGTTAGAGGTCCTTTTTCCTCTGGCTCGCGAGAGGCGAAATACTGGATTCCTGCCCATGCGGACGTGTTGTTGGTCATTGCGCCATAATCGTCGCGGCAGCAGTAGTTCATGTACCAGTTCACGATGCGAGAGTCCATTCGCTGCGCGTGGAGCCAGTCAGCAAACGAGAGTCGATCCAGGTCCGCCGTGGTATCGGACACCCCGATCTCCATGGGCACCGTAAACTTTCCTGTCGCGCGAAACTCGTGGATGCGGTCTTCCAGTCTTCGGAACTGATCGCGGTCGGCTGGAGTCAATCCGATGGCTGGCTCAATTCCTTCTTGCCATCTTCCATACAGAAACAAACGCTCCTGAGGAGTGAAGCAAAGATAACGTTCCTCCCATTGACCGTTCTTCAGCACCCCGAGGTCTTCAAACAGCTCGCGGACATAGATAGTCTTCGGCCCAGGTACTGGAACATAATGCGCAGCCCAAGGGTATGCCGTGATTTCGTTTTCACCCCAGCGTGAGTTTCCGCCGGGTTGATCGTTCATCTCAAGGAGAACGAAATCGGTGAAACCATTCTTATGAAATCGCCACGCAGAGCTCAGACCCGCAATTCCACCACCGATGATCACGACCGCGCGCTTCACGACCTGCTTGGGTTGAGAAAAGCGTTTCCGATCGCGCAGTTGATGGCCCATCTGGAATGAGTCATTCACGAATGTGCCAGCAACGGGCCGGCCTCCTTTGATCGACAGGCCAACTAGTGCCGCGCTTGCCGATTGCAGGAATTGGCGCCGTGAAGTTCTCAATGACTGATGTCCTTCCAGTCCTGGTCGTAGGCGCGAACCAACACCTGATCGCCCGTTGGCCCCTGTTGGTTCCCGATTGACTCCAACAGTAGGCATTGAATCGCGCCATCGTTCGGACAGCTGGCAGCGTCGGAGCCAGCGTCGATATGTCCCGTCGCTTTTGCCCACACCTTGCTGGTATCGAAGGAACTCTGCCACGTCGCGTTGCCACTGAGGGAAACCGGAATGGTAGCGTTCCCGTTGGGGTTTGCATCGATGCTGGTGAAGTGGGTGATGATCTGGACGGGCTGTCCGAAAACATTCGTAAAGAGGGTAGCTTCGGGACGGGCGGCGTTTACCGTCCAGGAGGTGTCACCTGTGGCCGTGGGCAGGCAAACATAGCCCTGAGTACCGAAGGCATGGCCGACCAAGAATGCAGAGTTTCCCTCCGGTACTGCAATCGCGTCAGGAGTGGTTGGGGGCGTAACGTTCTGGGCCGCCGCACGGGTAACTGTGCCGAAGGCACAAGCGAGCACGAGAGCGGCCACGAACAGGCTCCGAACTCGCGCAATCTTTCTTGTTTGCTGACCAAGGTTGTAGCTCATCTATTTGTTCTCCAGTTCTCTTGTTGTCAAGACACACAACTCGCTCGAAGGCCGTTCGCCACATTACTTGTACGAATCACAATGGACTGACATGTAATGAGTTGTTAGTGCCTTCTATTAGCAGTTACTTGGGAGGCATAATCGCCCTCACTAGACATGACGAGATCACGGAGGAGTTTACTTTTCGCGGAAGCAAATTAATTCGGGTGTTAAGAGAATGCTATTGACGATCACGCGCAACGAAGGAATGCAGCTCGTCGAAGGCCTGGCATGCGGTATCTCTCTGTCGACACCGCCCGCCCAGGACTGCTGTATGGGTACAAGTAGTTACTGCAAGACGGGCTCAACAGCATTTCCGTCAGCACGTAAAGGAGTCGGCGTTTGGCTTAGGTCGCGGTCTCGCATAGCGGAATGGCAAACCATGCAGGATCGTTGCGTGCTATTTCCTTCCTGGGAAACCAGCGCATAACTGACCCCGTGCGCCGACCAGGTAACAACTCTGTAGCCCTCGACCATGCGGTAGTGCGAGAAGGCTCGCCCCACAGTGACGCCGTGCGCATGATGGTGAGGCTAATGGGCTTTCCGACCCGGAACACGAATTCCTCCCATGCCTCGTCATCACAAGGGCCGGCGCAGAGACAGACGACGTCTTTCAGGGACAAAGACGAATATCGCGTCGTTCTAGAGGTGTTCAACATTTGTTATTTCTGCTCAGAGTCGGCAGGCAGTCCCCAAGCGCCACAGTACCGGTGTCGAAAACAAGTGTGACGCTTCTGTGAGTCTCAAATTCGAAAACGCTTCCCCGCGCCTCACGATTGGATGATTATGAATCCCTCTGGCTGTAAAAACTTTGTCAACTTTCGGTCAACAGTGGGTTGCCAGGCTTCTGTGGCACCCGACTCTTGGTGACCTTGCCCCAGTGTGTGGTCCCTGATCTGAATTCGGCCCTTGCCGCGTCTCGGCAGGGGACTGACGTCGGATGATGCCGTTCAATCGGCTGGTAGCCTGATCAGACGGAGCCCTTCGCGCCCGCCTCCGGTCGGATATTCTGATTGACGCGGAAGAAATTACTTGGATCGTACTTCGCCTTTATCTGGGCCAGCCTCTCGTAGTTATTTCGGTACGTCGCACGAATGCGGTCTTTGCCTTCCATCATGAAGTTTACGTACGCGCCGCCGGCTCCGTAAGGATGCAGCGCCTCCCAGTAGTTCTTGGCCCAAGCGGTAATGCGATCCTTGTTGGGCGGATCTGGGGCCCACGCCGACAATCACCTCTCTTCCGGGGGACCACTCCGGCTTATGACGCTGACGGCCGTCTCACCTTCTGGCTTGACCAAGTTGACAATTAGGGGCAATGCCCTCACAAGCGCTGATATGGGGGACAACTCTCTAGCCCCAGCGGGGTTGTTGATCCAGGCTGATATCCAGTGCGGTTTTCGCTACCACTTCATGCGTGAGGAAGGAATTAGCGGGATGGATCCGGCCCAGACGCGCATCGCGGATCAATCGCTCGTAACCTGCCGAGCGAAAGATTCCGGTGCCGCCGGTCACATCGAGCCCCAGATCCACGACACGCCATGAGCCCTCGACCGCACGGTATTTGGCCGCAAAGATTTTTGATGGCCAATGAGCGCCGTGATCTACGCCATTCGACCAGTCCTCGGCGACCGTCTCCAGATGCGGTCCGATGGATTCAAGTTCGATGATCATATCGGCAATGGCGTGCTGGACCTCGGGGTGATATGCCATCGAACGGGAGAGCGCTAGTGAGCCTTTGCTCTTCACGGCGGTAATACTCTGATCCAGCGCGCGTTTTGCTAGTCCGTAGTAGACGTTTCCAAAACCCATCAGCGCCCAGGCAAAGACCGCGAGTACGAAAGGATCGATTCCCGCTACCCCAGCAGGCACGACCCGGGCGACATAGCTGTCCGGAATAAACGCATTCTCCAGCACAGTGTCATCGCTGCGGGTCGCGCGCATGCCTAGTACATCCCAGGTTTCCTTGATGGTGTATC